>NZ_JBDPMH010000002.1:0-532377 GCF_039871735.1 Plantactinospora sp. B24E8
CCCCCCCCCCCCCCCCCCCCCCCCCCCCCCCCCCCCCCCCCCCCCCCCCCCCCCCCCACCCCCCCCCCCCCCCCCCCCCCCCCCCCCACCCGGTTTTTAATGATACGGCGACCACCGAGATCTACACGAACCGGATCGCCGCCCGTCTCCGTCTGCTGACAGCCTGCGACCGTCGATGATCAGGGCTTTGGCCCGCCGGAGGGCTGACCCGGCGGCCGACGGACGGCCGGTGCGACGCGGCGACCCCGGTAAAGTCGTTACCCGACCCGGGCATCAGGCCTTGACGCGGCACGAACCGGCAGGCACGCTGACATCAGCAAGACCTTCCGCGCTTGCGACGGCCGACACCTGGGTAAGACGGCGGCAGCACCATCAGCCGCCGGTCTTGTGGCCTAGCGGGATGCGTACGGGACGTGTGAGGCGTGTTGAGCGCTGCCGACCGAGGGCCGGCGACACGTTTTCCGACGCCCTGCCGTGGTGGGCTGGACAGCGGTTAGCCGCTCGGCTACACTGCTAGTTTGCGCTGCCTTCCGACTTGACCCCTGCTCGGAATGCCCGATTTTGGGTGTTTCTAGTGGGGCCATTGGAGTGCACGCGTAACAGCCGTTCTGCAGCACCGGTCCTCGGAAGGACGCATCTTGGCAGCTTCCCGCCCTGCGAAGACCAGTCGTACGTCGAGCGCTTTCGCGCCCCGCCGAATCTCCTTCGGCAGGATCACCGAACACCTCGAGGTCCCCAACCTCCTTGCCATCCAGAACGAGTCCTTCGACTGGCTGGTCGGCAACGAGGCTTGGCAGGGCCGGTCGGCCGACGACCCGCACGCCCGATCGGGTCTCGCTGAGATCCTCGACGAGATCAGTCCCATTGAGGACTTCTCCGGCACCATGTCGCTGTCGTTCTCCGCGCCGCGCTTCGACGAGGTCAAGGCCTCGATCGAGGAGTGCAAGGAGAAGGACCTGACCTACTGCGCGCCGCTCTTCGTGACCGCGGAGTTCACCAACAACACCACCGGCGAGATCAAGAGCCAGACGGTGTTCATGGGTGACTTCCCGATGATGACGCCGAAGGGCACCTTCATCATCAACGGCACCGAGCGCGTCGTGGTCAGCCAGCTCGTCCGGTCCCCGGGCGTCTACTTCGACAAGCAGCCGGACAAGACCTCCGACCGCGACCTGTCCAGCGTCAAGGTCATCCCGAGCCGGGGTGCCTGGCTGGAGTTTGATATCGACAAGCGCGACACCGTCGGTGTCCGTATCGACCGTAAGCGCCGGCAGGCGGTCACCGTCCTGCTCAAGGCGATCGGTTGGAGCAACGAGCAGATCCGCGAGCGGTTCGGCTGGTCCGAGCTGATGATGACCACCCTGGAGAAGGACCACATCGCCGGGGTGGACGAGGCGCTGCTCGACATCTACCGCAAGCTGCGGCCGGGTGAGCCGCCGACGCGGGAGAACGCCCAGACCCTGCTCGACAACCTCTTCTTCAACCCGAAGCGGTACGACGTCGCCAAGGTCGGTCGGTACAAGTTCAACAAGAAGCTCGAAGTCTCCGTGCCGATCACCACCGGCACGCTGACCGAGGACGACATCGTCGCCACCGTGGAGTACCTCTGCCGGCTGCACGCCGGTGAGGAGGGCTACGAGGCCGACGACATCGACCACTTCGGCAACCGGCGCCTGCGTACCGTGGGCGAACTCATCCAGAACCAGGTCCGGGTCGGTCTCTCCCGGATGGAGCGGGTCGTCCGCGAGCGGATGACCACCCAGGACGTCGAGGCGATCACGCCGCAGACCCTGATCAACATCCGCCCGGTGGTGGCGGCGATCAAGGAGTTCTTCGGTACGTCGCAGCTGTCCCAGTTCATGGACCAGACCAACCCGCTGGCGGGCCTGACCCACCGGCGCCGGCTGAGCGCGCTCGGCCCGGGTGGTCTGTCCCGGGAGCGGGCCGGCTTCGAGGTCCGGGACGTGCACCCGTCGCACTACGGCCGGATGTGCCCGATCGAGACGCCCGAAGGCCCGAACATCGGTCTGATCGGCGCGCTCTCGACCTTCGGACGGGTCAACCCGTTCGGGTTCATCGAGACGCCGTACCGGAAGGTCGTCGACGGCCGGGTCACCGACCAGATCGACTACCTGACCGCGGACGAGGAGGACCGGTTCGTCCTGGCCCAGGCGAACGCCCCGCTGAAGAGCGACGGCGAGTTCGCCGAGGACCGGGTCCTGGTCCGCCGCAAGGGTGGCGAGGTCGACTTCGTCGCGCCGACCGCGGTCGACTACATGGACGTCTCGCCGCGGCAGATGGTCTCGGTCGCGACCGCGATGATCCCGTTCCTCGAGCACGACGACGCCAACCGGGCCCTGATGGGCGCGAACATGCAGCGTCAGGCGGTGCCGCTGATCAAGGCGGAGTCGCCGCTGGTCGGTACCGGCATGGAGTACCGGGCCGCGGTCGACGCCGGTGACGTGGTCGTCGCCGAGGTCGGCGGTGTGGTCGAGGACCTCTGCGCCGACTACGTGACGGTGCACCAGGACGACGGCCACCGGCGGACGTACCTGCTGCACAAGTTCCGTCGGTCGAACGCCGGCTCCTGCGTCAACCAGAAGCCGGTCGTGTTCGAGGGTGACCGGGTCGAGGCCGGCCAGGTCATCGCCGACGGGCCGTGCACCGACGAGGGTGAGATGGCGCTCGGGCGGAACCTGCTCGTCGCCTTCATGCCCTGGGAGGGTCACAACTACGAGGACGCGATCATCCTGTCGCAGCGCCTCGTCCAGCAGGACGCGCTCACCTCGATCCACATCGAGGAGCACGAGGTCGACGCCCGGGACACCAAGCTCGGTCCGGAGGAGATCACCCGCGACATCCCGAACGTCAGCGAGGAGATGCTCGCCGACCTCGACGAGCGCGGCATCATCCGGATCGGTGCCGAGGTGGTGACCGGGGACATCCTGGTCGGCAAGGTCACGCCCAAGGGCGAGACCGAGCTGACCCCGGAGGAGCGGCTGCTCCGCGCGATCTTCGGCGAGAAGGCGCGTGAGGTCCGGGACACCTCGCTGAAGGTGCCGCACGGCGAGACCGGCACGGTCATCGGCGTACGGACCTTCTCCCGGGAGGACGGCGACGAGCTGCCGCCGGGAGTCAACGAGCTGGTCCGGGTCTACGTGGCACAGAAGCGGAAGATCCAGGACGGCGACAAGCTCGCCGGCCGGCACGGCAACAAGGGTGTCATCTCCAAGATCCTGCCGGTCGAGGACATGCCGTTCCTGGAGGACGGGACCCCGGTCGACATCGTGCTCAACCCGCTCGGTGTGCCGAGCCGGATGAACATCGGCCAGGTGCTGGAGACACACCTCGGCTGGGTGGCCAAGACCGGCTGGAAGATCGACGGTGACGACGCCGACTGGAAGCGGGCGCTGCGGTCGATCGACGCGCACGAGTCGGAGCCGGACACCAACGTGGCGACGCCGGTCTTCGACGGCGCCAAGGAGGAGGAGATCTCCGGTCTGCTCTCGTCGACCCTGCCCAACCGGGACGGCAAGCAGCTGATCGGCGCGAGCGGGAAGGCGCAGCTCTTCGACGGTCGCTCCGGCGAACCGCTGCCGGACCCGATCGCGGTCGGCTACATCTACATCCTGAAGCTGAACCACCTGGTCGACGACAAGATCCACGCTCGGTCGACCGGCCCGTACTCGATGATCACGCAGCAGCCGCTGGGTGGTAAGGCGCAGTTCGGTGGCCAGCGGTTCGGCGAGATGGAGTGCTGGGCGATGCAGGCGTACGGCGCCGCGTACGCCCTGCAGGAGCTGCTGACGATCAAGTCCGACGACGTCCTGGGCCGGGTCAAGGTCTACGAGGCGATCGTCAAGGGCGAGAACATTCCGGAACCGGGCATCCCGGAGTCCTTCAAGGTGCTGCTCAAGGAGCTGCAGTCGCTGTGCCTCAACGTTGAGGTGCTCTCCAGCGACGGTGTGGCCCTGGAGATGCGCGAGACCGACGACGAGGTCTTCCGGGCCGCGGAGGAACTCGGCATCGACCTGTCCCGGCGCGAGCCGAGCTCGGTCGAAGAGGTGTGAGGTAGGGGGTCCGGGCGGCTCAACCCGCTCTGGGCGGTCAGGCTTGATCCCTCCGCGGGTTGAGCCGCCCGGACCCTGACCCAGAGGGCTAGCAACAGTTACGACACGACACGAGGGATACATAAACGTGCTCGACGTCAACTTCTTCGACGAGTTGCGGATTGGCCTGGCCACCGCCGACGACATCCGTCAGTGGTCGCACGGCGAGGTCAAGAAGCCTGAGACGATCAACTACCGCACCCTGAAGCCGGAAAAGGACGGGCTCTTCTGCGAGAAGATCTTCGGTCCGCAGCGGGACTGGGAGTGCTACTGCGGTAAGTACAAGCGGGTCCGGTTCAAGGGCATCATCTGCGAGCGCTGCGGGGTCGAGGTGACCCGCTCCAAGGTACGGCGTGAGCGGATGGGACACATCGAGCTGGCCGCCTCCGTGACGCACATCTGGTACTTCAAGGGTGTGCCGAGCCGGCTCGGCTACCTGCTGGACCTGGCGCCGAAGGATCTCGAGAAGATCATCTACTTCGCGTCGTACGTGGTGACCGGGGTGGACACCGAGGCGCGGCACCGTGACCTCTCCACCATCGAGAACGAGATCCTCGCCGAGAAGCGGCAGGCCGAGAACAGCCGCGACTCCGAGATCGAGAAGCGGGCCGCCAAGCTCGAGGCCGACCTGGCCGAGCTGGAGGCCGAGGGTGCCAAGGCGGACGTCCGGCGCAAGGTCAAGGAGGGCGGAGAGCGCGAGATGCGCCAGATCCGCGACCGGGCCCAGCGCGAGATCGACCGTCTGGACGAGGTCCTCGACACCTTCCGCAAGCTGGAGCCGAAGCAGCTGGTCACCGACGAGCTGCTCTACCGCGAGCTGCGCGACCGGTTCGGTGAGTACTTCACCGGCGGCATGGGCGCCGAGGCGATCAAGGCGCTGGTCCAGAACATGGACCTGGACGCCGAGGCGGAGAACCTCCGCGAGACCATCCGTAGCGGCAAGGGGCAGCGGAAGATCCGGGCGCTGAAGCGGCTCAAGGTCGTCGCGGCGTTCCTCAACACCCGTAACTCGCCGCTCGGCATGGTGCTGGACTGCGTCCCGGTGATCCCGCCGGACCTGCGCCCGATGGTGCAGCTCGACGGTGGCCGGTTCGCGACCTCGGACCTGAACGACCTCTACCGCCGTGTGATCAACCGGAACAACCGGCTCAAGCGGCTGATCGACCTGGGCGCGCCCGAGATCATCGTCAACAACGAGAAGCGGATGCTGCAGGAGGCCGTCGACGCGCTGTTCGACAACGGCCGCCGCGGCCGGCCGGTCACCGGTCCGGGTAACCGTCCGCTGAAGTCGCTCTCCGACATGCTCAAGGGCAAGCAGGGCCGGTTCCGGCAGAACCTGCTCGGCAAGCGGGTCGACTACTCGGGTCGTTCGGTCATCGTGGTGGGTCCGCAGCTCAAGCTGCACCAGTGCGGCCTGCCGAAGCAGATGGCGCTGGAGCTGTTCAAGCCGTTCGTGATGAAGCGGCTGGTCGACCTGAACCACGCGCAGAACATCAAGTCCGCGAAGCGGATGGTCGAGCGGCAGCGGCCGGTCGTCTGGGACGTGCTGGAGGAGGTCATCGGCGAGCACCCGGTTCTGCTGAACCGGGCGCCGACCCTGCACCGGCTGGGCATCCAGGCCTTCGAGCCGCAGCTGGTCGAGGGCAAGGCGATCCAGATCCACCCGCTCGTCTGCACCGCGTTCAACGCGGACTTCGATGGTGACCAGATGGCGGTGCACGTACCGCTGTCGGCCGAGGCCCAGGCCGAGGCGCGGATCCTGATGCTGTCGTCGAACAACATCCTCAAGCCGGCCGACGGCAAGCCGGTCACCATGCCCACCCAGGACATGGTCATCGGCCTGTACCACCTGACCCACCTGACCCCGGGTGAGGTGGGCGAGGGCCGGGTGTTCAGCTCGGACGCCGAGGCCCGGATGGCCTTCGACAACGGTGAGCTGCACCTGCAGACCCCGGTGAAGATCCGGCTGCGGGGCGTCGTCGAGGTCGACAACGGCCCGGCCTCGGCGCGCTGGACCTCGCCGGAGGGCTGGGTTCCGGGTGAGCCGCTGACCGTGGAGACGACCCTCGGTCGAGTGCTGTTCAACGAGACCCTGCCGCAGGGCTACCGCTTCGTGAACTACGAGATCCGCAAGGGTCAGCTCTCCGCGATCGTCAACGATCTCGCCGAGCGGTTCCCGAAGGTGGCGCTGGCTGCGACGCTCGACGGGCTCAAGGAGGCCGGCTTCCACTGGGCCACCTGGTCCGGCGTGACGATCGGCATGGAGGACGTCATCGCGCCGCCGCGCAAGCGGGAGATCCTCGAGCAGTACGAGAAGCAGGCCGAGCAGATCGACAAGCAGTACCAGCGCGGTCTGATGACCGTGGAGGAGCGGCGCCTCGAGCTGATCGAGATCTGGACCAAGGCGACCAACGAGGTCGCCAAGGAGATGGAGACGGCGCTGCCGCAGGAGAACCCGCTGTGGAAGATGATCAACTCGGGTGCCCGCGGTAACCTGCTCCAGCTCCGCCAGATCGCCGCGATCCGTGGTCTGGTGGCCAACCCGAAGGGTGAGATCATCCCGCGGCCGATCAAGGCCAGCTACCGGGAGGGTCTCTCCGTGCTGGAGTACTTCATCTCCACGCACGGTGCCCGGAAGGGTCTCGCGGACACCGCGCTGCGTACCGCCGACTCGGGTTACCTGACCCGTCGTCTGGTGGACGTGTCGCAGGACGTCATCATCCGCGAGGAGGACTGCGGCACCGACCGGGCGATCACCATGCAGGTGGGCGAGACGGGTGCCGACGGCAAGCTGGTGGTGCACACGCACGCCGAGACCGGGGTGCACGCCCGTACCCTGGCCGACGACGTCAAGGGCGCCGACGGCAACCTGGTCGCGGAGCGGGGCGCGGACCTCAACTCGATCCTGGTCGACAAGATCGTCGCGGCCGGCGTGGACGTGGTTCGGGTCCGCAGCGTGCTGACCTGCGAGTCGAAGCTCGGGGTCTGCGCGGCCTGCTACGGCCGGTCGCTGCCGACGGGCAAGTCGGTCGACATCGGTGAGGCGGTCGGCATCATCGCCGCCCAGTCGATCGGTGAGCCGGGTACCCAGCTGACGATGCGTACCTTCCACACCGGTGGTGTCGCGGGTGAGGACATCACCCAGGGTCTGCCGCGTGTCCAGGAGATCTTCGAGGCCCGGGTCCCGAAGGGCAAGGCGCCGATCGCCGACACCCCCGGCCGGATCCGGATCGAGGACGGCGAGCGGTCCCGGAAGATCATCGTCATCCCGGACGACGGCAGCGACGAGATCGTGTACGACAAGATCTCGAAGCGTGTGAAGCTGCGTCCGAACGTCCACGACGGCGGTCACGTCGAGGTCGGCGAGAAGCTCACCGAGGGCACCATCGACCCGCACGAGCTGCTCCGGATCCTCGGCCCGCGGGCGGTCCAGGTCCACCTGACCCAGGAGGTCCAGGAGGTCTACCGCTCGCAGGGTGTGCTCATCCACGACAAGCACATCGAGATCATCATCCGGCAGATGCTCAAGCGGGTCACGGTGATCGACTCGGGCTCCACCGAGTTCCTGCCGGGTGTGCTGGTCGACCGGGCGGTCTTCGAGTCGGAGAACCGCCGGCTGGTGTCCGAGGGTGGCGAGCCCGCGGCCGGTCGTCCGGTGCTGATGGGTATCACCAAGGCTTCGCTGGCCACCGACTCCTGGCTCTCGGCGGCCTCCTTCCAGGAGACCACCCGGGTGCTGACCGATGCGGCGATCAACGCGCGCAGCGACTCGCTGATCGGCCTCAAGGAGAACGTGATCATCGGTAAGCTCATCCCGGCCGGTACCGGCATCAGCAAGTACCGCAACATCCGGGTCGAGCCGACCGAGGAGGCGAAGGCCAAGGTCTACTCGATGACCGGGTACCCGGAGACCGACTACGGGTTCGGGCCGGCCAGCGGCCAGGCGGTGCCGCTGGACGACTTCGACTTCGGGTCGTACCGCTAGGCAGGAGGTTCCGGTGCCCCCCACGTCGTCCACCGACGACGTGGGGGGCACCGTGCGTCTGACGGGCGGTCGGGTTTGTAGGCTGGTCGGGTGGAGACGATGCCGGTCGTGGACGCCGGCCCGGCGCTGCGCCATCCGCGCGACCCCGACCCGGTGCGGTCGACCAAGTCCCGCGCGGTCTTCGCCCTCGGCCTGGTCGCCCTCTTGACCGGCCCGCTCGTCGGCGGCATCGTGCCAGCGACCATCACCATGCTGTTGGCCCGGGAGGCCCGCCGTGAGGCGTACGCCTCGGGCGGCTACCTCACCGGGGCGGCCTGGCTGCGCCGGGGCGAGCGGCTGGCCTGGGCCGGATTCGTGTTGGCGCTGACCACGCTGGTCGCCCTGGCCGTGATCGGGGTGCTGCATCTCGCGGACACGCCGGTCGGTCACGACTTCGCCCCGGGGATCGACTGACGGCCCTCGGCCGGCGGCTGGCCGCCCGACGCCGGCCGTCCTCCGGTGCGGGTGGTGGTCGCCCGCCTGGCGCCGGCACCGGGCCGCTGAGTGCCGTGACCGCGGCGCCCCGGCGTCGGGACGGTTCGGTTCACCCGCGCCGGACGGCTGGTGGCCCGGCGGTAGCCTGGCGCCTGACACGACGCGGAGATTCGGGCGGCGACGGACCGGTGCCGGGCGGTACGCTCCGAGCCGGTCCGGGTGGTCAGGGGGGTTGGGCGTGACGCAGGAGGAGCAGCCACCGGCTGCGGACCGCGCAGCGGAGACGCCGCCGGGCGCCCCCGGATACGAACCCCGTTACCTCCAGCCCTCGTACACGCTGTCCGGTGAGCGGCCGGGCGAGCCGGTCACCGAACGGGTGGAGCGGCCGGCCGAGCCGCTCAGCGAGTGGGCCCGGCCGACCGCGCCGGAGCCCGCCGCGCCGCCGGTGAACCCCGCCTGGCTGCCGCCGGCTCCGGTTCCGTCGACCGTGCCGCCGTCGGCTCCGGCACCCTCCGCCGTACCGCTGCCACCGGCACCGTCCGGCGTACCGCTGCGCCCGGGGGCGGTCGCTCCGGGCGGGCCGTACCAGCCGGCGGTGCCAGGGTCGCCGGTCACCTCGTACCCCTCCGGTGTGCCGTCGTCGGGCGGCGGGTATCCCGCGCCCGCGTACCCGGGGCGGGTCGGACCGCCGATGGGGCCGCCGGGGGCCGGCGGGCCGCTGGCCCGGCCGGTGCCGGCGCCGCCCCGCGAGTCCTGGCACGCACCGCGCCGGGTCGACCCGGTGCCGGGTACGCCGTTCGGCGTCGTCCAGCTCGAGGTGCCGCCGATCACCTCGGGGCCGGCGGTCGCGGCGCTGGTCGTCGGCATCGCCTCGATCCTCGTGGCGGGGGTGGTCGGCTGTCTCGGGTTGACCGGGGCCGGCACGACCTGGGGCGGCTGGGCGGCCGGCGCGTTCGCGGTGCTGGCCGGTCTGCTCGGTCTCGCCGGCGTGCTGCTCGGGGTGTTCGGGCAGCGGCAGATCGGTCGGTCCGGTCCGGGCACACCGTGGTCGGCGGGACCGCCGGGAGCCGGCCGGCCGGGTACGGGGGCGTCGGCGGTGCGGTTCAGCGGTCGGGGGGTGGCCGTGGCCGGGATCAGCTGCGGTGCCGTGGGACTCGGGCTGACCCTGCTCACCCTCGCGCTGGCGCTGCTGCTCCAGGCCTGACCGTCCGGCCGCGCCGGCTACGGACGGGCGCGGCCGGGTTCCCGGTCACGGCCCGGTGGGCGGGCCCGGCCGGTTGCCGAGGGCGGCCCGGAGCGGGTTGTCGAGGGCGGCCCGGAGCGGGTTGTCGAGGGCGGCCCGGACCTGGGGAAGGCGGGCCCGGACCGGTTGGCGGCCCGCCGAGCGGGGTGGCGGGGGCAGCCGGTACACTGACATCTGGTAGTGCCCGCTGCGGGTGACACGACGAGCCGGACCCCGACCCGAGGGCTGTCGACAGTGAGGTTGTCAAGGACCTCCCTGGCAAGGACCTTCGGGGGCCTGTTTTGACGTGCCTACCCGGGGTAGGTACTCTTTCCTCTCGTGCCCGGGCATGCCCGGGCAACTCGTGCGTGCGCCCGAGCCGTCATGCGGTCATCGAGCGGTGGCACGACAAAGTCGAACAGGTCGGGACGCGCCAGCGTGCCGATGGGCTGGAATCCGGCGCCGGTCAACGACGTCGGGAAACCGCGAGCGGGCGACACGCCCGACCGCGGGTACCGGGACCGTCACCGGACGGCCCTGGTCGGAATGTAGGAGAGCCACTCGCGAGGGCGGCTACGACACGCGCGGTCGCATTTAGGCGGCCGAAGGGAGCGGAGAAACCCGGTGCCCACGATCCAGCAGTTGGTCCGCAAGGGCCGCCAAGCCAAGACGAGTAAGACCAAGACGCCCGCGCTGAAGGGGAGCCCTCAGCGGCGCGGCGTGTGCACGCGCGTGTACACCACCACCCCGAAGAAGCCGAACTCCGCGCTGCGCAAGGTCGCTCGTGTGAAGCTCAGCAGCCAGATCGAGGTCACGGCCTACATCCCGGGCGTCGGGCACAACCTGCAGGAGCACTCCCTCGTGCTGGTTCGCGGTGGCCGGGTGAAGGACCTCCCGGGCGTGCGCTACAAGATCGTCCGCGGCTCGCTGGACACCCAGGGTGTCCGCAACCGCAAGCAGGCGCGTAGCCGCTACGGCGCGAAGAAGGAGAAGAGCTGACATGCCGCGTAAGGGCCCTGCTCCGCGTCGGCCGCTTGTCGCGGACCCGGTGTACAACTCGCCGCTGGTGACCCAGCTGGTGAACAAGATCCTCCTGCGCGGCAAGCGTCAGCTGGCCGAGCGCATCGTCTACGAGGCCCTCGAGGGTTGCCGCGAGAAGGCCGGCACCGACCCAGTGGTCATCCTGAAGCGGGCGATGGACAACGTGAAGCCGACCCTCGAGGTCCGCAGCCGCCGTGTCGGTGGCGCGACCTACCAGGTGCCGGTCGAGGTCAAGCCGCAGCGGGCCACCACGCTCGGGCTGCGCTGGCTGGTCACGTACTCCCGGGCCCGTCGGGAGAAGACCATGGTCGAGCGCCTGATGAACGAGCTGCTCGACGCGAGCAACGGTCTTGGTGCCGCCGTCAAGCGGCGCGAGGACACCCACAAGATGGCCGAGTCCAACAAGGCCTTCGCGCACTACCGCTGGTAACGACCGATCGGGGTCCGGCGCGGTCCGCCGCGCCGGGCCCGGTACCGGTCGCGATTACGCCGACGAGACGACGATAAGTAGGGATTGAAGTGGCCGCCGCAGACGCGCTCGCCAAGGTACGCAACATCGGCATCATGGCGCACATCGATGCTGGTAAGACCACGACCACCGAGCGGATCCTGTTCTACACCGGTATCACGTACAAGATCGGTGAGGTCCACGAGGGCGCCGCCGTCATGGACTGGATGGAGCAGGAGCAGGAGCGGGGGATCACCATCACCTCCGCCGCCACCAAGTGTGAGTGGAAGGGCCACACAGTCCAGATCATCGACACGCCCGGCCACGTCGACTTCACGGTCGAGGTCGAGCGGTCGCTGCGGGTCCTCGACGGTGCGGTGGCCGTGTACGACGGGGTCGCCGGTGTCGAGCCGCAGACCGAGAACGTCTGGCGTCAGGCCGACAAGTACAACGTTCCCCGGATGTGCTTCGTCAACAAGCTGGACCGCACCGGCGCGGACTTCTTCCGCTGCGTGCAGATGATGGTCGACCGGCTCAACGCCACCCCGCTGGTGCTGCAGATCCCGATCGGCCTCGAGGGCGACCACATCGGTGTCGTCGACCTGATCGGGATGCGCGCGCTGACCTGGCGTGGCGAGACCCAGAAGGGCGAGGACTACGCGATCGAGGACGTCCCGGCCGACCTCGCCGACTCCGCCGCCGAGTGGCGGGAGAAGCTGCTCGACACGCTCTCCAGCGTCGACGACGAGTTCACCGAGAAGTACCTCGAGTCGCTGGACGGTGGCGAGCTCTCCGTCGAGGAGATCCGGGCCGCCATCCGCCGGGCCACCATCGCCGGCAAGGCCAACCCGGTGCTCTGCGGCTCGGCCTTCAAGAACAAGGGCATCCAGCCGATGCTGGACGCGGTGGTCGAGTACCTGCCGTCGCCGCTGGACATCCCGGCGATCGAGGGCACCGCGACCGACGGCGAGACCCCGCTGCAGCGCAAGCCGGACCCGAGCGAGCCGTTCTCCGCGCTGGCCTTCAAGATCCAGACTGACAAGCACCTGGGCAAGCTGACCTACGTGCGGGTCTACTCCGGCAAGGTGGAGTCCGGTTCGCAGGTGATCAACTCCACCAAGGACCGCAAGGAGCGGATCGGCAAGATCTACCAGATGCACGCCAACAAGCGGGAAGAGCGCAGCTCGGCCCAGGCTGGCGACATCATCGCGGTGCAGGGTCTGAAGCAGACCACCACCGGCGACACGCTCTGCGACCCGGCGAACGCGGTCATCCTGGAGTCGATGACCTTCCCCGAGCCGGTCATCCAGGTGGCGATCGAGCCGAAGACCAAGTCCGACCAGGAGAAGCTCGGCACCGCCATCCAGCGGCTCGCCGAGGAGGACCCGACGTTCCGGGTCAGCCTCGACGAGGAGACCGGCCAGACGGTCATCGCCGGCATGGGCGAGCTGCACCTGGACATCCTGGTCGACCGGATGCGCCGCGAGTTCAACGTCGAGGCGAACATCGGCAAGCCGCAGGTGGCGTACCGCGAGACCATCCGCCGCAAGGTGGAGAAGGTCGAGTACACCCACAAGAAGCAGACCGGTGGTTCCGGCCAGTACGCGCGGGTCATCGTCAGCGTCGAGCCGCTGCCGCTGACCAACGACTCGCCGACGTACGAGTTCAGCAACGCCGTCACCGGTGGCCGGGTGCCGAGAGAGTTCATCCCCTCGGTCGACGCCGGTGCCCAGGACGCGATGCAGTACGGCGTACTCGCCGGCTACCCGCTGGTCGGCCTGAAGCTGACGCTGCTCGACGGTCAGGCCCACGAGGTCGACTCGTCCGAGATGGCGTTCAAGATCGCCGGTTCGATGGTGCTCAAGGACGCGGCCCGCAAGGCCGACCCCGCGCTGCTCGAACCGATGATGTCCGTCGAGGTCACCACTCCCGAGGAGAACATGGGTGACGTGATCGGCGACCTCAACTCCCGCCGGGGCATCATCCAGGCGATGGAGGAGCGCGGCGGAGCCCGCGTCGTCCGCGCCCTGGTGCCGCTGTCGGAGATGTTCGGCTATGTCGGCGACCTGCGGTCGAAGACCCAGGGCCGGGCTAGCTACAGCATGCAGTTCGACTCCTACGCCGAGGTTCCCGCGAACGTGGCGAAGGAGATCATCGCGAAGGCGACGGGCGAGTGACCTCACTCGGCTGACGCCGGGCCGGTGATACCGCGAGCGCCGCGGACGGGTAATCTCGCCCGCGGCGTCCACGGGCCGGGCTGCGAGACCGGGCCTGAAGGTTTCACCGCCGCAAGACCCACGACTTCCCGACCGGGAAACTTCCGGCCGGAAAGGCTGTCGACAGAGTCCTAAGCGCCGAATGGCGCGCCGGGCGTACGAACCAAGAAGTCCACAGGAGGACACCAGTGGCGAAGGCGAAGTTCGAGCGGACTAAGCCGCACGTCAACATCGGCACCATTGGTCACATCGACCACGGTAAGACGACGCTGACGGCGGCCATTACCAAGGTTCTGCACGACGAGTTCCCGGACCTGAACCCGTACACGCCGTTCGACGAGATCGACAAGGCGCCGGAGGAGAAGGCCCGCGGTATCACGATCTCGATCGCGCACGTCGAGTACCAGACCGCGGCGCGGCACTACGCGCACGTGGACTGCCCGGGTCACGCCGACTACATCAAGAACATGATCACCGGTGCCGCGCAGATGGACGGCGCGATCCTGGTGGTGGCGGCGACCGACGGCCCGATGCCGCAGACCCGCGAGCACGTGCTGCTGGCCCGTCAGGTCGGCGTGCCGTACATCGTCGTGGCGCTGAACAAGAGCGACATGGTCGACGACGAGGAGCTCCTGGAGCTCGTCGAGCTCGAGGTCCGTGAGCTGCTCTCGTCGCAGGAGTACCCGGGTGACGACCTGCCGGTCGTCCGGGTCTCCGCGCTGAAGGCGCTCGAGGGCGACCCGGAGTGGACCTCCAAGCTCATGGACCTGATGAACGCGGTCGACACCGCGATTCCTCAGCCGGAGCGGGAGACCGACAAGCCGTTCCTCATGCCGATCGAGGACGTCTTCACGATCACCGGTCGTGGCACCGTGGTCACCGGCCGCGCCGAGCGTGGCGTGCTCAAGCCGAACGAGGAGGTGGAGATCGTCGGTATCCGCGAGAAGTCGCAGAAGACGGTCTGCACCGGTATCGAGATGTTCCGCAAGCTGCTCGACGAGGCCCGCGCGGGTGAGAACGTCGGTCTGCTGCTGCGGGGTATCAAGCGCGAGGACGTCGAGCGCGGCATGGTGGTGGTCAAGCCCGGCACCACCACCCCGCACACCGAGTTCGAGGCGACCGTCTACATCCTCTCCAAGGAGGAGGGTGGCCGGCACACCCCGTTCTTCCAGAACTACCGTCCGCAGTTCTACTTCCGGACCACGGACGTTACCGGCGTCGTCACGCTGCCCGAGGGCACCGAGATGGTCATGCCGGGTGACAACACCACGATGACCGTGAAGCTGATCCAGCCGATCGCGATGGAGGAGAACCTCAAGTTCGCGATTCGTGAGGGTGGCCGTACGGTCGGCGCGGGCTTCGTCACGAAGATCATCAAGTAAACAGTAACCCCGATTAGCATTGCCGTGCGGTGGTACGGCATACTGGTCAGGTTGCGTACCGGCGGGGTGGCTGGCTGCCCGATAGTCAGCCACCCTCGCTGGGTGTCCGGGGCGTGGCGATCCACTCCCGGCGCCCCCGAACTTCCCGCACGGGCGGGGACCGCTCCGGTTTTCCGGGGCGGAGCCTGGCCCCAGGGCGCGACACGCCCGACCGCGGGGGTCGGAAAGCACGGGAGTTGGGCAGCGCCCGAGCCCGGCATGGAACATCCCGCTTCCCGGGGGTGAGCTCCGTGGTAGCAACCGGGCGGGACGGACAAGGCGAGAGAAGGAACAGAGGCCACCATGGCGGGACAGAAGATCCGCATCCGGCTCAAGGCGTACGACCACGAGGTGGTCGACTCCTCGGCGCGCAAGATCGTTGAGACGGTGACGCGTACCGGGGCTCAGGTCGCGGGCCCGGTGCCGCTGCCCACGGAGATCAACCGTTTCTGCGTGATCCGTTCGCCGCACAAGTACAAGGACTCGCGCGAGCACTTCGAGATGCGCACGCACAAGCGTCTGATCGACATCATCGACCCGACCCCCAAGACGGTCGACTCGCTCATGCGCCTCGACCTGCCGGCTGGCGTCGACATCGAGATCAAGCTGTAGGGACCGGACTAATGGACAGGCAAGTGAAGGGCATCCTGGGCGCCAAGCTCGGCATGACCCAGGTCTGGGACAACAACCGTGTTGTCCCGGTGACGGTGGTGCAGGCCGGGCCGTGTGTCGTGACCCAGATCCGCACCGCTGACAAGGACGGCTACTCCGCGGTCCAGCTGGCGTACGGCGCGATCAACCCGCGCAAGGTCAAGAAGCCGGTCAGCGG
Source organism: Plantactinospora sp. B24E8 (assembly GCF_039871735.1). Taxonomy (NCBI): domain Bacteria; kingdom Bacillati; phylum Actinomycetota; class Actinomycetes; order Micromonosporales; family Micromonosporaceae; genus Plantactinospora; species Plantactinospora sp. B24E8. The sequence goes on from NZ_JBDPMH010000002.1 coordinate 15,746, forward strand.
CCACTACGCCAAGGCCAACGTGGCGCCGCGCCGGCACATCGTCGAGCTGCGCACCACCGACGCCGCCGAGTACGAGCTGGGCCAGGAGGTGAACGTCGAGACGTTCGCCGCTGGCACGACGATCGACGTCACCGGCCGGACCAAGGGCAAGGGCTTCGCCGGTGTCATGAAGCGGCACGGCTTCCGCGGTCTGGGCGCGGGTCACGGTGTCGAGCGTAAGCACCGCTCGCCGGGCTCCATCGGCGCCTGCGCCACCCCGGGTCGCGTCTTCAAGGGCGTCCGGATGGCCGGTCGGATGGGTGGCGTGCGGTTCACCACCCAGAACCTGACCGTCCAGGCGGTCGACCCGGAGAACAACCTGCTGCTGGTTCGCGGTGCCATCCCCGGTCCCAAGGGCGCGCTGGTGCTGGTCCGCTCGGCGGCCAAGGCCGCCGCGAAGAAGGGCGGAGAGGCGAAGTGAGCACGGTTGACGTACTGACCGCCGAGGGCACCAAGAGCGGCTCGGTCGAGCTGCCCGCCGAGGTCTTCGACGTGCAGGCCAACATCCCGCTGATGCACCAGGTCGTGGTTGCGCAGCTTGCCGCCGCGCGGCAGGGCACGCACAAGGTCAAGACCCGGGGCGAGGTCGCGGGTGGCGGCAAGAAGCCGTACAAGCAGAAGGGCACCGGTCGGGCCCGGCAGGGTTCGATCCGCGCGCCGCAGTTCGCCGGCGGTGGCGTCGTGCACGGGCCGGTCCCGCGGGACTACAGCCAGCGGACCCCGAAGAAGATGAAGGCGGCCGCGCTGCGCGGTGCCCTCTCCGACCGGGCCCGCAACGGCCAGTTGCACGTGGTGGAGACCTTCGTCAGCGGTGACAAGCCGTCGACGAAGGGCGCCGTCGCCACGCTGCGCAAGGTCAGCCAGGCCAGGCGGGTGCTGGTCGTGCTCAGCAGCACCGACGAGCTGAACTGGCTGTCGCTGCGCAACGAGGTGAGCGTGCATCTGCTGGAGGCCGGCCAGCTCAACACGTACGACGTGCTGGTCGCCGACGACGTGGTCTTCACCCGGGACGCCCTGGACGAGTTCCTGGGTCGCCGCGGTGGGGCGCAGGGTGAGGAGAGCGACAAGTGACCACGATCGCCGACCCGCGGGACATCATCATCGCGCCGGTCGTCTCGGAGAAGAGCTACAGCGAGCTCAACAAGAACTGGTACACCTTCCTGGTGCACCCGGACGCCAACAAGACCGCGATCAAGATCGCGATCCAGCAGATCTTCAACGTCCGGGTCATCACGGTCAACACGCTCAACCGTGAGGGCAAGCGCAAGCGGACCCGTACCGGGTTCGGGAAGCGCAAGGACACCAAGCGGGCGATGGTGAAGCTGGCCGACGGTGACCGCATCGAGGCCTTCGGCGGGCCGGTCAGCTGAGGGGTATAGACAATGGCTATCCGTAAGTACAAGCCGACGACGCCGGGCCGGCGTGGCTCCAGCGTCGCCGACTTCGCTGAGATCACCCGGTCGACCCCGGAGAAGTCGCTGCTGGCTCCGTTGCCGAAGAAGGGCGGGCGTAACGCCCACGGCCGGATCACCACGCGGCACCACGGCGGCGGGCACAAGCGCCAGTACCGCCTGATCGACTTCAAGCGGGTCGACAAGGACGGCGTGCCGGCGAAGGTCGCGCACATCGAGTACGACCCGAACCGCACCGCGCGGATCGCACTGCTGCACTACGCCGACGGCGAGAAGCGCTACATCATCGCGCCGAAGGACCTCAAGCAGGGTGACCCGGTCGAGTCCGGTCCGGGTGCCGACATCAAGCCCGGCAACAACCTGCCGCTGCGCAACATCCCGGTCGGTTCCACCATCCACGCGGTGGAGCTGCGCCCGGGCGGTGGCGCCAAGCTGGCCAGGTCGGCCGGCGTCGGCATCCAGCTGCTGGGCCGCGAGGGGGCGTACGCCACCCTGCGGATGCCCTCCGGCGAGATCCGGCGGGTCGACGTCCGTTGCCGGGCGACGATCGGCGAGATCGGCAACGCCGACCAGTCCAACATCAACTGGGGCAAGGCCGGCCGGATGCGGTGGAAGGGCAAGCGCCCGACCGTCCGTGGTGTGGCGATGAACCCGGTCGACCACCCGCACGGTGGTGGTGAGGGCAAGACCTCCGGTGGTCGCCACCCGGTGAACCCGCAGGGTAAGCCCGAGGGCCGCACCCGTCGTAAGGGCAAGGCGAGCGACCGTCTCATCGTCCGCCGCCGCTACGCCACCCGTAAGCGCGGCTAAGGGAGATAAGACATGCCTCGCAGCCTGAAGAAGGGCCCGTTCGTCGACGACCACCTGCTCAAGAAGGTGGAGACGCAGAACGAGAAGGGCTCGAAGAACGTCATCAAGACCTGGTCGCGCCGTTCGACGATCATCCCCGAGATGCTGGGGCACACGATCGCCGTGCACGACGGGCGCAAGCACGTCCCGGTGTTCGTCACCGAGGCGATGGTCGGGCACAAGCTCGGCGAGTTTGCGCTGACCCGCACGTTCAAGGGTCACGAGAAGGACGACCGGAAGAGCCGCCGGCGCTGAGCGCCGACCACGGATAAAGGATCAAGGGGTTTCAGCGATGCCAGTAAAGGGCGACGCTCCGGTGCTTCCGGGCGCGCGGGCGGTTGCGCGACACGTGCGCATCTCGCCGACCAAGGCGCGCCGGGTGATCAACCTCGTCCGCGGTCTGCCCGCGAAGGAGGCGCTCACGGTGCTGCAGTTCGCGCCGCAGGCGGCGAGTGAGCAGGTCTACAAGGTGCTCGCGAGCGCGATCGCCAACGCGGAGAACAACGAGCGGCTGGACCCCGACGCGCTGCTCGTCAGCGAGGCGTTCGTGGACGAGGGCCCGACGATGAAGCGGTTCCAGCCGCGGGCCCAGGGCCGGGCGTACCGGATCCGCAAGCGGACCTGTCACATCACCATCGTGGTCGAGGCCGTGGCGCCGGCGACGCCGGCCCGGCGGGCCGCGAAGAAGGCCGCCCCGGCCAAGTCGACCGCTCCGGCGGCCGAGACCGGAGCCGCCGAGACGCAGCAGAGCAAGACGGAGGGTGCCGAGTAATGGGGCAGAAGGTTCACCCGCACGGGTTCCGGCTCGGCATCTCGACCGACTGGAAGTCCCGGTGGTACGCGGACAAGCTCTACAAGGACTACATCGCCGAGGACGTCAAGATCCGTCGGATGATGTCGACCGGTCTGGAGCGCGCGGGTATTTCCAAGGTCGACATCGAGCGGACCCGCGACCGGGTCCGGGTCGACATCCACACCGCCCGGCCGGGCATCGTCATCGGCCGTAAGGGTGCGGAGGCCGACAAGATCCGGGGTCGGCTCGAGAAGCTCACCGGCAAGCAGGTGCAGCTCAACATCCTCGAGGTGAAGAGCCCGGAGTCGGACGCGCAGCTGGTCGCGCAGGGCGTGGCCGAGCAGCTCTCCAGCCGGGTCAGCTTCCGGCGGGCGATGCGCAAGGCCATGCAGTCGGCGATGAAGAACCCGATCGTGCGGGGCATCCGGGTGCAGGTCTCCGGCCGTCTCGGCGGCGCGGAGATGAGCCGGACCGAGTTCTACCGTGAGGGTCGGGTACCGCTGCACACGCTGCGGGCCAACATCGAGTACGGCTTCTTCGAGGCCCGGACCACCTTCGGCCGGATCGGCGTGAAGGTCTGGATCTACAAGGGCGACGCCGTACCGGGCCGGGAGGCTCCGGCCGAGGCGGGTCCGGCGCGTCCGCGCCGGGAGCGGGGCGACCGTCCCGACCGGCCGCGTCGTGGTCGGTCCGGCTCGTCCGGCACCACTCCCGGCGGGACCGAGGCCGGCCGGGCGGCCCAGGCGGAGATCTCCGCCGAGGCCACGAACGACAGCGCCGCAGCGGGTTCCGCCGCGGCGACTCCGGCGGGCTCCGCCGGAACGGACAGCTCAGCGCAGGAGGGCTGACAGATGCTGATGCCGCGTAAGCCCCCGAAGGGCTTCCGCAAGCCGCACCACCCCGACCGCAGTGGCGCGTCGAAGGGCGGCAACCGGGTGGTGTTCGGCGAGTTCGGAATCCAGGCGCTCGAGCCCGCGTACGTGACGAACCGGCAGATCGAGTCGGCCCGTATCGCGATGACCCGGCACATCAAGCGTGGTGGCAAGGTCTGGATCACGGTCTTCCCGGACCAGGCCCTGACCAAGAAGCCCGCCGAGACCCGGATGGGTTCCGGTAAGGGCTCGCCCGAGTGGTGGGTCGCCAACGTGAAGCCGGGGCGGGTGCTCTTCGAGATGTCCTTCCCCAACGAGCAGGTCGCGCGAGAGGCGATGCGTCGCGCGATCCACAAGCTCCCGATGAAGTGCCGCATTGTTACGCGCGAAGTGGGTGAAAGCTGATGGCCGCGGGCGTGAAGGCCGGCGAGCTGCGTGAACTCTCCGAAGAGGAGCTGGTCAGCAGGTTGCGGGAGGCCAAGGCGGAGCTGTTCAACCTGCGCGTCCAGGCGGCGACCGGGCAGCTGGACAACAACCGCCGGCTGCAGGTCATCCGTCGGGAGATCGCCCGGATCTACACGATCATGCGTGAGCGCGAACTGGGGCTTTCGGCCGCGCCGACTGAGGTGACTGCATCATGAGTGAAGAGACCACCACCACCGCGACGCCGCGGGCCCAGCGCAAGGTTCGCGAGGGACTCGTGGTCAGCGACAAGATGGACAAGACCGTGGTCGTCGAGGTTGAGGACCGGGTCAAGCACGCGCTGTACGGCAAGGTCATGCGCCGCACCAGCAAGCTGAAGGCGCACGACGAGCAGAACGCGTGCGGCGTGGGCGACCGGGTGCTGCTCATGGAGACCCGTCCGCTCTCCGCCACCAAGCGGTGGCGGGTCGTGGAGATCCTCGAGAAGGCCAAGTAAGAGCCGTACCGCAGGCTCAGGGTTCCGCCAAGCTCAGCCGGCCCTCCCTCCCGTGTCCGGGAGGTGCGGTCGGGGAGGCCGCCGGCTGAGAACTGGCAGACATAGGAGATTGACGTGATTCAGCAGGAGTCGCGACTGCGTGTCGCCGACAACACGGGTGCCCGGGAGATCCTGTGCATCCGGGTGCTCGGTGGCTCCGGTCGGCGGTACGCGAGCATCGGCGACGTCATCGTGGCCACGGTCAAGGACGCCATCCCCGGCGCGGGCGTGAAGAAGGGCGACGTCGTCAAGGCGGTTGTCGTCCGTACCGCGAAGGAGAAGCGGCGGCCGGACGGCTCGTACATCCGGTTCGACGAGAACGCCGCCGTGATCATCAAGGACGGTGGCGACCCGCGTGGTACCCGTATCTTCGGCCCGGTCGGCCGGGAGCTGCGGGACAAGCGGTTCATGAAGATCATCTCGCTCGCCCCGGAGGTGTTGTAGCCGTGAAGGTGAAGAAGGGCGACACGGTCGTCGTCATCGCCGGCAAGGACAAGGGCGCCAAGGGCAAGGTCATCGCGGCCTACCCGCGGCAGGACAAGGTTCTGGTCGAGGGCGTGAACCGGATCAAGAAGCACACCCGTGTGACCACCACCCAACGCGGTGCGAAGACCGGTGGCATCGTCACCCAGGAGGCCCCGATCCACGTCTCGAACGTGCAGGTCCTGGACTCCGACGGCAACCCGACCCGGGTCGGGTACCGGATCGACGACAACGGCCAGAAGGTCCGCATCGCGCGCAGCACCGGTAAGGACCTGTGATGACGGCAACCGAAACGAAGACGATGCCGCGGCTCAAGGAGCGGTACCGCAACGAGATCGCCGGGCAGCTGCGTGAGCAGTTCGGCTACGGGAACCCCATGCAGGTACCCGGCCTGGTGAAGATCGTCATCAACATGGGCGTCGGCGAGGCCGCCCGGGACGCGAAGCTGATCGACGGCGCCGTCCGGGACCTGGCCACCATCTCCGGGCAGAAGCCGCAGGTGCGGCGGGCCCGGAAGTCGATCGCGCAGTTCAAGCTCCGCGAGGGCATGCCGATCGGCGCGAAGGTCACCCTGCGGGGCGACCGGATGTGGGAGTTCCTGGACCGGCTGCTGTCGATCGCGCTGCCGCGTATCCGTGACTTCCGCGGCCTGGACGGGCGCAAGCTCGACGGGCACGGCAACTACACGTTCGGGTTGACCGAGCAGTCGGTGTTCCACGAGATCGACCAGGACCGGATCGATCGGGTACGGGGCATGGACATCACGGTGGTCACCACGGCCACGACCGACGACGAGGGCCGGGCGCTGCTCAAGCTCCTGGGCTTCCCGTTCAAGGAGAACTGAGCGAATGGCGAAGAAGGCGCTGATCCTCAAGGCGGCCGCGAAGCCGAAGTTCTCGGTTCGCGCGTACACCCGCTGCCAGCGGTGCGGGCGGCCGAAGGCGGTCTACCGCAAGTTCGGCCTCTGCCGGGTGTGCATCCGGGAGATGGCCCACCGGGGCGAGCTGCCCGGTGTGTCGAAGGCTTCCTGGTGACGCTGCGCCCCACCCGATTCCGGTGGAGCGCCCTGGTAGGGCCCAGCCGCGTCCCGACTGAAGGTCGGGGCGAGGATCGCAACGCCGTAGGCCCGGGCCAACGCCCCGGGAACCCCGGCGAGAAAGGCTGACGAGATCCATGACGATGACCGACCCGATCGCAGACATGCTGACGCGTCTGCGTAACGCCAACCAGGCGTACCACGACCGGGTGACGATGCCCTACTCGAAGATCAAGGCGAACATCGCCGAGGTCCTCAAGGCCGAGGGTTACATCGCCACCTGGTCGGTCGAGGAGCCCGAAGAGGGCACCGTCGGCAAGCGACTGGTCGTCGAGCTGAAGTACGGCCAGAACCGGGAGCGGAGCCTGGCCGGCATCAAGCGCGTGTCCAAGCCCGGTCTGCGGGTGTACGCCAAGTCGGACGGGCTCCCCCGGGTGCTCGGCGGACTGGGCGTGGCGATCATTTCGACGTCCCAGGGGCTGCTGACCGACCGGCAGGCCCGCAAGCGGAGCGTTGGCGGGGAAGTCCTCGCCTTCGTCTGGTAACGGGAGAAGAGAAATGTCGCGTATTGGACGTAAGTCGATCCCGGTGCCGACCGGTGTCGAGGTGACCATCGACGGTGCGACCGTCAAGGTCAAGGGCCCGAAGGGCGAGCTGTCGCACACCCTGGCCGAGCCGATCACGGCGGAGCGGGGCGAGGACGGCCAGCTGCACGTCAGCCGGCCGAACGACGAGCGGCGCGCCAAGGAGCTGCACGGCCTGAGCCGGACCCTGGTGGCCAACATGATCGTCGGCGTGACCGAGGGGTACCGCAAGACCCTCGAGATCGCCGGCACCGGTTACCGGGTGACCGCCAAGGGCAGCGACCTCGAGTTCGCGCTCGGGTTCTCGCACCCGGTGCAGGTGAAGGCCCCGGACGGGATCACCTTCACCGTCGAGCGGCCCACGTTGTTCCACGTGAGCGGGATCGACAAGCAGCAGGTCGGCGAGGTAGCCGCCAACATCCGGAAGATCCGCCCGCCGGAGCCGTACAAGGGCAAGGGCGTCAAGTACCAGGGCGAGGTCATCCGCCGCAAGGCTGGAAAGGCGGGCAAGAAGTGACCGCCACGAACGCCAGGGCGAGGGCATCCGCCGGCCGCGAGGCCGGGAGAAAGGCAGGTAAGAAGTGACCGCCACGCTGCTCAAGCGCCGTCGCGGCGTCGCCGCCCAGCGCGCCGTCGGGCGGGCGCGTCGGCACTTCCGGGTCCGCAAGACCGTGTTCGGCAGCGCCGAGCGGCCGCGTCTGGTCGTCACCCGTTCGCTGCGGCACATCGTGGCCCAGATCGTGGACGACAACCGGGGGCACACCCTGGTGTCGGCCTCGACCCTGGACGCCTCGATCCGTGGCGCCGAGGGCGACAAGAGCGCCCTGGCCGGCAAGGTCGGGACGCTGCTCGCCGAGCGGGCCAAGGCCGCGGGTATCTCCAAGGTCGTCTTCGACCGCGGAGGTAACAAGTACGCGGGGCGGATCGCCGCGCTGGCCGACGCTGCCCGTGAAGCCGGGCTCGAGTTCTAACCCCGTCACGAAGAGAGAGGAAGGCTGCTGATGCCAGGTCAACAGCGCCGTGGCGGCGGGTCCGGTGGCAACGAGGGTGGTCGCCGCGACAACCGCCGTGAGGGCGGTCGCGGAAACGCGCCCGCCGAGAAGACGCCGCATCTTGAGCGGGTCGTCGCCATCAACCGGGTCGCGAAGGTCGTGAAGGGTGGTCGTCGCTTCAGCTTCACCGCCCTGGTGATCGTGGGCGACGGCGACGGTACGGTCGGGGTCGGCTACGGGAAGGCCAAGGAGGTGCCCGCGGCGATCGCCAAGGGTGTCGAGGAGGCCAAGAAGCACTTCTTCAAGGTGCCGCGCATCGCCTCCACGATCCCGCACCCGGTGCAGGGCGAGGACGCCGCCGGCGTGGTGCTGCTCAAGCCGGCCAGCGCCGGTACGGGTGTCATCGCCGGTGGTCCGGTGCGTGCCGTCCTGGAGTGCGCGGGTATCCACGACGTGCTCTCCAAGAGCCTCGGTTCGTCCAACCCGATCAACATCGTGCACGCCACCGTCGCGGCCCTGAAGGGGCTGGAGTCGCCGGAGGCGGTCGCGAAGCGGCGGGGTCTGCCGGTCGAGGACGTGGCGCCGGCCGCCATGCTCGCGACCCAGGCGGGGGTGACGTCCTGATGGCGCGCCTGAAGGTCACCCAGGTCCGGTCCGGCATCGGGACCAAGCACAACCAGCGTGAGTCGCTGCGGTCGCTCGGTCTCAAGCGGATCAACGACGTGGTGGTCAAGGAGGACCGTCCCGAGATCCGGGGCATGATCTTCACCGTGAGCCACCTCGTGAAGGTCGAGGAGGTCGACTAATGACGATCAAGGTCCACCACCTGCGTCCGGCTCCCGGCGCCAAGACCGCGAAGACCCGGGTGGGTCGCGGTGAGGGCTCCAAGGGCAAGACCGCCGGTCGAGGTACCAAGGGTTCCAAGGCCCGGAAGAACATCTCGGCGGCGTTCGAGGGTGGGCAGATGCCCATCCACATGCGGCTGCCGAAGCTGAAGGGCTTCAAGAACAAGTTCAAGGTCGTGTACCAGGTGGTCAACCTGGACCGGCTGGCCGAGCTGTTCCCGCAGGGCGGCCAGGTCGGGCCGGCGGAGCTGGTCGAGGCCGGCGCCGTCCGCAAGGGTCAGCCGGTGAAGGTCCTCGGTACCGGGGACCTGGGTGGCGTCTCTCTCCAGCTGTCGGCGCACGCGTTCAGCGCGTCGGCCAAGGAGAAGGTCACCGCTGCCGGTGGCTCGGTCACCGAGCTGTAAGACGACGGGTCGTGGCGCTCGTCCAGTTCTTGAGCAACTGGCGGGCGCCCCGGTCTACTGGGGGGCTCGTTCGCCCCGCTAATATCGGAGCCGGTGAATGCTCCCGGGTGGATCTGCCCGAGAGCGCGCCGGACTGTTAGAGTCCGATCCCAGCATGGGTTTCGGGCCGATCGCCCGACACCACCCCGTCCCGCCACGCACCAGCGGCGGCCCGCCTCGCGCAGGAGGAAGAAGTTGCTCTCCGCCTTTCTCAGTGCGTTCCGCACGCCTGACCTGCGCAAGAAGCTGCTGTTTACAGTAGCCATCATCGCGGTCTACCGGCTCGGCGCGACCCTGCCCAGTCCGGGTGTCTCGTACGGCAACGTGCAGAAGTGCATCCAGACCATGGAGACGGGGGAGGGTAACGGGGTCTTCAACCTCCTCAACCTCTTCTCCGGTGGCGCGCTGCTGTCGCTGTCGGTCTTCGCGCTGGGCATCATGCCCTACATCACCGCCTCGATCATCCTTCAGCTGCTCACCGTGGTCATTCCCCGGTTGGAGCAGCTCCGCAAGGAGGGCCAGGCGGGTCAGGCGAAGATCACGCAGTACACCCGTTACCTGACTCTCGGCCTCGGCGTCCTGCAGGCGTCCGCGTTCGTGGCGCTGGCCCGCTCCGGGCAGCTCTTCAACGGCATGTGCCAGGAGTTCCCGATCATCCCCGAGGGGACCGGGCTGCCGAGCTGGCTGACCGTCACTGTCCTGGTCATCACGATGACTGCGGGCACCGGTGTGGTGATGTGGCTGGGCGAGCTGATCACCGACCGGGGCGTCGGCAACGGCATGTCCGTGCTGATCTTCACCTCGATCGCGGCGCGGCTGCCCAGCGAGGGTTGGACGATCAAGAACAACAAGGGCTGGGGGATGTTCGCCCTGGTTCTGGTCCTGGTCCTGGTCGTCATCACCCTGGTGGTCTTCATCGAGCAGGCGCAGCGGCGGATCCCGGTCCAGTACGCGAAGCGCATGATCGGCCGGCGGATGTACGGCGGCACCTCCACGTACATCCCGCTGAAGGTGAACCAGGCCGGTGTCATCCCGGTCATCTTCGCCTCGTCGCTGCTCTACCTGCCGACGCTGCTGCTCCAGTTCTTCGACCAGAACAACCTGAACGGTTGGCAGACCTGGGTGCAGAACCACCTGGTGCAGCCGGACAGCCCGACGTACATCATCGTCTACTTCCTGCTGATCATCTTCTTCACGTACTTCTACGTCTCGATCACGTTCAACCCGACCGAGGTCGCGGACAACATGAAGAAGTACGGCGGGTTCGTGCCGGGTATCCGGCCGGGCAAGCCCACCGCTGACTACCTCGACTTCATCCTGAGCCGGATCACCCTGCCGGGCTCGCTCTACCTGGGTCTCGTGGCCGTCCTGCCGAACTTCTTCTTCATCTGGCTGGACAACCAGCAGTTCCAGAACTTCCCGTTCGGTGGCACGGCCGTTCTGATCATGGTCGGCGTCGGCCTGGAGACGGTGAAGCAGATCGAGAGCCAGCTCATGCAGCGGAACTACGAAGGGTTCCTGCGGTAGATGCGACTCGTTCTGGTCGGTCCCCCCGGGGCGGGCAAGGGGACCCAGGCCGAGTTCATCGCCGCCCACCTCGCCGTGCCGAAGATCTCGACCGGGGACATCTTCCGGGCGAACGTCAGCCAGGGGACCCCGCTCGGGGTCGAGGCGAAGCGGTACATGGACGCCGGCAAGCTGGTGCCCGACGAGGTGACGATCAACATGGTCCGGGACCGGCTCGCCGAGCCGGACGCCGCCGAGGGCTTCCTGCTCGACGGCTTTCCCCGGACGACTCCGCAGGCCGCTGCGCTGGACAAGCTCCTGGCCGACCTGGGCACCGCCCTGGATCTGGTCCTGGAGCTGGTGGTCGACGACGACGAGGTGATCCGGCGGCTCTCCGGTCGGCGTACCTGCCGGGGCTGCCAGAAGATCTGGCACGTCGAGTTCGACCCGACCACCACGCCGGGGATCTGTGACCGGTGCGGCGGCGAGCTCTTCCAGCGCGACGACGACAAGGCGGAGACCATCGCCGAGCGGCTCCGGGAGTACGCGAGCAAGACCGCTCCGCTGATCGACTACTACGGCGCGCAGGGCAAGCTCGTCGGGATCGACGCGACCGGGCCGGTGGAGGACGTCACCGTCCGGGCGATCGACGCCCTGCGCTCGTACGGCGGATAGGCTGGTTCCATGCGTCGTCACCAGCTGGACATCCAGCTGAAGACCCCGGAGCAGATCGAGAAGATGCGGGCGGCCGGGCTGGTCGTCGCGGACGCGCTGGCCCGGATGCGGGCCGCGGTCGCGCCCGGGGTCTCCACCGCCGACCTCGACGCGATCGCCGAGTCGGTGATCCGCGGCGCCGGCGCGGTTCCCTCGTTCAAGGGCTACCACGGCTTCCCGGCGACGATCTGCTCCTCGGTGAACGAGCAGATCGTGCACGCGATCCCCGCCGCCGACCAGGTGCTCCGGGAGGGGGACCTGATCTCGATCGACTGCGGCGCCGTACTCGACGGCTGGCACGGCGACGCGGCGATCACCGTCGGCGTCGGCGAGGTGCGCCCGGAGTTGCTCCGGATGGCCGAGGTCGCGGAGGACGCGATGTGGGCCGGGATCGCCGCCGCCGCCCGGGGCATGCTCAACCGCCGGGGCCGGCTCACCGACATCTCGTTCGCGGTGGAGCGGGCGGTCCGGGCCGCCGGCCGGTACGGCATTGTCGAGGGTTACGGCGGGCACGGCATCGGTACGGAGATGCACCAGGACCCGCACGTCCTCAACCATGGTCGGCCGGGACGCGGGCCGCGCCTGGTCCCCGGAATGGCGCTGGCGATCGAGCCGATGATCACGATGGGTTCGCCGCGGAGCGTGGAGTTGGCCGACGGCTGGACGGTGGTCACCCGGGACGGTTCGATCGCGGCGCACGTCGAGCATTCGATGGCGTTGCTCGACGACGGGGTCTGGGTGTTGACCGCGCCGGACGGTGGCCGTGCCCGGCTCGGTGACCTGGTGACCGCCCGCGAACCGGCTCCTTCCGCCCCGGCGGGCTGAGTTCCGCCGGGCTGGGGCGCCGCTCGCGCCGGGTGCCGGGCCGGGGCGAGCCCGGTTCCGGTTCTGCGGAAGCAGCAGGCCGATCATGCACTGCTGTGCCCGGTGGCCCGGTGATGGCAAACTTTGAGTCATGGAGCAGCGGGACCGGATGCGTGCCGCGGACTCGGACCGGGCGGCGGTCGCCGACCGGCTCCGTCGCGCCCTGGACGAGGGTCGGCTCGACCTGAACGAGTACGACAACCGACTCCAGCGGACGTACGCGGCGAAGACGTACGGTGACCTGGACGGGTTGCTCGCCGACCTGCCCGCCCCGGCGCCGGAGGAGCGGTCACGGCTGGCGCCGACCGGAACCGGAGGGGTGGCCGTCCCGGGCGGTTCGACCGGACCTACGCCGTCCTCTCCCGGCACCGTGGTACGGGACTGGCTGCGGGAAACCTGGGGTCCCTACTTCAGCACGGTCGCGGTGGTCGTCGGGATCTGGGCGGTCATCTGCGTGATGGCCGGCGATATCAACTACTTCTGGCCGGGCTGGGTCGCCGGGCCCTGGGGAGTGGTGTTGCTGGTGGTGACGGTCTCGGGTCTGGCCAACGGTGCGCCGCAGCGCCGGGCCGCCCGCCGGGCGGCTCGGGAGCGGGCCAGGGCCGAGCGCCGGGAGCGCCGTCGGACCGAGCGGCCGGGTGACGGGGAGGCCGCCTGATATAGTCGGATTCGTCCGATCAGCCAACCCGAGCCACCTCGGGTTGGCGCTGCTGCACGTGCGCGCGTACACTGGCTGATCGGCGCACAGCGTCCACTCCGGCATGCCCACCCGCGCTTCGGTGGGAGCCGGGGTCCGCGGCTGGCCTGGATGGCCATCATCCAGGAAGACGTTGTGAGCCGTCCGGAGTAACCGACGTCAGGACAGCGGAGGACATGCCGAAAAAAGACGGAGCCATCGAGATGGAAGGCCGGGTCATCGAGCCACTCCCGAACGCGATGTTCCGGGTCGAGCTCGCCAACGGCCACAAGGTGCTGGCTCACATCAGCGGCAAGATGCGGCAGCACTACATCCGCATCCTGCCCGAGGACCGGGTTGTCGTCGAACTCTCGCCGTACGACCTGAGCCGCGGGCGGATCGTCTACCGCTACAAGTGAACGTCACCGGACCGCTCGCCGGTCCGGAGGGGTTCGCCTGACGACGACCGGACATCCGTGTCCGTCCTCACGACTCGACGGCGTCGCGCTGCCGGGTACTAGATGGGAAGTAAGGCAACCGTGAAGGTCAAGCCGAGCGTCAAGAGGATCTGCAACAAGTGCCGGGTGATCCGCCGGCACGGCCGGGTCATGGTCATCTGCACCGACCCGCGCCACAAGCAGCGCCAGGGCTGAACCACGGTCGCCGGCCGGCACGCCGCCGGCGGCGCGTCGTGGTCACCCGGGTCGTAGATCCCGCACAACAACACAAGCTCGTCCCAGCCGCGAGCAGCGAGAACGTCTGGCGAGAACGCCTGGCGAGAACGCGAGTCGTGGCTGACCCCCGGTCGGAGGCCGGGGCCCGTCGGGGCAGGCGGGGTGGGGCGGGTCCAGACCTCCGCGAACACCACGAGGAGTACGCCCGCACATGGCACGGCTAGTCGGCGTCGACCTCCCCCGCGACAAGCGGATGGAGATCGCGCTCACCTACATTTTCGGGGTCGGACGGACCCGGGCGCTCGAGACGCTCGCCGCCACCGGCATCTCCCCGGACAAGCGCGCCAAGGACCTCACGGACGAGGAGCTGCTGCAGCTCCGGAACCACATCGAGGCGAACTTCAAGGTAGAAGGTGACCTGCGCCGCGAGGTCGCCGCGGACATCCGCCGCAAGGTCGAGATCGGCTGCTACGAGGGCATCCGGCACCGCCGGGGCCTGCCCGTCCGTGGTCAGCGGACCCGTACCAACGCCCGGACCCGGAAGGGCCCGAAGCGGACCGTCGCCGGCAAGAAGAAGCCCGGCAAGAAGTAAAACTTAACCGGAATCCGGGTCGGCGTCCGTCGAGGTCGTCCGGACTCCTACCCGTACCGGAGAGTTAACCGGAATCCGGGTCGGCGTCCGTCGAGGTCGTCCGGACTCCTACCCGTACCGGAGAGTGAACCGGAATCCGGGTCGGCGTCCGTCGAGGTCGTCCGGACTCCTACCCGCACCGGGAAGTCAACTAGGAGCGCACAGACTTATGCCACCGAAGGCTCGCGCCGGGGCCGCCGTCAAGAAGGTCCGGCGCAAGGAACGCAAGAACGTCGCCCACGGGCAGGCGCACATCAAGAGCACGTTCAACAACACCATCGTCTCGATCACGGACCCGACCGGTGCCGTCATCTCCTGGGCCTCCGCTGGCCAGGTCGGCTTCAAGGGATCCCGCAAGTCGACCCCGTTCGCCGCCCAGCTGGCCGCCGAGGCCGCCGCGCGACGGGCGATGGAGCACGGCATGCGCAAGGTCGACGTGTTCGTCAAGGGCCCCGGCTCCGGCCGGGAGACCGCCATCCGTTCGCTGCAGGCTGTGGGTCTGGAGGTCGGCCAGATCGCCGACGTCACGCCACAGCCGCACAACGGGTGCCGTCCGCCGAAGCGTCGTCGGGTCTGAGAGGTAGTAGACAAAGATGGCTCGTTACACCGGTCCCGACTGCCGTCGCTGCCGTCGGGAGAAGATGAAGCTGTTCCTCAAGGGCAGCAAGTGCGATGGCCCGAAGTGCCCGTTCGAGTCCCGGCCGTTCCCGCCCGGACAGCACGGCCGGGGTCGTACCAAGGAGACCGAGTACCTGCTGCAGCTGCGTGAGAAGCAGAAGGCCCGCCGGGTGTACGGCGTGCTGGAGAAGCAGTTCCGCGGGTACTACGAGGAGGCCGTCGCCAAGAAGGGCAAGACCGGCGAGATCCTCCTGCAGATCCTCGAGTCGCGGCTCGACAACGTCGTCTACCGGGCCGGCCTGGCCAAGTCCCGTGACCACGCGCGTCAGCTCGTGAAGCACGGTCACCTGACGGTGAACGGCAAGAAGGTCGACATCCCGTCGTACCGGGTCAAGGAGCACGACATCGTCGAGGTCCGGGGCAAGTCCAAGGAGCTGACCCCGTTCCTGGTCGCACAGGCCGAGGCCGGCTCGAAGACGGTGCCGGCCTGGCTGGAGGCCATCCCCAGCCAGATGAAGGTGCTCGTGCACACGCTTCCGGCCCGTGGGGTCATCGACACCCAGGTCCAGGAGCAGCTGATCGTCGAGCTCTACTCGAAGTAGTTTCTGGGCACCCGGTGGTGGGGGCCGCGGCGGCCCCCCCCCCGCGCCGCCCCGAACCGCCCGTGGGTGGGTCCGGACGTCGCGGGGCAGGGTCAGGTTACGACCGCACCGTGATCGGCAGGGTCTTGAGCGTGTCCTTGCCGTCGCCTACCACCAGTGCGCCGACGTAGAGCCGGCCCGGGGTGAGCCCGGCCCAGCGCAGCGTCAGGTTCGCGGTGGCGCCCGCCATCACCGTGCGCTTCTTCGGATCGATGGTCAGCCTGCCGTCCGAGCTGCCGGGCTGGCCGGGCAGCAGGGTGGTGACGGTGTAGGTGTTGTCCTCCTGGCCGGCCGGCATGTTGAGGGTGTACAGCTGCTCGACGACCAGTGTGTAGTCCCCGACCCCGGGTAGGGCCACGATGGCGCCGTCCCGGCTGCCGTACCTGGTGGCGACGACCGTGTTGGTGTGGTCGTACACGTCGACGATGTAGTCGGCGCAGGGCGGCAGCGGGTCGGCGCCCCAGTCGATCTCGGTGCAGCCCGGAGCCTGACCGGTCACCATGATCTGCGGGTTCACCGTGCCCGCCGGTACGTGCACCGTGCTCCGGTGGATCGACGCCGGCAGCGGCACCGGCAGGTTCTCCGGCGACCGGGAGTCCCAGATCGGCGCGTCGCCGTGCAGGGTGGTCGTGGTGGCGGTGCCGTCGGTCAGGCCGATCACCTGGGCGGCCAGCGTGCCCCGGTAGCCGACCTGGGCGGTCATCGGGAAGCTGCCGGCCGTGCCGGTGCCGGTGATCTGGTCGGGTGTGATCAGCCCGGTGTTGTGGACGACCAGCGGGATCCTGACCTGGTGGCCGGACTTGTCACGCCAGGTCAGCGCACCGTCCGCCCAGGTGCCGAAGGCGCCGGACCGGTTGGTGATCTCCACCTCGAAGGTCGCGGTCCGCCCTGCCGGCACGTGCAACGTCGCCGGGGTGACCTTCACCGCGTAACCGGCAGGGGCCCGCACGTCGGAGGTGTAGGTGCCGGCCCGGTCGCTGACGTTGGTGACGGTACGGGTCACGGTCTGGGTGCCCACCATGTTGCCCATCGAGATCGACGGGTAGTTGAGCTGGTTCGTCGCGATCGCGCCGGTGGTGTCACAGCCGTCGGTCGGGACAAACTCCCCCTTCGCGGCCAGCCCGCACAGGTACTTGCGCCAGTCCTGCTCGGTGGAGTCGTAGACCAGCCCGGGATCGAAGACGTCACCCGGTTGGACCTCGCCGGCGCCGTAGTTGAACGGCGTCGCCGGGGCGTCCCCGAGCTTGATCCGGTTGCCCCGGTCCGTGGTGTCCACGGCGGTGGTCATCATCGCCGAGCGGATCGCCGACGGTGACCAGGTCGGGTGCTTGGCCCGGAGCAGGGCGGCGAGGCCGGCGATGTGCGGGGCCGCCATCGACGTGCCCGACTCGAGGGCGAAGTCCTGCCCGCCGGTCGCCGGGGAGAACGCGGCGGCGACCGCCATGCCGGGCGCGCTGATGTCCGGCTTGAGCAGGTCGCTGCGGTTGAAGAGGGACGGACCCGCCGAGGAGAAGCCGGCGACCTGGGGAGCCTCGACCGTGGTCAGGTGTCCCGCCGAGATCGTCGCGGTCGCCCCACCCTGTGCGATGTACGCGGCGACCGGTGGCGCGTCGGTGTCGAGGATGTGCACGGTGGGCACCGAGTGGGTGTCGGCGTCCAGCGAGTTCACCCCGTCGTTGTAGAGCACCATGCCGATGCCGCCGGCCTTCGCCACCGCGGCGCTCTTCGCGACCCGGTCGACGACCCCGCGCAGGCAGAACACGATCGCGCCGCGGACCTTGGCCGGGTCGAGCGCGCCGTCCACACAGAGTTCGGCGTCGCCGGGGTTGTCCGGGTGCAGGGCGCTCGCCCTGCCCGAGACCAGCGGTGCCGGGCCGGCAGCGGCCGCTCCGATACCCACGCCGGTGACCTGCCTGCCGTTGCCGAGGGTGAGCGTGCGGCTGTGCTGCCGGTCGATGGTGCTCGCCGCCACCGTGGTCACCCAGGGCACGGAGTTGTCGATGGTGCTCGCCTCGGGGCCGGCGTTCCCGCCCGCCGCCGCCACGAAGACGCCGGCCGCGGCGGCGTTGAAGAACGCCTGCTCGATCGCGGTGTACCGCTCGTTGTCGTCACCGATCGAGTAGTTGATGACGTCCACACCGTCGGCGACCGCGTCGTCGATGGCCTGGACGATGTCGGTCGAGCTGCCGGTCGCCGAGCCGGCGCCGGTGTCGTACAGCGCCTTGTAGATCGCCAACCGGGCGGCCGGCGCCACGCCGGAGATCTCGCCCAGGGACTGGCCGGCGACCGAGGCCGGCACCCCGTGGTTGCCGGCCGCGGTGCTCGCCGTGTGGGTGCCGTGTCCGTTGCGGTCCCGGGGTGAGGAGTACTCGTCGGGGAAGGCGTCGGCGAGCCCGGCGTACCAGCGGGCGCCGATCACCTTGTTGTTGCAGGTGATCGGCGCCTCGATGCCGACGTCGCAGGTGCCCTTCCACTTCGCGTCGATGACCGCCTGGTCCGGGCGCGGGGTGGGCAGCGGGGCGAAGCTGGCGCTCTCCGGCCAGAAGCCGCTGTCGATCACCCCGATGATCATGCCCTCGCCAGCGTGCCGGGCGTCGCCGAACTGGCGCTCCCAGACACCCGTTCCGCCGGTCAGCCCGAGATAGTCCGGCGTGTACGAGGCGTGGGTGTGCACCTGGACGTCCTCGTAGACGGCACGTACGCCGGGAGTGGCCCGCAGCCGGACCACCTGGGCGGGGGACAGGCGTGCGGCGAAGCCGTTGAAGGCGGTGTCGAAGGTGCCCTTGACCTGGTCGGCGGGTACCCCGACGCCGGTCAGCACCGCGTCCCGCCTCTGCCGCAGGTGCTCCTGGTACGCCCGGGCGTCGCCGGAGCCGCGGTTGAGCCGGCCGCCCTCCGCCGCCCGGGTCCCCGGCAGCCCCGGTAGTCCTCCGGGGTAGGTGGCCAGTGGCTCCTCGTCGAGTTGGACGAGGTAACGGGCGACCGGCCCGTTGCTGGTCGGGGGCGCCGCCGCGGCGTTCGCCGCCGATGCGCCGACCAGACCCGCCGCGAGCAGGGCCGTGGTGGCCAGGATGCTGACCCGCCCCCGTGCTGCTCGGCCGGGTTGGGTTGTTGTCAGGGGTGGCACGTGGTTGTCCTCCACAGTCGAGGCCGACAGTCACAGGTGGTGGCGGCCGCCGAAATGTAAGATCAACTACGGACCGCTGAGAAGCACTCGTTACCTGGATCACAAGCCCGTTGAACACCGGTTACGGTCCGACAGTCGCTGCCCTCGCCCGGCCCGGGGCGATCGTGCGAGGATTCCTCGATGTTCTCCGAATCTGACCCGGCGATCCGCCGGACCCGTGCCGCGGACGCCACGCTGACCGTGACCTCGGGCGGGGTTCCGCTCGCCGACCAGGACGTGGTGGTGGCGCAGCGCGACCACCGATTTCTCTTCGGCTGCACCGGGTTCGAGTTCATCCCGCTCGCCAACGGCGAACTGACCGCGACGCCGGGTGTCGGGCCGGGCGGTGGGCAGGGCTCGCTGGGCGAGGCGGACGCGGCGCCGGTCGAACGGCTCGCCGAACTCTGGTTCGACCTGTTCAACTTCGCGACCCTGCCGTTCTACTGGGGACGGTTCGAGCCGGATCGCGGCCGGCCGGACACCGAGCGGGTCCGGAACACCGCCCGCTGGTTCACCGAGCGGGGCTGCCCGGTCAAGGGGCACCCGCTCGCCTGGCACACGGTCAGCGCCGACTGGCTGCTGGACCTCTCCAACGAGGAGATCGTCCGGGCGCAGGTGGACCGGGTCCGCCGTGAGGTCACCGACTTCGCCGGTGTGATCGACATGTGGGACGTGATCAACGAGGTCGTGATCATGCCGATCTTCGACAAGTACGACAACGGCCTCACCCGGATCTGCCGCGAGATGGGACGCATCCCGCTGATCCGGACCGTCTTCGACGCCGCCCGGGAGGCGAACCCCGGCGCCACCCTGCTGCTCAACGACTTCGACATGTCCGCCGCGTACGAGTGCCTGATCGAGGGCGTGCTGGAGGCGGGCATCAAAATCGACGCGCTGGGCCTGCAGAGCCACATGCACCAGGGCTACTGGGGTGAGGAGAAGACCCTCGCCATCCTCGACCGGTTCTCCCGGTACGGCCTGCCGATCCACTTCACCGAGACCACCATCCTCTCCGGCGAGCTGATGCCGGCCGACATCGTCGACCTCAACGACCACCAGGTCGACGAGTGGCCGAGCACCCCGGAGGGGGAGGAACGGCAGGCGGACGAGATCGTCCGGCACTACCGGACCCTGCTGGCACACCCCTCGGTCGAGGCGATGACGTACTGGGGGATCGCGGACGGCGGCTGGCTCGGCGCACCCGGCGGGTTCGTCCGCGCCGACGGCAGCCCGAAACCGTCGTACGACGCGCTGCGCGCACTGGTCAAGGGGGACTGGTGGCTGCCGCCGACCACACTGCGTACCGACGCCGACGGCCGGGTACGGCTCACCGGCTTCCTCGGCGAGTACGAGGTCGGCGCCGCCGGTCGGTCCGCGACCTTCCGGCTCGACACCCCCGGTGAGGTGCGCCTCGACGTGTCACTGTGAGGCGGGCGGCGTGCCCGGTCGGTCGGGCGGTTCAGACGAAGACCAGTCGGAGCGTGTCGAGGACCTCCTGACATGCGGCACTGATCTGTTCTGGCCGCTGGTCGTACTGGCAGATCACCTGGACCATGAAGTGTCCGGCGAAGACGAAGGTGGCGTCGTAGCGGAACGGCTCCCGGTCGTCCGGCTGGACGATGCTCTGCTGCCAGGCGGGATGGCCGGCGACGGTGGTCCGGACCGGCGGCGTGGCGCTGATCGCCGCGACCTTGTCGGCGTAGCCGGCGAGCCGGGCCGGGAACCGGTCGTCCGGTTCGACGGAGACGTCGGCGTCGAGCAGGTACGAGGTGACCGCGATGACGTCGAGACCCCGGGTGCCGGCCGGCACCACCCATCGGGTGGTCCGTACCGGGTGCAGCGGTACGGCGATCCGGTAGTCGTCGGTGTCGGTGAAGCCGCTCGGCACGTCGAATTCGACCGGTACGGGTTCGGACGGTGTCGTCGGTTCGGCGGGCGGCTCCGGCGGACCGGATCGTCCAGCCGAGCAGCCGAGCAGGGCGGGGACGAGCAACAGGGTGAGTGCCGCGGCGAGGGCCGTCCCCCGTACGACGCTGGACCGGATCACGAGGACGACGGTAACCGGCACCGGCAAGGTTCCGTGCCGCGCCGGATTCGGTCACGTCGATCGGCTTCCCGGTCGTCCACCTCGGACGTAACCTGCCTGAAACGATTCAGGCAGGTCGAGCGCGAGGAGCGACATGACACGCCGACGATCCGCACGCCTCCGGACCGCAGTTGTCGTCACCGGCGTACTCGTCGCCGGGACCGTTCTCACCGGCGTACCCCCGGCGGCGGCCGGCGGCGCCCACATCCCGGACCGGCGGGGTCACGCGCCGCTGGCCCCCGCCGACCTCACCGTCGACGACCGGGACCACCCGTTGAACGTCGAGGGGACACCCCGGTTCGGCTGGCTGCCCCGGGACCGTGACCCGGACGAGACGCAGACCGCTTACCGGATCACCGTCGCCGAGGCGGCCGGTCGGCTGGTCTGGGACTCCGGCAAGGTCCGCTCCGGACAGCAGTCGTACGTGCCGTACGGCGGCCCGGCTCTGCGCTCCGGCAGCGCGTACCGGTGGACGGTCCGGACCTGGGACCGCACCGGCCAGGTTTCCCCGCCGGCCAGCGGCGCCTTCGAGACCGGCATCTCCGACAGCGAGTGGGAGGGCGCCAGCTGGATCCGGCGCACCACCAGCGACGCCGACGACTACACCCTGGCCCGCACCGAGGTCCGCCCCGCACGCGGCCGGGTGGTCCGGGCCAGGGTCTACACCGCCGCCGACCACACCTACGAGCTGTACCTGAACGGCCGGCGCGCCGACCGGGGCACCTCGTTCGGCTACCCCGGCGAGGACTACTACCAGGCCGCCGACGTCACCGGACTGGTGGAGGCCGGCGAGCCGCTCGCGATCGCGGTCCGCTACCACTGGTACGGCAGCGGACAGGGCCGCCCGGCCGGCGCCCGGGGTCTGCTGCTCAAGCTGGTCGTCGAACACGCGGACGGCTCCCGGGAGGTCTTCGGCACCGACGGGACGTGGCGGGTTAACCGGGACACCCTGTTCGTCAACGGCGCCGCCCGGCGCAACGGTGAGGGTGACCGGGTCGAGCGGCAGGACGCCCGGGCCGAGGTGGTCGGCTGGACCCGACCCGGCTACGACGACAGCGCCGCGCCGTGGGCCCCGGCCGAGGTGCTGGGCGCACATCCGGTCGCGACGTACCCGCACCTGATCGGGCAGGAGACCCGGCTCGCCGAGACGACGGTGCGACCGGTGGCGCTGACCACCGCCGCCGACGGCACCGTGGTCGCCGACTTCGGCGTGGTGATCCCGGCCCGCCCGGTGGTCCGGTTCGACGCCGGGGTCGCCGGCCGGGAGGTGGCGATCCGGGCCGGCTACAACCTGACCGGGGCGGGTCGGGTGGCCACCGACACCCTGCTCTCCCAGGGCACCGACCTGAGCTTCCCGTACCTGCAGAAGGACGGACCGCAGGAGTTCCGGGCCTTCACCCATCTCGGCTTCCGCTACCTCGAGATTCCCGGCGCGGGAGAGCCGATCGGCCGGGACGACGTCTCGGCGGTGCTGGTGCACACCGACGTCCCGACCGGTCGGGAGGCGACGTTCCGCAGCTCGGACCGGACCCTCGACGCGGTCTGGGAGCTGCTCAAGCGGTCGGCGATCTACTCCGTGCAGGAGGCGTTCGTCGACACCCCGACCCGGGAGAAGGGGCAGTTCCTCGGCGACGCCGCCGACATCTCGTACGCGACGATGAGCGGCTTCGGCGAGCGGGACGCCACCCAGCAGGCGATCCGGGAGTTCCTGCGCTCCGCCGAACGGTTCTGGACCACCGGCAACGATCTCGGCCGGTACAACGCGGTCTATCCGAACGGCGACGGCAAGCGGGACATCCCGGACTACTCGTTGATGTTCGTGGACTGGGTGTGGCGGTACTACCAGGAGACCGGGGACGCCGGACTGCTCGCCGAGGCGTACCCGGCGATCCGGAACACCGCCGACTACGTGCTGCGACACATCCCGGCCTCCGGACCGACCGCCGGCCTGGTCACCCAGCTCTCCGGGGGCAGCGGCGCCTACCAGTACGGGATCGTCGACTGGCCGGAGCCCGGCCGGTTCGGCTACGACATGACCGCCGCCGCCCGGACCAGCATCAACGCCCAGGGTGTGGACGTGCTGCGCACCGTGGCGTGGGTGGGCCAGGCGCTCGGCCGACCGGCCGCCGAGGTGGCCGGGTACGCCGACCGGGCCGACGCGCTGGTCGAGACGATGAACCAGCGGCTGCGTCGGGCCGACGGGGTCTACGTGGACGGACTCTCCGTGACCGGGGAGCAGAGCGGGCACGCGGGGCAGCACAGCACGTCGTACGCGATCGCGCACGGGGTGGCGCCGGCGGCGGACCGGCCGGCGCTGGCGGCGTACCTCGCCGGGCTGGGGATGCGGCAGGGCCCGATGACCGCGCACTGGCTGCTGCAGGCGTTGACCGACGCGGGCCGGCCGGACGCCGTACTGGAGCTGTTGACGAACCCGGATGACCTGGGCTGGGCGAACATCCTGGCCCAGGGCGGCACCTTCACCTGGGAGGCGTGGACCCTCGACCCGGGCAGCAACTTCAGTCAGTCGCACGGCTGGGGCGCGCAGGCCCTGGTCGACGTGCAGCAGACGCTGCTCGGGGTCCGGGTGGCCAGCCCGGGAGCGGCCCGGGTCGACGTCGTGCCCCCGGCGACCGGGCTGGGCCGGGCCGCCGGCACGGTGCCGACCCAGCGTGGCCCGGTCTCCGTCGACTGGCGGCGGACCGGCGGCGGCCTGCGGATCGAGGTCGAGGTGCCGGTCAACGTCACCGCCCGGGTCGCCCTCCCGGTCACCGCCGGTACGTCGTACCGGGTGTCCGGTCCGGGGCGGGCGAGCTACCTCGGGGTCCGGGACGGGCGGGCGGTCTTCGAGGTCGGCTCCGGCCGGTCGACCTTCCAACCCCGGTAGTCGGACGCCGGCCGCCGCCGTCGCGGTTCGGTGGCGGGGATCCTGACCGCCGCCGTTGCGGGCTGGCGGCCGGGATCCTGACCAGGGCCCTTCCGGTGCGCGTCGTTGCGCACCGGAAGGGCTCTTCCGGTTTCGGATCTCGCGAGAGTCCGGCAGGTAACGATTGGGTAATCGAGCCGAAACGCTTGACCGGTCCCGAAACGGCGATTTACCGTCTTCATCACAGTGGACTGAAACGTTTCAGGCTGGAGGGCTCGGTGCCCGAACGGGAAGAAGACGCTCCGGTGCTGCTGACCATGTCGGACGTACGGAAGTCGTTCGGCGCGGTGCACGCCCTGGTCGACGTACGTCTGGAACTGCGGGCCGGCGAGGTGCACGCGCTGGTCGGCGAGAACGGCGCCGGCAAGTCCACCCTGGTCAAGATCCTGGCCGGGGTGCACGAACCCGACGACGGCGTACTGACCCTGGACGGTCAGCCACTGCGGCTGACCGGGCCCGCTGACGCCCGCGCCGCCGGCATCGCGGTGATCTACCAGGAGCCGACGCTCTTCCCCGACCTGTCGGTCGCGGAGAACATCTTCATGGGCCGGCAACCGCTGCGCGGGCTCCGCCGGATCGACACCGCGCTGATGCGCCGGCGCGCCGCCGACCTGTTCCGGCGACTCGGCGTACACCTCGACCCGGACCGTCCCGCGCGCGGACTTTCCATCGCCGACCAGCAGTTGGTGGAGATCGCCAAGGCGCTCTCCTTCGACGCCCGGGTGCTGGTGATGGACGAACCGACCGCCGCGCTCTCCGGGGTCGAGGTGGAACGGCTGTTCGCGGTGGTCCGCTCGTTGCGCGAGGCCGGCGCCGCCATCCTGTTCATCTCGCACCGCTTCGAGGAGGTCTTCGCGCTCGCCGCCCGGATCACCGTGCTGCGGGACGGCCGGTGGGTCTCCACCGACCCGGTCGAGGCGCTGGATACCGCCCAGGTGGTCCGCCGGATGGTCGGCCGGGAGATCTCCCAGCTCTTCCCGAAACAGGAGACGTCGGTCGGGGAGACCGTGCTCGGCGTCCGGGGCCTCACCCGGACCGGGGTCTTCTCCGACGTCAGCTTCGAGGTACACCGGGGCGAGATCGTCGCGCTCGCCGGACTGGTCGGTGCCGGCCGCAGCGAGGTCGTCCGGGCCCTGTTCGGCCTCGACCCGTACGACGCGGGTGAGGTGCGGGTCGACGGCGTACGCCTGCCCCGGGGCCGACCGGCCGCGGCGCTCGCCGCCGGCCTCGCCCTGGTGCCGGAGGACCGGCGGCAGCAGGGCCTGGTGATGGAACTGTCGGTCGAACGGAACGCGACCCTGACCCGACGCTGGCCGCTGGCCCGGTTCGGGCTGCTCGGCCGACGTGCCGAACGGGACGCGGCCCGGACCTGGGCGGACCGGCTCCAGGTGAAGGCGGGCCGGCTGACCGATCCGGTCTCCACGCTCTCCGGCGGCAACCAGCAGAAGGTGGTGCTGGCCAAGTGGCTCGCCACCGAGCCCCGGGTGCTGATCGTCGACGAACCGACCCGGGGCATCGACGTCGGGACCAAGGCCGAGGTGCACCGGCTGATGTCCCGGCTCGCCGCCGACGGCGTCGCGGTGTTGATGGTCTCCAGTGAACTGCCGGAGGTGCTCGGCATGGCCGACCGGGTCCTGGTGATGCACGAGGGACGGCTGGTCCGGGAACTGACCCGGGACGCCGCCGACGAGGAGTCCGTGATGCTGGCCGCCACCGGCACCACCGGGGCGCCGGCCACCGGCATCAGCACCGACCGGCGGGGAGGAGCGGCGTGACCGCCACGACCACCTCCGGTGCGACGCCGGAGACGCCGCCCCGGCCATCGGAACCGCCACGCGACGGCAGCTCGGCCGCCCACCGGATCTTCATGGCCCGGGAACTCGGCATCGGCCTCGCCCTGGTGCTGCTGGTCGCGGCGACCACCGCGGTCAACCCGCGCTTCGTCTCCGGGCAGGGCCGCAAGGACCTGCTGCTCGGCGCCACCATCCTGGTCGTGCTGGCGGTCGGACAGGCGATCGTCATCGTCACCCGGAACGTGGACCTCTCGGTCGGCTCGGTGCTCGGACTCTCCGCGTTCGCCACCGGCAAGCTCTTCCTGGCGATGCCGGACGCCCCGATCGTCCTCGCCCTGTTCGCCGGGGTCGGCGTCGGTCTGCTCTGCGGGGTGGTCAACGGGGCCCTGATCGCGGTCGCCCGGGTACCCGCGCTGGTGGTGACCCTCGGCACCCTCTACGTCTTCCGGGGCGTCGACTACTCCTGGGCGGCCGGCCAGCAGATCAACGCCGCCGACCTGCCCCGGGGCTTCAAGAGTTTGGGCACCGCCACGCTGCTCGGGATACCGGTGCTCGCCCTGTTCGCCGTCGCGGTGCTGCTGGCCGCCGGCTTCTACCTGCGGTCGTACCGCAGCGGCCGGGAACTGTACGCGATCGGTTCCGACCCGGCGGCGGCCCGGCTGCACGGAATCCCGGTCGGCCGACGGGTCTTCGGCGCGCTGGTGGTCAGCGGCGGGCTCGCCGGACTGGCCGGGGTGCTGTACGCGGCCCGGTTCGGCACCCTCGACGCGGCGGCCGGCACCGGCATCGAGCTGAACGTGGTCGCCGCCGTGGTGGTCGGCGGCGTGGCGATCTTCGGCGGCAGCGGCTCGGTGTACGGGGCCGCGCTCGGCGCCGTCCTGCTGAGCACCATCGGCAGCGCGCTGCCGGTGCTGCGGATCGACCCGTTCTGGCAGCAGGCCGTGGTCGGCGCGCTGATCCTGGCCGCGATCGGCATGGACCGGGCGCTCGCCGCGCGAATCGCCCACCGTCTTCGGGGAAGGAGAGCCCGTGGCGCATGACCGGGCGGGCCGGCCGGCCCGCTGGTTCTCCGCGTTCGGCAACTGGGACGTCCTGGTGGTCGTGCTCCTGGCACTGGTTGTCGTCGGCGCGTCGGTACTCGTCGAGGGGTTCGCCACGGCGCGCTTCTGGGGCTTCCTGCTGCTCGACGTCGTACCGATCCTGCTGATCGCCCTGCCGATGACCCTGGTCGTCATCACCGGGGAGATCGACCTCTCGGTGGCCAGCGTGCTCGGCCTGGCCAGCGCGGTACTCGGCCAGCTCTGGCTCACCGGGCTGCCGCTGCCGCTGATCCTGCCGCTCGTGGTACTGCTCGGCGCGTTGCTGGGCGCGGTGAACGGGCTGTTCATCGCCGGCTTCGGGCTGCCGTCGCTGGCGGTGACGATCGGCACGCTGGCGCTCTACCGCGGCCTCGCCTACGTGGTGCTCGGCGACCGGGCCGTCGCCGACTTCCCGTTCGGCTGGACCGGCGGCGCCATCCGACCACTGCCCGGCACCACGGTGCCGTGGGTGGTGTTGGTGCTCGCCGTACTCGCCGTCGGGTTCGCCGTGCTGCTGCACGCCACCCCGATCGGACGTGGCCTGTACGCGATGGGCAACAACGAGCAGGCCGCCCGCTTCTCCGGCATCGCGGTGGCCCGGACCACATTCTGGCTGTACGTGCTGACCGGCGCGGTCGCCGCCCTGGCCGGCGTCTTCTGGACCATGCGGTACGCCAGCGCCCGCGCCGACAACGGGGCCGGCCTCGAACTCACGGTGGTGGCGGCGGTGCTGCTCGGCGGGGTCTCCATCTTCGGCGGCCGGGGCACCCTGGTCGGTGTGGTCGCCGGGGTGCTGCTGCTGATGACCCTGCGCAGCGCGCTGCAGCTCGCCGACGTACCGGCCGACACCCTGACCGTGGTCACCGGGACCCTGCTCATCCTCTCCGTCGTCGGCCCGAACGCGGCGGCGATGCTGCGGGCCCGGCTCCGCCGTCGACGACCCGACGCACCCCGGGCCACCCCGTCCCGATCCGCTCCGACCCCGGTCACCGGCGCGCCAGGCGCCTGACCCCACGCCGCCTCCGGCCACCCACGCCGGTACGCCCCACCCCGCCCCACCCAGCCAGCACCTTCTCCGTACGCCGGACCGTACGACCCGCGAGGGCGCGGCGGTCCGTCGAGAAAGGACCCGCGATGACTGTCAGACGATCCCCGGCTCTCCGCCTCGGCGTCACCCTGGCCACGTGCACGGCGCTGCTGCTGAGCGCCGGCTGCGCGAGCGACGAGGGCTCCACCGCGGGTGGCTCCACCGGTGGTGGCGGCACCACCATCAAGGAGGGCCTGAACGTCGCGTTCCTGCCCAAGCAGGTGAACAACCCGTACTTCACCGTCTCCGACAACGGCGGCAAGACGGCGGTGGAGGAGTTCAGGGGCGAGTACAAGGAGGTCGGCCCGTCGGAGGCGAGCGCCTCCTCGCAGGTCAGCTACCTGAACACGCTCAGCCAGCAGGGCAGCGACGTGATCGTGGTGTCGGCCAACGACCCGAACGCCATCTGCGGCGCGGTCAACCAGGCCCGGCAGGGCGGTGCCAAGGTGGTCACCTTCGACTCGGACACCAACAAGGACTGCCGCGACCTGTTCGTCAACCAGGTGACCGGGCAGGGCATCGCGGAGAACCAGGTCAAGCTGATTTCCGAGGCGATCGGCGGTGCGGGCAAGGTCGCGATCCTCTCCGCGACCGCGAACGCGACCAACCAGAACGCCTGGATCGAGCTGATGAAAACCGAGCTGAAAAAGCCCGAGTACAGCAAGATCGAACTGGTCACCACGGTCTACGGCAACGACGACGACCAGAAGTCGTTCCAGGAGACCCAGGGACTGCTGGCGTCGTACCCGGACCTGAAGGGGATCATCTCGCCGACCACCGTCGGAGTGGCGGCGGCGGCCCGCTACCTCTCCGGTTCGGAGTACAAGGGCAAGGTCGCGCTGACCGGCCTCGGCACCCCGAACCAGATGCGGGACTTCGTCAAGGACGGCACCGTCAAAAGCTTCGCGCTGTGGAACCCGGCCGACCTCGGCTACCTGGCCGCCTACGCCGGTGCCGCGCTCGCCTCCGGGATCATCACCGGCAAGGAGGGCGAGAAGTTCACCGCCGGCAAGCTCGGCGAGTACACGGTCGGCCCGGACGGCGTGGTGGTCCTCGGCCCGCCGACGGTCTTCGACTCCGCCAACATCGACCAGTTCAACTTCTGACCGTCGGTCCGGGTGCGACCCGTCCGTCGCCGGAGAACGGACGGCGGGTGGCACCCGGACCGGCCGTCGTCGTCCGCCCGGCCGCCGGGCCGAGAGTGAGGAGTGGGCCGTGACCGTACCGACCGTGCGACGTCAAGCCCTGGACGACCAGGAACTCATCCTGCTCCGGCTGCTGGCCGACGGACTCTCGTCCGAGGCGGTCGCCCGGCGGCTCGGTACGTCGGAACGGACCGTCCGACGGCGGGTCCGGGCGATCTGCGACCGGCTCGGGGTGCCGGCGCCGATCTCGGCGGTGGTCTGGGCGGTCCGCCGGGGTCTGCTCTGATCGGCGGCGTGCGGGCGGCCACCCTCGCCCCCGGTCGGCGGACGAGGGTGGCCGGGAGCGGCCCTGGTCAGCTCACGACCTGGTAGCCGAACTGCACCTCCAGCCCGGCGGCGGCGGCGGTGCCGAGCACCCGGAGCTGGAGGCGGCGGGCGCCACCCACCCCGTCGACGGTGAACGGTGCGGCCAGCCGGGTGGTCTGCACCGCGGTGGTCGCGGCGACCGCGGCGCCGCCCGCACTGGCCCCGTCGGCGTCCAACCGGACCTGGCAGCCGCCCTCGGCCAGCCGGCGGGTCACCTTCACCACGGTGATCCGCTGTCCGTCGAGATAGAGCAGGTTGCCGAAGTCGTACGACCCGTCGGTGACCGCCCCCGGAATCCGCGCGGTCAGCCAGCCGTCGACCTGCTCGACCCCCTTGTTGCCGGTGAACCGGGTCTGCGCGGTCGGCGCGGTGACCAACTGGTACGGGCCGGCGGTGTTGCCGGCCAGGTCGTTGTCGGCCACCAGCACGTCGGTGGCGGCGCAGACGACGCCGTAGTCCTGCCGGGAGATACCGTCGGCGAGCGCACCGATCGCGTTACCCACGACCACCACCCGGCTCGCCGAGGAGCGGATGTTGATCCCGGCCGCGTTGCGGAAGGCGGTGCCACCCCCGGTGTAGCCGTGCGTGTGGGTCACCTCCGGCAGGTCGAACTGGGTCGGGCTGACCACCTCGATCCGCCACTTCCCGTTCGCCTCGGTGGTGCCGGCGACGTCCTGCACCGAGATCCGGTCCCCGGTCTCCCAACCGTGGGCGTCGCTGGTGGTCAGCCGTACCCGGCCGGCACCGTTCGCGGTCGCCGCGGTGACCGTACGGGCGAACGACGGGTGCGCGGTGCGACCGTTGTTGCCGATCAGGCAGCCGGTGACGGTGACCCGGGTCGAGCCGATGTCCAGTCCGTGCCGGCCGCAGCCCCGGATGACGCTGTTGCTGAACGTGGCACTACCGGTGAAGCCGGCACCGATCCGGACCGCGTCGTCGTCGTTGTCCGCCGAGATGTAGGTGTTGGTGAAGTGCGTCTGCGCCCCGGCCTCGAGCAGTACCGGCACCCCTCGGGCGTTCTCGAAGCCGCCGCCCTCGAAGTACAGGAACTTCGGGTACGACCCACCGGTGGTGTTCTTCAGCCAGATCCCGTGCCGGCCGAACAGGATCGCGGTGGCGATGAACTTGATCGACCCGCCGAGTCCGTCGATCACCAGGTTGTCGGTGCCGTGGTTGGCGGTGCCGGCGGAGATGCCGCACTGGACGAACTCCACCGGGTCGGCCCGGGAGTCGTTGTTCACCCCGTTGAGCAGGATCACCTGCTGCCCGGTGAAGCCGTTCCAGACGCAGTTGACGAACCGGACGGTGTTGCAGCCGCGCAGGGTGAGGCCGTTGTAGCCGTCCTTGAACCGGACGTTGGCAAAGCTCAGCATGTAGTTGCCGTCGGTGCCGTCCCGTTCGGTGGCGACCATGCTGCCGCCGGTCAACCCGCTGCCCCGGACCTGCAGGTCACGCAGGCCGCCGCCGCGTACGCCGGCGAGCCGGAAGCCGTCCGCCGCGCCGGTGGCGACGATGTACTGGGTGGAGTACTCGTCGTTGTCGGAGACCCCGGCCCCCTGGAAGATGACCGGTACCCGGGTGACCCGGATGGTCTGTTCCAGTCGTACCCTGCCCGGACCGGCCTCGACGGTGCCGCCGGTCGGCAGTGCGTCGACCGCGGCCTGGACCCTGGGGGAGTCGTTCTCCGTACCGTCGCCGGTCCAGCCGAACCAGGCCAGGTCGACCCGGGACCCGACGGGTCGCCGCCACCGTCCGGTGGCCTGGCCGGTGACCGCGAGGATCGTGCCGCCGTTGTCCGCCTCGGTGGCGGTGGCGTCCCAGTACAGGACACCACCGCCGAGTCCCGGCCGGTCGGCGTGGTAGCCGCGCAGGTACACCTGCTCGCCGTGGCTGGTGCCGGCGGTGCCGCGCAGGTCGGCGACGGACGTCACCGAGGGCAGCTCGGCGGCTCGTCGGCGGTGGTCGGTCGCCGGCCTGGCCTGGGCGGTGCCGGGGGTGAGCGTCGACGCGCCGACCGCCATCCCGGCCAGCCCGAGCGCGGCCAGGGCCCGGCGGCGCGACGGGGCGTCCGGGTGGCGGTCGGGTGACCGGTCGTCCGGGTGGCGGTCGGGTGACGACGCGTCCGGATGGCGACCGGGTGACCGGTCGTCCGGGTAGCGGTCGTGCGGCCGGTCGGACGACGACCGGCGGGAGGTGCTGTCCATCGGTTACTCCTGCTCTCGGGCAGCCTCCGGCACGGCAGCGGCGGTGCGGCCGGTGCCAGGGCGGGGTGGTGGGACGGATGACCGTGCCGAGCGGTGGAGCTGTGGAACGGGTGGTGCCGGTGGCCGGTGCCGGTGTGGTGCGGGCGGTCAGCCCTTCACCGCGCCGATCACCATGCCCTTGGCGAAGTGCCGCTGGAGCAACGGGTAGACCAGGCAGATCGGCACCAGCGACACGACGAGGATGGCCATCTGCAACGACTGCTGTGGTGGTACGACCTCACCCGGCAGATCCGTGCCGACCTGGGTGTTGTCCACGACGTACGTCCGGAGCACCAGTTGCAGCGGCCACTTCTCGGTCGAGTTGATGTAGAGGACGGCGTTGAAGAACGCGCTCCAGTAGGCGACCGCGTTGAACAGCGCGATGACCGCGATCACCGCCCTGGAGAGCGGGATCATGATCCGGGTGAGGATCTGCAGCTCACTCGCGCCGTCGATCCGGGCCGCGTCGACGATCTCCCGGGGGACCTCCAGGAAGAAGGCCCGCATGATGATGACCTGGAAGGCCGAGGCCAGGCCGGGCAGGATCAGCGCCCAGTACGAGTCGATCAGGCCGAGTTCCTTGACCAGCAGGTAGTTCGGGATCATGCCGGCGTTGAACAGCATGGTGAGCAGCACCAGCACCAGGATCGGCCGGTGGCCCCAACTGCCCGGTCGGGACAGTGAGTACGCCAGCAGCGCCACCACCGTCACCGACAGCAGCGAGCCGACCAGGGTGATGCCGATCGAGACCAGGGTCGCCCGGGTGACCACACCACCCCGGAAGATCGCCGCGTACGCGTCGAACGACGGATGCTGCGGCCAGAGCACGTAACCGCCGGCGGCGGTGATCTGCTCCTGGCCGGCCAGCGAGGTGGAGATGACCGCCACGAACGGCAGCACCACCACGGCACAGCAGAGGAACAGGACGACGCCCTTCAGGCCGCGTACCGCCACGTTCGGCACGGGTGCGCCGTTGACGGTGCGGGGCCGGCGTACCGGGGGCCGGGTCGGGGTCGGTCGGGATCCGGTCGCGGTCACCATTTCGCGTAGATTCCTCTCTCCCCGAACAGATGCGCCACCTTGTTGGCGCCCAGCACGAGGATCGCGCCGATCAGGCCCTTGACCAGCCCCACCGCGGCCGACACTCCCCAGTTGCCGCCGACGATGCCGTAGTTGTAGACGTAGGTGTCCAGCACCTCGGAGCGTTCCAGGCCCACCGGCCCCTGTTGCAGGATGATCTGCTCGAAGCCGACGCTGAGCACGTCGCCCAGCTTGAGGATGAGCAGCAGCACGATGACCGACCGGATCGCCGGCAGTGTGACGTGCCACAGTTGGCGCAGTCGGCCGCCGCCGTCCACCGCCACGGCCTCGTACAGCTCCAGGTCGACCCGGGAGATCGCGGCCAGGAAGATGATGGTGCCCCAGCCGGCGTCCTTCCAGATCACCTGCGAGGTGATCAGCGTGAAGAACAGGTCCGGGTCGCCGATGATGTTCAGCAGCGGGAAGCCGTGCTGCCGCGCCCAGTTGTTGTAGATGCCGGCGTTGCCGAGCATGTGCTGGAACAGCGCGACGATGATGACCCAGGACATGAAGTGCGGCAGGTACAGGATCGACTGGACCACCCGTTTGATCCGCTCGCTGAGCAGGCTGTTGAGCAGCAGGGCGAGCGCGATCGGCACCGGGAACACCACGACGATCTGCAGGAACGAGATGATCAGGGTGTTCTTGAGGGCGTTGAGGAACGCCGGGTCACCATTGAAGATCACGTCGAAGTTCTGGAACCCGACCCAGGGCGACTCCCAGATCGTCAGGTACGGCTGGTAGTCCTTGAACGCGATCACGTTGCCCAGCAGCGGCACGTACTGGAAGAGCAGGACCAGCGCCACCCCGGGCACACTGAGCAGCAGCAGGAAGCGGTCGCGCCTGAGTCGCTGCCAGTGGGACAGCCGACGCGGTCGCGGCGGACCGGGTCGTACCTCCGCCGCCCCGACCTCGGGTCGGGCGGGTACGGGCGCCGCGTCCGTCCCGGGCACCGGAGGTTCACCGACGTCCGGGCCGGTGGTGACGGCGGCGGGTGCGGCCCGGGTCGCCTCGCCGGCCGACCCGGGCGTTCCGCTGGAAGCCATCCTCGTACCTCCGATCTCTCCGATGGGTCGCGGCGCCCGCGCCCTCACTGCTGCTCGGCGAAAGCCTTCTCGTACTCGCCACGGATCTGGTCGCCGCCGGCCGCCCGCCACTGCCGGACGGCGTCGTCCCAGGCACTGATCGGCTTGCGGCCGAAGACGATGTCGAGTTCCGCCGTGTCGATGATCTTCGTCAGCTCGCCCGACTTGCTCAACGAGGTCTCCGAATAGAGCCCCTCGGCCGGGTTGCGCAGCAGGTGGGGGATCGCCTTCTCCTGGAACGCCCGCTGCGCGTCCACCCGGGTCCGGTCGGCCGGACCGAGCACGTGCGGGGACTCGCTGATGTACTCCAGCGGCAGCTTCGCCTCGACGTTGCCGAGGTCGGTACGGACCGGCACGTCACCCTGCCAGTTCCAGTGCGTGCCCTCGACGCCGAACTTGCGGAACATGTACTCGCTGGTCCCGAGCGGTGCGGCGAGCCAGTCACAGATCGCCAGCAGCTTCTCGATCCGTCCCTTGTCGGCCTTCCTGAACGCGGTCAACGCGAAGGACGGGGCACCGGAGCGGTGTACCGGTCGGGTGCCGGCGTCGTAACCCGGGGCGACGATCCCGCCGACCTCCACCTTGTACGTGTCGGCCAGGACGTCCCAGGCCGCGTAGCCGTCCGAGTTCAGTGCGACGGTCCCGTTGCCGAACAGGTCCCGTAGCTGCAGCCGACCACCGATCGTGTCCGGGTGGAAGAGCCCGGCCTGGTACATCTCGGCGACCCGGGCGACCGCCTCCTTACGCTGTGGCGACTCCACCTCGGCGACGAACTTCCCACCCTGCTCCTGCCACACGTTCGGTACCCCGAGCATGTCGCTGACCAGGATGATCACGCCCTTGGCGCTGGCGAACGCCCACCGGTTCTGCCGGGCGTCGGTCAGGCCCCGGGCCAGTTCCAGGAACTCGGCGTAACTCGCCGGTGCCGGGTTGAGCCCAC
Organism: Plantactinospora sp. B24E8; assembly: GCF_039871735.1. NCBI lineage: Bacteria > Bacillati > Actinomycetota > Actinomycetes > Micromonosporales > Micromonosporaceae > Plantactinospora > Plantactinospora sp. B24E8. Next base: position 50,369 of record NZ_JBDPMH010000002.1, read on the forward strand.
GCTGCCGGAGGAGGTCCGCCCGGGCGAACATGATCCGCCCCACGATCGCCCGGGGGATCGGCACCGCGTAGATGCCGCCCCCGTACGCGGTGGCCAACCACGGGTCGCGCGGAATGTTGGCCAGGAACGGGAACCTGGCGACGGCCGAACCGGAGACGAACTCCGACAGGTCGGCGCAGAGCCGGGTCAGTACGTCGGCCCGGCGGGCGAGCCGCGCGGAGATCAGCATCATGTCCGGCAGGTCGCCACTGGCGATGACGGTGGAGAGCTTGTTCAGGTAGTCGGCGGACGGGGTCATGGTGATGTTCAGGTTGGCGCCGAGCCGGTTGTTCAGCTCCTGCCAGTAGCGGTTGGCGCCGACCGCCGGTGGTACCGGGTTGAACATGTTGGTGAGGACCGAGACGTCGCCGAGCCCTTCGCCGGGTTTGCCGGTGACCCCGGTGACCAGGTTCCTCGGATACTGGTAGTAGCCGGCCATCACGCCCTCGGCGGTCGGCGGCAGGTCCGGCTTGACGAGCTGGGACGGGATGTAGTCCGGCAGGGTGACGCTGCCCGCGCCGCCCCGCCCGGTCGGCGTCGACGAGGATCCGCACCCGGTCAGCAGACCGGTGCCGGCGGCCAGGGCGGCACCTCCGGTCAGGGTCAGGAACCGGCGCCGGTTTATGACGGTGTTACGCATCTTCCACTCTCCCCTCGGTGTTCGGGTTGGCGCAGGATCAGCGAGACGACCTGCCAGGCATCGAGTTCCACCACGACCTCGCCGGCTTCGTCCACCTCCCGCTCGGTGATCTCGCGTTCGTCGGCGTGGCAGAGTACGGCCCGTCCACCCGGTCCGGCCGGATGCCGCAGCCGGAACCGGCCGGGCTGTCCGGACAGGTCCTGCAGCCGGACCAGCAGCCCCGCACCGTCCCGGGGGGTGGCGACGGTGGCGTGCACCGAGGCCGGCAGCCCCAGGTCGACCAGTGCATGGCCGGCTCCGGGCAGCGGTCGGGGCGCGACGTCGAACTTGTCCAGCCGGGTCACCTCGGAGACGGTGTCCGCCGCCCGTACCTCGCGGCCGAACCGGCCGGCGGTTACCGGGTCGAAGGCGGCCAGCGGGGTGAAGGCGTACCGCAGGCGCAGCGTCCCGTCCTGCTCCGGCGGGGTGTTGGTCGGCCAGTAGTTGTTCAGCACCCACGAGTAGAGGGCGCCGGAGGCCGGGGCGAACCGCTCGAACCAGGAACCGCGGACGATGTCGCCGACCGTGAACAGCGGGGCGTCGGCCGAGGTCCAGCAGACGGCGGGACCGTCCGGCCGGTCGGAGACCACCACGCCGTACTGGGTGGTGAACCAGTCGTGGCAGGCTCCCGGCGCGTGGTCGCGGGCGGGGTCGATCCAGCCCTGCTGCCGGTCGTAACGGATGGTCGGTTCGGCGGCGGCGAACGGGAAGGCGACGTAGACCGCCTCCTTGGCGAGCACCTTCCGCTTCTCGAACTCCACCAGGACGTCGACCCGGTCACTGTCGTCGCGTAGCAGCACGTCGACCTCGATCCGGGGCAGGCTCGGCGCCGTGCCGACGGTCCGCAGCCGCCAGCCGTCGTACGTCCGGCGCAGCCCGACCGCCCGCATCCGCGCCGGCACGACGGTCAGCTCCGGCGGGTCCGCGACCGGGCGGCGGCCGAGCAGCGTGCTGCGTGGGTACGGGTCGTGCTGGTGCGGTACGCCGCTGTGCGCGAGGTGCTCGCCCCGGGTCAGCGACTCCGGCCCGTTGACCACGTGCAGAACCTGGCCGAGGTGGGGTCCGGAGCGCTCCAGCAGCTCCCGGCCGGTCGGCCGGTGGCGCAGCCCGGTCACCGCCCCGGTCGCCGGGTCCAGGGTGAGCCGCCATCGTGCGGTCTCCAGCGTCGCCGGCACCGGCCGCCAGCCCTGCGGATCCGCGTCACCGTCGCCGGTGCCGGCCGTGCCGCCGTCGCCGGCTCCGGCCCCGGCTCCGGCCCCGTCCTCGGCGCCCGGGGCCAGGGTCCGGGGTTCGCCGACCGGTACGGCCCGGTAGCCGAAGCCGGGTACCCCGGGCACGGTCAGCCGGACGGTCCGCAGACCGTTGCAGTCGGTCAGCACCTCGGCGGGCAGTTCCGCACCGTCGGCCCCGGACGGGACGCCCCGCAGGGTCTCGACCTCGACCTCGATGTCCCGGGTCCAGCCGAGTGGGTTGTGCACCAGCAGGGTCGGACCGGACGTGCTGACCAGTTCGCCGAGCTGGCTCGACGCCCGCCGGAGCTCGTCCAGGGCGCCGCGGTGTGCGTGGTGCACCTGGTCCCGTTTCCAGTCGAGTTGGTCCTCGACCTGGTGGCCGTGCGGGTGGGCCGTACCGTGCGCCCAGGTCCAGGTGTGCTCACAGCCGTACAGCGCGCCCTCCCAGGCGGCGTCCAGCGCCGTCCGGTTCGGTCGGTAGCGGTCGTCGGTCCAGGAGACCAGCGCCGCCAGCCCCTCCGCCGCCGGCAGCGCGCTCTGCACCCGACGGTGCTCGGCGACCACGGCGGCGCCGGTCCCGACACCGTCCTCCCAGTAGCTGCCGCCGTCACCGCGCCACACCGGCAGCCGGTCCGCCAACGGCCGGACGGCAGCCAGGTAGTCGGCCATCGTCGAGACCACGATCCGGGGGTACGCGTAGACCGCGTTCCACCGTGCCGCGAAGCCGGCGTCGCCGTCGGCCAGGTCCTCGTTGTCGGCGTGGGTGCCGATCACCGCGAGGTCGGCGGGCAGGTAGTCGGGGCGGTCGTACCGGGCCAGCAGCCGACAGAACGCGTGCGCGCCACCGACGACCGTCTGCGGGTCACCGAGCATGAACCGCAGCTGGGAGTACGTGTCGGAGAAGTGGGTCAGCACCCGGAACCCGTCCGTCCCCTCCCACATCACCGGGCTGGCCAGGTGCTGGGCGTCGCTGTCGGCGTTGCCGCCCCGGTGGTGGTTCTCGATCCCGACGAACGCGTCGATGCCCAACGCCCGCAGCATCGACGGAACCGCCGCGCTGTACGACGGCACGTCGGTGAGGTTGGCGTAGCTCACCGGTACGCCGTACCGGTCTCGCAGCCGGGCCGCCTGGTACGCCGCCCGGTAGGTCTCCTCCAGGCTGGTCACCCCGGACAGGAAGAGGCTGTGGAAGGCGTTCACCGCCAGCCGGCCGGAGCGCAGCGCGGCGAGCAGCCGCTCGGCCCGCTCCGGCGACCGGGTCGCCAGGTACTGGTCGACGACGAGCGAGCCGTCGACCGAGAAGGCGAATCCCGGGTCCCGGTCCAGCGCGTCCAGCGCCCGGTCCAGGTTCCGGCTGTGCAGTTCGAGGACCTTGCCCTGCACGTCGGTGTAGCCGACGTCGAGGTGGACGTGCGGAATGAAGTGCAGGGTCCACCTCCGGGCCGGCGACAGTCGGATCGTCCGGACCGGAGTGTCGTCCACCAGCACCTCGGCGGTGCTGTGCGCGGGGAACTCCGGCACGGCGAACCGGACCCGTACCTGCCCGAACCGGCGGTCCGGGCGGGCCAGTTCGACCGGAAACCTCCGGCCGTCCAGCCGGACCACGGCCCGGCGGGGCCAGGCCGGCGTGCCGGCCGGAACCGAAACCGTCAACTCGACGAGTTCCCGCGGCCCGTCCGGCCCGTCCAGGAAGAGCGGTGTCGCGACGAGGTCGACGGCCAGCGCCCCGGCCGCCGGCGCCGCCGGTGTCGACGGCATCGCCGACGGTAGCGGCACCGTCGGGGGAGTGGGTGCCGCGTCCAGGGTGAGCCGGTGCCAGGTGAGGCCGCTGCCGAAGTGGTTGCCGAACTGCTCCCGGTGCCGGCGGCGTTCGCCGTCGGGCGGTCGTACCGGGCCGACCGCCGCCGCCTCGTCCAGGGTGGTGGTCACCGCGATCACGTGCTCACCGGGCGGCAGCCAGTCGACCGGCAGTGGCACCTCCAGCCGTACGTCCCCGGCGATCGGCCCGTGCCGGTACACCTCGGTACGGTCGTCGCGTCGGACCGCCGGATGGAACAGTCCCCGGTGCCGCCCGTCGAGTTCGATCTCCAGGTCCGGGCAGGGGCCGTGCCCGGCGGCGAACTCCAGCCGCAGCAGGTAGCCGTGTTCCGGCGCGGCACCGGGAGCGATCCGCACCGGCAGCTCGACGCGGTGCGGCCGCCAGCCGGTGGAGGCGTTCAACGGCCCCGGCTGGAAGGCCGGCAGGTCGACACCGGGAGTGGCGAGAGCCACCGGCAGCGCCCCGGCCCTGACCTCGGCCAGCGCCGCCGTCCCGGCCAGTTCGGTCCGGGCCGCCGTCCCGGCCACATCGGTTTCGGTTGTCGTTCCGGCCAGCTCGGTCTGCGGTGCCACGTCGGTCACCTCAGTCCAGCTCGGGCAGGCTGAGGACGGCCCCGTGCTCGCGCAGCGCGGCGGCAAGCGTCGGATAGTCGTACTCCTGCACCGGCCGGCCGGTGGCCAGCGACTGCGCGGCGAGTTCCCCGCACGCCTCGCCGAGCATGCCGTAGTTCGGCTCCATCCGGGGTGAGGTGTAACCGACGTGGCTGGCCGAGAAGCAGATCGCGACGGTGATGTTCTCGATCCCGCCCGCCGCCGGGAAGAGGACCTCGGCCGGCATCTGGTAGAGGTCCACCGGCGGATTGGTCTCGTCGCCGCTGAGCGTGCCCTCGCCGACGATGACGTCGTCGCCCTCGGGGTAGTACTGCACGAGGTGGCTGTCCATGCCGTACTTCCAGCAGCTGACCGCGGTCGGCTTGGTGTTGTTCGGCTTGAGCAGGTCGTGCTGGGTGAGGACCTTCGCCCCGATCATCCGGCGGGCCTCCCGGATGTAGAGGGCGTGCGGGAAGCCCTGGCCGTACGGACTGTCCACGAACTCGTCCGGCGGCAGGCCGAAGGTCCGGGCGTCGGCCCGGAAGCTCTCTGGCAGCGACGGGTCGTTCGCCAGCCAGTGCAGCATGCCCTGGTGCCAGCGGACGTGCTCGGCGATCACCTCCTCGCGGCGCCGCCAGGAGCCGTCCGGGTAGTCCCAGGAGGCGCCGGGCAGGTCGAAGCCGATGAACAACGCCTGGTTCGTCTGGTACTTGCCGTTCGGCAGCAGCGCGGTGTGGGTGACGATCGAGGAGAGCCCGGGCAGGTTGCGCTGGCGCAGCAGCTGACCCAGGTAGTGGTAGCGGCCCGGGTCGTAGTCGTCCGGCTTCGGGAACGGGATCCGGTCCGGGTTCGTCGACAGCACGCCCCGGAAGTTGTACGCCTGCGTCTTGGCGTCCCCGTCGCCGGCCTGCTGGTCCGGCACCGAGCGGACCGGGTAGCGGTCGTTCGGGGTGAACGGCCCCTTCCGGTACGCCTGCACCGGCTGGAAGCCGGCGAACGGCTCGTCGTAGCGGGAGCGGGGTTCCCGGCCGAACGTGTACGGCACTCCGGCCGCCGCCATCAGGTCGCCCTCGTACGACGCGTCGACGAAGAACCGGGCCCGCCGCCATCCGTCGGTGGTCCGGACGCCCCGGATCCGTCGGCCGGTCACGTCGACGTCGTCCGGCCCATGGATCCGGTGGTGCAGCAGTACGGTCGCCTTCGCCTCGTCCAGCAACTGCCAGGCGACCCGCTCGGCCACCTTCGGTTCGAACCGGTACTCCGGGCCGTCGAGGCCGTACTCGGCGCCGATGCCGACGAAGAAGCGCTGGTAGGTGAGCCCGGCCAGGGCGGCCGCGATGTTCGGGGTGTCGGTCTTGACCAGACCTCCGGCGACGATGCCGCCGACGTGACCGGTCGGCTCCAGGATCAGGGAGCGCAGACCACGCAACCGTAGCCGGAGCGCCGCCATGATCCCGGCGAGCGTCGCACCGTAGATGATCACGTCGTACCCGTCGTCGACGGCGTCGTACCCGTCGTCGCGCACGGCGTACTCGTTCCCGTCGCGGACGGCGTGCTCGTTGCTTTCGGCACCGGGCGCAGCGGAGGACATCCGAGTTCCTTTCGGGGTGGGGTGTGAGGAAGGGACCCTGCCGGTCGTCTTCTGTTGTGGAAGGGCCTCTCTCCGACCTGTGGGGCAGGGCGGCTCAGCTGGTGCGGGTCAGGTTCCTCGGCGGCCGGGGCAGTGGCTTGGCCAGCACCGGGGTGGCGCCCTTGGCGGCCTGGGACGGGCGGGTCCGCCGGATGTCGTCGGGCCAGGCGGTCGGGATGCCGAGGGCGCCGGTCAGCAGTCGCTGCAGGTCCCCGGTCCGCTCCGGGGAATCGGCGACCGCGTGTGGCTCGGTCCCCCCGCTCAGGCAGAGCGCGGCCAGTGCGCCGACCGCCTCGCCGATGCTCCACTCGACCGGATGCAGCCGGTAGCACCCGTTGGTGATGTGGGTGGTGCCGATGTTCTTGTTCGCCGGCAGCAGGTTGCGTACCCGGACCGGGACGAGTGCGCCGAGCGGGATCTGGAACGGGTAGCACTCCAGGTTGACGTAGTTGATGCCGGCGGTGCTCGGGTGCAGGTCGATGTTGTAGTGGCCGATCCCGACCGAGTCGGCGAACTGGACCGCGCCCTCGCCCTCGGGCCGGTCGACCACCGCGACGTGCTGCTCGACCACGGTGAACCGGGCCCGGATCCGCCGCGACTCCCGGATGTACGCGGTCTTCGCCAGCCCGTCGTCGGTGCCGGTGAGGTCGGGCCGCAGCCGCAGGCCCGGGTAGCCGTGGCCGCCGTCCGGTCTGGGCGCCTCGGTCTGCATCCAGTGCAGGTACGACAGCGACAGCTCCCGGCACCGGCGCAGGGCCAGATCCCGGGCGGCCTCGTCGACGCCGGGGCCGACCAGCGGCGCTTCCCAGTAGTCGATGTTCGGCCAGTTCACCAGACTGATGTCGGTGTCCACCAGTTCGGGGTCGAACTGGGTACGGGCCCGGATCCGCCGGAAGTGCCACAGGTCCGGGAGCCGTACCGCGTCCATGTCGCCCTCGAAGATCCGGTTGGTCCGGCCCTTCATGGTGTGGATGTCGATCTTCTCCCAGGAGAGCTGCGGGCCGGGCCAGAACGGGTCGACGTGGGTCTTCCAGTGGTCGTACGACGCCGGACGGTCGACCACGTGCTCCTCGCCGGGCCGGTACTCCAGCGGGAAGCACCAGGTGATCGCCTGCTGGTCGAACGGGTCGGCGACCGGGGCGGCGTACGGCTCACCGGTCTCGTCCTGCGCCTCGGCTCCGACGACGTGTTCCACATCGGCGAGTTCCAGCAGGTCGCCCAGTTCGGTGGCGTCGACGACAAACGGGGCACTGACCGTGCGCTCGCCGCCGGTGCGGCGGTCGGCCAACGTCACGGCCCGGACGTGGTCGTCGTCGGTGTGGGCGGCGACCGGTACGTGGTGGTGCAGTACGGTGATCCGCCCCGCGGAGACGTACCGCATCAGCAGTTCGCTGATGACCGCGGCCCCGACCTGCGGTTCGTGGCAGAGCCGACTGACGTTGCCGAGTCCCGGGTTGAGGGTGGGGTCGGCGGCGGCCGACGGCAGCAGCGGATAGTTGCGCCGGTAGTAGTCGCGGATCCGGTCGCGCAGCTCCCGGTAGCCGGGGGAGGTGTGCCCGGTCTCGATCCAGGGGTGTTCGTCGGAGGGGACGGCCTGAGCGGTGAGCTGGCCGCCGAGCCAGTCCGTCTCCTCGGTGAGGACGACCCGGTGGCCCAGCCGGGCCGCGGTCAGGGCTGCCGCGACCCCGCCCAGTCCACCACCCACCACCAGGAGGTCGGTCTGCAGTTCGGTTGTCCCGCTCATGCTCATGCTCCTCGGCTCGCTGGCCAGTCCGCTGCCCGCCCGCCCGTCGCCTCGGGTGGACCTCGTGTCGGGTGGATTTCGTGTCGGGTGGATCTCGTGCGGACGTCGGGGGCGCTGTCCGATCACGACGGTTTCGGCACCCGCCCCGACCCCGGGACAGACTGCTAATATATTGGCGATCTTCGCCGGGTTTCGGTTGCGGACACGTTACACACCGACGTCGCTCCGGTGTCAATACGTTGAGATGCAGTAACTTCGGTGACAAATTTGCATCGACAGATTAGCAATTATTAGCTATTCCAGGCTCGTCGCCGGGGTGTTACAAAGCAGAGCCATGAGCCCAACCCCAGCGCTGCCCGGACTGCACCACTACCTGCCGCCACCACCGGACACGGTCGCCGAGACGGTCCACGCCGACGTGGTCGTCTACGGCGCGACCTCGGGCGGGGTCGTCGCCGCGGTACGTGCCGCCCAGGAGGGCATGTCGGTGCTGCTGCTCGCCTTCGACGACCACGTCGGCGGCATGAGCGCCGCCGGCCTGGGCACCACCGACGTCGGCCGACCGGAGACCGTGGCGGGCCTGGCCCGGAGCTTCTACGCGCACGTCGCCGACGAGTACCGTGCCCCGGACCCGCACTGGGGCGTCGAGGCGCACGTCGCCGAGGAGATCTTCCGGCGCTGGCTGGCCGAGGCCGGGGTCGAGGTACGGCACCGACAGCACCTGACCGACGTCACCAGACTCGCCGGCCGGATCGTCGAACTGCGCACCGACGACGGATGCCGGTACCGGGCCCCGGTCTACGTCGACGCGTCCTACGAGGGTGACCTGATGGCCGCCGCCGGGGTGTCGTACACCGTCGGACGGGAATCGTCGGCCACCTACGGCGAGTCGATCGCCGGGGTGCAGCACAGCGTCAACCACCAGTTCACCCGGGCCGTCGACCCGTACGTCGTACCCGGTCGGCCGGAGAGCGGTCTGCTGCCCGGGATCAGTCCCGATCCGTACGGAGAGGTCGGCGACGGCGACCGGCGGGTGCAGGCGTACAACTTCCGACTGCACGTGACCAACTCCCCGAACCGCCTGCCGTTCCCGGAACCCGAGGGCTACGACCCCGGTCGCTACGAACTGCTGCGCCGCTACGTCGAGGCCGGCGGCTACGAGTTGTACGGCCGGACCACCGAGGTACGTCCCGGGATCTTCGACATGAACAACCACGGCGCGTTCTCCTCCGACCACATCGGGGCGAACTACGACTGGCCCGAGGCGGACCACGCCCGCCGTGAGGAGATCTTCCAGGACCACGTCAGGTACCAGGCGGGTCTGCTGTACTTCCTGGCCAACGACCCCGGGCTGCCGGCCGCGGTCCGGGAGGCGACCCGGGAGTACGGGCTCGCGCCGGGAGAGTTCGTCCACACCTCGCACTGGCCGCACCAGCTCTACGTCCGGGAGGCCCGCCGGATGGTCTCCGACTACGTGATCACCCAGCACGACGCGGCCGGCCGGTCCCGTTCCGCCGACCCGCTGGCGCTGGCGTCGTACGTGATGGACTCGCACAACGCCAAGCGGGTGCTGGTCGACGGTCAGCCGCGTAACGAGGGGAACGTGCAGGTGCCGGTGACGGTGCCGTTCGGGGTGCCGTACCGGTCGATCGTGCCCCGCCGGGGAGAGTGCGACAACCTCCTGGTCGTCTCGGCGATCTCGGCCTCGCACGTCGCGTTCGCCTCGGTCCGGATGGAGCCGGTGTTCATGATGGTCGGTGAGGCCGCCGGCTGCGCCGCCGCACAGACGGTGACCGCCGGAACGACGGTTCAGGACATCGACTATGAGACGCTGCGCAAGGCGTTGCTGCGCGGTGGCGCGGTCCTGGCCTGGCCGCCGACGCGGTGAACGAGGGGGGTGGAGGCGTGGGCAGGCAACCGACCCGGGGTTCGCGACAGGCGGACATCGCCCGGGAGGCGGGGGTGTCGCAGTCGACGGTGTCGTTGGTGCTGAGGGGGGCGGGTGACCTCAGCCGGATCTCGGCCGAGACCCAGCGCCGGGTGCTCAGTGCCGCCCGCCGGCTGCGCTATCCCGGCACGTCGGTTCCGCGTACGCCGACGGACCGGCGGGCGGCACCGCACCTGCTCGGGGTGCACACCTTCGAACCGATCTTCCCGACCAGCGCCCGGGACTACTACTTCGAGTTCCTGCAGGGCATCGAGGAACAGGCCGGCGTCGAGGGGTGCAACCTGGTGCTGTTCACCGCCGCGCGCGACGAGGGTGGGGTGCGGCGGATCTACCGTGACGGGGTCAACGGGCTGCGTCAGGCCGCCGGAAGCGTGCTGCTGGGCCACCACGCCAACCGTGACGACCTCGCGCAACTCGCCCGGGACGGGCACCCGTACGTCTACATCGGACATCGTGAGGTGCCCGGAGTGGAGATCTGCTACGTCGGCGGCGACTACCGCTCCGCCACCGGCCGGATCGTCGACGACCTCGTCGCCCTGGGGCACCGGAGCTTCGGCTACCTGGGCGAGGTGATCCGGTACGAGACCCAGGCCGACCGCTGGGAGGGTTTCGCCTCGGGGCTGGACCGGTTCGGGCTGACCGTGCCGACGCCCGCCTTCGCCCGGCCTGAGCAGTTGACCGCGAACTGGCTGGACAGCACCCTCGCCGCCGGAGCCACCGCGATCCTGGTCGAGTCGGTCAGCCTGCTCCGGGTCCTGGCCGCGATGGTCAGTCTGCGTGGGCTGACCATCCCCGACGATCTCTCGGTCGTGCTACTGGTCGACGACCCGGACGGTGAGTTCGGCCCGGACCGGTGGGCGTCCCTGCACATCCCGCGCAACGCGATGGGGCGGCGTGCGGTGCAGATGCTGATCGCGCTGCTCAGCGATCCCGAGGGCGACCACGAGCGGCAGGTCCTGCTGCCCTGCGCGCACCGACTCGAGCCGACGGTCGCGCCACCCCGGAACTGACCGCGCCGCCGGTGAACAGAGCCGGTGGTCAGGACCGGCGGCCCGGGCCGCCGGCCGGCGCCGGGAAAAGCGGCTGCGCATGCGGCGCCGGATGTGCTGGGATCCGCCGATGACCGACGAACGTGCCGCCTACCAGGCGGTCAGTGACGAGGCGATCGCCCGCTATCTCGACCAGCGTTACGCCGAGGGCGCCGACCTGGTCCGGGCCGCCCGGTCACGCCTGCCCGGATACCGTTCCGACCTCGCCCACCTGGCCGCCTGCCTGCTCAGTCGGGCCGGTCGACCGGCGGAGGCGCTCGCCGAACTGCGTGCGGCGTACGAGGCGGGCGGCTGGTGGCACCGGCGGATCCTGGTCGACGACGACGACCTCGCCCCACTGCACGAGCTGGACGGTTTCGCCGAACTCGTCGAGCGCTCGCACGCCCGGGCGACCGCCGCCGGGCCGGCAGCCCGACCTCCGCTGCTGCATCGGCCTGCCGGGCCGGCCCGGGGACTGCTGGTCGCCCTGCACGGCGCCGGCCAGGACGCCCACGACGCGGTGACCCAGTGGCGGGCCGCGGTCGACGCGGGCTACCTGCTGTTGGCGCTGGACTCCTCGCAACGCAACACCCCGACGTACCGGTCCTGGCCGGATCCGGAGGTGGCGGACCGGGACATCGGCGAGGCCCTCGACCGGCTGCTGCCGGCCGACCGGGAACTTCCGCTGGTCACCGCCGGTTTCTCCGCCGGCGGTCGGCAGGCGGTCCGGTGGGCGCTCGCCGCCCGACCCGGCACGCCGGTCGGCTTCCTCGCGATGGCCCCGGCGATCGGCCCGGACGATCTCGACCCGGGTTGGCTGCCCGGGGCCGTCGGGCGCGGCCTGCGCGGCACGGTGCTGCTCGGCGCCGGGGACGACGACGTACGCGACAACGCGCTGGCCGCCCTCGACACGCTCCGCCACGCCGGCGTCGACTGCCGGCTCGACGAGATCCCGGAACTCGGTCACGACTTTCCCGCCGACTTCGCCTCGCGCCTGCCCACCCTGCTGGCGGACCTGCCCACGGTCTAGATCCAGGCGGCCCACTCCGGCCCGGCGGACGGGCTGGTCGGCCCGGATCGGGCCGCCCGGAGCACGGTGACGTCACGGACCCGGCGGGTCCACGGCCGGACCCGCACGGTGACCACGTCGCCCAGCCGACACCGGTCCGCCAGCTCCTGCGGCAGTACCCAGGCCCGGAGCCGGGCACTGTGGCCGTCGTCGACGACCAGGTGGTGGTTCACCGGCCGGTTCGGACCGTCGTCCCGCACCGCGTACTGCCACACCTGGTGCCAGATCACCTCTCCGGAGACGTCCACGGGCGCGACCAGGGCGATCACCACCCGTACCGCGACGTACGCCGCGTAGCCGAGCGCGGCGAGGCCGAACAGGACAAACCCGAGCAGGATCGGATCGGCCGCCTCCCACAGCGTGGCGTACCCGCCGGAGGCCAGCGCGTCGCCGAACCACAGCCGGCCCGGTACCCCGACGAGCGAGCCGCCGAGTACACCCGCGCAGACCGCACGGAACCCCAGCCAACCCAGTGACTGGCCGTGCAGCAGGGTCCGGCCCGGATAGCTGACCCAGACCTGTCGCCAGGCGCCGCCGTACGACGACCACAGCCGTTCCCGGTCCGCCATGCCCAGCTCGATCAGTCGGGAGGCCAGCCGGGCCAGGCCGAACGCGGCGCCGTACGACAGGTGCCGGTGCCACTGGCCTACCGCGACCGGCGGCACCTCGGCCAGCGCTCCCTGCCCGGCCAGCCACGAACCGAAACCCCGCCAACGGGCGGCCGCGGCCCGGCCGGCGGGGGTGTCCCGTTCGCCCAGGTCACGACCGGTGACGCTGACGAGCACGGTGGTGGTGACCAGGAAGGCGGCGATCCCGCCGACGATGTGGTCGCCGTTGCGGTCGGCCAGGTCGCCGGTGCCGACAAGATGGTGTACGAAGCCGACGGTGACCGCCAGCGCCGCCACCCCGCCCAGTACGCCGAGCGCGGTGACCAGACGCTTCGGGAACCGGCGACGGGACAACCCGAGCTGCCGGGCCTCGGCCACCACCGCCCGGCGGAACGCCTTCGACCACGCCGCCGAACGGTTGACGTCGTGGAAGCCCAGGGCGGCCAGCGGCACCTGGCCACCCGCCGCCCGTTCCGCGACCCGGCTCAGCACCAGCCGTTCGGGCCGGCTGAGCCCGTCGGATGGCTGACCGGTCGGTTGGACGGTGGTGGCCCGGGGGTCCGGTCCCGGCTGACGGAGCACGAGGTGGCCGCGGGCGGCGAGGTCGAGCAGGGTCGCCCGGGCTGCGTCGGAAGTGCCTTGCCATCTGCTGACCAGCAGGTTGACCACCGCCGGCGACTCCGGGCCGGGTGGTGCCGACGCCGGCGCTCCCGGCGCGTCGTACCGGGGACGGGTCACCAGCCGGGCGATCCAGTAGGCGACCGTCCAGCCGGCCAGGCCGATCACCGGCAGGCCGACTTCGACAGCCCAGTCGATGGTGCGCATGGTGGGGCTCCTGCGGGTGGCCGGCTCCGCCGGGCAGCCACCCGGCGATCGCCCCCATGATGTTCGCCGGCCCCGTCAAGCGGGAAGATCCGTCCGGACCTCCGACCTGGTCCGCCAGGTTCGTGAGCTCCGGTGCCGGGACGGGTCGCCCGGCACCGGGGTGCACCGCGGTCGTCCTACCCGGCGAGCAGCTCCCGGACCCGGGGGATCACCTTCGTGGCGTACAGCTCGATGGTGTTCAGCAGCTGGTCGTGCGACAGCGTGCCGTGCGAGTACTTGAGGTCGAAGCGCTGGAGGCCGAGGGTCTGCACGGTGTTCGCGATCTTGCGGGCCACGGTCTCCGGCGAACCGACGTGCCAGGCGCCCTCGGCGACGTCGGCGTCGAACCGGTCCCGGGTCATCGGAGGCCAGCCACGTTCCCGGCCGAGCCGGTTGAACAGTGTCCGGGCGTGCGGCCAGAGCAGGTCGGCCGCCTCCTGGTCGGTACCGGCGACGAAGCCGGGCGCGTGCACCGCCACCGGGAGAGGTTCCCGGCCCAACTCGGTGAGCGCCCGGTGGTAGAGGTCGACATACGGCGCGAAGCGGGCCGGACTGCCGCCGATGATCGCCAGCACCAGTGGGAAGCCGAGCCGGGCGGCCCGGACCACCGACTCCGGACTGCCGCCGACGCCGATCGAGGTACGGATCCGTCCGGACTCCGTCTTCGGATACACGTGCTGCTTCTCCAGCGGACTCCGTACGGTGCCCTGCCAGGTCACCGGCTCCTCGGTGAGCAGTTGCGCCATCAGCTCCGCCTTCTCCGAGAAGAGCCGGTCGTAGTCGGTGAGCTCGTAGCCGAAGAGCGGGAAGGACTCGACGAACGAGCCCCGGCCCAGGATGATCTCGGCTCGTCCCCGGGAGACCGCGTCGAGGGTGGCGAAGCGCTCGTAGACGCGTACCGGATCGTCGGAGCTCAGCACGGTGACCGCGGTACCGAGTCGGATCCGTTCGGTGCGACCGGCGATGGTGGCGAGCACGATCTCCGGCGCCGAGACCGCGTAGTCGTCGCGGTGGTGCTCACCCAGCCCGAAGGCGTCGACGCCGAGCCGGTCCGCGAGGACCGCCTGCTCGACCACGTTCCGGATCACCTGCGCGTACGGGAGCCGCTTGCCCGCCGCGTCGACGGTGACGTCGCCGAACGTGTCCAGACCGAATTCCACCTCGGTCGCCATGTTCTTCCTCCTGGCCTCGATGCGCCGGTCGTACCCGTGCGTCCGGCTGCCTCCGGCCGTGTAACGGTGGCGTCGTCGGTCGCATTCCCCGGACGACGGGCGGGAAACTGGCCAGCTCGGAGCGGTCGCCGATCCCCGGCCGGCGCGGCCCGGGCCGGCCGGCTCTACGGCGGCCAGGTTCCACGGCGCCTGCCGGCTCTACGGCGGGTGCCGGCACCACGGCCCTCGGGGGTCGTATCGCAGCGGGCGCCGGGCGGCCGGCAATCGGATGGCCCGGCGCCGGGCGGCGACGGCATTGTCACCGGGCCGGCCGCGGGACTCCGGTGCGACTTCCGGAACCCGCCTCTGCAGCGATGCTTCGCAGTTCGTGCCCACAATCCCCGGCATTGACCCGGTGACCGGAGCATGATGTGATCCCCCAACGCGAAAAATCTTCGATATTTCGATCAAACCTCTGGGGGTCGATCGTGGTCGGAATCCGCCGTCCCACCTTCGTCGCGGCGCTGCTGCTCAGTCTCGTCTCCGCCGGCACCGTCGCGGTCGTCGCGACACCAGGTCCGGCGGCGGCGAACCTGCCGACCGCGGCGGTCGCGCTCGGGGACAGCTTTGTCAGCGGCGAGGGCGCCGGGGCGTACCAGCCGGTGACTGACGTCAACGGCACCGCCCAGGGCTTCCCGGGCTGGTCCGCGCCGAACAGCAACGCCTTCTTCTGTCACCGGTCGGCGAACGCCTCGCTGCACCAGGCGAACCTGCCCGGCATCCAGGCCCGGTTCAACCTCGCCTGCTCGGGCGGGCAGCCGTACGACGTCAGCAACGCCTCGGCGACCCGGGCCAAGGGGCGTACGGTCGCCGCGCAACTCGACCAGCTCCGGGCGGTGGCGCAGACCCACGACATCGACCTGGTGCTGCTCGGTCTCGGTTCCAACAACAGCTCGTTCACCTTCGGCGACGTCGCCTCCGACTGTGCGAACCGGTTCATCGCCGACGCCTGGACCGGATGGTGGGAGTTCTGGGCCTACCTCGGTGGACCGGTCGAGCAGGCACCCTGCGCGGCCGGCGACCTGGCCACCCCGGCGGAGTTCTCGGCGGCCACCGCCGAGACGGCCTCGGCGGTCCGGCAACTGCTCGACACACTCGCCCAGGTCGACACCGACGGCCAGCACCGGATCGTCTTCCAGGACTACACCAACCCGCTGCCGCTCGACCTCGAGTCGCGTTACCACGAGGAGGACAACCGGGACGACAGCCGGGACAAGTTCCGGGCCCTCGGCGCCGAGCGCTACGCGGCCGGCTGTCCGGTGCACCGGGCCAGTCTCGCCGCCGGCCACCTCTTCTCCACCGGCCTCGGCACCCTCGTACAGTCGACGCACGCCACCATGCGTGCCGAGTTTCCCGCCGCCGACCTGGTCTACCTGAACGTGCAGCGGGCCTTCGACGGTGCCCGGCTCTGCGAGACGTCGAGCAGCCCGACCGGTGCCCTCGCCACCCCGATCCGGTTGCAGGACGGGCCCACGGGCGTGCCGGTCACCAGTCTCTCCGGCTACGACAAGATCGCCATCCAGCGGATCGCCAACGCCTGTGTCACGTACTTCCAGACCTGCCAGGAGTCGTGGCACCCGAACGCGGCCGGGCACGCGGTGCTCGGGCAGTGCCTGACCGGGGCGGCGGCCACTCCGAACCGTACGGTCGCCTGCGTACGCGCCGGCAACGGCACGATCACCGTCAGCTGACCCCGCCCCGCCTCCGGGCGTTCGGACGGGCCCCTTCCTGGACAGGAAGGGGCCCGTCCCTGCCTAGCGGACGGTCACGAAGACCGGGTTGGAGTAGAACCAGAGGTCACTCCACGGGCTCTCCAGCCCGTCGGCGAGCGGCTCGGCCTCGTCGGTGCTGGTGCCCCGTACCCGGGCGTAGAGGTCGGTCTCGACGTTGCGCAGGGTGTGCCGGATGACGTACTCGTCGCCCTGCCGGCGCCAGTCGCGCGGGCCGAACCGGCCGACGACCTTGGTGGTCGGGTTGGTGTCGGCGTCGCGGTTGGTGACCGGCCCGGTGACCTGCCCGACGATCAGGTCGACCCGCCGGACCTGCGGCCGGTCGCCGTTGTGGTTGGTGCCCTGCAGCGGCCGGAACCGGATCTCGATCTCGACGTCGGTCCGGTTGCGCCGGCTCAGGGTGATGCTCTCGCCCACCGACGCCTCCCGGCCCTGACCCCGGGCGGTGACGTCGAGACCGGTGATCAGGTCACCGGTGGTGACGAAGATCCGGCCGGTACGCAGCGCGTCCATGATGTCGCCATAGTCCTGGCGCGCGTGGACGTAGGTCTTGCTGTACTCACCCGGCCAGAAGTCGGAGCCGCCCCGGGTCCAGTGCACGTGCGAGTCGGACGTCGCGGTGATCCACCAGCGCCGGCCCTCACCCAGCAGCGAGTCCCAGAGCCCGCCGACCCGGGCGGTCATCTGGTCGAAGCCGCCGTGCGTCGGGTAGTTGCCGTAGCCGCCCCGCGCGCCGCCGTTGAGCGGGCCCGCCTGGTGGCCGGGCGCACCCTCGAAACCGACGTAGATGTCCGGGGCGGTGTCCTGGTTGTTACGGAACTCGTGTGGGGTGTCCTGCCCCCAGACGCCCCAGCCCGGGGCGGACCGCGCCGCGTGGTGGGCGATCACCAGCGGCTTGTGCGGCATGTGCTTGGCGTACGACAGGAACTCGACCATCTTGGCCTCGGTGTCGCGGCCCTTGTCGGCGGGGTACGGCTCGTTCTTGGCGAACTTGCTCTCCAGGTCGTAGAGCATCTTCGCCTCGTCGTCGTGCCGCGGGATCATCAGCGTGTGGTGGTCCATCGCGGGCGCGTCGAACTCCATGCCCCAGAACTGCAGCACCTCGGGGACGAGGCGGCGGGAGAGCAGCAGGTCCGGGTACGCCTGCTCCAGGTTGACCTTCGAGTGGTTCGGGCCGCCGTGGTCGGTGCACATGGCCCAGGTCAGGCCGAAGTTCTTGGCCATGATCGCGTTTGTCACGATCGGGTAGACCGCGTCGGCGCCCTTGACGAATTTCGGCGGGTTGGTCGACGTGTCGTAGTCGCCGCTGTACTCGGAGTGGATGTGGTGGTCGCCGGCCCGCCAGGCACGGTTGCGCGGGGTGGCGTGGGACGCTTCGGGGTGCTCGTCCTTGCCGTGTGCCCGGGCCGCACCGCCACCGACGAGCGGGCTGGCGGCGGCGAGCGTCGCGCCCACTCCCGCGTACTTGACGAGCTGGCGCCGCGAAACCTGCGAACGCTCGGAATCTTCTCGCATGTGGAGCCTCTCCTCGAGACAGCCGTGGCTGTGACCAGCGGGGAGTCTCGAGGCGCCGGCTGAATACCGGGTGAACAAAGATCAGGATGGTCGGAAACAGTCAGGCCCGGGGGCCTGAATCGGCCTCCGTCTCCGTCACCCGCCGTGGTCCGGGTCCCCGGCACGGCGTTGCCCGGCCAGGCGCTGCCCGACACACCTTTGCCGGACACGACGCTGCCCGGTCGGCTGCTCAGCAGTCACAACCGCAGCAGTCACAGTCGCAGTTACAGTTGCAGCCGTCGCACCGCCCGCACCAGCACCGGTCACTGCAGCCGCTGTTGTGGTGCTTGCTCCAGGAGGGCTGCCACAGTCCACAGGTGCAGGTCACCAGGGCGCAGGCACCACCGGTGACCAGCGGTGCCGAGCAGCCCTCCGGACGCCGACCCGGCGCCGGCTCGGCCGGATGACCGGTCGGATGGTCGGCCGGATGACCGGTCGGATGGTCGGCCGGGTGGTGGCTGGGCTGGTCCGGCCCGGCGGGACGGACCACCGGCGCGTCCGGGCCGGCGGTGGGCGCCGTCGGACGAGGGTCGGCCGCGAGGGCGAAGGTCCGCTCGATGGCATGTCCCACCTCCCGGACCAGCAGGGCCTGGACCAGCGTCCGGTTCGGCAGCACTGCGTCGGCCAGGGCGAGTCGCAGACCATGGTGCGCGTCCTCGCAGAGCCGGCGGGCCTCCGCCAGGTCGGTCCCGGTCGCCCGGAGCGGGTTGAAGGCGTCCCTGGCCACGTCGTCGGCGTGGTCCTCGACCGCGTCCAGCAGGTGCGCGATCCGGCCGAAGTAACGTCCGGCCTCGGCCAGCGGGTCGGCGTTGCCGGGCAGGCCGGCCAGCACCGCGGTGTGCGCGAAGGCGGCGGCGACAGCGGTCTCGGCCGGCTCGGTGGCGGTCAGCACCGGTACGCCGGGTCGCAGTTCGCGCTCCAGGGTCGCCTGTCGGGCCACCGCCTCGACGAGGACGCCGGTGTCGAAGCCGACCTTCCCGGCGGTCCGCGCGCCGGCTCCCGCCCAGCCGTCGGCGAGCCGGTCGGCCACCGCCGCGAACGCGGGGACCCGGAGCGCGCCGTCCCGGTCACCGACGTGGTCACGGGTCTTGCCGGCGGCGAGCACCAGGGAGACCGCGGCGGCCAGCCGGGCGCCGGGATCGGTCGACGGAAGCACGTCGGCGGACCGGAAGCCACGCAGCGCGCACGGCGCCGCCCGCCGGTAGCCGACCGGCGTCGTGTGCTGGGCCTCCAGGAGTACGCTGACCAGCAGTCCGTCGTAGTTCGTGGTGAGCCGGGCCCGGTGTCCGTGCTCGTCGCGCAGGGTCAGACAGAGCCCACACAGGTGACCGAGCCAGGCGGCGTGCAGCTTGCCGCACATCCGGTGCTTACAGGGCCGGACGATGCCGAACACGGTTCCTCCCAAGATCATTAGCTGCTCACGGGCGGAGCGTAGCGCCTTTCGTTGCCGGCCACCGCCCCGCGACGCCGAGGGGTCAGGACCCGGCCGCACCTCCGGTCCCGCCCGCGATCTGATATGGCCGTTTATCGCCGGTTATGGTGCTGAAACCGGTTATCGTCGGTGCTGTTGTCGTCGGCGGGCCGGTTGCCGCGCACTCCGACCGTTGACGGACCGGGGGAGGGCCGCTCATGCGGGAGATCGTCGGAGAGACGCTGGCCCGGCGTCTGGTCGACTGGGGTGTCGACACCGTCTTCGGCCTGCCGGGCGACGGCATCAACGGGTTGATGGAAGGCTTCCGGCGGCAGCGCGAGCGGCTGCGGTTCGTCCTGGTGCAACACGAGGAGGCGGCGGCCTTCATGGCCGCCGGGTACGCCAAGGGCACCGGCCGGCTCGGCGTCTGTGTCGCCACCTCCGGTCCCGGCGCGATCCACCTGCTCAACGGCCTGTACGACGCCAAACTCGACCATGCCCCGGTGCTGGCGATCACCGGAGAACCGGAGACCTCCGTACTCGGCTCGTACTACCAGCAGGAGGTACCGACCGGACCGCTCTACCGGGAGGTCGCCGCGTACCACCTGACGGTGACGAATCCGCAGCAGCTGCCCGGGGTGGTCGACATCGCGATCCGGAACGCGCTGGCCAACCGGACCGTGGCACACCTGAGTCTCCCCGCCGACATCCAGGTCGCCGCCGCCTCCGCCGACCCGTACCGGCACGTCAGCCCCGGAACACCGTCGGCGAGCAGCCCGAGTGTCTCCGCGCCGGTGCTGCCGGCGACGGAGGAGGAACTGGCCCGGGCCGCCGAGGTGCTCAACGCCGGGCACCGGGTCGCCATGCTGGTCGGGATCGGGGCGCGGGACGCCCGCGACGAGGTGCTGGCGGTCGCCGACACGCTCGGCGCGCCGATCGTCAAGACCCTGCCCGGCAAACAGGTCGTCCCCGACGACCACCCGCTCACCACCGGCGGCCTCGGGCTGCTCGGCACGAAGCCGAGCGAGCAGGTGATGGAGGAGTGCGACACCCTGCTGATGGTCGGCACCGCCTTTCCGTACGGGAAGTACCTGCCCGCGCCGGACCAGGCCCGGGTGGTGCAGGTCGACCACGATCCCAGCCGGATCGGGCTGCGGCTGCCGGTGGAGGTCGCGCTCGCCGCGGACGCCCGGCTGGCGCTGCGGGAGCTACGGCCGCTGCTGACCCGGCAGGCGGACCGCTCCTTCCTGATCCGACACCAGCAGGGCCGCGACGAGTGGCGGGCCGACCTACGGGCGCTGCGGGACGCCGGCCGGAGCCCGATCGCGCCGCAGTACCTGATCGGCTGCCTCGACGAACTCGCCGCCGACGACGCCATCCTCACCTGCGACTCGGGCACCGTCACCACCTGGTCGGCGCGGTACTGGACGATCCGGGGCCGGCGTGAGTACTACCTCTCCGGCAACCTGGCCTCGATGGCGTGCGGACTGCCGTACGCGATCGCGCTGCAGCACGCCTTCCCGGGCCGGCAGGTGATCGCCTACGTCGGTGACGGCGGCTTCGCGATGCTGATGGCCGAGTTCCTCACCGCCGTCCGGCACGAGTTGCCGGTCAAGGTGGTGGTGAACAACAACAACGCGTACGGGCAGATCCTCTGGGAGCAGATCATCCTCGGCTACCCCGAGTACGCCGTCCGGCATCGGCAGCCGGAGGCGGACTTCGCCAGCTGGGCGACCGGCTGCGGTGGGTACGGCGTCCGGGTCACCGACCCGGGACAGGTGTCGGAGGCGATCCGGGCGGCGTTGGCCCATCCGGGTCCGGCGCTGGTCGACTGCGTGGTCAACCCGAACGAGCCGCCGATGCCCGGCAAGATCCGCTACGAGCAGGCCAAGGCGTTCACCGAGTCGTTCCTGCGTGGGCAGCCGCACAAGGTGGCCACCCTGGCCACCGTCGCCCGCGACAAGATCAACCAGCTCCGTTCCTGACCCGGGCGTCTTGTCCCGCCGACGGCGAACGGCGTCTGTCGCCCACCGTTTATCGGCTTGCGCGGCCTGTCGTGCCCGCGCCATGATCTTCGCCATGTTCACGAGGAAGGGCGACTTCCGCCCGCAACGGTGAGGGCCGTGCCGCCGACCGACCGGTCGGCCGACCTCGGCTCCTTGCCCGGCCTGACGTCCGCGTCGGCGTTCCTGTGCCCGCCGCCCACCGCCGCCGGTCCAACCCACCGCTCACCGACCTCGTCGGCGCAGCCCGCCGGTTCGCCGGTCGGGTTCCGAAGGTTCGACCATCCTGGCCAGGCCCTCCGGTGGCGACGACCGACCGGTCCGGTCGCCTGCTGCGCGCCGGTTGTCGGGCGTGAACCGGCCGGCCCGGCCCGGCCGGCGGTCCGTCGCCCGACGACCGCAGTGCGGCAACCGTCGCATGGCCGCCAGCGGTCCCGACTCCGTCCCTGTCGCGCGCCCCACCACCCGCAGCCTGGAGGTAACCCGATGAACGATGCCCTGGCCGAGGCCCGTGAGCTGATCGAGGCCGGTGATCCGGCGGCGGCGGCACGGCGGCTGCGCGCGATGGCGGACCCGGTGCCCCTCGGCGATCTGGCTCCGGTGGTCGAACGGCTCGCCCGGCTGGTCGGCCTGGACGACCTGGCCGGGGCCTCGGCCCGGCTGGCCGCCGACCCGGACCGGACCCGGACGCTGTACGACTTCGGGTACGCCTGCGTCGAACACGACCTGGCGTTCCTGGCGGTACCGGCGCTGACCGAGGCGCTACGCCGGGCACCCGACGCCGACGGCGTACTCGCCGAACTGGCCGTGGCGTTGGAGGAGGAGCAGCGGCACGCCGAGGCGGTGGCCGCGCTCGAACGACGCGGGGACAGCCTGCCCGCCTGGCCGCACCGTTACCTGCTGGTCTACAACGCGCTGATGGCCGGCGACCTGGAGCGGGCGGGACGGCATCTCGACCGGCTGCCCGCCCCGGAGGACGGAGACTGGCGGCCGGCCCACGAACGGGTGACCCGGATGGTGGCCCGGGCCGCCCTGCTCGTCGGGGAAGGCGCCCTCGACCGGCGGGACCTGCGGGGCTGGCACTTCGTCCTCACCGGCGGTGTGCTGGGCACCCTGTCGCCGTACGGCTTCGACGCGGGAATGACCGGGCGGTACGCGTACCAGCAGGACAGTTTCGACCTCTGCCGGCTCGGCCTGGACCGGCTGCGGCTGGTCCTGACGGCGACGGGCCGGCGGCCGGAGTCGTTGGCACTGCTGCCGGACCGGTCCAGCCGGATCCTGGGGCTGGCCGCGGCGGAACTGCTCGGACTGCCGGCCGTTCCGTTCGGCGCCGAGCGCCGGAACACCCTGGTGGTGGCGTACGACCTCACCGAGGTCGAGGACCGCGACGTGCTGGGCGCACTCCGGGAGCGCGCTGCGGGGGAGATCCTGTTCGAACACGGCACCTGCTGGACCAGCCCGCCACCGGTCTCCGCCGACGTCAGCACTCTGCTGGCACAGTTTCTCGTGGCGCCGTGGGGCGAGCGGCTGCGGCAGCGACCGGACGGCTCGGTGGGCCAGGAACCGGCCGACGACCGGTCGGTCGAGGAACTCGCCAGCGAGGTTGTCCGCGCCCAGGGCGAGCCGGACGCTGGTGACGGTGAGACGCCGCCGGACCCGGACGAGACACTTGCCCGCTTCGGGGCGACCGTCGTCGACGGGTGGCTGACCGGCCCCCGTGACCGGGTCCGGTCCTCCGGACCGGTGCCGAGTTCCCGGTTCAGCTGACCCCCGTGGTGTCAGGAAGGACCCCTTGCTGAGCAGCGGCTGCCGCCCGGCGACAGGAAGGGGTCCCTGCTCACAGCCGGAGGCTGTCGATCGCGGCCGTGACCAGTTCCTCGGGCGTCAGCGAGACGTCGAGGGTGACGATCCGTTCGTCGGGCTCGGGTCGCTCCAGGGTGGCGAGCTGGGAGTCGAGCAGGCTCGCCGGCATGTAGTGGCCGGTGCGTCGGGCCATCCGGGCCCGGATCACCTCGGCGGATCCGTCGAGCAGGACGAAGTCGAGGCTCGGCGGGCCCTGGCGGAGCACGTCCCGGTAGGAGCGTCGCAGCGCGGAGCAGGCGAGCACCGTCGAGGTTCCCTCGGCGGCCCGGGCCGCCATCCAGGTGGCCAGTTGGCGCAGCCAGGGCCAGCGGTGTTCGTCGCCGAGCGGTACGCCGGCCCGCATCAGCGCCACGTTCGCCGGTGGGTGGAAGTCGTCGGCCTCGACGAAGGCGAGTCCGGTGGCGGCGGCGATTCCCCTGGCCACGGTGGTCTTGCCCGACCCGGACACCCCCATCACGACGATGTGCCGGGTCGGGCGGACCAGACCTGGGACGGACCGGCCGTCACCAGTCATGGACGGTCCCGTCCTTGAGGCGGTTGAACGGCAGGTACGCCGGCACGTACGGGAACCGGGCGGCGGCCTCCTCGTCGAGTTCGACGCCGAGTCCGGGCTGTTCGCCCGGGTGCAGGTAGCCGTCGGTGAAGGTGAACGACTGCCGGAACACCTCGTCGGTCAGCGGCCCGTGCTGCATGTACTCCTGGATCCCGAAGTTGTGGATCGCCAGGTCGAGGTGGAGTGCGGCGGCCATCCCGACCGGGGAGATGTCGGTCGGGCCGTGGATGCCGGACTTGATCTGGTACTGCGCGGCGTAGTCGAGGAGCTTGCGCATGGCGGTGATGCCGCCGGTGTGGGTGACCGCCGAACGGACGTAGTCGATCAACTGGTCCCGGATCAGCGTCTGGTAGTCCCAGACCGTGTTGAAGACCTCGCCGATGGCCAGCGGGGTGGTGGTGTGCTGCCGGACCAGCCGCAGCGCCTCCTGGTTCTCCGCCGGGGTGCAGTCCTCGAGCCAGAACAGGTCGTACGGCTCCAGCGCCTTGCCGAGCTTGGCGGCCTGGATCGGGGTCAGCCGGTGGTGCGCGTCGTGCAGCAGCGGCAGTTCGGGACCGAACTCGTTGCGGACCGCCTCGAAGACCCCGGGCAGGTGCCGCAGGTAGGCGCGGCTGTCCCAGTCCTCCTCGGCGGGCAGCGGGATGCGTTGCGCCGGCTCGTAGTCGTACCGCTTGCCGTCGATGCTGGGCTGGGTGGCGACCCCGTAGACGGCGTTGATCCCGGGCACCGAGGTCTGCACCCGGATCGACCGGAAGCCGAGTTCCAGGTGGTGCCGGATCGAGTCGAACAGTTCCGGCAGGTCCCGGCCGGAGGCGTGGCCGTACGCCATGATGCCGGTCCGGGATGCCCCGCCGAGCAGTTGGTACAGCGGCATGCCGGCGGCCTTCGCCAGGATGTCCCAGAGCGCGACGTCCACCGCCGCGATCGCCGCCATGGTGACCGGGCCGCGCCGCCAGTACGCGGACCGGTAGAGGAACTGCCAGGTGTCCTCGATCCGGTGCGGGTCCCGGCCGATCAGCAGCGGTACGACATGGTCGGTGAGGTACGAGGCGACGGAGAGTTCGCGCCCGTTCAGGGTGCCGTCGCCCAGGCCGGTGATCCCCTCGTCGGTGGTGATCTTGAGGGTGACGAAGTTGCGGTCCGGACTGGTCACGATGACGTCCGCGGCGACGATCTTCACGGCGTGCCTTTCTCGGTGGGTCGGTCAGAGAATTGTCGGAGGTCGGCCGGTCCGCGCCGGCACCGGGTGGCCGGTCGGTGGGTTGGCCGCTCGGTGCGGGGTGCGGTTCACCACTCCGCGAACGAGCCGTCGGGGTGTCGCCAGACCGGGCCCCGCCAGCTGTGTCCGCGCTTGTCCGCCAGCCGTACGGCGTTCTCGTCGACCTCGATGCCGAGGCCGGGGCCGGTGAGTCGCAGGATGTGCCCGTCGACGAAGGCCAGCGGGGTGGTGTCCAGCACGTAGTCGAGCACCTCGGCACCCCGGTTGTAGTGGATGCCGATGCTCTGCTCCTGGATCAGGTGGTTGGGGGTGGCGAACGCGACCTGCAGGCAGGCGGCGAGCGCGATCGGCCCCAACGGACAGTGCGGTGCCAGCTGTACGTCGTACGTCTCGGCCAGCGCGGCGATCTTGCGGACCTCGGTGATCCCGCCGGCGTGCGACAGGTCGGGCTGGGCGACCGCGATCCCGGCCTGCAGCACCGGTAGGAACTCCTGCCGGCTGTAGAGCCGTTCCCCGGTGGCCACCGGGGTGCTGGTGCTTCGGACGAACTCGCCGATCAGGTGCGAGTTCTCCGGCACCACCGGCTCCTCCAGGAAGAGCGGCCGGTACGGCTCCAGCAGCGGTGCGACCCGGCGCGCGTTGGCCAGGGTGAACCGGCCGTGGAAGTCGACCGCGACGTCGCGGTGTTCGCCGAGCACCTCACGGGCGGCGGCGACCCGCCGCACGACACCGTCGAGTTCGGCGACCGAGGCGATCGGGTTCATCCGGCCGGAGGCGTTCATCTTGACCGCGGTGAGTCCGGCCGCGACCTGTTCGGCGACGTGGTCGGCGACCTCGGCCGGTTCGTCGCCGCCGACCCAGCCGTAGATCCGGATCCGGTCCCGGACCGGGCCGCCGAGCAGTTGGTGCACCGGGGCGCCGAGGTGCCGGCCGGCGATGTCCCAGAGTGCCTGGTCGAGCCCGGAGACGGCGCTGGCCAGGATCGGCCCACCCCGGTAGAACGACCCCTTGGTGAGCACCTGCCAGTGGTCCTCGATGCGCAGCGCGTCCCGGCCGACCAGCAGTTCGCTGAGCTGTTCGACGGCGGTGCGGACGGTTTCGGAGCGGCCCTCGCAGGTCGCCTCGCCCCAGCCGACGAGCCCGCTGTCGGTCTCGACCCGGACGAACAGCCACCGTGGTGGGACGAGGAAGGTCTCGACCCGGACGATCTTTGTCATGCTCTGTTTCGACCTCAGCCCTTGGTAGCACCGGCGGTCAGGCCGGAGACGACGTACTTCTGCACGAACAGCGCGATCAGCATGATCGGCAGGGTGACCACGGTGGACGCGGCCATCAGGCCGCCCCAGTCGATGCTGGCGTAACCGACGAAGTCGAAGATCGCCACCGGCAGGGTCTTGGTGTCGGCGCCGGAGAGCACCAGGGCGAACATGAAGTTGTTCCAGGAGAAGATGAAGGAGAGGATGCCGGCGGTGGCGATGCCGGGCGCGGAGAGCGGCAGGGTGATCCGGCGGAACGCCCCGATCGGGGTCAGGCCGTCGACCTGTGCCGACTCCTCAAGTTCCGTCGGCAGGCCGTCGAAGAAGCCCATCATGATGTAGACGATCAAGGGCAGCGACACGAACATGTGGCTGAGGATCAGGACGGTGAAGCCGCCGACCAGCCGCAGGTTGCTGAAGACGTAGTACCAGGGCACCAGCAGGCTGACGCCGGGGATGACCCGGGCCATCAGCACCACCAGCGCCGACCGGCGCATGGTGAACCGGCTCATCGAGTACGCCGCCGGCACGCCGAGCAGCAGCGACAGCGCGGTGGCGGCGAACGCCACCCAGAGGCTGTTGCCGATGAACTGGAGGTAGTTCGCCTGCTGCAGCACCTTCGTGTAGTTGTCGAAGGTGGGGGAGAAGACCAGGGCCTTGCCGGAGTCGTAGATGTCGACGTTGGTCTTGAACGAGGCGCCGACCATCCAGAGCAGCGGGGCCAGCAACGCGACCACCACGACCGCGAGCGCGACCGCCCGGAAGATCTTGTACGCGCGACCCATCACCGCTCACCCTTCTTCTTGGTACGGGAGGTCAGCAGCCACATCGAGCCGATGATGATCAGGAAGAAGATGATCAGAACGGTGGAGGAGATGCCGTACTCGTTGTAGTCGAAGCTCAGCCCGTAGGCGTACACGTTCAGGGTCTCGACCTCGTGGAACGACCCACCGCCACGACCCTTGGTGGCGTAGAGGATGTCGAAGGTCTTCAGCGCGTCGATGCCGCGCAGCAGGATCGCCACCACCACGGTCGGCATCAGCAGTGGCAGGGTGACGTGCCGGAACCGCTGCCAGGCGTTGGCGCCGTCGACCCGGGCCGCCTCGTCCGGCTCGTTCGACAGCGAGGTGAGCCCGGCGAGCAGGATCAGGACCACCATCGGGGTCCACTGCCAGACGTCGATGAAGATGGTCGTCGGCAGCGCGCTGTGCTGGCCGGCCAGCCAGGGCTGCGGGCCGATGCCGATCCAGCCGAGCAGCTGGTTGGCCATCCCGATGTTCGGGTCGAAGATGAGCCGCCACATCATGCCGACCGCGACCGGGGTGGCGACCAGCGGCATCAGGATCGCCACCCGTACCCACCGCTCGCCCCTGAACGGGCGCCACAGCAGCAGGGCGACGGCCATGCCGATGACCACCTCGAAGAACAGTGCGACGCCGGTGAAGCCGATGGTCCGGGCGACCGCCGGCCAGAACCGGTCGGTGTCGGTCAGCACCTCCAGGTAGTTCTGGAAGCCGACAAACTCGGACTCGGCCCGGACCGAGCCCTCGGCGTCGGTCAGGCTGAGATAGAGGGTCCAGGCCAGCGGAAAGATGATCAGCGCCCCGACGAACGCCATGGCCGGCGCGGCGAAGAGCCACTTGCGGTGGTTGTTCGCCCAGCGGGCCCAGCCGGGCGTGTCGTCGAGGGTCGGGGCGGAGGGGTTGACTGCCATGGGAACTCCGGATTCGGGGCCAGGAGTGGGGGCGGTGGGCCGCGTGCGGCGTGCGGGACGGTGGGCGCGTGGGGGCACCGGTTTGGCGGCGCGGGGGTGCCGCGCACACCGCGTCACCCCGGCCGGCGGCCTACTTCTCGTCGTCCAGCAGCTTCTGGAACGCCTGGTTGGCGGCCTCCGCCGAGGCGGCGACGTCCTTGCCGGTGATGGCGTCCACGATCGGCTGGCCGACCAGCTCGCGGGACTCGGCCACCTTGACCACCAGCGGGCGGTCGTGCCCGACGCCGTTGGCGGTGCTGACCGCGATCGCGTCCGCCAGGTCCTTCGGGTACGTCGCGATGCCCTCCGGGTTCGCCCAGACCGAGCCACGCGCCCCCGGCACGCCCGCCTTCTGCTGGGCCAGTGCCTGCTCCTTGCCGGCCGCCCACTCGATGAACTTCCAGGAGTTCGCCTGGTTCTCCGACGCGTCGTTCACGCCGAGCGCCCAGGACGGGATGTTGTACGGCTTCGAGCCGGCCGGTCCGGCCGGGAAGGGGGCGAAACCGACGGTGTCGGAGACCTTCGACTTGGCCGGGTCGGTGGCGTTCTTGTAGAGCGAGTTCGCCTCGGTGTAGAAGGCTGCCTTGCCCTGGGTGAAGATGGCCATCGCCTCGGACCAGCTCATGTCGGTGCTGATGTTCGCCGGGCCGTGCTCGCGCAGCAGCCCGCCGTAGAAGGCGTACGCCTGCTTGGCCTGCTCGGTGTTGACCGAGGCCTTGCCGCTGGCGTCGACGAAGTCGCCGCCGAAGCTGAACAGGAAGCTGGAGAACTGGGTGACGGCGGCGGCCTTGCCGGTCCGGGCCACGAAGCCGGCGGTGCCCGGGTTCTCCGCCTCGATCTTGGCCGCCGCCGCCTTCAGCTCGTCGAGGGTCTTCGGCGGTGCGCTGTAGCCGGCCTTCTGCAGCAGGTCCTTGCGGTAGTAGAGGACCTCCTGCTCGGTGATGATCGGGATACCGACCACCTTGTTCTCGTAGGTGGTGGCCTGCAGCGGGCCGCTCTGGAAGTCGTCGAGGGCGAAGTCCGCGCTGCCTTTGGCCTTGTCGGTCAGGTCGGCCAGGTAGCGGTTCTTGGCGAAGAGCTTCCCCTCCTGCAGCGGGCGGTACATCATCACGTCGATGTCGCTCGAGCCGGCGTTGAGCTTGACGTTGTACTGGTCGGAGAGCTGGTCCTCGCCCAGTTGGGTGACCTCGACCTTGAGTCCGGTCCGCTGCTCGAACTCCGGCAGCGCCTGCTTGATGTTCTCGGTCCAGACGTGGTTGACGAGGGTGACCCGCAGGGTGTTCGAGTCTCCGCCGTCGTCTCCGCCGCCGCAGGCGGACAGGCCGAGGGCAGCCACCACGGCCAGTGAGGTTCCGAATATCGATCGACGCAACACGTCCATCTTCCCTTCACTCGCGAACGACCCGCCGTTGGGCCGCCGCCGCGGATGCCCTACATCCGCTTAGTGCCGGATGCTAAGTCCATAAACCATACGTATGCAATAGCAGAGCCAGCACTGATAAGCTTTGTTGATGGTCCCGCCGTCTTCTGAGGACACCTCCGTCCGTCTGGACGCCGCACCTCCCCGGCTCGCCGGACTCGTCGAGTCAGGGCTGCACGCCCGCCTGCTCGACCAGCTCGGTACGGCTGTCTGCGGTGGTCGGCTCGCGCCGGGGTCCGTGCTCTACATCGACGACCTCGTCGAGCAGTACGCGGTCTCCCGCTCGGTCGTCCGGGAGGTTCTGCGGGTGCTCGCCTCGATGGGCCTCGTCGAGTCCCGCCGCCGGGTCGGCACCCTGATCCGCGCCGCCAGCGACTGGAACGTCTTCGACCCGCAGGTGATCCGTTGGCGGCTCGCCTCCGCCGGGCGGCTCGCCCAACTGCGCTCCATCACCGAGCTCCGGGCCGCCGTCGAGCCCCAGGCCGCCTCGCTGGCCGCCGCTCGGGCCACCCCGGACCAGGCCAGTGACCTGGTCGGACTCGCCGCGAAGTTGTGGGCGGCGGGCACCGCCGGCAACGAGGCCGAGTTCCTCCGCCTCGACATCGAGTTCCATCGCCTGGTCCTGGTCGGCTCGGACAACGAGATGTTCGTCAAGCTGCACGAACTGGTCGCCGAGGTTCTCGCCGGCCGCTACCACTACGACCTGATGCCGCACTTCCCCCACGAGGAGGCGCTGCAGCTGCACGCCGAGGTGGCCCAGGCGGTCCAGCGGCGGGACGGCGAACGTGCCAGGACCGCGATGGTCCAGATCATGGAACAGGCGATGACGGAGATGAGCACCCTCTGGGCGCGTACCGGTGCGGCGCCAATCCCCGCCGACCCCGGTCTCCGCTGATCCCGGTGCCACGGGGTCGGCGCCCACCGGGACGACCCCGGTGGGCGCCGGCGGACCAACACCGGTCCCGGTCGGGTCACCGTGCCTGTGGCGTACCCGGCGGGGTGGAGTCCGAACGGACGGACCGGGCTCTGCGGTACAGCACCCGGACCAGGCCGGCGGCGGAGATGAGGGCCCAACTCCCCTCCAGGAGGAGGAAGCCCCACGACCGGTCCGCCAGCGCGATCACGGCGAGCACCGCCGAGCCGACGAGGTTGAGCGTCAGATAGCCGAGGGAATCCGGGGAGAGCCGGGAGGTCTGGGCGGCGGCGAAGGCCGACAGGATCAGCAGGGAACCGATGATCTCGATCAGATCGACAGCAGTCATGGGTTTCTGCGCGCCGTCTTTGCTGGGCCGGGTACGGCTGCGCGCTCGTCCGGGGCGGACACGTTCCGGTACCGCCTGGTGATCGAGACTACCTCGGTGGACCCGTCCGGGCCACCGGCCGGGTTCACCGAGGGGTGGTTGCGGGTCGGCGGACCCGGACCGGCGCCGGCTGGCCGACGGGTGGTTCGATGCAGGCCGGAACCGGGCGAGGAAGGGACGGGCGGGGATGGCCGGCTACGAACGGAACGGACGTGCGGGCGGTGGACGGATCCGCTGGTCCGAGCCGGTACGCCGGGTGCTCACCCGGATGTTCCAGGTCGACGACACCCCGGCGGACCCGTCCGCGGCGGGTGGGCCGGAGGCCGACCGGATCGTCGACTGCGCGACGTACCTGGAGGGTCGTCGGCTGCCGGGACGACCCGACTACCGGGCGGCGCTGGCTGCGGCCCGGCGCGGCCGGGGCTTCGTCTGGCTCGGGCTGCACGAGCCCACCGAGGCGGACTTCGCCCCGATCGCCCGCGCCTTCGGCCTGGACGACCTGGTCGCCCGGCACGCGGTCAACCGCGACCACCGGCCGGCGGTGGAACGGTACGACCAGGTGACCGTGCTGGTGCTGCGGACCACCCGGTACGTGGAGCACTCGGAGCTGACCGAGACCTCCGAGGTGGTGGAGACCGGGGTGGTCACCGTTTTTGTCGGGCCGGCGTTCGTGATCACCGTCCGGCACGGCGCACCGGGCGCGTTGCGGCCGGTCCGGGCCGACCTGGAGTCCCGACCGGCGCTGCTCGCGCTCGGCCCGTGGGCCGTCGGCTACGCGGTCTGCGACCGGCTCACCAGCTCGTACGTCGAGGTCGCCGCCGCCGTGGAGGCCGACATCGACGCGGTCGAGGAGCAGGTCTTCGCCGGGCGGCGCCAGGACCAGAGTGCGCACATCTACCAGCTCAAGCGGGAGCTGATGGAGTTCAAGCGGGCCGTCGCCCCGTTGCAGCGCCCGCTCGCCGCGCTGCTCGACGACCGGGTGCTGCCCCGACCGGTGATCCGGTACTTCCGGGACGTCAACGGCGCGCTGCTGCGTACGGTGGAACGGGTGGCCGCCTACGACGACCTGCTCAACTCGATCCTGCAGGCCCGGCTCGCCCAGGTCAGCGTGGAGCAGAACAACGACATGCGCAAGATCGCGGCGTGGGCGGCGATCTTCGCGGTGCAGACCTTCATCGCCGGCCTCTACGGGATGAACTTCGAGGTCATCCCCGGCTCGGAGCTGCCGTACGGCTTCTTCGCGGTGCTGCTGGTGATGGCGGTCGGCACGGTGCTGATGTACCGCGGTTTCCGCCGGAACAACTGGCTGTGAGGCCGGCACGGGCGGCGGCGGTCCGGGCGGCGGCGGTTTGGTTGACGGTCAGAGCCAGTTGCGGCGTTTGAAGATCAGATAGAGCGTGGTGCAGACCACCAGCATCAGGAACAGCGCGTACGGGTAGCCGAAGACCCAGTGCAGTTCGGGGATGTGGTCGAAGTTCATCCCGTACACGGTGCCGATCAGGGTCGGGGCGAACAGGATCGCCGCCCACGAGGAGATCCGCTTGATCTCCTCGTTCTGCGCGTAGCTCGCCTGGGTGAGGTTCTTGACCTCCTCGTTCTGCGCCTGCGACACCAGCGTGGCGTTGAGGGTCAGGATGTCGGCCAGGATCTGCCGGAACTCGTACACCCGCTCCGAGGCGGTGGTGGCGTGGTCGGCCACGTCGGCGAGATAACGACGCAGCTCCTCGTCGGTCGCGTACTTCTCGAACCCCGCCTCCAGCCCGCGCAGGATGTCGAGCAGCGGACGGGTCGCCCGCTGGAACTCGATGACCTCCCGGGACAGCTCGTAGATCCGCCGGGTCACCCGGGGGTCGCCGCCGAACACCTCCGTCTCGATCTCGTCGATGTCGTTCTGCAGCCCGCCGACCACCGGGGCGTAGCCGTCGACGACGCTGTCCAGGATCGCGTACAGCACCGCCTCCGGGCCACGTCGGAGCAGGTCGGGGTCGTTCTCCATCCGGCGACGGACCGCGGTCAGGTCGGGAGCCTGCCCGTGCCGCACGGTCAGCACGAAGTTGGCGCCGACGAAGACGTGCACCTCGCCGAAGTCGACCTCCTCGGCCTCGTCGAGGTACCGGGCGGCCCGGAGCACCACGAAGAGGGTGTCGCCGTACCGCTCCAGCTTCGGGCGCTGGTGCGCGACGATGGCGTCCTCGACCGCGAGCTCGTGCAGGCCGAACTCCTCCGCGACGGCGAGCAGTTGGCGCTCGGTCGGCCGGTACAGCCCGATCCAGGCCATCGTGCCCGGCTGTTCCCGCAGCCGGCGGCAGGTCTCCGACAGACTGGCCGGCCCGTCGATCCGCTGCCCGTCCCGGTAGAGCGCCGAGGTGACGACGCTCTCCTCGGCCGGCGGGGCCTGCTCGGCTCCCCGGGGGTCCATGGAGAGTTCCGGTGGCGACTGCGGGTACCGGTCCTGGGAGCGGCGCAGGGCGCGCTTCGCCGGACGGAGGGCCCGCGAACGCCAGTCGGACATGCAAAGCCTCCACAACGAGACGCCGGTCGACGTGTGCGGCGATCCCTGGAAGGGCTGGTCCAACACGGTCGGCCGACGGCCGTACCGGGCCGCCAGCCCACCTCACCGCCACCCGGTGCCGAGCACGGAAACGGAATCCGGCCGGCCGGCACCGGGTAGGTGACCACCTCCTTCACGTTAGGCCGGTCAACGACCGTTCGCACCCCGAGTCACGGACAACGCCGGGGCCGGTCAGCCGCCGGCCACCGAGGGGATCACCTGGACCTCGGCGTTCTCGCCGACCGGCGCGTCGAGGCCACCGACGTGTCGGCAGTCCTCACCGTCGACGTACACGTTGACGTACCGGCGCAGCGCGCCCTGCTCGTCGCGGAGCCGTCGGGTCAGACGCGGCCAGTGCTCCGCCATCTCGTCGAGGACGGCGCGGAGCGTGCCGGCGGCGGTGATCGTCAACTGGCTCTCGCCGGCGACCTCACCACGCAGCGCGGCCGGCACGAGTACGGTCACCATCGCTACACCTGCGCGGCCCGGACGCAGAGCACGTCGGGCAGGTGGGCGGCGACCAACGACCAGGAGTCCCCCTCGTCCGGGCTGGCGTAGACCTCTCCGGAGCGGGTGCCGAAATAGACCCCGGCCGGGGTGCCGTCGTCCACGCACATCGCGTCCCGGAGCACGGCGGGGTGGAAGGGCCCGGTCGGCAGCCCCCGCGAGGCCGACTCCCAGGTCTGGCCGGCGTCGGTGGAGCGGAAGACCCGGCACCGCCGGCCGACCGGGAAGCGCTCACCGTCCGCCGTCAGGGGAAAGGTGAAGATCGTGCCGCCCCGGCGCGGATGGGCCACCATCGGGAAGCCGAAGTCGCTCGGCAGCCCGTCGGCGATCGACTCCCAGGTGACGCCCCCGTCCCCGGAGCGGTAGACGCCGTGGTGGTTCTGCGCGTACAGCTGTTCGGGATTCGCGGCGTCCCGGGCCACCTTGTGCACGCACTGGCCGAACTCCGGCCACTCGTCGGGCAGGAAGTACGCCCGGATGCCGGTGTTCTGGGGGTGCCAGGTCGCACCGGCGTCGTCCGTCGCGTAGACCCCGCCCGTCGACATGGCGACGAGGATCCGGGCCGGGTCGGTCGGATGCGGCAGCACGGTGTGGATCGCCTGGCCGCCGAAGCCCGCCTCCCACTGTTTGCGGTGCGGGTGGTCCCACAGCGGGCGGACCAGCTCGTAGTGGACGCCGCGGTCGACCGACCGGAAGAGCGCGGACGGCTGGGTGCCCGCGTAGACCACGTCCGGCTCGTCGGCCGGGCCGGGGGCGAGCTGCCACACCCGTTCCAGGCTGACCCCGGCGTCGGCGGGAAACGCCAGCGGTGCCTCGGCGGGCTCCTGCCAGGTCGCGCCGAGGTCGTCACTGGTGGCGACGCTCGGGCCGAAGTGGGAACTGGTGACTCCGGCGAGCAGCCGGGGAGTGGACCGGCGGGTGTCGATGGCGACCGAGTAGACCCCGGTCATCGGGAAGTGTGGGCCACTCACCTGCCAACTGGCCCGGCCGTCCTCGCTGGTGGCGAGGAAGAGACCCTTGCCGGTGCCGATCGCGAGCAGGACTGTCATGATCGGTTTCCTTTCCGTCACGGAAGGTGGTCGCCGGCCAGTATGGCGACCGTCACCGACAGAAATGACCCGCCGAGCCCGGAGCCCGGCGGGTCGGGGGCGCGGTTCGACTGTCACCGGCCATCCGGGGCCGGGGTCACTCCGGTGTGCCGTTGAGCATCCACGGCAGGTTGAACTTGCGGAACACGATCGAACGGCGTGAGGTGTCGCTGGCACTGGTGTTCTCGTTGACCTCGACCAACGCCCCGACGTGGTAGTCCGCCGTCTTGGCCAGGCTCGAGTAACCTCCCTCGGCCACGTTGCCGCCGCCCAGTCCGGACCAGGCGGGCAGCGGCGCGTCGCTCAACCGGCGGTACACCGGCCAGCTCCGCCCCTCGTCGTAACTGATCCGTACGGTCATCTTCGTCCGGGTCTCGGTACTGGCCGAGTTCAGGAAGACGATCCGGGTCGGCGAGTCGGTGTTGTACCGCAGGATGGAACCCTGGGCGCGGGGGTCCAGCAGGGTCGGATCGGGGGCGAAGGTGTCGAAGCCGCCCTCGACGGTCCCACGGGCCACCCATCGGCGCTTCGCGGCCTCCCAGACCGAGCCCACGGCCCGGTCGTTGCGCATGAGTCGTCCGTCCCGGAGTTCCAGTACGGTGCCCTCGCTCGTACCCTCCTGGTAGCCGCCGCCGGCGCTGGTCAGTCGCTGCACCTTCCAGGTCGTGCCGTGGTCGTCGCTGTAGATGTTGCGGTGCAGCGCCGGGATCACCAGCCGGCCGGTCGAGGTCTGGACGCCGACTCCGGGACCCATCGCGTCCCAGGCCCAGGTCGTGCCGTTGCCGAACGTTCTCGGCTTGAGCGACGCGCTCATGTCCACCGGGTCGGTCCAGCTCAGTCCGTCGTCGGTGCTGCGGGAGACGTACACCTTGCGGTGCTCCCAGGCGGTGATCCGGGTGGTGCCGGCGTCGCCGTTCTGGCTGTAACCGGCCGGGTTCCAGGACATGAACATCCAGACGGTGCCGGTGTCCCGGTCGACGACCGCGGTCGGGTTTCCCCAGGTCCCCTGCCCGGCGCCGACCACCTCACGCAGGGCGGACCAGGTGGCGCCGTTGTCCGTCGAACGCTTGTAGACCAGGTTGATGTTGCCCCAGTCCCGGTTGTCCGCGGCCCGGCCCTCGGCGAACGCGAGCAGGGTGTCGGACCTGGTCCGCACCAGGGACGGAATCCGGAACGAGTGGTACGTGATGCCGTTGAGCGATTCGCCGCCGCCGCCGTCGAAGAGCAGCCGCTCGCTGTGGCTGGCCGGCGCCGCGACGGCGGGGCCGCCCGCCACCGCCATGCCGACCACCAGGCAACCGACCAGCATCACCGCCGTACTGTTCCGCCAGCTTCGCACCGGGTCTCCTTCCCGATCGTCGTCAGACCAGCAGGTCCTTGTAGTAGATGCTGGCCAGTCGGTTCGGCGCGTCCCGGGAGGCGAAGCCGAAACAGAGCCGTGCGGTGGCCGGGTCGGCGGCGTTGGTGAGCTGCACCGCCATCCCCTCCGGCTCCCGGAACGACAGTGAGTAGCCCGCCTGCGACCACGCCCGCTGTACCACCGCGCCGGTGTTCAGGTCGACGGTGGTGATGTGCATGTTGCCATGCTCTGCCTCGACCGAGTCGTACGTGCCGTACGCGCTGCCCTCCAGCAGATAGAGGTAGCGGCCGAAGCTGGTGTAGCCCTGGAACGGTCGTTCGGCGGCGACCACGGCCGGCTCGTCGACGGTCGCCAACGGGGTGTACGTACCGGCCTTGACCGCGGTCAGGTCGAAGGCGGAGATCCGCATCCGTCCACCGAGCGAGTAACGCATGATCAGTCGGTTGTGCACGGCGTCGACCGAGGCGGTGGTGTTGGTGGCCCCGGCGATCGGACTGTGCTTCTCCATCGGTGAGGAGTTCGTCAGCACGGCACGGTTGACAAACGGGAACCGGGCCAGCCGGGTGCCCCGGGCGCTCTCGCCGGCCGGTGCGGCGTCCACCTCGGTCCAGAGGTACGTGCCCGAGCCGACCGGCTCGGCACCGATCGACACGCCGTGTCCGAAGCCGAGCAGGTACATCTGACCGAGTTGGTTACCGGCGAAGTCGAGCTGGGTCACGCAGAGGTCGCCGGCCGCGTTGCGGGCCGCGCCGCTGACCGGCGCCGGCTCGGCGAGCTGCAGGCCGCCCTGGAGCACCTGCGCGACGTAGATTCGCCGGTTGATGTTGTCGAACCCGAACGACTGCAGCACCGTCCCGTTGCGCAGCGGCTTCTCCCGGAAGAGCGGATCCGAGCCGTCGGTGAGGTCGAACCTTGGTGAGTCCGGCAGCGCCGCCGCCGCGTAGCCTTCCCGTGCCGCGGATATTCCCCGCTCGGCCGAGACTGCCCGCGGCGCCGACGATCCGGGGGCGGCGGCGGCCGGGGCGGCAGCGCTGACAACGGCGCCGAGCGTCACTCCGCCACCGGTGGCCAACAGGTTCCGTCGCGACATCGCCGCTGCCATCGGTCGCCTCCGATAGTCAATTACTTGCATTTACCGAACTGAGTGAGAAAGAAACTGCCACATCCTCCGAAGGATCCGCAAGAGTGCGAGGCGAACCGGAGGGGCGCCGGGACTCTAGACTCGCGCCATGACACACCGGACGGCGCGGCCACCGTCGAGGCCGCCGTCAGACCGGGGAACGGCCCGGTCCTGGCCCGGTCCGGGGCTCTGGGCACTCTTCGCCGGGACGGCGGTCGTCTCGTCGGTGCTCGTGCTGCGCCGACCGGGCTGGGAGCGGCTGTCAGATCTGCACATCTACCGAGGGGCCGTACGACACCTCCAGGCCGGACATCCGCTGTACGACTACGCCGCCCCGAACGGCGGCCCGTTCACCTATCCGCCGTTCGCCGCGCTGCTCCTCGGTCCCATCGGACCGGTGCCCGAGCGTGTCGTACAGCTGGTCTGGCTGGCCCTGACCTGCGCGGCGGTCGCCGCCATCGCGATGGTGACCGGTCGTGCCCTCGGCCGACCGGACCGGCGTGCCGTGATCGTCCCCGCCATCGCCTGCGCGCTGATGGTCTCCGCGCCGGCGCAGAGCAACCTGCGGTTCGGGCAGGTGAGCGTCTTCGTCGTGCTGCTGGCCCTGGTCGACGGGGTGGGACTCACCCCGGCCCGGTACCGGGGTGTCCTGGTCGGGCTCGCCGCCGCGATCAAACTCACCCCACTGCTGTTCCTGGTCTTCTTCCTGTTCTCCCGTCGGTACCGGGACGCCGTACGCGCCGGTGTGACCTTTCTGGCCTGTGCCGCGCTCGGCGCGGTTGTCCTGCCCGCCGACAGTTGGACCTTCTGGGCCGGCACCGTGCTGAACACCGACCGGGTCGGCAACCTCGCCTCGCTCGGCAACCAGTCCGTGCACGGCATGCTGCTCCGGGCCGGTGTCGACGGCGGGACCCTCCCCCTGCTCTGGGCCGCCCTGGTGCTGGTGATCTGCGGACTGGCGCTGCTACGGGCCCGACAACTGCAGTTCGCCGGGCACGGTACCCACGCCGCCGTACTCGTCGGCTGCGCGACCGTCGCGGCCTCACCGGTCTCCTGGACCCACCACCAGATCTGGCCGGTGCTGGCCGCGATGCTCCTGATCGGCGCGTACGGCATCGCGCGCCGGGTGGCCGGGATGATGCTGCTGACCGTGCTGGTGTTCTCCCTCGGCGTGCTGCTCGGCGACGTGGCGTTGACCCCGGGCATGCAGTTCCTCTTCGAGAACTCCCGCTCGTTCGCGGTCATCACCGTCTGTGTGACCGGCTTCGGCGGGCTCACCGTCGCTGCGGTGGTCGCCGGCAGACGTACCTCCGCCGCCCGGGGCTGGCTCCGGGCCGGCACCGCCGCGACCGTCGCGGTCGCCTTCTTCGCCGTACAGCCGCTGCCGGCCGGCGCCGACCCGACCTTCAAGGCGTACGCCTTGACCGACGTGCCGAACCCGCGATACTTCTTCGTCTGCCGGAGCCGTGCGCAGTGCGCCGAGTTCGGTGCCGGCGCGCCGATCCGGTTCGGACGCGCGACCGAACCGACCAAGGTACGGATCAGCGGTGTCGTCGACGCGACCATCCACCGGCTGGAGTACCGGTCCGCGCCGGGCGGCGCCGCCCGGGACATCCCCCTGCTGCCGGTCTATCCGGGGCAGTGGCTCTTCTCATTCCGGTCGGCGAGCCTGGCACACGGGCAGTTGACCGCGTACGGTGTCGACGGCCGGCCGATCGCCACCTACGGTTCCGAACTCCAGGGCGGGTAGCCGGTGGCGGAGCGGATGCCGAGCCGGACCTCGTCCGGCCGGCCGGTCTGGCCCGGGCGTGCCCTAGGCCGTGTACCAAAGTCGGGTTCATAGCCATTCGTTGATCGCGGCGATGTGCACGGTGGCTTCGTAGCGGACGGCGAGCTTGTCGAACCGTGTCGCGACCGATCGGTTGCGTTTGAGCCGGTTGATGCCGCACTCCACGGCGTGGCGCTGCTTGTAGATCTCCGGGTCGAATGCTGGTGGGCGCCCGCCCTTGGACCCGAGCTTGCGCCGGTTGGCGTCCTGGTCGGCCTTGGACGGGATGGTCGCCTTGATCCCGCGTCGGCGCAGGTAGCGGCGGGTGTCCTTGCTGGTGTACGCCTTGTCGGCCAGGACCCGGTCCGGGCGGCTACGGGGCCGGCCACCACCGGGCCGGGGCACCCGTATCCCCTCGATCACCGCGATGAACTGCGGGTTGTCCCCGCGCTGCCCGGCGGTCAGCACGATCGACAGCGGCTTCTGCCCCTGCTC
Organism: Plantactinospora sp. B24E8; assembly: GCF_039871735.1. Taxonomy (NCBI): domain Bacteria; kingdom Bacillati; phylum Actinomycetota; class Actinomycetes; order Micromonosporales; family Micromonosporaceae; genus Plantactinospora; species Plantactinospora sp. B24E8. The sequence goes on from NZ_JBDPMH010000002.1 coordinate 89,782, forward strand.
GCAGGCCAGGTGCACCTTCGTGGTCAGCCCGCCGCGGGAGCGGCCCAACGCGTGATCGGCCGGCTCGGTGTGTACCCCGCCGGGCGGTTCGGTCTGGGCGTCCGGGTTCCTGCGCGCCCCGGCGGCGTGCTGATGGGCACGGGCGATCGTCGAGTCCACCGACACGTCCCAGACGATCCGGCCGGCGGCGTCGGCCAGGGCTTGCAGTGCGGTCAGGATCCGCGACCAGGTTCCGTTGCGCTGCCAGCGGCGGAACAGGTTGTACGCGGCCATCCACGATCCGTAGCACTGCGGTACGTCTCGCCAGGGTGCGCCGGCTCGGGTCCGCCACCGGATCCCGTCGATGAGCTGCCGTTTCGTCCAGGTCGGCGGCCGTCCTGCCTTCTTCGGCGCGGGCAGCAGCGGTTCCAGTACCGCCCACTGTGCGTCGGTCAGGTCGTGCCGCCTCGTCACCGCTACAGTGGTCACGAGGTCTCCGTGTAGATGGTCTTCTTAGTCGAAAACTCATCTACCGGAGGCCTCACTATCTACCGGCTGTTACACGCCGAACTTCCCCAAATAGTCACCGACCGACTTTGGTACACGGCCTAGACGCTCGTCGCCTCGTCGAGATCCTCCGGCAACAACAGCTGGAGCTCCTCGGCGGTGGGCATCCGACGGAGTTGGCGCAGGCGCTGCGCCTGTGTCTTGCGCATGCCCTCGAAGAGCTTGCGCGCCTCGCGGCCGTTGCCGAAGTTGCGGTCGCCCATGCGTTCGCCGAAGTACCGAACCAGGCCGTCCCGGACCGGCTCGGTGATCGCGTACTCGTTGGACTCGGCCATCGAGGTGAAGATCTGGGCGAGCTCCTCGCTGGTGTAGTTCTCGAACTCGATTGTCTTGTTGAACCGGGACGCGAGCCCTGGGTTGGCGTCGAGGAACTGGCGCATCTCGTCGGTGTACCCGGCGACGATGACCGCCACCTCGTGCCGGTGGTCCTCCATTAGCTTCACCAGGGTGTCGATGGCCTCCTGCCCGAAGTCGGCGGAGGAGCCGAAGGACCGGGACAGCGTGTACGCCTCGTCGATGAAGAACACCCCGCCGAGCGCCGACTCGAACGCGGCGGTGGTCTTCTCGGCGGTGTGGCCGAGGTACTGCCCGACCAGGTCCCGGCGGGCCACCTCCTTGACCGCACCCTGTGGCAGCACGCCCAGCGCGGAGAGGAGTTGGCCGAACAGCCTGGCCACGGTGGTCTTGCCGGTGCCCGGGGCACCAGCGAAGATCAAGTGGTTGGTGGTGGGGGCGACGGTGAGGCCGCCGCTGCGACGCCACTCGTTCACCTGGATCTCGTCGACGATCGCCCGGACCTCGCGTTTCACCCCGGGCAGCCCGATCAGTCCGTCGAGTTCGGTGAGCAGCCGGTCCACCTTGCCGTCGTCGGCCGCCCCGGCGCGCTCGCTGGCCCCGATCTGGGCCCGGCGGCGGCGGTCGCTGGTGGTGACCTCGGCACGGGAACCGGGCGGTACCAGGACACCGGGGGCGGCGGTCGACTCGGTCCGGCAGTCGACCAGCTCACCGCCGCAGTCGACGCCCAGGCTGATGCCGACCCCGCCGGCGTCGTGCACCCAGCAACCGCGCAGGACCGGCGCACTCTGCTGGGCAACCGCGATGCCTACCTCACCGACCCGGGCCACCTCGCAGTTCTCCACCGTGGGGCGCGAATACTCGTATACGTAGATGCCCCGGTAGCCGCAGTCGGTGATGGTGCAATTACGCAACACCGGGTCGGCGGAGCGGATGATGACCCCGTCCTCCACCACGTTGGTGATCTGGCAGTCGGTGACGGTGCCTTCGCAGTTGTCGAGGTAGAGACCGACGTGGGCCTGTGACACCTTGCACCGGGTCAGTTCGAACCGGCCGCGGGAGCTCACCCGTACGGCTGCGGCTGGGCCGGCGACGACGACACAGTCGCGCATCGTGGTGGAGCCGCCAGCGGCACTCACGGTCGGTGCGTCCGCCCCCTGTAGAACCAAATCAGCTAACTCGACAGTGGACTGCCGGCAGTCGAACACCGGCGCTGCCGGATTCCGGGCCACCACCGTCACCGTGCCCGCCCCGCCGCTCGCGACGATGCTCAGCCGACGACCGCTGAGGGTCAGGTTCTCGTGATACTCGCCGGGCGCAACCGTGATCGCGGATCCGTCGGGGGCCTGCTGGACCGCGTCGTTGATGGTGGGGTACGCCCCGGGCAAGGCAGCCGAGACCTGAACGTTGTGTGTCATGGCTCCGCAGGGGGGATTGGGAAAGCGACGAAGTTCCTGAAGGGACTCTAGCAGGACGGAAACCGGTCGAGACCGGACGCGGCGTCAGGCCAGTCGGCCCAGTGCCTGCCCGGCGTCCACCTCCGGAGTCCGGACCGGATCGGTCACCACCGCCCGACGGTCACCGTCGCGGTATCGCCGGGCCGCGGTCGTACCGTCGCCCTCGGGATCGACGACGCGTGGCTTCGCCGCCGGCTGGTGCGGCGCCTCGCCCGGCAGGACGGGCCGGTTGCGTCGGCCACCCAGCGCCGGTGACCCGCCACCAGCGCCGGCCATCGGCGGGTGCATGGGCGGCAGGAAAGGGGCGCCGGCTGGACCGGGGGTGGCCCGACCGCTGAGAGCTGTGCCGCCGACGCCGGTCGTCGCGGCCGTCCCGCCGGTCCGACCCATCAGGTCCACCGCACCGGAGGTGGGGATGCCGGTCGGGTTGACTGACCGAGCGCCACCGATCCCCGACCCGGCGAGGCCGGCACCGATGGACCCGAGGCCCGGGACGCCGGCTCCGACGCTGCCCAGACCGTCCCCGATCCCGTCGGGCAGCGGAGGGGGGACGAAGGCCGGGGGTGCGCCGACGTCGCCGGGCTGCGGCTGCTGTCCGAGAAGGTCGTCGAGCTGCCGGCGCATGTCCGCCAGGTCCTGCTGTCCGGGCATCTCCGGCTGCTGACCCACCGGCGGCTGCCCTCCCAACTGCTCCTGCTGCTGCTTCTGCTGCTGTTGGAGGTCCTGTTGCTGCTGGTTCAGCGCATCCTGCTGCTTCTTCGCGTCCTCGTTGAGCTTGCGTACGGCGTCGTTGTACTCCTTCTGTCGACGCTCCTGCTCGTCGCGCAGTCGCTGGGCCTGCTTCCGCAGATCCTCCTGTTGTTTCCGCAGCGCGGCCTGGTGGCCGGTGGGTACCGCCGGCGCGCCACCACCGGGCACTTTCGGGGCACCGCCGCCGGGCACTCCCGGTCCACCCGGTCCGCCCGGGGTCCCCCGCCGGCCGTCCGCCTGGTAACCCGGCGGCGGCCCCTGCTGCTCCGGCAGCGCCGGATACCTCGGCAACGACACCCAGGCGCCACCACTGAGAAAGGCCTGACCCAGCCCACTGGCCCGCACGGCCGCCCAGATGTCGAGTCCCCGCAGGAGGTTGAGGGCCTCGAGGAGGACGGGCATCCACACCCCGTATTCAACGGTCAAGCCGTGCTGCGCCTCCACCTGTTGCGCCTTGTACCGCTGGTAGTCCAGAACTCTGCTCTCCAGTTCGTCCTGCACCTCGGCGAGCTCGGCCTGGATGTAGCGCATCCAGTCGGCGCGCCACTCGGTGACCCGAGCCCACTCGGTCATCGAGGAGACCGACTCGTTCGTCCGCTGGATGAACATTCCGGCGGAAGGGCCGTCCCAGCCGCCCTTGAGGTCGTCGGCCTCCTTGCGGACCTGGGACGCGACTTTGCCGAGCCGGGTGGCCACGTTCCCCCACCCGTTGGCCAGGCTGGTGATCACGCCGCCCGGTTCGTTGATGACCGTCCTGAAGACCCGCTTGTAGACCTCCCCAGAGGTGAGTGGATCGTCTGAATTCAGGCCCGCCCACCAGTCCGTCGTGCCGCGGTCCCCGGTCGCTGTCTCCGAGCCGGCGTAGTAGTCGTTCGCCTGGGTAATGGCGGCGGCCATACCCGCGCGGTGCGCTTCGCGGAGCTTCTCCACCTCGTCCCAGCCCCGGTCGGCGTACGGCGCGCGGGGCTGGTGCAGGTCCTTCGGGCCCGCCAGTTCCACCTTTCGGAGCCGCTCCTCGACCTTGCGGAGCTCGTCGGCGCTCTCCAGGTCGGCCGTGGTGTACCGGTAGTGCGCCCCGAGCGTGAACAGTGCCATGTCGTTGACGCCGGTGACGACATCCCGGGCGTAGGAGCCCAGCGCCGTGCTCTGCGCGACCGCGTTGGCGGCGAAGTAGCGTGCCTCCAGGAACTTGACGCCGCCGTCCGGCACCGGCACGTTCTGCAGGATCTGGGCCGGTTCGAGCAGCCTGTTCGGACCGGCATCGGTGTCCAGTCCCGTCACGTCGCCGGACCTGACCCGTCGGCTGAACTCACTCAGCGCGTTGGTGTCCTCGACCGTGATTCGGTACGGCATGCGAAACCCCCTCGCCCCCAGATCGATGCTGAGACTAGCGCCGGACGGCCATTGGAGACAGGCTTTCGTCGCGATCAGACGACCCCGGTTCAGGCGACGGGCTCCAGCCAGCCACACTGGATGAGCCGGGTGCCCTCCTTCCGGGTCACCAGCCAACCCCGACCGGCCGGCAGCGGCCCGGGACGTACGCTGCCGATCAGGACACCCTCCTCGCGGTCGCCCGACATCATGATCCCCGGACTGGCCAGCTCACGGAGGCGCTTGAGGATCGGGTCATAGAAGGCCCGGCTGGCGCCGCCGGCCCGGCGGGCGACGACGAGGTGGAGGCCGATCTCCCGGGACTGTGCGAGCAGGTCGTGGAGCGGGGCCAGCGGATTGCGGTCCGTGGCGACGAGGTCGTAGTCGTCGACGAGCACGAACAGTTCCGGCCCCTTCCACCAACTGCGCTCCCGCAACTGCTCGGCGGTGACGTCCGGCCCGGGCAACCGCTCCTGCATCACCGTCGCGGCGTCCTGGATCATGCGGGCGCTGACCTCGCCCGAGGTGCCGTAGCCGAGCAGGTGGGTGTCCGGGACCGCGCCGAGCAGCGCGCGCCGGTAGTCGATGGCGATGATCTTCGCGTCCTTCGAGCCGTACCGGTCGACGATGCCGCGGGCGAGAACGCGCAGGAAGGTGGACTTGCCGCACTCGTTGTCCCCGAGCAGGATCAGGTGCGGGTCGCCGGCGGTGAGATCGAGCCGCACCGGCTGCAGGTCGTGCTCGGCGATCCCGATCGGGATTCCGGGCTGGTCCGGGCTGCCCACGAGCAGCTCCTGGTATTCCACCCGTTGCGGAAGCAGCCGGACCGGCGGTGCCGTCGGCCCCCGCCACGCCTCCCGTACGGCCTGGACCAGCGCCCGGGTGCCGTCGGCGAGGTCGGCGGCGTCGTGTCGGCCGTCGATCCGGGGCAACGCTGCCAGGCTCTGGTGGCCGTCCGGGGTGATGCCCCGACCCGGGCTCTGCTCCGGTACGTTCGCCGCCGACCGCCGGTCGATGTACGAGTCCGAGGGGTCACCGAGCCGCAGCTCCAGCTTGGTGCCGAACAGCTCCCGGATCGAGCCACGCAGGTCGAACCACCGGGAGCTGCTCGCAACGATGTGGATCCCGTACGACAGGCCGCGGTTGGCGAGGTCGCCGACCCGTTCCTCGAGATCCTCGAACTCGGTGCGCAGGGTCTGCCAGTTGTCGACGACCAGGAACACGTCGCCGTGGCGCTCCTCGGCCAGCTCGCCCGCCCGGCGCAGGCGGCGGAACGTCGCCATCGAGTCGATGCCGCGCTCGACGAAGAGCTGTTCGCGGTGGTTGAGCACCTCGACCACCTCGGCGACGGTACGGCGTACCCGGTTGACGTCGCGTCGCGGCGCGACCCCGCCGAGGTGCGGCAGCCCCTGGAGCGAGGCCAGGCTGCCGCCACTGAAGTCCAGGCAGTACAGCTGCACCTCGCGTGGCGTGTGGGTGAGGGCCAGGGAACAGATGAGCGTACGCAGCAGGGTGCTCTTGCCGGACTGCGGCGCCCCGACGATCGCCACGTGCCCGCTGGCGCCGGACAGGTCCAGCGTCAGAGTGTCCCGGCGCTGCTCGAAGGGTTTGTCGACGACCGCCACCGGCACCAGCAACTGTCCGGCGAGTTGTTCGTCCGCCACCCCGAGGCCGCGCTGCGGATGCGTCTGCGCCGCACCGGTCAGCTCGTCCAACGACGGCGGCTCGGCCAGCGGGGGGAGCCAGACCTGGTGTGCCGGACCGCCCTTGCCGGCGAGCCGCGCGGTCAGGATGTCCAGCAGGGACTGTGCCCCCGGCGTCTCCACGTCCTCGTCGAGGTCCTCCTCGCCCGCCGACACGCTGGTCTCCCGGGGGTCGGCCTGCACCACGTAGCCGGAGTGGAACTCGAAGACCTCAGGCTCCGGTCCGGCGGTCCCGATCTCTTCGTGGCCGCGCCAGGGCCCCGAGACGTACGCGGCACGGAAGCGGATCATGGGCTCGGTGCCGAACTTCAGGTAGCCGTGTCCCGGAGCCCGGGGGAGTTCGTAGGCGTCCGACACCCCGAGCACGGCCCGGCTCTCCCCGGGGGAGAACGTCCGCAGCCCGATCCGGTACGACAGGTGCGTGTCGAGACCGCGCAGTCGGCCCTCCTCCAGCCGCTGGCTGGCCAAGAGCAGGTGAATGCCGAGCGACCGTCCGAGCCGGCCGATCTGCACGAACATGTCGATGAAGTCCGGCTTGGCGGAGAGCAGCTCACTGAACTCGTCACAGACGACGAAGAGACTGGGCAGCGGTGCCAGCGGCGCACCGGCCGCCCGGGCCCGCTCGTAGTCCCGCTGCGACAGGTAGTTGCCCGCCTTGCGGAGCAGTTCCTGCCGCCGAACCAGCTCGCCGTTGACCGCGTCGGTCATCCGGTCGACCAGGGGCAGTTCGTCGGCCAGGTTGGTGATGACCGCGCTGGTGTGGGGGAGCAGGTCCAACTTGGTGAAGGTCGCGCCCCCCTTGAAGTCGACGAGTACGAAGTTCAGCGTCTCCGGCGGGTGGGTCACGGCCAGCGCGAGCACGAGGGTACGGAGCAGTTCCGACTTCCCGGAGCCGGTCGCCCCGATGAGCAGGCCGTGCGGGCCCATGCCGTCCTGCGCGGACTCCTTCAGGTCCAGCTCGATCTGCTCCCCGCCCGGACCGACGCCGATCGGCACCCGCAGCCGCTTGCGGGTCGGCCGGGGAGCCCAGTGCTCCTCCACGTCGACGGTCCGCGGGTCGGCGATGTCGAGCAGGTCGGTCAGGCCGTGCTCCGCGTTCATCGTCCGCTCCGACCCGCCTGCGGCGGCGAGCCGCAGCGGCGCCAGTTGGTGCGCCAGCGCCTCCACCGCGACCAGGCCGAGTTGGTCGGCGTTTCCCAGGTCGCGGGTGCCGTCGAAGGTCCGGGCGGTCAGCTGCCCGTCGTCCCCGATCTCCAACACGAGGTTCGCCCGGTCGAGGTTGCGGGGTGGCTCGGTCGACAGGTCGACCACGGTGACCCCTTCCACGCCGCTCTCCGCGGTGAGGTAGTCGGCGCCACCGATGTCGCCCTCGTCGACCACGACGACGATGTGCGGCCCGCCGTGCTGCGAGTCGGGCGCGCTCGGATCGAAGCGCGGACGCGGCGCCAGGAGCTGTTCCATCATCGCCTCCAGCCCGACGATCCCGGGCGCGATGAGGCGCAGCGGTCCCAGCGCGTCGACCGCCTCCGGGTGCTGGGTGTGCGGGAGCCACTTCGTCCACTCCCACCGGGCCCGGGCACCGCCGCCGACGCAGACCGCCACAAGCAGGTCCTCGGGCGCGTGGAAGGTGGCCGCCTGGGCCAGCAACGCCCGTACCATCGCGCGGGCCCGGGAAAGGTCGCCCCGTACGTAGATCCGGCCGAACCCGTTGAGCGCGAGGACCACCGGCAGGTCGGAGACCTCGCGGTAGGTCCCGAGGAACCGTCGCAGGGCCGCCGCGGCGACCGGCTCGGCCCGCTCGGGGGGCGTGTCCGGGCCGGCCACCAGCCGAGTCGCCAGCTCGCGCGGGCCCAGCCCCAGCCGGACCAGGCAGTAGTCCAGGTCACCACGGCGACGCTCCCAGAGCCGGGCACTGTCGGTCAGCGCCCACAGCCCGCCCGGGTCGGGATGACGGTAGTACTCGGCGCCGCGCTGGTCCCGTATCGTCCGCCGGACGGCCCGCCGGCACGCGTCCAGGTCCCACAGGAACTCCCGGCGCTGGTTGTGCATCTCCTGCTTGCTCGCGCCGCCGCCGTACATCGAGAGTTGGACCAGCAGCATGCCGAGCGCGGACACCCCGAAGAGAGCACCCGTCACATAGGCCAGCGGACCGCCGCGCTGACCGGCGAACATCAGCGCGAGGGCCAGCGAGCCCGCGAGCATCGGCAGCAGCATCATCAGGTGCGCCCAGCCGCGTCCACTCGGCGCCGGAATCTCCGGGGCCGGCTCGAGCACGATCTCACCGGTGGGATACGGCGGCGCTGGCCGTCGCGCCGGACGCTTGCGGACTACCATGCTCACGGCCGAAACCTCCGTAGGAAAACCGATCGTTGTGGAGCGTCATGGCGCAGACGGCAAGGCTGGGGCTGACCCGCATCGTACTGTTGAGTCCGCAGCGACGTGCCGACCTCTCAGTGCCCCGGCACCTTCCCCTGGTGACCCTGCTACCGACGCTCCTGCGGCATGGCGGCAACGGCCTCGCGGACGAGGGAATTGCACACCACGGCTGGGTGTTGCGCAGGGTCGACGGGCGGTTGCTCGACTCGACGCGCTCGCTGCAGGCGTCCGGCGTGGTCGACGGCGAGACCCTGCTGCTCTCGCCGCAGGACCAGCACTGGCCCGAGCCCGCCTTCGACGACCTGGCCGAGGCGGTCGGCCAGGAGGCCAAACGTGCCGGTGCGACCTGGAACGACCGACACACCCGGCTCGCTGGAGGCGCCGCGACCGCCCTGCTGCTGGCACTGGGGCTCCTGGTCGCCGGTACGGCGGGTCCACCGTGGACGGCTGCGGGCGTCGCGTCGGTGTGTGCCGCACTCCTCACCCTGGTCGGCGCCGTGGTCGTGGCGCGGATGCCGCAGCACGAGAACGTTCCGCTGGTGATGTCGATCGCGGGATACGGCTACGCCGTACTCGGGTCCGTACTGCTGGTGACCGGTGCGCCGCGGGTGGGTCGGGACGCGCTGGTGGTCGGCTGCGCCACGCTGCTGCTGGTCGGGGTACTGAACCTGATCGCGCTCCGGGCGTATTCGGAGCTGCATCTGGCGACCGCCGTGTGTGGCCTGTTCGGTGGCCTGGGCACGATGTTGAGTACGGTCACCACGGTCCCGGCCGTCGCCGCCGGCACCGCCCTCGTGCTGCTGCTCGCCTCCCCGTGGCTACCCCGGATCGCCCTGTACCAGGCGGGCATGCCGGTGCCGAACGTACCGAGGCCGGCCGCCGAGGTGGGCCCCGACGAGCCGTTTCCGGCACCAGTTCAGATCGCCGTCCTGGTAGGACGCGGCGACAGCGTGCTGACCGGCCTGCTCTGGGGGGTCTGCGCGACGTTGCTGGGTAGCGTCGCCGTGCTGGCAGGTACGGCCGACCTCGTCGCCTGGTTCCTCGCCGCCACGGTGGTGCTGGTGTGTGCCCTGCGGACACGCGCGTTCGTCGCGGTCCGGCACCGGCTCCCGCTGCTGTCCACCGCCGGACTCGGCGTCGTGGCGCTGGCGATCCTGACCTGGTTGGACGTCTCGACGGGGGACCGGGCCCGGCTGGTGCCGGTCACGCTGGCGACGGCACTGTTCGCCGGCGCGGGAGCGTTCGTGGCCGGTCGGACCTACGCCGTGCGGCAGGCCTCACCGCAGCTCGGCCGGGTCGGTGACATCACCGAGTTCGTTCTGATCTCGATCAGCGCCGTGCTGGCCGCGGCGGTGACCGGGCTCTTCGGCTACGTGCGGGGTCTCAGTGGCTGAGCCGTCGGTCGACCGAGGCCGGCGGCGTGGTGCGGGGGGAGCGGTGCGATGCTGACGCGGCGGGACCTCATCCACTCCCGGCAGTTCCTGCACCGGCGGCTGGTCACGTCGTTCGTGACCCATCAGCCGGATCCGCTGGAGTGGTCCGGCCGGCGGTTGGCCGGCGCCACCCTGGTCTCGGTGATGATGCTGGTGATCGCCGTCGCCGTGGTCGGCATCTACGGCTTCATCCGACCCGCCGGCAACAAGCAGTGGCGGACCTGTGAACGCATCATCATCGAGGCCGAGAGCGGTGCCCCCTACGTCTGTGGCGACGGGGTGCTGTACCCCGTCGAGAACTTCGCGTCCGCCGCGCTGCTGCGTGGCGTGTCGGAGAAGCCGATCCGCGTCGCCCGGGCCTCGCTGACCTGGCCGCGGGGCATGACCGTCGGGATACCCGGTGCCCCGTCCGCGTTACCGTCCGCCCGGGACCTGCTGACCACCCCGTGGGCGGTCTGCGTCCGGCCCGACGGGCGCCCGGGCGCCCGGCCGCAGGCGGTGGTCCTGGTGGGTGTCACGCCCTCGGCCGGTCCCAGCGGCCCACCGGCACAGCTGAGGGTCGACGAGGCACTCGCGGTCAGCGACACCTCGACCGGTCAGCTCAGCGTCATCCACGCCGGACGCCGACACGAGGTACAGGACCCTCCGACGGTGAGCCAGGCACTGCGGATCAACCAGGTCGACACACTGCCGGTCAGCCCGGCGTGGCTGGCCACGGTCCCGACCGGGCCTGCCCTCGGCAAGCTGGAGATCACCGGGCGGGGAGGCAAGGTCGCCGGTCTCGGCCAGCTGAAGGTGGGCCAGATCCTCACCGTCGCGGACGGGGACCGGATCCGGACCTTCGTCGCCCGACCGACCGGCGTCCAGCCGATCTCCAAGCTCCAGGAGGCGCTGATTCGCGCCACCGCCGACGACACCTCGCCCCCGGTGACGCTCAACCCGGTACAACTCGCCGGGGTCACCCAACTGGAACCGACACCGTCGCCGCTGGGCGGGGACGATTCGCTGCCCTTCATGGTGCCGGCCGACCGCAGCCGTGGCGTGGCCTGCACGGTGAGCGCGGACGGTACGGATCGGCGACAGATCACCGTCGGCGGGCTGGTGCCGACCCGGGACCCGTCCGCCGGAACCGCTCCGACCGCCCGCGCCTCCGCGGCCGGTACCCCGCTCGCCGACGAGGTCGTGGTCGCACCGGGCCGAGGCGTACTGGTACGGGCGATGGCGACGCCGACGGCGGCCGACGGCACGGTCTACCTGGTGACCGAAACGGGGTGGCGGTACCCGGTCGCCTCCTCGGATGCGCTCAACCGGCTCGGTTATCAGGGCGTGCCCGCGGTGCCGCAGCCGAGCACGGTCGTCGAACGGCTGAGCCAGGGGCCGGCTCTCGGGGTATTGGCTCTGGCGACGGACGGACCCTGACCGTTAGCATCGGGTCCGCATCGATATTTCCGTGGCGCCGACCATCCACCCTGGAGGTGGCGATGATCTCCGGTAACGACCCCGGCTCGCCCTCGGCGGCAGGTTCCGCCGAGGACACCGTCAGGACCGACACCGCCGCCCACGACGAGTTCGCCACCTGGTTGGTCGGTGGTCCCGGGCCGCTGGGCGGCGTGGGCGGCGAGTCCGAGGCGTTCGAACAGGACGTCGTCGCGTACGTCGAGGGCCTCCAGGAGCTCGCGCGCGGAATCGACACCGAGCTTCGGGAGGCGAACTGGTTCCGGGGCGTCTCCGTCGCGCAGACCCAGGCCATGGCGGTGTTCGTCACCGAGGCCCGGCTGGGGCTGTCCGCACTGGGCAACGCGGCCGGTGCGACCGGCGACACCTACCAGGCGGCGGACCGGGAGTCGCAGCAGCTGTTCGACGCGGTGGCCGGCGACCTGACCGGCCTTCCCCGCTAGGGCGCGTCGGTGCCGACCCGCGACTACTTCACCTATACCGACAAGCCTAAAGGGCAGTCCATCAGCGTGGGGTCGCCACAGTCCACGCAGTGGGACAAGTTTCCGACGTTCTTCCACGTCAAAGGGGTCATCCTCGCGGAGAAGCCGGAGGGACCCGCTGCGCTCGCCAGGGCGTACGGCCAGGTCAAGGTGAAGCTCCAAAAGGCCGCGGACCAGTTGGACGACCGGGCCCACGGATTCAACACGGCCTGGTCCGAAGGTCCGGCGTCGGAGAACTTCTTCCGGCTGACCGGTGCGACGCTCTACAGCCTGGACCACTGGACCGAGAACCTCAAGGACAAGATCGACCGGTTGGAACAGTTGACTCGCGACATCTCCGCCGCACACAGCCAGGCGCAGGACCTCGAGGAGCAGTTCCAGGCCGCATACCAGCGCAGGGCACCCGCTGGTGCCGGCTTCTACGGCTTCCCGCCGGACACCTCGCTGGACAATCCCGCCCTCGACAACGCGGCGGAGGAGGAGCTGAAGGCGAAGATCGAGGAAATCTACCAGGACGTGCACGACACGTTCCTGAAGCTCATCATCGCGGTGGGGAAGCAGCTCGCCCAGAACTTCGTCCGGGCGGCGAACTGGAGGGAGAACTCGGCGGGAAAGGTGCCGGTCAAGTTCCAGGGACCCGACAGGGCGAAGCCGTGGCAGGGCTCCTCGTCGTCCGAACCGCCGACCACCGCGCCGTTGAGCCGCAGCGGTCAACCGGTGAGCTGGTCCACGATGCCGGACCAACCGTCCGACCGGTACGCCATGACACTGTCCGTCGAGCAGCCGATCGATACGGCCTCGATGGTCACGTTCGACACCCCGGCCGGGCCACCGAACCGGTTCGGTGAGTACGGGACAGAAGCGCCGGTACCGGGGGACCGGTCGGCCGAGCAACGCGGCTTCGGCCCGACAACGGGCCAGCAACAGCCGGTCGGCACGGACCCGACCGCGCCCGCCGCACCCGTGGGCGTACCCGGTTCGTTCGGGCGGGGAATCGGTCCGATCGGGGCGTTACCGCCACCCACCGTGTCGCCGGGCAGACCTGCGGATGCTGGCTGGACGGTCCCGCCCGCCGGCCCGTCCACCGGGCAACCTGGCCCGGCCCTCGCCGGCCGGTTCGGCGACCCGGTGGCGGTACCCCCCTCGGCAGGGGAGGCGGCGCCGTCCGCGCTCTCCGCCCGCGGGACGCAGCCGGCGCTCGCGAACCCGATGGTGCCGACCGGCGCGTTGACCGCCGACGGCCCGATGGCCTCGCCGGCCATGGCCGCCAGCGGCTGGTCACAGGTGCTCAGCGCGCGTGCCGCGATTCCCCCGTCGGTGGTGGGCGGAAACGGGCAGGCGGCACCGGAGCGCAACGGCATCATCGGCGATCGCCGGACCGGTCGGCCGGAACAGGCCGAGCCGGCACGGCGGCCGGTGCCGGCGAGGACGGGCGAGGCGGCGAACCCGAGTGACCATGTCGACGAGCGGCGTAGGGCGATCCGTCGCGCCGCAGTGTGACGCGTGCCAGGCCACGTGTCGGAGGAGAGAGAGGGAGGCGGCATGCAGCAGTACGGTCTGCTCCAGGCCGATCACGGGGCCATCGATGCGATGGTCGAGACGATCAAGAGCACCGGCAACCAGATCATCGAGTTGGCCGGCGAACTGGCCCGCCAACAGCAGCGGCTGGAGGGGGCGCTCGTCGGTCAGGCGGGCACCGAGTATCAGAACACCGCGAGCAAGGGTCAGCAGATCCAGCAGAAGATGGCCCAGATCCTCCAGCAGCTGGGCACCGAGACCAGTAACAGCAACCAGAACCTGCAGGTCAACGACCAGCAGGCCGGCGGCGTGGTCAGCGACGCCGGTCTGGCGTACATGAGGGCGGGGTTGAGCGCATGAGGCTCGTGGTCGAGTTCGGCGAGGTCCAGGCTGCGGAGCGGGTTTACCAGAACGTGGTGGACGAGCTCAACCGGCTGATGAACAAGCTGCGTGGGGAGATCGAGCAGCTCACGTCCAGCGCCTACGTGGGTGAGTCGTCGAGCAAGTTCCAGAGTCTCGGCCAGATGGTGGACCAGGCGCAGAGCATCCTGAACAACGACGGGCACCTTGGCGTCCAGATGGCGCTGGCTGCCACGCGCAGCCGAATGGCCCAGGCCGAGGCGGACAACGTCACCGCCCTCAGCCGGGTCCAGAGCAACTTCGCCTGAGGATTCAGGCCCGAGCGCGGCGGCGGCGGGCGAAGGCCGTCGCCGCCGCGTACCCGACAACCAGGACCAGCGTCCCGGCGCCGATGGCGCCCGCCCAGAGCAGCGCCTTCCGGGTGGCGGCGGACAGACCCGGTCGCTGTGTGGGATTCAACGCGGCCGCCGGCACCGGGTGCGGTGCGGGGGAGCGCCCGGGAGCCTCGGCGGACTCGGTCAGCGCCCGGTAAGGGTTCACCCCGCCGTACCCGTAACCGTCGTTACGCGCCCCGCCCGGGGTACCGTCGGCGGTCGCGAGCAGCCGGTCGGCGATCTGTGCCGCCGTCCACTTCGGATGGCGGGCCTTCAGGAGTGCGGCCGCGCCGCTGACCATGGCCGCCGCGGCGGCCGTACCGCCGACGGGGACGTGCCCGCGGATCCGGGCCGCACCGACCAGCTCGACGCCCGGGGCGACCAGATCCACGTGCGGGCCGGAGCCGGAGTCCGTCCACCGGTGTCCGGACGACTCCGCGGCGCCGACGCCGACGACCCCTGGATAGGCGGCCGGGTAGGTGGGTCCCGCCGTCCGGTCGCCGACCGCGGCCACCACCACGATCTGGCGCTTGGCCGCGTCCGCGACCGCTTTCCGCAGGGCGGCGTTGTTGCTGTTCACGGCGAAGGACACCTGGATGACGTCGGCGTCCAGGGCGATGGCCCGGCGGATCCCGGCCGCGAGCCGCGCCGGGGTCACGTCCCGGTACGCGGTGGCCCCGGACCCGTCCTCGCTGACCCGGATCGGCACGATGCGCGCGGCGGGCGCGACCCCGACCAGCGCGGCATCCCCGTCCGGCCGGGCGGCGACCAGACTGGCCACGGCCGTGCCGTGTCCGACGCAGTCGGTCCGGCCGTCGGCCTCGTCGGCGACCACGTCCCAGCCCCGGTCCACCGCCCGGGCCAGCTGCGGATGCGAGGCGTCGACGCCGGAGTCGAGCACCGCCACCCGTACGCCGCTGCCGGTGCTCACCTGTCGCAGCCGGTCGGAGTCGAGCCAGCGCAGCGCCCAGTGGGCACCCGTGGCGCGGCCTGCGGGCACCGGTCGGCTGTAACACGCGGCGGCAGCGGCCGGGTCGGCTGTCACCAGCGGCATCGCCATCCCCACCAGAAGCAGCACCAGTGAGCGCGTCAGCCAACGACCGTGGTGGCGAGATCCACACACGACTTTTCCTTTCACGGTCGGCAGCGTACCTTCGGATCGTGCATGTCGACGGCGAGATGGTGGCTGCGATGCGGGTCCAGGCAGAGGAACTCGCCAGTCGGCTGGAGAAGATGACCGGGCAGCTGACCGAGCTGCAGGAGCAGGTCCGTCAGGTCTCGGTGACGGCGGTCTCCCGGGACGGTCTGGTCCGGGTCACCGTCGGCAGCGACGGCAAGCCGCGCGACCTGGTGCTGGACGCCGCCATCTACCGGAACCCCGACTCGGCGCGGCTGGCCGCGACGATCCTCGACACCATGGAGGTGGCCGGGGAGGAGGCACGCCGGCAGGTGATGGAGCTCTGCCGCCCGTTCGCCTCCGAGGAGGCCATCCAGCAGTACGCCGAGGGCGACCTCAACGGTGCGATGGAACGGTTCCGGCGGCAGATGCCGTGGTTGGGGGAGGCGGACGGATGACCAGGATCAGCGTTCACCCCGGCGCCGAGGCGGCCGCCGAGGCGTTGGCGATGCAGACCGCGGCGGCGTACCAGGAGATCCAGGGCGCACTCGCGGCGTTGAAGGCCAGTCCGTTCGTGGACGAACCGGTGTGCGCCGACGCGGCGCGGAACTACGAGCGGTCGACCGAGACTTTCATCAAGGTGACGGGCGGGTTCTTCGACGAGTTGAGGCGCAGCAGCGACGAGGCCGTCGGCGCGGTCCGCGAGGTGCTCGACGCCGACGCGCTGTCGGTCAAGCCCTTCGCCGAGGCCGACCGGGCGATCACCCGGGTCAACATCTCCTCCTGATCAGCCCACCGATACCCAGATGGGCGTCCCTGTCCCGGAGCTCGGCTGGTGGCAGTGGGTGTGGACGTACGTGGTCTCGCCGATCGCCGGTGGTTCCACCTGGCCGCTGACCGACGAGGACCAGGTCCGGCTCAGGGCCCAGGCATGGCGTGACCTCCAGACGCTGTTGCTGAGGGTGGGTCAGAACACGTCTGTTTCGTTGACGGACATGGCGATGTTGTGGGACGGGCCGTCGGCCGAGGCGTACCGGCAGCGGGCGTACCGGGTGCTGGGTGCGGTGCAACAACTCGTCGACGGCGCCGGCGACATCGCGGACCAGGCGGACGACGCCGCCCTGGCGATCGAGTACGAGAAGAACACCATCGTCCTGTCGGTGATCGCCTGTTGTTTCGAGTTGGCGGCGATTCTCGCGTCGATGTTCTTCACCGGCGGTCTGTCGGCGTTGTTCGGCGCCGGGCCGATCCTGGTGGCGCGCGGAATCGTGGAGCGGGTCTTCCTGCAGACGATGCAGCGGTTGTCGGGAAAGTTCCTCGGCCGGTTGACGGTGGAGGGGTTCCAGGAGGCGATCCAGGAGATCTTCACCTCCGTCCTGGCGCAGTTGGCGCAGATCCTCGAGGGAACACGGGACGGATTGGACGGCGCCCTGATCCGGGACAGCGGACTGGGCGGTGGCGCCGGCGGGGTGGCGGGCAAGCTGACCGAGCCGGCGGCGCGGGGTGGCAAGGCGGCGTTGGACAAGGTCGGTAACCCGGTGGTGAGCAACGCCGGCGACATCGTGGTCCAGGGGACCCACGACACGTTCGCGAACAGCGTTGGCAATGCGACGGTCAATGCCGTCGTCTACCAACAGGCACCGACGCTCGAGGACTTCGTTCCCGGGCCGGACCAGATCGTCGCCGGTGGCATCCGGGAAAAGATCGGTGACCGGGCCCACCAGGCGTACGAGCAGATCGGTGACGCGGCCGGATGGTCGGACCTGTCGGGGTCGCCGATCGCGGTGCCGCCGCCCGGCACCGCGAGCCCGCCGACGACGACCGCTCCACCTTCGGCGACGAGCCCGCCGGCGACATCCGCTCCGCCTTCGGGTACGACGACCGCTCCGCCTTCGGGTACGACGGCCGCTCCACCCTCGGCGACAAGCCCGCCTGCGACGGCTGCTCCGCCTTCGGGTACGACGGCTGCTCCGCCTTCGGGTACGACGGCTGCTCCGCCTTCGGGTACGACGGCTGCTCCGCCTTCGGCGACGAGCCCGCCGGCGACTGCTGCTCCGCCTTCGGGTACGAGCGTGCCGCCGTCGGGTACCGTCCTGCCCAGCTCCGGGGACAGCCCGGTCGGAGCAGGCCCGTCGGCTCCACTGTCGGGAGCCGATAGCCAGGCCCCGCAGGCCGGAACCGATATCCAGGCCCCCCAGGCCGGCACCGATACCCAGGCTCCGCCCACCGGCGCCGACAGTCCGCGTCCGGACATCGGGCTGCCCGGTGGTGAGCCGGCGGCGGTCGATCCGCCGGCCCCCCGCCCAGAAGCCGACCTCGGGGCCGCCGTCGTCCAGACGGGTGGTTCCGATTCCTCCGCGGGCGCCGCAGGGACCGGACCTGTCGGGAATCCACCGTCGTTCGGCACCGGACCGGGGCAGCCCGACCCCGTCGGTCACGGCGTCGACGAGACCACCCCGTCGGCTGGTCCGGCCAACGCCGCACCGGCGCAGTCCCGTACCGACTCCGTCGGGTCCGCTCCTCTGGTCACCAATGTGGGGCAACCTTTCGGACCGGCGGGCCCCCCGGTTGGTCAGCCACCCGCCGTCGTACCGGGCCAGGCCCCCGGAACGCCGTCCGGGGCGCCCACCTCCTCGCCGACGGTCGGCCAGCCGTCGGTCTCCGGGCGGGACCGGCCACCGACCGGGGTCGGCCGTGTCGACAGGTCGCGGACCGGTGACCCGGAACGTCCGCGACAGCACGCCGCGGACCCGACGGTTCCCCCACGGGACGACGAGCCACTGCTGGTGCCGGCGGACCCCGAAGCCTGGGTGACGGCGGGTCCGCACGAGCCGGCGTACGCCGCACCCGGTCGGTCCGACCCGGAGGACGACCCCGGGGCAGAGCCGGTCGGAGACCCGGTCCTGGTCGGTGCGGGACCGCCCGTCGACACGTCCTGGACCGCCCTCGAGATTCCCGGCGCCCCGTCCGGGGTGGGCCGGCGCCAAGCCGATGTGGTGTACGCGGGCGTGTTGTCGGCGCTCGATCGTGGGATCGTCGGCGTTCCCCGGCCGACCCGGATCGATCGGGCCGCGCGGATGGTCCGGGTGCCCGCCCCGGCGGGCGGCCCGGAGCTGCTCTACACGGTGGGAACGACCCCGCCGGGCACCCGGGCGATGCGGAGCCGGGTGGTCGAACGCGACGTCGACGGCACACCCGTGATCCGTGTCGTGATCTCGGACCGGCTGCCCCGGGGCGCGGACCTCGGCGGCGGGCTCCTCCAGCGGGACCTGTGGATCGCGCGGATCCTGGTCCACGAACCCACCGAGGCCGAGGCACTGCGGAGGACCGGATTCGTCTCCCGGCTCCGTCGACTGGTCCGCAACCCTGACGGCGGGACCTGGACACCGCACGACGAGGGACACCGGGCCGAGGTCCGGTACCTGACCGGCCAGGTGGTCGAACTGGAGCAGGCGGGTCGGCGACTCGCCGTCCGTGAGGCACGTCGCCAGCTCGGGCTGCTCCTCGACCACATGGGCGTCGAACTCCCGGACCCGGCCGCGCGCGCCGGTGGGCGGCTGCACCGCCTCGCCCTGTCACCGGCCGAGCTCGCGGTCGTCACGCCGATGCTGGCAGCGGACGCGCCATGGCGCTCCGACCTGCTCCCCGGCGAGCGTCGTCGGGTCCGCCGGGCGCTGGGGGCCGTCTCCGACGACCTGCTCTCGGTGGGCCGGGGCGCGACGGGCCGGGAACTGGCGGACATGAGGCTCGCCTGGCTCGGCAACCGGGGCATCGAGGTCCGAATCGGCGATCGGCCGCCGGTCATGATCGACACCCGGCCACTGATGCGCCGACTCGCGCACAGCGGTCTGCACGGGCCGGCGCTCTCCGCGCTGGCCCTCGACGAGCTGGGCATGGCGTTGTCCGCCGTGCTCGCGACCGTGGACGACCCGCGCCTGAGTTCCGATTCCCGGTTGGCCGACGCCGACCTGCTTGTCGCCCGCGCGCTCGCGCACCGTTACGACCGCCTCGCCGGCCGGCCGCAGCGGCCGGGGACGCTCGAGGAGACGCTGCGACGCTTCCGGGTCCGGGTGGCCAGGCTGACCGCCGCGCAGGCGTTCGAGCTGGCCGGCGAGATCCAGGACCCCAGCCTGGTGTCGCCCGTTCGGCAGCGGACCGTGACCGCCCTGGTGCGGGAGACCGTCACGCTCGTGTACGGCGACGGTGGCGTCACCGGCCAGGTGGAGGTGCTGTCCGGACCCCGGGTGCGGATCACCCCACCGGGCCGACGTCCCGTCGAGCTGGCGCTGCCGCAGTCCGTCGCCGAGCTGGCCGGCGCCGACGGTCCGGACCTGCCCGCGGTCCGGGCCGAGCTGGCCGGGTATCTCGGTGCCCGGCTTGCCGGCCCGGTCGACGGACCGGGGGCGTGGCGACCGACCGTCGGCGGCGACGCGGCCACCCGGGGGGCGTTGACCGCGCTGACCCGGCTGCATCTCGATCCGGCCACGACCGCCGAGACCCGCGCGGCGGCCGAGCGGCAGTTCTACGCCGTGATGACCGGTACGCCGTACTGGCGGGAGTCCGGTACCGAACGGGTGCTCACCGGGCTGGCGCCGCAGGTAGGCGCTCTCTGGCAGCGGGTCGCCGGACCCGATCCCGCCCGCAGCTACCGACCGTTGACGCCGGCCGGGGCGACCCGGCTCGATTCGACCGGCGACGACGACGCCACCGGAGTGTCTGCGGCACGTGCCGTACGCGGGGCGTACCAGTCCTATCTCGACAGCACGCGGCGACTGGCGGAGTACGGGTCCGAGCGGGACCGGATTGTCCGGCTGCTGCGCGGGACCGGTGGACGCCACGCCGGACCGATCGCCCAGGGTGACGCCGGTGGCCGGCCGGACCCGGCGCAGCCCCTCGCCACACCCGCCGTCCGGCTCCGCGCGCTGGACCGGGAGCTGCTGCCCGCGGCGCGGCGGGCGGCAATCGTGGCCGAGGAGGAGTTCGTCCGGCGGCTCGACGCGCTCGTCGACGCACACCGGCAGGTTGAGCAGCGGTTGTGGGCTGAGCGCCGACTCGGTGCCGACCCGGACCGGACCGCGCGGTTGATCGAGCGGCACACCGACGCCATCCGCGGTGTGACCGGAGTCCGGCGCGGCCACGCCGCCGTGGTCGAGCTGGAGCGGTCGGCGGCCGGTCAGCGTGCCGAGGCGCAGCGGCTGCGCCGGTATGCCCGACGGCTGCGCGACCGGGCCGGCCGGCATCCGGGTCCGGCCGGTGACCGGCTGCGAACCCGGGCCGACCAGCTCACCGGCCGGGCCCGGGCGCTCGAGGCGTCCGCCGTCCGAGGCCGGGCCGTCGCCGAGCGGCAGCGCGACCTGCTCGTCGACGAGCTGCGTATCGCGGAGGAGCTGCACGTCCCGCTCGGCGAAGCCGGAACCGGCGGCGGACCGCTCGGGCCCGAGCAGCGCCCCGCCGCGCCGGACAGCGACAGCGTGGCGGCGGTCAGCCGGGCGGCGCGGCGCGCGGTCGAGGCGATGGACTGGTTGCGTCTCGACGGAGACACCCTGCTGGTCACCGCGCCGGGGCAGGCGCAGACCCGGATGCGGCTGACCCTGCGTCCGCCGTCGCAGTCGAGCCGCTCACCCGACGGAATCAGCATCCGGGTGGCGGACGGCCGTCCCGGCTCGCCACCCGTCACCGAGGTGGACATCGCCGTCGACCGGGTCGGCCTCACCGACGAGCCCGACCTGGACCGGGCCACGGGAGCGCTGATCGCCGCCACCCTCGCCCGGGCGGCCTACCGCGAGCAGCGGGCCAGCGGGCGCGGCCGCGGACGGCACGGGTCACGGGCCGGGGAGAACCGCGCGGCCGTCCTCGCCGAGCTGCGCTGGGAGGCGCAGCGCCATGTGGCACTGCTGCGGGGTATCCGTACCGCGGCCGAGCGGGCGGCCCGGGGCGACGCACCGATCCGACGGCAACCGTGGGGTGGACCCGGCGGGCCGACAGTGGACCACCAGGCGCGGTTGCGGCGGCTGGTCGCGGCCCGGAACCCCAGTGAGCAGCGGGTCATCCGCATCCTCGAACGATCCGGCGGGCTCGATTCGCCGGACCGGTACCGGGCACTCGAGCAGGCGATCCAGCTCGCCGCACCCGGCCGGACGGACCTGCCGCAGGTGATCCGGTCCGCCCGGTCCGCCGGACTGCGCATCCGCCGACGGGAGCTGTCGCGACCGTACGGCCCGGGCCCGGTCGGGCCGGCCCTGGAGTCGAACCGGACGCGGGAAACCCCGGTCGCCGGTCCCGCCGCCCCGGGGGCCCTCTCCCTGCCCCTGGCGCCGCAGGCGGCGGTGCCGCGCCGACGGCCCCGGGCCTTCGTGACCACGCGGGTGCTGCCGGCCCTGCGTGACGCCGACCTGGTCCGCGCCTCGTGGTGGGTCGACGACCACACGCTCGCGGTGGTGGACCGGCACGGTCGGCAGGTCGACGTCCGGATTCCGACGGTCCACGGAGACCACGTCGGTGCCCGGGCCGCCGAGCTGCCCGGCGTGCTCATCGAGGCGATCGTGGAACAGGTCTTTCCGCCGGCCGGGGCCCGGGGGACGGCCCCGGCCCGGATCGTGCCGCTGTTCAGGGCGCTGGCGCGGATGCACCGGACGACCCTGGACAGCCGGCTCGACACGCCGATGCGCTCGGCACTGGAACGACGGATGCGGGAGCTGGTGGCGAGCCGGCCCGGGCCGTGGACCGATCCGGAGGGGCTGCGGCTCTCGGCGTACGAGGAGCACCTGCGCGAGCACTTCGCGACCGGAACCGCCGGGCGGACGCCGCGCCCGCCGGACCCGGATCGGCTGCACGAGATGGCGGCCACGGAGTCCGCGCTGGCCGCGCTCACCGGTCCCCGCGCTCCGCTCGGCCCGGTTCTGGCCGCCGGCCTCCGAACCGATGGCCGGGTCGAGGTCGCCCTGCCCGACGGCTGGCGCGACGTCCTGACCCTGCCGCCGCCCGATCCCGGCGTTTCGCCAGAACGCGACCTGCCGGAACTCGCCCGGCAGCCGATCACGCCGACGGAACTGAGCACCGACCGGGCGTTGCCGACGCTCGGCCGGCGGCTCGCGACGGCGGCGGCCGAGGCGCGGCGGGGCGAACTGAGCGAGGCCGAGCGGGTGGCCCTGCCCCACGTCGGCGAACTGCACGGACTGACGGTGTTGCGCGACCGGATCGTGCGACGGCGGCGCGACGCGGCCGACCGGGGTGAGCCGGCGGAGGTGCGCGGCGCCTTCGACCGGGCGGTCGCCGAACTGGACACCGTCGTCGCCGAGCGGGCCGAGCGGTTCGGCCTGCTCGCCCCCGGCGGAGGTAGGCCCGCGGACCCGGTGGGCCGGGCCCTGCTGCCACCCGCGGTGCGCGCGCTGGTCGAGCGGCTCGAGGCCGACACCCGGACCGCCCCGGCCGGTACGTGGTCCGCCGCCGGTCTTCCGACCCTGTCCGACCTGGTCCAGCGGCTGGGCGGACTCGGTCCGGTGGAACGGCGGGTCCTGGCGGCGGTGGTCCGGGTGCTGCCCCGGCTCGACGGTGCGGGTCACCGGCTCGTCCTCGATGCCGACGCGACACTGCGGGTCGAGCCTCGCCGCCGGCCGTGGCGGCCGGCCCCACCGCCCATCCCCCTGCTGGCTGCCGGGACGTTCCCCGATCCTGCCGGCCTGCCCGACGACCCGGTCGCGCTCGACGCCGTCGTCACCGACTGGCTCACCGGAGTCGTCAGGGAGGCCGTCGACGGCAGCCGTCGGCCGGCAGCAAGCTCGCGTGCCGCAGGCAGCCAACCGAGCCGCCGACGGCGGACGCGTCGGGTCTCCGTCCGGCTTCCGTCGGCGACGAGCGCTGCGCCGGCCGACCAGGGTGCGCGGACCGACCACGCGGGCACCGAGGCCGACCTGCGTACCGCAATCCGGTCGCTGGTGGAGCGCCACCCGACGCCGGCCGGCGTCGGGTACACCCTGCGGACCTCGTCGGACGGGCGGTTCCTGCTCGCCGAGCCGGGCCCCGACCGGCCACTGCCGACGATCGTGTTCCGGCTGACCGTCGGCCCGCTCGACGGCGCCGTGGCGGCGACCGAGCCGAGCGGCGAGCAGACCAGGGCCGGGGATCCGATCGTCGAGGTCCGGATCTCGTCGGCGCTGCCGGCGACCGCCCGCCCGGCGGCGATCCGGCAGGCGCTGGTCCGGGTGGTCGCCGAGACCCTGGACGGGACCTCGCCGGCCCGCGGGCTCGTCGACCGGATCCGGCGGGCCTGGCGGGCCTGGACGTCCGACGGCGGCGGGACCGGCCCCGCCGGCGCACTCGATACCCGGATCGCCCTGGCCGAGCTACGGGTGGAGTTGGCCGACCGGGCCTCCGCCGATCCCGACCGGCGGACGACGTACGACGAACGGGTCGGCCGCCTGCTGGAGCGGCTCGGCGTCACGCCGGAGAGCCTGACGGCGCCGGAGGCGGTTCCGTTGTCACCGGGGGACCGGGGAGCCGCGACGGCGCCCGTCGTCGGGCCCACCGATCCCGCCGACGTGATCGCCGGGCTGGTGACCGGGCCCGACGCCGGGGCGGCCCTCGACCCGGCGGAGACCAGGGACCTGATCCGGGCGCTGGCCGGGCCGGACGCGGCCTGGCGGGTGGCGGCGGCGCGGCGCCGGCGCGGCGAGGTGCGGTCGACGCTCGACAACGCCCTGGCCGATCTGGCCGACCCGGCGGTCGGGCTGCTCACCAATGACGGCGGTGCCTTCCGGATGCCGGGCGGGACACTGGTCGACCTGCCGATCCGGGACGAGCTGGTCGACCGGCTGGCCGACTCCGGCGTGGTCGGCGACCGGCTGCGGACGGCCGCCACGGTCGAACTCGTGCGGCGGATCGTGGCCACCCGGCCGAACGACCTCGGTCCGCGGTGGAGTCCCGATGTCGACCTGACCACCGCCCGGGTCCTGGCCCGCCGGATTGCCACCGTGCCCGGGGACGAGCGACCCGAGTACTGGCGCGAACTGGGTGGGGTGCTCGACCGGCTGGATCCGGACCAGCGGGCCGCGTTCGGCGTCCCGCAGGCCGACGACCCCGCCGGGTTGCCCGAGGAGACCCACGCGCTGCTCGCCCGGGCGGGCCTCGTCCCGGCGGCGGACCGCTTCGCGGTGCTGCGGGGGCTGCCCGGGGGTGCCGCGGCAGTGCGGGAGGGCGTCGACCGGATCCGGGAGCAGACGTACCGGAACGAGTCGCCGGCCCTCGCCGACATCGAGGCGGCTCTCGCCGAGCCGCTACGGTCGATGACCCGTGGCCTCGCGGAATACGAGGAGGCGATGACCGCGCGGGCCGAGGCTGCCCGGCGGGCCCGGGACGCGGCACGGAGCCGGGCCGACGAGAAGCGGCGGGCCGCCCGGCGGGAGCGGGAGAAGAGCGACCGTGAGGCGCTGCGCCGGGCGCGGCAGGCCGAGACGGACCAGCGGAACGAACAGGACGCGGCCGCCCGGCACGCCCGGTTGGTCACCCGGTACGAACGGGCCGCTGCCGCCGCCGGCACCGCGCGCCTCGCGTACGGCAAGGTCGCGGATATCCGGGCCGGGCTGGCCCAGGTGCCGGAGAGTCGCCGTCTGGACGCCGTCCGGAACATGGTCGCCGCCGCCGCTCCCGCGCTCGCCCGCTACCAGCTCCTCGAACGGACGCTCGACCAGGTGACGCCGCGCGACGAGGCACTGAGCATCGCGATCCCGGTGCGGTTGCCGCACATGGGGGCGGTGGCCGGCACCCTCAACACGCTGCTGGCCCAGGAGGGTGGTGCCGAGGCGAACATCGTGCCGGACCGCCTCGAGCGGGAGCTGAAGCCGCTGTGGGCCGATCTGATCGGCATGGTCGGCCAAAACCGGCCGGGTGGCACGATCGTGCAGGTCGGCCGGGACGCCGAATACGAGATCAGGTTCGTCCCGCGGGGCCGGCCGATCGCCCGGACCGACGTGCCGGACCAGGCATCCGAGGGGATGTACGGGCAGATACCGCAGTACACCCCGGGCAGCCGTGGATTCAGTTCGGCGCTGAACCGGAGCATCGGGCTGAGCGGTGCGGTACGACTGGCCGGCGACCGGCTCCCCGACGGGGTGTCCGGGTGGCTGGACCAGGCGAAGGCGCTGTTGAGGTTCCTTGCCGTGCGGGTCAGCGGCGACGTGTCCCGGCGTACCTCGATGGTGAGCAAGGGCGGTCTGGACGCCCTGCCCGGCGCCGTCTGGGACAACCGTGGCGAGGCGACGCTGTTCGACTGGGCCTTCGACGTCGAGGTCCGAGTCCGCACCGCCGCGAGCCTCATCCGGACCGGGAGTGACGGCGACCGGGCCTGGAGCGGGTGGCACACGGTGCGGGAGGGCGCCCCGGGCGACGTACCGACGGCCGAGGTGTGGATGGCGCACCCGTTCACCGAACCGGCGCCCGAGCGGGCGGTCCGGATCGACCCGGCGGAGCGTGACCCACGACTGCCCGAGCACGTCGTGACCGGGCTGACCGGGCTGCCGGAGCTGTACGACAGTGTGCTGGCCGAGTTGGGACCGGAGCACACCGTGGTGGGCGACAGCCTGGCCCGGCAGCTCGCCGTGCACCTGTTCGAGGAGAACCCCGCCCGCATCGTCTCCACCGCCGACCCGGACGGTCCGCCGCTGTCCTACGAGCTCACCGACGACGGCCGCCCGGTGGCCCGGGTGGAGTACCGCACCCGGATCCACTGGGAGCAGGCGGAGATGGTGGGCCGGCCGAGCCGGAAGACGCACCTGGAGCGGCTGCGGGTGCTGTTCGTCAGCGTGGTCGGTGGGGTCACCTTCGGTCGTGGTCGGTCCCTGGGCGGCGAGGTGGGGCTCTCGGCCCGCCTCGTCGACCTGCTGAACCTCGTCGGCCTGGGCGACTGGACCTCGGAGAAGTGGAACCGGTTCTCGGCCAGCTACGCGGCGACCCGGGGCCGGGGCTGGTCCGACTCGATCTCGACGGCGAACGTGGGGATCCATCCCAGCGTCCAGCGGTACGACGGTCGGGTCCAGGCCTACACGATGAAGGTGACCCACGAGGCCGTCGTGCACCGGCTGGACGGCTCGGCACCGGCCCGGGTCAACGCGGGGGGCCGGGGCCTGTTCCAGTTCCCGGAACGGCACGCCTGGAGGTACGGCCTTCCGGTGGACAGGGATGCCTTCGTCCGGCAGGGCGACGGCACGCTGCGGCACGTCGACGAGGTGGTGCCACCCGGCCCCGACGATCCGACGCTCCTGCCCGGATGGCAGGGCACCGGCGGGAACCAGGTGCCGGGCGCCGCGCACGGCCTGGTACAGGGGATGACCGGGATCGACGGAGTTGACGGGATCAGGGCTCGGGTGGCGGCCGAGTTGCGTCGGCGGGGCTGGTTGCCCGAGGTGGACGGCGACGGCTTCCCGGTCCGTTCCGGATCACCCCAGAAGCTCGCCGACGACCTGGCGAACCTGCGTGCGGTGGGCGAGATCTCCACCTTCAGCCTGGAGTCGAACTACGACCAGCTGGTCCAGGACGGCATCACCGTCGAGGTCGCGCTGCGCCGGGGCGGGCTGCCGCCGAAGAAGGTCACGCTGCTGATCAGGCTGGAGCAGCGGACGTGGACGCTGGACGGCTTCACCGACGCGGAGAAGGTGGTCAACCTCAACATCGGCTCCGCCACGACGGGCCGGGGCAGGTCCACCGACCGGACGTGGCGGCACGAGAGCGTCGGCGGACTCGAATCCGAGCCGGATCCGGGCCTCGAGTTCCCGCAGTCGGCGACGCTGTCCGGCCGGGGCAGCCTGACCCGCGGTGCCAGTCTGTCCGAGGGGGACACCAACAACTCGGTGACCCTGTTCGAGAACACCGGCCGGACCGCCGTCACCACCGTCGGCTACGACCTCAACGTCCACGTTGTCGACGACGACGGGAACCTCGAGCAGGACCCGATCGCGACCTACCGGAACGGGACGGCGCGGATCCTGCTCCCGGCGGACATGTTGCGCAGGACTCCCGCGGCGGAGGAGCCCATTTCGCCGACGGTGCGGGAGACACCTCCGGCCGGGACGGTGGAGACGCTCCCTCCGAAGCCGGTGAAGGTGCCCTCGCCGCGCGTACTCAGCACCGCCCGGGTCCTGCAGATGGACGCCCGGGGCCTGTGGGACGGGGTACGGCGGGTGCTTCCGGAGACGTCGAAACCGGGCGACGGCTCCTACCACCACCTGCGCTCGTTCGTGAACGTCACCAGCCTGACCGCCAATCCCGACGCGCTGTACCTGCCGTACCGCACCAACACGGTGGTGGATCCGACCAGGCTGCCGACGGCGGTGCGGGCGTCCCTGTCGATCGAGTTCGAGCCGGGCGCCGTGGTGCCGGAGGGGACCTGGCCGGGAGCGGTCGTCGGAGACATCAACCTGACCCTGCACCAGTCCGGCGTGGGGGTGAGCCGGCAGGTCGCGGTGGGCGCGGGGTTCGGCACCACGGGAACCTCGACGACCGGCGAGGAAGGGTCCGACAGCGCCACGCTCGGCACCTCCGGCACGACGAGCCTGGGCGTGTCCAGCAGCACCGACCGGATCTCCGGCGTGGAGCGGCTGACCATCGACGTCGACACGCACTACATCGCCCGGGTTCCGCTGACCGCCCGACTCACCGGTGTGGAACACCACGCCCTGGGGCCGAAACGGAAACAGACCGAGGTCGGCGGGCTGACGGCGGTCCTGACCTGGCCGGAGCGGACGGCGTTGGCGCTGTACGCGGACGGCGAGCTTCCGCTGTCGCTGTACGACGTGGCCGACGCCATCGAGCGGTACGCCAGCGATCCGGTCGGCGGAGGGGGGCCGGACGGGATCCGCCACCTCGACCGGCACGTCGCGGTGGCGCTGCTGGAGCGGTTCCGGGCCGACGTCACCGAGCTCGAACGTGCCGAGCCCGGACGGACGAGGCATCCGGGCCTGCCGGACGGACGGTTCCGGACCGGCGTCGGCCCGACCGGGGCCGACCTGGCGGACCGGCTCGCCACCCGACTCGTCAAGCAGTTCCCCGACGACCCGGCGCTGGCCGGTCTCACCGATCCGGCGGCGATCATCGACCACGTGATCGCGCACGGCCGCGAGCTGCCGCCGGTCCCGCCCGCCCAGGCCGCGAAGGTCCTCCCGGAGAGCCAGCGGCACGCGATCGGCGCCACCGACGTGGAGGAGCTGGTGCTGACCCGACCGGCCCGGATCGGTCTGGCGCACCGCCTTGATCGGCTCGACCCGGAGCGGTTGGCCGGGGCCCGGGTCGAGCTGATCGAGGCGGTGCGCCAGGGGGTCGAGGCGGTGGCGCCCGGCGCGCTGGACCGTACGCCGGGGCTGGACCAGCGCCTCGCCGGCCAGTTGTCCGGAGAGAAGCGCTGGCGCGGCCACCTCGACGACATGCTCAAGCCCAACGGGTGGGAGTTCGGTGCGCCGGTCGCCGTACCGCTGCTCGGCACCGGGGTGATGACGAGTGAAGAACTCACGATCCGGGTACGGGTCGTCGACCTGGACGCGGGTGAGGTGATCGGTACCAGCCCGACCACCGGGAACATCACCCAGATCTACGGTTACGGGCAGCGCGGGCAGAGCGAGTCGGCCGGCTGGTCCGCCGGACTCAACGGTTCGCTGAGCCTGGGCGTCGACGCCGGCACCGGCATCGGCCGAAGCGGCCGTGGCTCGGTGGGGGAGCAGCACACGATGCTCCAGCGGGTCGCCGACTTCGGCGGGGCGACGCGGGTCCGCCGGACCGGGCGGCTGGTCGTCGAGGTGACCCGGTCCCAGCCGCGGCCGGTGGGGCGGGCCGTCGCGCACGTCGACGAGCTGCTGGTCTCGCCCCGACCGGTCAGCTGGACCCGGCAGCTGAATGTCTCCTTCGTCCAACTGGTGCCCTCCGCCATCATGGTCGAGCCGGGTCGACCCGACGTCCTCGACCCGTTCCGGGTCCGGGACGACCGGTTCGTCGGGCTGCCGTGGCGGTTCGTGCCCGAGTATGTCGAGCACGGCTCGCTGACGGACCGGATCCTCGCCCGGCTGGCCGGCGAGGACCTGCTCGGCAGGAACGCGGCCGGCCAGGCCGCGGCGGTCCGGACCCAGCTCAACGCGGCCTTCGACCTGGCAGCCCTGGCAAAGTTCCTCGGACCCGGCGGTTTTCCCGCGGTCGACCTGCGCGTCGGAGGTCATCCGGACCGGTTCGTCTCCGTGACCGTCAAGGCACGGCCGTACGACGTCCGGACCGTCGAGCGGGGAGAGGCCGAGCTGGGCGACGTCAACCGGGTCCAGCGGACGACCGGCCAGCAGGACGACTTCAGCTGGCCCCTGCCGCCGAGCCGGGGCGTGAGCCCCGGGTCATGGCCCGCCCCGTTCCTCGACGGGCTCGAACTCGGTGCCCGGATCGGTGGTGGGGCGCAGGCCTCGGCGGGGATGTCCCGCACCACCGGTGACCGCAACGAGCTCAGTGACTTCGTGCGGGGCCAGGTGCGGCGGGTCGGGGTCGCCCTCGCCTACGACCTGACCTTCACCCTGGAACAGCGGCGGCCCGAGGGAACCACCGTGCTGCGCCAGGTACGGCTGCCACAGGCGGTGACCGACGGCCGGGCCTCGCTCTACGCCTTCGCCTCCGATCTCGCCGAGTCGCAGCGGCGCCGGGACCTGGGAGTGGACGGTTGGGCGGGCCGGGTCTGGCGGTTCGACGAGGCACCGTCCGACCTGGAGTCCCAGTGGCGCGAGCGACGGATGCGGGGGTGGCTGGCCCGCTGGCGGGACGTCCCGGTCGGGCGTCGGCACCTGCCGGTGCACACCGTCCGGCCAGACCCCCGCCCGCTGGATCCGGGTGCCGTCGCCCGGCTGGCCGCCCGGCCGCTTCCACCGGGGTCGGCCGGGCCGCCTGGGCTGGAACAGGGTGACACCTCGCACACCGCGCGGGAGATGCCCGGCGCGCCGTCGCATCCCGAGCACCGCGACCCTGGCGCCGCCGCCGACGCCCTGGCCATGGCGTTCCGCGAGGTCCACGGCTCGGACGCGGACAACGCGGCCGGGTCGCGTCCCGATGATCTCTCGGTTCCGATCCCGGGCGGGCTGACGCTCGTCTTCGAGATCGGGGAGACCGCGCCGGGGATCCGGGCCTACCGGCACGAGCCGGAGAACGGCGTGATCCGGGTGACCGTCTCGGATGCGGTCCGCAGCGTGCGACAGATGCGCCGGATCATCGTGCACGAGTCGGACGAGGCGGCGGCGCTCCATCCAGCCGGGATCAGGCAGCGGATGCGGGCGCGGCTGCGGAACCCGGAGCAGCGGTCCGAGACCATCGCCGATGGCGCCCGGCTCGACGACCTGGCTCCGCACCCGGTCGGACACCTCGGCGAGGTGCGACTACTGGCCACGGAATGGTCGCGTACCAGAACGCGGACCCCCCGGTCGTCGGACGACGCCGGGGAAGAGCTGCTCGACATCGAGCGGGAACTCGGCAAGCTGCTCGCGGCCATGCAGGTGAGCAGGCGGGCGCAGCTCACGTCCCTGTTGCCGCCCGAGCAGCTGGAGATCGTGACACGGGTGTTGGACCCCGGGGCCGGATGGCGTACCCACCTGCCGTCCGACGAGTACCGCATGGTCCGGCAGGCGGTCGACGCCGTCCTTCCGTACCTGGAGACCCGGATCCGATGGCGCGACGGGGTTGGCGTGCCGGACCTGCCGGCCCGGCTCACCTGGAGCGCGAACGACAGGTACCGCCTCGACATCGCGGTCGGCGACCGGACCTGGCCGACGGACGTCTTCCCGGAGCTGCTGTCCCTCGCGGACACCGGACTCTCGGGCGAGCGGCTGCGGGCGCGGGCCCGCGACCTGCTGAGCGCCCGACTGTCCAGGGGGCCCGACCAGCCGGATGTCGACGCCGACCGCTCCGACGAGTCAGCCGCTCCTGCCACGGCACCGGCGGGCGTGGCGCCGATGGTCGTGGCCCGGGCGTGGGCCGACCGGTACGCCGAGACCGGGAACCCCGACGTCCTGAACCGGTTCCGGGAGCACCTCACCGAGCTGACCCCGGACGAGTCGTCGGAGTTGTTGGGCGAGATCCCGTCGGGTTCGGTGCTGACGCGGTACCTACGGTGGGCGATCGGCGAGGCGATCCTGACGGAGGCCACCAGGATCGGGTACGGGGCAACGGCGGACGACGGCTTCGCACCGTTCACGGTGCGCGGCTCCACCCTGTCCCCGGAGCACGAGGAGCAGGGGATCTGGCTGTCATCGGAGGCCGGAGGGGCGGAAATCGCGGCGTGGGACCTGGTCATGGCCGCCGGGGAACTCGCGAACCCGGGCAACGCCGACCTGCCCACGATCCGGGCCACGATGGTGGTCCTGCTCGGCGTTCGGATCGCCGCTGCGCGGGCCGGCCGGTCGTCGCTGCCGGGCGATCGCCCTCTTTCGCCGAGGGCGGACGGGGTTCTCCTCGCGATGGCGGGACTGACCCGGGTGTACCACCACCCGGAGGTGTCGACGGAGACCAGACGGGCCATCGAGCGTACCTTTGCCGGACTGCTCGGGAGAACGGCGCGAATTGCCGACGTGGCCGTGGATCCGGCGACCCTGCCCCCGGCCGTACGGCACCTCTACCGCCGGGCCACCGCGGCCCGGCCGGACGGAGCCACCGGCCCGGTCGCGGAGGCGCGGCGGTCCTCCGACCTGGCGACGGACCCGACCACCGCGACCCCGACCGCATCCGACCCGCAGCACGACCGTACCGCCGGCCGGCGCGGTCCGGACCTGCTGGAGGCGGTCTGGTGGGCGGCGCGGCATCGCGGCGGCGGTATCACCGATCCGGTCGAGCAGGCCGAGTTCGGGCGACGACTCGACGAGCTTGTCGGGATCGTCCAGACCGGGGCGACGTGGCTCGCCGCGGCATCGCGGAACACCGCCGACCCGCTGCGGATGTACGACCTCGCCACCCGGCACGCCCAGGTTCGGGAAGCTCTGACGGCGGCCCAGGTGCACCACGAGTTCGCGACGCGGTTGCGCCAGGAGAGGCTGGACGCGTACCGCGAGGCGGACGAACTGTGGGCGCGCGTGCCGCCGGGGCGGGGAAAGCGGGCGCGACAGGCGGGCGCCGAGTTCCAGGTACGGCTCCAGCAGCTGGCGGATGCGGGGAGAACCGCGCAGGAAAGCGCCGACAGGCACTGGAGCGACCTGCTCGGACGTCTTCGTTTCGCGTACGCCACCGTCCCGGTCGGCGTGACGACCGGTGTCGTCCGCGACGGTTCGCGAGAGCCGGATCGCCCCGATGGGCGCGAGGTTCGTCCGCTCAGGTTCGAGGGGAACCGGGCCAGACTCACCGCGCTGCGGAACCTGATCGTGCAGCGGTGGGTTTCTCCGGACGGACCGGGCGTGCTTCCTCGAGGTGACTCTTTTGTGGACGGGATCCAGGCGCCGGATCCGGTCAGCGGCGACGAGCTGTCCGTCATCGTCTACCTCCGGGGGATCCCGAGGCAGTGGTCACGAGTCGCCGGCACCATCAGGGTGATCGAGCAGGACGGCGACGATTCAGACAAACCCCCGCAGGTCCATCTGACATATCCGCCACGAGCGCCAGAGGAGTTCCAGCTCACCATCTCCCGGCACGGCACCGTCGACGAGCTGCACGACCTGCTCCGCGCCGAACTGGTACGGCTTGGCAGGCGGCTCGCCGAGGACGTCGGAACCGTTGCGTGGACGGACGACGGTTCGGCTTCGAACCGGTCGCCGCTGACCAGGCTCGACGACGAGGAACTGCGTACGATCGCGCGCCTGGAAACGCTGGTGCTGCGGCTGACCACAGAGCCCGATCAGGACACCCGTGACCGCCTCATGCGGACGGTGCCCGAGCTCCTTCGGCAGGTGCACCTCGATCCGGAGACGAAGAGTCGTTCGCCCCGGCCGGAATACCGTGGATACGACCGACGATGGCGGCAGGTCAGCAACACAATCCGGACCGATGAGGCGTCTCCGGCGGTCCGCTACTACCTGGCGACGCTGCCCCGGCGTCCACTCACCATCGACGATCAGATCGCGGCCCGTCTGGCCGACATCACCGGGCAGGAGGTGCGGATCCAGGACGGCGGCATCGTCGTCGGCCACCGTGCCGAGGCGGTGGGGTTCGTCCCCGTCGCCGCCGAGTCGGGCGTGCTGCCGCCGGACACGTGGTCGGAGTTCCTGCGCACGGGTGACCGGAAGTTCACGGTCTGGGCCCGGCCAGCGCTGCGGTCGAACGCGAACGCCCTGGCCTGGGCCATCAAGGAGTTCATCGACGAGCGGTATCCGGACCTCGGGTCGGCTCGGCCCGGGACCGACGCCCCGGCGCGGAAGCGGCCAGAACTGTACGACGGCGCGGCTCGCTCGGCCGTGCTCAGGCTCGAATCACTGGCAGGGCCCGACCAGGAGCAGATCAGCGTGCTCCAGGAGCCCATCACCGGACTGACCGCACGCCAGGCGTACGAATCGCTGCGTGGGGAAGTTGCCCCGGTGCGGCGGCAGATCCTCCGGCAGCACATTGCCCTGGCCGTGATGCGAGACGGCCTCGACGTCGTCCACCCGACGCCTGCCGTGCCCAGCGAGCGCTTTGACCACTGGCTTGCCGCCACCCGCTCGGCAACGGAAGTCGGACGCCCGTCCACGTTGGTCCGTGCGGCTCATGAACTCGTGCTCGTCGGCGTGGAGCTCGAGACCGTGCGGGTGATGGTCGTCGCCCGACTCGGCGCCGACCGGATGGCTCCGGAGCCGGGCCTGGCGTCGGATCCGTTCGCGAGGCCCGAACCCGCCGGCCCGGATGCGCTACGCGACGCGAACGAGGCGCTGGATCACCTGCTCGCGACCGATGCTTCGGTCAAACTCTGGACGGCCGTGGCACGCGCGCGTGCGGAACTGCCGGCCCAGCTGCCGGATCCGGTCAACGGCCCGACCCCCCTGTGGTGGCTCGAGGAGGGCGACGCCCCGGACGAGCCCGCGAACATCCAGGAGGCCCTGGAACTCCTGCACGAAGGCTCCCGGTTCCGTCACGGGGCCGGGCATCACCGCGGCCACGTACCGCCGGACCTGGCCGCCGAGGACCCGGAGCCAGGCCAGGCGCACGAGCCCGGAGACCGGTACCGGGCGGCGGTGGACGTGCTGCTCGCGCACTATCGCGACGGCGGGTCGGAGCTGGCGAAACGGCTACGGAAAGCGCGGAACCCGGAGCAGCTGCACATGTTGGCTCTCCGGCATGCCGCTCTCCGCGAGGCGGTCGAGGAGCTGGCGGCGATCCACGACCGGGTATGGCAGGGGACGTCCCGCTCGCCGGAGGAGGACGAGCACGATCGGTCCCGGTACGCGGAACTGGTGGAGTTCGTGCGCTCCACCGTCTCCGAGCACCACCGCTACACCGCCACCGTGATCGACGGCACCGACCTGGCGCAGCGTCAGCCGTCGGTGGCCCCTCGGCAGGTGAAGCTGGAGGCGCTGGAGCAGCAGCTGCGGGCCCGCTGGGAGTCGGGCGGATCCGACGGGCAGCTGCCTCGGGGCGACTCCTTCGTCCGGGGCATCGAACCGCTCACCCTGACCGGCGAGAGCCTGCGGGTTCGGATCGACACCCGCGAGGGAGGGTCGTACCACGCGCAGATCCGGGTCGCAGCTCCGGGTGCGAAGGACCGGGCGGGGAACCGGCTGCGGGCGTACAGCTGGATCGTCACCAACCGCAGGTCGGGCGAGACCGAATTCGAGGTGCGCATCCCGGCGGATCATCCGGACAACGCCGACCTGGTGGTCACGCTCGCCCACGAGGTCGCGGAACTCGTCACCGCGGCCGGCCGGCCGAACCGGAAGCTGACCCCGGAGCAGGACCAGGAGAACCGGCTCACCCCGGACGACCTGCCGGTGCGCTGGCTGCGGCGGGTCCGGCTGAGCCCGCACGACGTCGGCGGTATCGCCGACCTGGAGACGAAGGTCCGACAGCTCGCCATCGAGATCGACCCGGAGAAGCGGGCCCGGCGCGCCAGGGACATCGAGGCGATCCGCCGTGCCCTCGGGTTGGACCCGGTCCGGAACGGCCGGTCGGCCCGGCGACGGTGGAAGATCGTCGACCGGCTGGTCCGGACGAGGGACTTCGACCCGGCCGCCCGCCGCTACTGGGACGCGCTCCACCGGCCGGGATGGCGGAACCTTGTGCTGCGGCACGGCATCGCGGCGTACCTGGACGAGTACGCCGGGCAGCGGGTACGGGTGACCGATGACGGAGTGTTCGAGGTGCCCCGAGGGCTGGGTCGGGAGCCGGTACGGCTGCGGCTCGTGTTCGGGTTCCTGCCGCCGGGGACACTCGTGGAAACCCGTCGGCAGCGCGACGGTTCCTTCCTGGTCCGGGTGCCGCGCGCGCTGGGTGACGACGTCCGGGCCGTCGGGCCACGGGTGGCGATGGCCGTGGCCGAGGCGACCAGCCGCGACGTGCGATGGGGCCGCCGGACGGGGCGGCGGCTCGACAGCCTGGCCGAGGGCGTCACAGTGCCGGAGCGGGTCCGGCGGCTGGGTCGGTCGGCGTCGGCGCAGTGGACGGGGGTCACCGCGCAGGCCCGGGCCTACCAGGCGTTGTCGCGTCGGCAGGCACCCGACCCCGAGACCGCCGCCCGACTGCGCCGGGCCCGGCAGGCCGAACACGCCCGGTTGGTCGAGACGCTGCGGTCGATGGCCGTGCTGGAGGGGCAGCAGGAGTTCGCCGAACGGTGGCGCGTGATCAGCGACTCGAAGCAGGCGGTGCCGCGCGATCCGGGGGTCGCCGCTCTGCTGCACCGCTGGGAGCGACCGGAACCCGACCCGGAGATGGTGCTGAACGCGTTGTCGGACGTCGCCTCCGACATGGCCCGCTATGCCGGCGCCCGTGGTGCCGAGTTGCGCGACGGCGGGCGCACGCTGCGGGTGATGCTCGACGACGACCACTTCACCAGCCACGATCTTCCGGTTCGGACGGACCTGCCGGTCGACAGTTCCCGGTTCGTCGAGCTGGCCGGCGATTCGCAGCAGGGTTGGTCACTGCGGCTGCGTCCGGACGCCGGCATGGACGCGGTCGGGTCGGACGGGACGGCCGCGTTGGCCGACCTGGTGCGGCAGGGACTCGGCGAGTTGGATTCCGGCAACCGGACTGTCGAGGCGGTCGCGGCCCAGTTGCGCTATCTGGCGGACCGGCACCGGGTCTCCGACCAGCTTGTCCGGCAGGCGATCCGGGCGAAGGTCGTCGCGCTGGTCGACACCCTGCGGGTCGGTGACCCGGAGACCTGGTCCGACCGGCGGAATCTTGTCGTCTCGGCCGGCGAGCGACTGGCCGGGCGGATGGCGGACCGGCGGGTCGACCGGGCCCGGGAGCACCTGTTGGGCCTGATGATGGGGCAGCCCGAGGCCCGCCGTGCCCTCGACGAGGCCGTTGCACCGCACGTGCCAGACACCGGTGCGCCGCCGTTGCGGAACTACTTCCCTGGCCGGGTCTTCGGTGCCATGGCGTCGATCGCCGCCACCCTCACCTCGGGCACCATGGGCGGGCGGTCGGCAACCCTGATGACCGCCCAGGTGGTTTCCAGCACGGTGGGGGGTGCCCTCGTGCAGCCGCAGCAGGACCACGCGCTGCGCGGCGTCGAGGAGCGGGCGAAGGCGGCGAAGGCGCACCGGGACCGGTTGGCGAGCCGGGTCCGTTCCGCCGGGCCGACGAACGCGAACCCGGCGCAGCCGTCTGGCCCGGACCGGGTGCCTTGGCCGCACTGGTGGCCCTTCTACCGCAAGCGGACGCTGCCCGCGGTGATCGGGGCCTTCGTCCAGGCCGTCATGATGCTCGGCGAGTACGGCGGTCGGGCGGCGGCCGGTGTGGCCCCGCCGTTGCTCGCGGGAGCCGCGTCCGGGGCGAGCGACCATCTCCCCGAGCGCTCGGAGAAACAGGCGCGGGAGGACCGCAAGCACGAGGTGGGTCAGCGGCCCGAGGGCAAACGTGACGCGAAACTGGCGGAGTTGCACCACGTGGCCGCCGAGGCGCGGGAGCGGCTCGCCCGACAGGTCGGGGCCGGCACGCTGACCCCGACCGGTGGGCAGACCGAAATCGACGGCTGGCGGCAGGTCAAGGCGGATCTCGAACGGGCCCGGCAGGAGCTGCGGGCGGACGCCGAGGGCCACCGGGAGGCGCTGCGGAAGCGGCGCCGGCTGCGTCGGATGCTGTGGAAGGGCACGCTGGCGAGCGAGGTGGTCGGGCGACCGGTCCGGGCCGCCGGCCGCGCGGCGGGTTCGCTGGCCCGGCGGGTTACCCGCCGACAGGCTGCGGTGTCGTCCTCGACCGCCGGCACGCCGCTCCCACCCGGGATGGCCCCGGCCAGCCACTACCGGTGGCGGTCGGTGGCACCCACCACGATCAGCGCGGCGGCCACCGTCGGGATGAACTGGCTGCTCACCACGGACCCGTCCAGCTTCCTCTTCGTCATCACCACCGGGGTCGCGTCGGCGCTGGCCGGGCTCGGTCTCGGCCAGGGCTGGGTGTACCACCGCCAGGATGAGATCGAGGACGAGGCGTCCCTCGCGGCGTTGCGCACGCTCCGGCACGTTGAGGACGGGCTCACCGAGGTGGAGCAGGTCCTCGCACTGCTCGGTGACCCGCAGGCCCGGCCGAGCGGGCCGCCGGCACCGGCCGGTGGTCGGAGCCTGCGGTCGAGTTGGCGGCGCAGGTCGGCCGGGGCGGCCGTGGGCCGGACCTCCACCGATCCGCACGACAGCCACTTCCTGTCCGTGTCGCTGATGAAGCATGGGCCGGCGGCGGTGTTGCGGGTCGCGGCGATCGTCGGCGCCGGTAACCTCCTGCTTCCCGAGACCATGACAAACGGCCTGGACAGCGACGTGCTGATCGCGGTCACCGCCGCGCTCGAGGCGGGCAAGGAGGCGGTCTACGGAGTCGGTGAGGCGCTGTACCGCAGGTGGGCCGCGCGGCGGGGCGTGGAGGGCAAGGCGGTCACCGGACAGGACAGGGCCCGGCTTCTGCCGTACACGCGGGCGGAGCTGGCCGAACACGCCCGGAAGCTCGCGGGCGAGGGTGCCGACCTGGCGGCACAGGCGAAGCTTCCGCCCCGCGTGGCGGGGCCGTCGCTGGCCCGGCGGGCAGCCGGTGCGGTCTCCTCGGGAGCGGTCAGGGCGGCCGGGGCAGCGTCCTCGGCGGCCCGGCGCGGCACCGCCGTGGGGTCCTCGGCGGCGCGGCGCGGGGCGGACCTGGCGTCGTCGGTGGCGCAGCACGGGAAGGACGCTGCCTCCGCGGTGGCGCAGCACGGAAAGGACGCTGCCTCCGCGGTGGCCACCCGGGCCCGCAAGATGGCCTCGGTGGCCCGGTGGGGGCTGGCCGACCCCCGGGCCAACGGGATCGAGGCGATCAAGCGACTCGTCCGGTTCGACCCGATCGACGTCGCCTCTGGCGACATGGTGTTGACCCAGACCGACGTGGAGCTGCCCGGCGTACTGCCGCTGCTGCTGAGCCGCACCCACCTGTCGTCGTACCGGGTGGGAGGTTGGTTCGGGCGCTCCTGGGCATCCACGCTGGACCAGCGGCTGGAGGTCGACGAGACCGGGGCGTACTTCGCCACCGCGGACGGCATGATCCTCATCTACCCGGCCGAGAACGGGCACCCGGCGCCGTTGCCGGTCGAGGGTCCGCGTTGGCCACTGAGGCGGGAGCCGGACGGGACGTACGCGGTCACCGACCGGGTCCGGGGCTGGAGCTGGCACTTCGCCCCGGTCACCGACGACGACCCGGTGGCCCCGCTGCCACTGGTGGCGATCACCGACCGGAACGGCCACCGGATCGACCTGGAGTACGACGAAGCTGGCACGCTGACCGGGGTCACCCACTCCGGCGGCTACCGGATCCGGGTGGATGTCGAGCGGGACCGGATCGTCGGGCTGGGGTTGCCGGCCGACGACAACCCGGCCGGGACCACGTTGGTCCGGTTCCGGTACGACGACGGTGGGGACCTGACCGAGGTGGTCAACTCCTCCGGGCTGCCGCTGCGCTTCGACTACGACGCGGACGGGCGGATCGTCCGCTGGACCGACCGGAACCGGACCGAGTACCGCTACACGTACGCGCCCGACGGCCGGTGCGTGGCGACCGGCGGCACCGGCGACTTCCTGGCCGGCCGACTCGACTACGACCCCGAGGCCCGGACCACCACCGTGGTCGACTCGCTCGGCCACCGCACCTGTTACCGGTTCAACGAGCTGGTGCAGGTCGAGTCGGTCATCGACCCGTTGGGCAACGAGAGGCGCTTCGTATGGGACCGCTACGACCGCAAACTCGCCGAGACGGACTCGTCGGGCCGGACCACCCGGTACGGGTACGACGAGGCCGGCAACCTGGTCGAGGTCGTCCGTCCGGACGGGTCCCGGGCGACCGTCGGCTACAACGAGTCGCACCGGCCGGTCGTCGTGACCGACTTCGACGGCGCGGTCTGGCGGCGAGGGTACGACGCCCGGGGCAACCTGACCGAGGTCACCGACCCCACCGGGGCGACCACCCGGTACCGGTACGACGGGTCCGGGCACCTGGCCGGGGTCGTCGACCCGCTCGGCGCCTCGCTGCGGGTGCGTACCGATGCGACCGGTCTGGTCAGCGAGGTGGTGGATCCGACCGGTGCGGTGACCGGCTACCGGCGGGATTCGGCTGGTCGGATTGTCGAGGTGACCGATCCGCTCGGCGGTAGCACCCACCTGGGGTGGACGGCGGAGGGGCGCCTGGCGTGGCGGCGGGCACCGGACGGCACCGGCGAGGAGTGGAGCTACGACCCGGAGGGGAACCTGGTCGGTTACACCGATCCGACCGGGGCGACCACCGAGTTCGAGATCGGCCCCTTCGACCTGCCGGTGGCGCGCACCGGTCCGGACGGCGGCCGGCTGACCTTCGGTTACGACACCGAGTTGCGGCTGGTCACGGTCACCAACCCGCAGGGGCTGTGCTGGCGCTACGACTACGACCCGGCCGGGCGGCTGGTCGCCGAGACGGACTTCAACGGCCGGATTCAGACGTACACCCTGGACGCCGCCGGGCAACTGGTGGCCCGGGACAACGGTGCCGGGCAGCGGGTCGGGCTGGTGCGGGACATCCTCGGCCGGGTGGTGGAGAAGGTGACCGCCGAGGGGGTCACCAGCTTCGGGTACGACCCGGTGGGGCGGCTGGTGCACGCCGTCACCGGCGAGGTCGAGCTGCGGCTGGAGCGGGATCCGCTGGGCCGGGTGCTCGCCGAGATCCGTGACGGACAGGTGGTCGCCTCGACGTACGACCAGCTGGGACGGCGGATCAGGCGGCGTACCCCGTCGGGGGTGGAAAGCGTCTGGGAGTACGACGCCGGTCACCGGCCGATGGCGCTGCACACCGGTGGCGAAACGGTCCGGTTCGGTCACGACGCGAATGGGCGGGAGGTCCGGCGTACCGTCGGGGATCTGGTGCTGGCCCAGGCATGGGACGCGAACCACCGGCTGTTGTCGCAGATCCTCACCGCGAACCCGGCGGTTCCCTCCGCGGATCCGACGGGGATGTCGGACCAGTCGACCGGCTCGCCGTGGCTGGTCGCCCAGCGGACCTACCAGTACCGGACCGACGGGCACCTCGTCGGCGTCGCTGACCAGCTCACCGGCGAGCGCCGGCTGGAACTGGACCTCGCCGGACGGATCACCGCCGTCCGGGCCGCCAGCTGGACCGAGCGGTACGCGTACGACGAGGCCGGCAACCTCGCCCGGGCGAGCTGGTCCGGCGTCGAGGCGAGCGGCGATGCGCAGGGGGAGCGGCGGTACACCGGCACCCTGCTACGGCGGGCCGGCGACGTCCGCTACGAGTACGACGGCGCGGGCCGGGTCACGCTGCGGCAACGTAAACAGAACTCGACCAGGCCGCTGACCTGGCGGTACACCTGGGACAGCGAGGACCGGCTGGTGGCGGTCACCACCCCGGACGGCGCCCAGTGGCGTTACCGGTACGACGCGCTCGGCCGCCGGGTGGGCAAGCAGCGGTTGAACGCCGCCGGCGGGGTGGTCGAGCGGATCGACTACCACTGGGACGGCCTGCTGCTGGTCGAGCAGAACCAGAACGGGCCGACCGGATCACGGACCAGCACCTGGGAGTACGTCCCAGGCTCGTTCACCCCGGTGAGCCAGACCGACGCGCTGGCGGATCCGGTCGATGTGGACCGGCGTTTCTACGCGATCGTCGCCGACCTGACCGGCACGCCGACCGAGCTGGTCACGCCCGGCGGTGACGTGGCCTGGCAGCGGCGGACCACCATCTGGGGCGTCCCGACGTACGTCAGCACCACCGGAGCCGACTGCCCGCTGCGTTTTCCGGGTCAGATCCACGATCCGGAAACCGGTATGTCGTACAATTTCCAACGTTACTACGACCCGGACATCGGTAGATACCAGTCGATCGACCCACTCGGCCTGGCCCCCGGGCCGAATCCGCACAGCTACGTCCCGAACCCCACCCATGCGATCGATCCACTCGGCCTCGCCCCGTATGCCAGCCATGGTTGGTCGACGCGTATGGAGAGGGCTGGTGATCTCGCCGGGAAATACCTCCCTGGACAGGCGACCCGGGATCCGGCGTCGCAGTGGTACCACGAGGAACTGAGTGAGAGGGAACTTCTGGACGGGATCAACAAGGCCGCAGAGGGAGACGGCATCGTCGTTTCACTCCGCGGAAAGATCCTTGGAGGTCATCACCGCTGGGACGAACTCCTGAGGAGGGTCAGCGACGGTCGCGTTTCGCCGGACGAGCTGATCCGGATCGACGTCTACGGCGGGGGGTGAGGCTCTCGTGCCTGTGATCCGTTCGACCGACCCCGACTTCCGGGTGTGTCAGATCAGTTTTGACACGCTGCTCCAGATCCAGTTGGAAGCGGAGGAACGAGGCTGGGCCACCAGGTGGACCTCCGTGGATGTCCTTCGTAGTCAGGTCAAGGAGGAAACCGTCCTCCTTCAGTCGCTGATGCGTGAGGAGCGGGGAGGGGCTGTGCGGGCCTACCGATGCCTCCTGCTGTTCTCGACGGTGGACGACGTGGATGCTGGTGGACTCGCCACGATCGATCTTGATCCGGCCAGGTTCGAGTCGCTGGAGCGACTGGATCGGGACCCGGATGTTCGCAGGGCGTTCGCCCGGATGTTCTCCCTCGCGGCGGGCGGGATTTCGATGATCTCCAAGAGGTAGTGGTCCGCAGATCCCCCGGAAGGGCCGAGCGGACCATGAGACCGGCCGGCTACGAGCGCGCCTCGTCGAGA
The DNA here is from genome assembly GCF_039871735.1 of Plantactinospora sp. B24E8. Classification (NCBI taxonomy): domain Bacteria; kingdom Bacillati; phylum Actinomycetota; class Actinomycetes; order Micromonosporales; family Micromonosporaceae; genus Plantactinospora; species Plantactinospora sp. B24E8. Next base: position 132,299 of record NZ_JBDPMH010000002.1, read on the forward strand.
TAACCGGCGCTGTTGGCGAGCAGTGCCTGGAGCCCGCCGAGTACGTCACCCAGCACCAGATGCGGATCGCCCGGCCGCCCGCCCGGCTCCGCGTCGATCTCGACGAGCGCCCGGCAGACGTCCCAGATGTTGCCGTGCAGCGGTGCCCACTGCCAGAGTTCGTAGGTCGGCTCGTCGACCACCGCCAGCGGCTGCCCGATCAGACCGAGGAGGAACCGGCCCGGGTCGTCCGGGCTGATCCCCAGCCCGGTCAGCAGCGACCGGAAGCGGTGGGCGCGGGCGAAGGCGACCGCCTCCTCGGTGCCGGGCGTCACCACGGCCAGCGCCCCCTCGGCCAGCAACTCGTGCAGGAGCGGCGTCACGTCGCGCCTGTCGCGCCGGCGTACCGACTCGGCGAGGGCGGAAGGCGTCCACGGCTGGTCGACCGGACGGCCGGGCAGGCCGTGGGCCAGCACCCACAACCCGAACTCCTCCTCGGAGAAGAGCCGGACCACACTGTCCCCGATGCGCAGGCGATGGTGGGCGAGCGGTTCGCCCGGGCCGGGGTACACGGCGCCGAGGTAGTGCCCGACCGGCAACAGCAGCCCGCCCGGTGCGCCCCTACCGGCGGTCGCCACGTCACCCGTATTCATCGCAACCCCTCCAGGACGCTGTTGCCGCGTACCACGTCGAGGTGGGCGGCCTCGGTGGCGAGCAGCCCGGTCAGCGCCCCGAGGAAGCCGGTCAGCACCCGGCGGGGATCACCCAACTCGGGGTCGTCGCCGCCGGCGTCGCGTTCCTGTTCGGCGAACGACTCGCAGGCAGACCAGAGGTTGTCGTCCACCTCGGACCAGGCCCACAACTCGAACACCGGTCGGGTCACCCGGAGCTGTTCGGAGCCGAACAGACCGATCGAGTACAGGTCCGGCTCCTCCGGCGAGTTGCCGAGACCGTACATCGTCGGGACGACCCGGTGCGTGCGGGCGAACTCCACCGCCGCAGCCTCGTCCGCGGGAACCGTCACGAGCAGGCCCCGGTCGAACAGCCCGTCGAGGATCCGCTCCGGGTCGGCGACGTCCCGGTCGCGCAGTTCCCGCTCCAGCAGGTCCCGGCCCGGCGGCCCGCCGTCGGCGGTCCCGTCCGTACCGTGCGCCGCGACCCAGCTGACGAACTCCTCGTCCGAGAGCGCGTGGATGTCGGCGCCGCGCCGGACCTCGTGCCGCAGCTCCGCGTCGTCGTCGACGTCACCGGGAAAGCTGCCGACGAAGAGGCCGATCGGCAGCACGGTCACCGGTTCGTCTGGGCCAGTTGCCACCGGCACATGCTAGTGCCGACCGGTGTTGCCGGACACGTCCGGCCGGGCAGTAGGGTCGAGCCATGACACTGCGGCTGGCCCGGACCAGCGCCGAGGCCTACCTCTACATGGAGTTGCACCCCTGCGACGTGTGCGGCGAGGCCGATTTCGAGCCCGACAACGCGGTGGTCTCGGCCGAGGAGGACCTGGCCAGCCGGTACACCGGTGCCTGCCCGAGCTGCGGCACCGAGCGGGAGTTCATGTTCCGGATTCCGCAGCAGCCGAGCCTGCCCGATCCGGAGGAACCCCAGTTCGGCGCCGACCGCCCGTCAGAACTGCTCGATCCGGGGGAGTGGCTCTGGGTGGCCGACCTGATCGCCCGGAGTGTCCCGGCGGACCCGGCCGGGCTCAGCGTTCAGCAGCGCCGGGACGCGCGGGTCGACTTGCGCGGCGCCGCCGCCGCGGTCGGCGAGGTGCTGAAGTTCGTCCCGCCTGGTGCGGAGGCCGTACCACCGGAGGCGTTCCGCACCGACCGGGGACGGGAGGTCTACCAGGCCGAGCCGGGACGGTTCCGGACGGCCCGGTTGCAGGTGGTCGCGCGGACGTATCGCGAGCTGGCCGAGCGCTTTCCGGGCTGAGTGCCGCCGGCCGGGCGGTACACCCGTTCCGGCGGGACGGCACCGCGGGCTCCGGTTCAACAGGAGGACGGCCGGGACGCGGTGCCGGACTTGGTCAGCGTCCCTCCGTCCTCGAGTCGTACCGTCACGCTCCAGCTCACCGACGGCTGGGTCAGCTCCGGGTTGTCGCCGAGGTTCGGCGGCAGCTCACCGGAGTACGACGTACCTCCGCCGGAGAGCTGGTACGTCCCGGATCCGCCGACGTTCCGGTCGTAGCCGTGGGTGCCGGACGCGGACCTGCCCCGTCCGTTGCGGACGGTCACGTCCACCACGATGGTCCAGCCGTTGCCGGCGTCCCAGCCCGTGCAGTGGCTCCGGCTGGTGGAGACGGTGATCGAGGGCTTCGGTGCCGTGGTCGTACGCGGTGGCGGTGGCGGTGGTGCGGGCTTCGTGTCGCGGGGCGCCGGCTGCCTCGGCTGGCCGGGCTGGCCGGCGCCGCCCCGAGTCGTCGGCGCGGTACGTTTCGGGGTCGTCGTGGTGGGTGCCACCCTCGGAGTGGCCGACGGCGTGCCCGGTAGCAGCGGTACAACCGGCGCCGGAACCATCGCCTGGGTGGGCGGCTGCGCCGGTGGCTCGTCGTCGCCGATGATCCAGGGCACGGCCACGCCGAGGCCGGCCACCAGGGCCAGCGCCGCCGCGGCCGGCAACCAGCGGGCGCCATTGCCGGGAGCCGGCGCCGCGGACCCGTCCGCGGCGTCGGTGGCGGGCTGTTCCGGCCGCCGGTCGCCGGAGCGGGACTCGCGGGCAGGCGTCGCCCGGACGGACCGGAGCCGGGACGGCAGAGAGCGGACCGCGGCGAAACCGCCGGCCACCGCGCCGAGGACCGTCGTCGGCGCCGCGCCGCCGGCGACCGTCGTTCCCGTACCGGATGCCGCAGGTGGCGCGGCAGGCGCCGCGGTACCGCCCGGTGACGCGATACCGCCCGGTGCCGCGGCGGCGATGCCGGAACCGGCCGCTGCGCCGTCCACCGCGGGCGCCTCTGCACCGCGCGCTGTCACCGACCCGGCCGATCCCTCGTCGGCCTCCCCGGTGCGCGGTGTCGTGCCGGTCGCCTTGTCGGCTTTACCGGCTCGCGGCGTTGTGCCGGTCGTCCCGGCGGGCTTCCGGGGTTCTGCCGGCGTGCCGGTCGCCCCGGCCGACTCCCCGGGGTCCGGCGCCGTGTCCGCGGGTGTGCCGGCCGACTCCCCGGGGTCCGGCGCCGTGTCCGCGGGTGTGCCGGCCGACTCCCCGGGGTCCGGCGCCGTGTCCGCGGGTGTGCCGGCCGACTCCCCGGCCTTCACCGCGGCCGACTCTCCGGCCCGGGGCGCGCTGGTTGCGGTCTGGCCGGCTGCCGGTGTGGCCGTCGGTTCGGCCGTGCCGTCGTTCGGTGTAAGGGTCTCGGCGGTCGCTGCCGCTGCCGCGCCGGCGGCAGTGGCCGCGACGTCGGTATCGGAGTCGGGCGTCCCGGTCGCCTCCTCCTCGGCAACCGTGGCCAACCGGGCGCCGCAGCCGGGATTGAGGCAGTACGGGCTGTCGCTGTCGTCCTCGGTACCGCACGACCGGCAGGTCACCGTCACGCGATCTCCCTCTGGTTGGGATCGGCAATGATCCGCGATCGTACTCGCGTATGGTCGCTCCACACGGTACGTCGGGTGCGGCCGACGTGACCGGCAGCCTCTTCCGCAGGGCTTGAGCCGAACGGGCAGCCGCAGACGTATTAGGTAAACCACGTCTGTCGTGCACCGGCATCGACCGGTGCAGGTTCGTTGCCTGGAGGAGACGCCGATGGCCCCCCGCGCCGCTCGACGTAGGGCCGTGGTCGGGACGGATGGGATCGTATCTCCGCTCGCCGGCTTCTCGGTGGCGGTGGCGACCGAACGGCGTCAGCACCCGTTGCTGCCCGTGCTCGAGGAGGCCGGTGCCCGGATCGTCCAGGCGCAGGCGCTCCGGGTCGCCCCCCAGCCCGACCGGGACGTGCTGACCGAGGCGACGGTCCGCTGTCTGTCGGCCCCGCTTGACGAGGTCGTGGTCTCCTCGGCCTTCGGGTTCCGTGCCTGGATGGCCGCGGCCCAGGCCGCCGGCCTCGGCAAACGGCTCATCTCGGCACTGTCCGAGGGGCGCCTGCTCGCGCGGGACGCCGCGGCTGCGGACGCGATGCGGGAATTCGGTCTCACCGAGATCTGGTCCACCGCGGCAGCGTCCACCGAGGAACTGTTCCGCTACCTGCTGGCCCATCCGACACCCGGGGGCCGGGTAGCGGTGGAGATCGGTACTCCGGCCCTGTCGGAGCTGTGCGACGCGTTGACCGAGCACGGCGTCGAGGCGGTGGAGCTGCGGACGTACCGCACCTTTCCCGCGCATCCCGAGCCGCTACGCAGGTTGGTCGACCAGGTCATCCGCCGGCTGGTCGACGCGTTGGTGCTGACCAACCCGGTGGCCACCGGGCAGTTGACGGCCGCGGCGACCCGGGACGGCAGACTGGACGACCTGCTCAATGCGTTGTGTGACGACGTCGCGGCGGTCTGTCTGGGCAGGCGGACCGCCGAACCGCTGCGGGCGCTCGGAGTTCCGGCCCTGGCCGGGGCCAACGGCTTCGTCGAGGAGCTCGCCGCCGGCGTGCACAGCCAGGTGCGGGCCCGGGCTCTCCGGTTCACCAGGGCGGCCCGCTCGGTGGAGGTGCGGGGACACGGTGTCGTGATCGACGGGCGGTTTCGCCCGGTCCCGCCGGGGCCGATCGCCGTGCTGCGCGTGCTCGCCGCCCGCCCCGGGCAGGTGGTCTCGTACGACGAGATCCGCCGTGCCTCACCCGGATGGTCCGAGGTAGACAACCACGCGCTCGAGATGGCGGTGTTCCGGCTCCGCCGGCACCTCGACGACATGGACGTGGTCCAGACCATCACCAGGCGCGGCTACCGGCTCGCCGCCGACAACCGCTGAACCCTGCCGGTCGGCCGGCCCGGGGCGTACGTCCCGGCGTCCAGGGTGCCGACAACCGGGGTCGGGCGTCCGGCTCGGGTGGGTGACGTCGCCGTCGAGTCCGCGACCGGCTCTCCGATGCCGGCTCTCCGATTCCGGTCGCCTGACGCGTGGAATCCGTCGACGGTTGTCACGATTGAATAAAGTTCCGCTCACCACTTTGCCCGCCCGGTCAGGTGGATGGGCACAATGAGTCTGCTGCGGATTGGCAGTCGGTGTTCTGCATCCTCGTGTGGGCAGAATTGGCCGGGCAGACCATCCGCAAACGGGCATTCCTCCGCGTGTCGCAGCTTACGTACGCGCGCTTTTTGTGAGCGAGGTTTCGGCTTCGTTTCGTAACCGCGGCGGCCATGGAAATCGCGTCCCTCAATCGACAAACATCTCAGGGACCAGCGGTGGAGAACGGGCCCGCCAAGCCGACCGGCACGGTCGGTTCGTCAATGCGGGGCCTGCCGACAGATCCGGGAGATGCGTCGTGGCCGAGGTCGTGCTCGACAAGGTGGGAAAGCTCTACGCAGATGGCACGAGGGCGGTCGACAGCCTGAGCCTCAACATCGCCGAGGGGGAGTTCCTCGTGCTCGTCGGGCCGTCCGGCTGTGGCAAGACGACCGCGCTCCGCATGATCGCCGGCCTCGAGGAGATCAGCGAGGGCACGGTCAGGATCGGCAACCGGGTGGTGAACAACGTACCGGCCCGGGACCGGGACCTGGCGATGGTGTTCCAGAGCTACGCCCTCTACCCGCACCTCGACGTGTACGACAACATCGCGTTCGGACTGCGGTTGCGCAAGGTCGACCGAACCCGGGTCGAGGAGCGGGTCACCAGCGCCGCCGCCTCGCTCGGGTTGCGGGAGCACCTGCGGCGCAGGCCGGGAGCGCTGTCCGGTGGCCAGCGGCAGCGAGTGGCGATGGGCCGGGCCATCGTCCGCAACCCCTCCGCCTTCCTGATGGACGAGCCGCTGTCCAACCTCGACGCCAAGCTTCGGGTGCAGATGCGGACCGAGATCGCCCGGACCACCCGGCAGATGGGAGTCACGACGGTCTACGTGACGCACGACCAGACCGAGGCGATGACCCTCGGCAACCGGGTCGCCGTGATGCGCAAGGGCATCCTCAACCAGGTCGCGCCACCCCAGGAGCTCTACGACCGGCCGGCCAACCTCTTCGTCGCCGGCTTCATCGGCTCACCGGCGATGAATCTGGTCGAGGGAACCTTCCACCTCGAGGGCGACGACCTCGTACTCCAGCTCGGCGACCAGCGGCTGCCGGTCTCCCGGGAGGTGCTGGCGGCCCGACCCGGGCTTCGCGGGTACCTCGGCCGCCCGGTGGCGGTGGGAATCCGTCCCGAGGACATGGAGGACCGGCAGCTGCTGTCCGACGAGGACCGGGCGGAACTGCACGCCGTCGCCGACCTCGTCGAGTCGCTCGGTTCCGACGTACTGGTGCACTTCACGATCCAGGCGGACCCGGTGATCACGGACGACACCCGCGAACTCGCCGAGGACGCGGGCGGGCCGGCCCCCGAGACGCCGACGACCCGGTCCTGCCTGATGGTGGCCCGGTGCGGCTCGCGGAGCCGGATCAGCGCCGGCGAGGGGGTGGTCATCGCGGTGGACACCCGCCGACTACACGTCTTCGACCTCGAGACCGGCCAATCGATCTGGTGACCGGTGACCGTCACCGGCGGGCCGGCGACGACAACCTTCTCCCGGACCGCCCGGTATTCACACCCAGTAACCCCACCCGTCCCACCGTACGAAGGAGTGACATGTCACGTGTATTGAGATCCGGTGCGGCCGCGCTGGCCACCGCCGTCGCGCTCGGTGCGGCCGGCTGCGGCGGCGGCACCGAGGTTCCGGGGTCGGGGTCTGCCGCCGGCTCGTCAACGAGCCTCTCCGGGCAGACCGTCGAGGTCGCCGCGACCTGGTCCGGCACCGAGCAGGCGAACTTCCAGGCGGTGCTGGACGCCTTCGCCAAGAAGACCGGCGCCACGGTGAAGTACACCTCCGGCGGTGACGACATGGCCGCGCTGATCAACAGCCGACTGGCCGGTGGCGCACCGCCGGACGTCGCCCTGATCGCCCAGCCGGGCGTGATCGCCGAGTTCGCCCGCAAGGGTGCGATCAAGCCGGTGACCGGCGCGGCGGCCACCGCCATGGACGCCAACTACTCGCCCGCGTGGAAGCAGCTGGGCATGGTGGACGGCCAGCTCTACGGCATCCCGTTCAAGGTCGCGAACAAGTCGGTGGTCTGGTACCGCACGGAGCAGTTCGCACAGGCCGGAGTGCAGCCGCCGACAACCTGGGAGGAGTTCGTCACGGTGACGAGGACGCTCGCTGACGCGGGCATCAACCCGATGGCGGTCCCGGGGGGCGACGGCTGGACGCTGACCGACTGGTTCGAGAACGTCTACCTGCGGGTCGCCGGCCCGGAGAAGTACGCCCAACTGGCCGCGCACAAACTGCCGTGGACCGACCCGACGGTGGTCGAGGCGCTGAAGATCCTCGGTGAGTACTGGGCCATGCCACGGACCGTGCAGGGCGGCAGCAGCGGCGCGTTGCAGCTCGGCTTCACCCAGTCGGTCGCGGACGTCTTCGGAGAGAAGCCGAAGTCGGCCATGCTCTTCGAGGGCGACTTCGTCGGCGCCGAGATCACCAAACTCGGCAAGGTGAAGGTGGGCGAGACCGCGAAGTTCTTCGACTGGCCGTCGATCAAGGGCTCCGGACCGGCCGTGGTGACCGCCGGGGACCAGGCTGTCGCGTTCAAGGACACCCCCGGCGCCGTCGCACTGATGGAGTTCCTCGCGTCGCCCGAAGCAGCCGCGCAGATGGCCGCCAAGGGTGGCTTCCTCTCCGCCAACAAGAACCTGGACCTGGCGCAGTACCCGGACGACACCATCCGGGCGCTCGCCACCTCGGTGGTCAAGGCCGACCTGCTCCAGTTCGACCTCTCCGACCTGACCCCGCAGGCGTTCGGCGGAGGAACCAGCGCCAGTATGTGGAAGCTGCTGCAGGACTTCCTCGCCGCGCCGACGGACGCGGCCGGTATCGCGCAGAAGCTGGAAGACGCCGCCAAGCGGGACTTCGGGAGCAAGTGATGACGCGCACGTCCGAACCGGTCGACGGCGAGCGTACCGCCGCCACCACGACCGCCGACCCTCAGCCGGCGGAAGCGCCGGCCGCGCGGTCGGAGACGGCTGCCGCCGACCGGTCGGGCGTGCCCGGCGCGGCCCGCGGCGGCCGGCCCCGGTGGGAGGGGCGGACCATCGCCGTCCTCTTCCTCGCCCCGGCGCTGCTCACCCTCGCCGCCCTGGTGGTCTACCCGATCCTCTACACGATCTGGTTGAGCCTGCACAATGCGGACGGATCGCGGTTTGTCGGGCTCGACAACTACGTCACGATGTTCACCGCCGCCGACGTCCGCAAGGCGATCACGAACAACGTGATCTGGGTGGTGGTGGCGCCGAGTCTGGTCACCATCATCGGGCTCATCCTGGCCGTGCTGACCGAACGGGTCCGGATGGCCACCGCGTTCAAGACCATCCTCTTCATGCCGATGGCGATCTCGTTCCTCGCGGCCGGGGTGACCTTCCGGATGGTGTACGACGAGAGCCCGGACCGGGGTGCGGCCAACGCCTTCGCGGTCGCGGTGCACGACATGTTCCGGTCGCCGTCGCCGTACCACGGGACGTCGGTCCGGGAGGGCTCGCTCCTGGTCGCCGACGCGGACGGCGCGCTGCGTACCGCCGGCAACGTCGACGCCAACCAGCCCGTGCTGCTCCCGCTGGTCGGTCTGCCGGAGGACCGGATCCCCTCCGCTGCCGCCCCCGCCGCGGCGACCGACGCCGGCCAGGGGCTGCGCGGGGTGGTGTGGCTCGACTTCACCCGGGGCGGCGGCGGCACCGCCGGAGTCGTCGACCCCACCGAACGGGGACTGCCGGCGATGGCGGTGGAGGCGCTGCGCGACGGCGCGGTGGTCGGACGTACGACAACCGCTGCCGACGGTCGGTTCAGCTTCCCGGACCTCACCGGCGACGGCTACCAGATCCGGCTCGCCGGGTCGAACTTCACCGAACCGTTCGCCGGGGTTACCTGGCTCGGTCCGTCGCTGGTCACGCCGGCGATCATCGGGGCGTACATCTGGATCTGGGCGGGTTTCGCCATGGTGCTCATCTCGGCCGGGCTGGCCGCGATCCCACGGGACGCACTGGAGGCGGCCAGGATGGACGGCGCGACCGAGTGGCAGGTCTTCCGGCTGGTCACCGCGCCGCTGGTCCGGCCGGTTCTGACCGTCGTGTTCGTCACACTGGTCATCAACGTACTGAAGATCTTCGACCTGATCCTGGTCATCGCCCCAGAGTCGTCTCAGGACGACGCGAACGTGGTCGCGCTGGAGATGTACCGGGTCTCCTTCGGCGGAGGGCTCGACTTCGGGCTCGGCAGCGCCCTCGGCGTGCTGCTGTTCCTGCTGGTGCTGCCGGCGATGCTGCTGCGGATCAGGTCGATGCGAAAGGGAGTCTCGTGAGCATCAGTGTCCCGATGCGGGTGCCGGAACTCGAACCGGCGGGCACGGTCGTCGTCGGACCGCCCAGACGCAGCCTGCTCTCCCGGGTGGTCGGTCGGACCGGCGGTGTGCTGGTGCAGGTCGCGGTGGTGGCGATCGCACTGTTCTGGCTCTTTCCGACGGTCGGCCTGGCGGTGGCCAGCCTCCGAGACACCGCCGACAACAGCGCGAGCGGGTGGTGGACCGTCTTCACCGCCCCCTCCCAGCTCACCCTCGACAACTACGCCAGCCTCCTGCAGAACGAGACGATCCTGCGGTCGTTGTGGAACACCGTACTGATCACGGTTCCGTCCACCCTGCTCGTGGTGATCATCGGGGCGTTCGGCGCGTACGCCCTGGCCTGGCTGGAATTCCCTGGCCGGGACTGGGTGTTCGTCATCGTCGTCGCGCTGATCGTGGTGCCGGTGCAGGTGGCGATCATCCCGGACGCCAGGCTTTTCGGCGCTCTCGGCATGTACGGCACGATCCCCGCCGTGGTTGCCTTCCACGTCGCCTTCGGGCTGCCGTTCGCGATCTTCCTGCTCCGCAACTTCTTCGCCGCCATCCCGCGTGACCTGCTGGAGGCTGCCCGGATGGACGGCGGCAGCGAATTCACCATCTTCCGGAAGGTGGTGCTGCCGATCGGCTGGCCGGCCGTGGCGTCGCTGGGCATCTTCCAGTTCCTCTGGGTCTGGAACGACCTGCTCGTCGCGCTGGTCTTCGCGACCTCCGACAACGCGCCGATCACGTACGCCCTGCGCGAGCAGATGCGGGCCTTCTCGTCCAACGTGGATGTGATCGGCCCCGGCGCGTTCGTCTCCATGGCGGTTCCGTTGATCGTCTTCTTCGCCTTCCAACGCTACTTCGTGCAGGGCGTGCTGGCGGGGTCGGTGAAATGACGACGGCGACCCGGGTCCGGCCCGGTGCCGGCACCGGGAACACCGGTACCGACGCGGACGCCGGTGCCGATGCCGCCGGCACGCAGACCGCGGACGACCTGCTGCGCACGCTCTTCGCCGAGTACGGCCAGGCGCTGCTCGGGTACGTCACCGGGCTGACCGGCGACTGGTTCCGGGCCGAGGACATCGTCCAGGAAACGCTGCTGCGCGCCTGGCGCAACGCGGACCAGCTCCGACGGCAACCACCGGCGCTGCGGGCGTGGTTGTTCCGGGTGGCCCGCAACCTGGTCGTCGACCATGCGCGGGCCCGGCGGGCGCGGCCGCAGGAAGTCAGCGCCGGCGCCTGCCAGGTGCCGGCCGTGGACGACCACGCCGACGACGTGCTCACCGCGGTCGAGGTGAACCGTGCGCTGGAACTGCTGACGCCGTCGCACCGGCTCATCCTGATCGAGGTCTACCTGCGCGGACACTCGGTCAACGAGGCCGCCCGGTCGCTCCGCATCCCGGTTGGCACGGCCAAGTCCCGGCTCTACTACGCCGCGCGCTGCTTTCGGCACTCGGTGCGACTGGACCGGCCACGGCGTCCGATCGAGGATTGCGAAGCTGAGATGACCTGACGGGAGAATTCGGTCCGATGCGGAAAGGGGGTGGACCAGTTCCCGGGTACCCTCCGGCTCGGCTCGCCGGACCTGGCGGGTGGTCTTATTGCGCGAGTCGGGCCGGAAAACCGCCGGTGGCGATCGGGCCCCAGCTGTCGATGGTGACCCGGATCAGGGACTTGCCCTGCCGGACCATCGCCTCCCGGTACTCGTCCCAGTTCGGGTGCTCGCCGGAGATGCAGCGGAAGTACTCCACCAGCGGCTCCAGTGCCTCGGGCAGGTCGAGCACCTCGGCGGTGCCGTCGATCTGCACCCAGGGACCGTTCCAGTCGTCGGAGAGCACGCACGCCGACAGCCGCGGATCGCGCCGGATGTTGACCACCTTGGCCCGCTCCGGGTAGGTCGAGACGACAAGTCGGCCGCCGGTGTCGATCCCGCAGGCCACCGGGGAGGACTGCGGTCGGCCGTCCGCCCGGGTGGTCAGCAGGACGGCGCGGTGTCGGGGGCGCAGGAACTCCAGTAGCTCCGACCGGTCGACACGGGTGTTGGTCGCGATGGTGCGGCTCATCCGTTGTTTGTACCAGGTGCGGGTGTCGCGGCGGTGGTGGAGGTCGCTCCGCACAACGCTGCTGGCGCCCCCCATCAGGTCGGGGCCGGGTCGGTGGGGGAACGGCACATCGAGGGCCGTTGTCGACCCGGGTCGCCGGGGTTACCGTGAAGGAGGAATTTCATCGCCTGTTGAATAAGGAGGCGTGATGGCCGAGCGTACGACCTGCGTCGTCATCGGCGGTGGCCCGGCCGGTCTGGTGCTGGGGCTGCTGCTGGCCCGGGCCGGTGTCGCGGTCACCGTGCTGGAGAAACACGGTGACTTCCTGCGTGACTTCCGGGGTGACACGGTGCACCCGTCGACCCTGCGGCTGCTCGACGAACTCGGTCTGGGGGAGCAGTTCGCCCAACTGCCGCAGAGCCGGGTGGACGAGGTTGCCTTCCCGCTCGACGGCGGTCGACGGATCGTCGTCGCGGACTTCCGCCGGCTGCGCACCGCGTACCCGTACATCGCGATGGTGCCGCAGTGGGACCTGCTCGACCTGCTCGCCCGGGCCGGCGCCGAGGAGCCCACGTTCACCCTGCGGATGCGCACCGAGGTGACCGGGCTGATCCGCGAGGACGGACGCGTCCGGGGCGTCCGCTACCGGGAGCCGGAGGGCGGGACCGGCGAGATCCGCGCCGACCTGACCGTTGCCTGCGACGGGCGCTGGTCGATCGCCCGCCAGCAGGCCGACCTGGTGCCCCGGGAGTATCCGGTGCCGATCGACGCCTGGTGGTTCCGGCTGCCCCGCGACCCGTCGGACGACCCGGCCGGGCTGACCCCCCGGGTCGGCAAGGGCCGGTTCGCGGTGGTCATCCCCCGAGAGGGCTACCTGCAGGTCGCCTACATCGCGGCCAAGGGCGGCGACGCCCGGCTGCGGGCCCGGGGGGTGGAGGCCTTCCGCCGGGACATCGCGGAGCTGGGGCCCGGGTTCGCCGACCGGGTCGACACCATCGCCTCGATGGACGACGTCAAGCACCTCGACGTACGCCTGAACCGGCTCGACCGCTGGCACGTCGACGGCCTGCTCTGCCTCGGCGACGCCGCACACGCGATGTCCCCGGTCGGCGGGGTCGGCATCAACCTCGCGGTGCAGGACGCGGTGGCCGCCGCGACCCTGCTCGCCGGGCCGTTGCGGCGCGGCGGAGTCACCCCGGCCGAACTGGCTGCGGTCCGGGCCCGCCGCCTGTTGCCGACGGTGCTGACCCAGCTGCTGCAGCGGCTGCTGCACCGCAACCTGGTCGAGCCGATCCTGCGGGGTCGCCGGGCCGGACCACCCGGGCCGGTGCTCGCCGTGCTGCGCCGCCTGCCGTTGCTCGCCGTGGTCCCGGCCCGCGTCATCGGCGTCGGCGTACGCCCCGAGCACGCCCCACCCTTCGCTCGGCGGACTCCGGCCACTCCCTGACCTGACGGTTGCCGTCGCTGGCGGCGCCGAACGGCAGCGCCGCCGGACCGGCCTCGGCCCTAGAAACCGCCCGTTCCGGCGTACCGCACGAGCCCGCCGGCGAGCAGGTCGAACGCGTGCCGGGCGGCGGCGACCGCCGCTGGGTGCAGGTCGTCGGCCTTCCGTCCGCCGGTTAACTGGCGCCAGTTCTCCCTGGCCAGGACACGGTGTACCGCGATGATCTGGCTCGCGGCGAGCCGGGCGGTGAGGTCCGTGGGTGCCGGTGAGCCGCCGGGCGCCGGCGAGGTGTCGTCCGGCGACGGCCGGGTCGGCGACGCCTCGGCGAGAGCCTCGGCGAGAGCGGTCTCGTCGTGCGCGGCGTACTGGGCGAGGCGGGCCGCCAGGCTGGGCGTCCCGAAGACCATGCCGTGGTAGGCGAGGACCTCCCGGTCGTCGTTGAGCCCGGTCACCGGGTCCCGACGGTCGAGGCCGGCCACGAAGTGTCGGCACAACGCGGTGAGCGGAGCCTCGTCCGGCGCCCGCTCCCGGACCACCCGGGCGGCCTCGCCCCGGTGGTCGAGGATCCGGTGCAGAACCAGGTCCTCCTTGCTCGCGAAGTACTTGAAGAGCGTGGGCTTGGAGACCTCGGCGGCGGCGGCCACGTCGGCGACGGAGACGCGGTCGTAACCACGCTCCAGGAAGAGCGCGACGGCGGCGGCGGAGAGTGCGTCGTGGGTGCGCTGCCGCTTGCGCTCCCGCAGCCCGGGCCGTTCGGTCATGTGGTCGATCCTAGCATTTCCCTGACTTGGTCAATTCTTTTCCTCGGTTGTAATCTTTACCAAGTTAAGTCAACTGTCAGAGAGGGGCACCATGGTTCCGCCCGAACTCGCCGAGGAGCGGGCCCGGTTGGCTGTCGTCCGCGCCGCGCTCGCCGGCATGCTGGCCACCGCCCGGATGCGGGTGGCCACCGGAGAGGACGTCGCCGGGGACCGGTACACCGCCGAGACCCTCGGTCGGACACTCAAGACCCACGCCAAGGAACTTGCCGAGGATCCCGACGGGCCGCTGTACTTCGGGCGGCTCTGGTTCGGTACCGCCCCGGCCGCCGGAGAGCACCAGGGTCAGTGTTACTACCTCGGCCGTCGGCAGGTCACCGACGAGTCCGGACATCCGTTGGTGATCGACTGGCGGGCCCCCCTCTCCCGAACCTTCTACCGGGCCAGCGTGCGGGAGCCACTCGGCGTACGGGAGCGCCGGCGGTACGGCTGGACCGGCAGCCAGCCCGCCGAACTGAGCGGCTTCGAGGACGAGCGGTTCGAGGCCGGTGCGACGGCGCAGAACCCGAGCCTGCTCGTCGCCGCCGAGATCGAACGGCCCCGGGTCGGACCGATGCGGGACATCGTCGCGACCATCCAGCCGGAGCAGGACGAACTCGTCCGCCTCGACCTCGACCGGACGGTCTGCGTACAGGGCGGGCCGGGCAGCGGCAAGACCGCCGTCGGCCTGCACCGGGCCGCCTACCTCCTCTACGCCCACCGGCGCCGGCTACGGCGTGACGGCGTCCTGGTGGTCGGACCGAACCCGGCCTTCCTGCGGTACATCGCGGCGGTGCTGCCCGCGCTCGGCGAGGTCGAGGTGGAGCAGCGCACCCTGGCGGAGTTGCTCGGCGCACACCCGGTCACCTCCGTGGACAGCGAGGCCGCCGCCCTGGTCAAGCATGATCCACGGATGGCCACCGTGCTGCGCCGGGCCGTGTGGGACCGGGTCCGCGAACCGACCGAACCGCTTGTCGTGCCGGATGGTTCGTACCGTTGGCGGCTGCCGGTCGAGTCGCTGCGCCGGCTGGTCGACGCCGTACGCCGGGAGGACCTGCCGTACGGCATCGCACGGGAGCGGCTCCGGGCCCGCGTCGTCGACCGGTTGCAACGTCAGGCCGAGAGTCGGGCGGAAACCCCGTCCGCCGCCTGGCTACGGCGGACGGCCCGCTGTCGACCCGTCGCCACGTTCGTCGACACCGTCTGGCCGGTCATCCGCCCCGAGGAGTTACTGACCCAACTCCTCGACGGTCCCGCCACCCTGGCCCGGGCCGCGGACGGCATTCTCGACCCCACCGAGCAGACGGCGATCATCCGGTCCCCGACCGCGCCGGGCGGTGGCGGCCGGTCATCCCGGAGTACCAGCGGCCGGACGACCCGGGGTGCGCACTGGTCCGAAGCGGACCTGGTGCTTCTCGACGAGATCGCCGGACTGCTCGACCACCCGTCCGGATACGGGCACATCGTCGTCGACGAGGCCCAGGATCTCTCCCCGATGCAGTGTCGGGCCATCGCCCGCCGCTGCCGGCACGGCTCCCTGACGGTGCTCGGCGACCTCGCCCAGGGCACCACCGGTTGGGCCGCCTCCGACTGGCGGCAGCAGTTGGCGTACCTCGGCCGGCCGGACGCGACGGTGATGCCACTGACCGCCGGTTTCCGGGTACCGGCGGCCATCCTCGACCTGGCCAACCGGCTCCTGCCCGAACTGGGGGCCGAGGTTCCGGTCACCCGCTCGGTCCGTACCGACGGAGAACTGCGGATCCGGGCGGCGACCGACCTGGTCGCGGCGACCGCCACGGCGGTCCGGACCGCGCTCGTCCGGGACGGCTCCGTCGCGGTCATCGCCACCGACCGGCGGCTCGCCTCGCTGGCGGCGGCCCTGGCCGACGCCGGAATCACCGCGACCGAAGTAGCCGAGGAGGTCGACGGCGTCCGGGTGACGCTGCTGCCGACCACCCTGGCCAAGGGCCTGGAGTACGACCACGTGGTCGTCGTGGAGCCGGCTGAGATCGTCGAGGCGGAACCGCGCGGCCTCCATCGCCTCTACGTCGTGCTGACCCGGGCGGTCTCCCGCCTCGACGTCCTGCACCACCGTCCACTCCCGGCAGCGCTGGTACCGCCCGCAGGCTGGAACGACGACGGGTCCGGTCAGGTCGATCCGGGACGGTGACGGTCCCGGTCAGGCCATCCCGCCGGGGCGCCCGGCCGGGGCGACGGCGGCCGGACACAACCAGGGACCCAGCCGCGGTGCGGTGAGGACGGCGCCGACCGCGGCCAGCGTGATGACCGCGTGCCCCACCCGGGACAGCGCCGAACCGGCGGGCAGCAGGTAGTTCGCGTACCCGTTCGCGATGGCGTCGGTGACCAGGACCAGGCAGCCGAGGTAGAGGCCGGACCGGCGCCGGAACGCGAGCAGGGTAGCGGCGAGCGGATCCCACAGGGTCAGCGAGGCGAAGTAGAGCGCGAGCCAGGTCGGCGCCCTCGGGTACGGGTCCCCGGATGCCGACGCCAACTGGACGACGTGGACGACGGTGCCGTACCCGAACAGGATGACGTACCCAACAGAACGTCCGGCCGCCCCTCGCGAAGAGGACGGCGCAGCCAGACCACGTCATCCGGTACGCATCCGCTGTGGACGAAGGCGGACTTGTCCCACTTTCTGCGTCGTATTGCATCGCATCGACCAACCGGACTACGGTCGACCCGGCTTGTGGCGAACTGGACGAAGACGACGGACGGGATGATGGTGAACCTTCTCGACCAATGGCGTACCCGAACTGTTGGCGCGCTGGCCCTGGCGGGCGTGGTTGTCCTGCCGTCCCTGGCCGGCTGCGGCGGTGACGGTGGTACCGGTACCGGGGCACCACGCTGGGAGGACGGGCTGACGGCCTCGGCCGCCCCCATCCCGTCCGCGACGCAGACCGGGCCGGAACCGACCCCGACCGTGAGCTCTGCCGGCCCGACCCGGAGCACCCGGCCGCCGGCCACCACCTCCGCCCCGGCCAACCGACCTCGCACCATGGCCCAGCGGTCGACGGTGACGGTCAGCCTGACCGGCGGGTTGGGACAGTCCCAGGACTCGGCCGGCCTGCAACAGGACGGCTGCGGAGAACCGAGCTGGGCGCTGGTCACCATCCGGGTGGGCGGCTCCGGTGACGTCCGGACGGTGGAGTTCCACTACGAGGTACGTACCCCGGTGCCGTTGAGCGGTACCCGATCGGCCCGCAGCCTCGGCGGAGACGGCGGATCCTGGCTCGGCAGCCTCGGACCGTTCCGCGCCGAACCGCGCAACGCGGCCGGCGGTCAGATCGTCGTCACCGCCGAGGTCGGCTTCCGGGACGGCTCCGAGCGCACCGCCCGTACCACCAGCACGCTCCTGCCCTGTCGGCGCTGAGCACCGACGGTCCACCGGACTCGGTAGGGTACCCGCGGCGGGCGGCTCGTTCCGGATACCGCTCCGGGTGCGCCGGGCGCCGACACCGTCGACGCCCGGGCCGGTCGGAGCGACGGTTCAGGGTGCGCTGCCGAAAGGAGTGCACGTGATGGACGATCCGACCTGGACCGGACCGGGATCGGCGGCGGCGGCGGCGGCGCGGCGGCCGGCCGGGCGGTGGGTGACCAGTTGGGCGGCGATGCCGCAGCTGACCGAGCCGGCCAACCTGCCACCGCCGCCGTTTGCCGGCGAAAACCTGGTGATGGTGGACAGCACGCTGCGTCAGACGGTACGGGTCTCGGTCGGCGGCGAGCGCCTGCGGCTCCGACTGTCCAACACCTTCGGCCGGGCGCCGCTGGTGATCGCGGCGACCGCGGTGGCGTTGCCCGCCGGCGGCCGGGCCGGAGCCAGCGGCACCGAACCCGGCACCACCCGACCGGTCACGTTCGGCGGCCGGCGCTGCGCCACCGTCCCGGCCGGCGCGCAGCTGGTCTCGGATCCGGTCGACCTGCCGATCCCCGCCCGGTCGAACCTGACCGTCACCCTCCACCTGGCGCAGGGGCACCCGGCGACCGAGGTGACCTCACACCCGGGCTCCCGGACCACCTCGCATCTGCTCGGCGGCCACCACGTCGAGGAGACCGACCTGCCCGGGGCCACTCCGGTCGAACACTGGTACTTCCTCGGCGGCCTGGAGGTGTCCGGGTCGCCAGCCACCGCCGTCGTGATGCTCGGTGACTCGCTGACCGACGGCCGGGGATCCACGACCAACGGCAACGACCGCTGGCCGGACCAGCTGCTCGACCGGCTGCAGGCGTACCACGGCACCGCCGACGTCGCGGTGGTCAACCAGGGCGCCGGCGGCAACCGGATCCTCAACGACGGCCTGGGCCCGAACGCCCTGGCC
Source organism: Plantactinospora sp. B24E8 (assembly GCF_039871735.1). Lineage (NCBI taxonomy): Bacteria > Bacillati > Actinomycetota > Actinomycetes > Micromonosporales > Micromonosporaceae > Plantactinospora > Plantactinospora sp. B24E8. The sequence continues at coordinate 150,371 of NZ_JBDPMH010000002.1, forward strand.
CGGCTCGACCGGGACGTGCTGGCGCAGACCGGGGTGCGGTGGCTGGTCGTCTTCGAGGGGATCAACGACATCGGCACCGCCGCCGCCACCGAGGCCGCGCAGAAGGCGGTCACCGACGACCTGATCTGCGCGTACGACCAGATCGTCACCCGGGCTCACGCGCAGGGGATCCGGGTCTACGGCGGCACCCTGGCCCCGTTCGGCGGCCACGGTGACTACGACGACCCGACCGGCCTCCGGGAGGCATCCCGACAGGCGGTCAACGGCTGGATCCGGACCAGCGGCCGGTTCGACGAGGTGCTCGACTTCGACGTGGCCGTCCGGGATCCCGGCCACCCCGGTCGACTGCGCGCCGCCGTCGACACCGGTGACCACCTGCACCTCAATCCCACCGGTTACCGGCTGCTCGCCGAAGCGGTACCGGTGGAACTGTTCCGGGGATGATCCCGGCCGGCTGTTGTCGACCTCGCTCGGGGGCTGGCTGTTGACGGTCAACCGCCGGGTCGGATCCGGCGGAGGATGGACGGGCCGGCGGCGATCGAGGTGACCCCGACCAAGCGGCGGATGGCGCTACTTTTTGTCCTTGTCCTTGTCCTTGTCCTTGTCCTTCGGTTTGCCGTTGCCGTTGCCGTTGCCGTTGCCCGTGTCGCTGTCGAGGAGCGCGCGGCAGTACGCGCCGACCCGCTCGGGTCCGCCGGCGGCGGCGACCAGTTCGGTTACCGGCGGCTTGCCGCTTGCCGCGCCATCCCGGGCGAGGTAACTGCGGCACTTTCCCCGGATCGAGGGCGGCGGCTGGCCGGCGGGGTTCGGGGCGGTCCCGGGCGTTCCGGTCGGCCCGGTCCGGGCCGCGGTGGACGGGGTGCTGGCGGGCGTTGTCGGGACCGGAGCCGAGGTGTCCGCCGAGGCGGTGACCGGCGCCGGACCGGCAGGCGGAGTACTGGCAGGTATCCCGAGGTCGGCCGCGAGCGCCACTCCCATCGTCACCGTGACGACGGCGGCGGCGGCCCAGGCCGTCGCGCCGAGGGTCGGTCGGCGGCGTGGCCGGGGACCGCTCCACCACCCTCGCCAGGCGGCGCCGCCGTCGGCCGTCAGGCGGTCGGGGACCGGCGACACGGTTGGCGCCCCCGTCGCGCGGCGGTCCGGTCGTGCGGCCCGGAAGGCGGCGAGCGCCGCGTCCTCGCCGCCGAGTTCACCAGGCCGGGCCGGCGCCGCCGCGGCCGAGAGCAGAGCGGTCAGCGGGCTCGCCGGCTCGTCGCCCGGCCGGCGGTCCGGGGCGTCGCCGGCAGACGGGCGGACGGTCCGCGAGGCGCCGGCAGCGGCGTCCAACAGGCGTTCCGCCGTCTCTTCCCCGAGCCGACCGCGTCGGCGGAACCCCATTCCCATCCCTCTCAGCGCCATGCCGGTCCGGCCTCGACATCCTCGCGCGAGCGTACGTCAGTGGGCGTGCCGGCCATCCCGTCGACCGGCTCGGCCGGCGGGGCGCCGCCGACGGGGACGCCGGCCTGAGCGTCCTGTTCCAGCAGGCGGGCCAGTCGGCGCAGGCCACGGTGGGCGGCCGTACGGACGGCTCCGGGGCGCTTGCCCAGCACACGGGCCGTACTCTCGGCGTCTAGGCCGATGACGGCGCGTAACAGGACTGCCTCAGCCTCGGTCTGGGGGAGGGTGGCGATCAGCGCGATGGCGGCGTCGGTGCCCAGCCCCTCACTGGCCCGTTCGGCGGTGTCCTCGACGGAGGGCAGGTCGGCGAGCGCCTCGACCGGCACCGACAGGGTCGGACGACGTCGCTGGTGCCGTAGGTGGTCCAGCGCCCGGTTACGGGCGATCCGGGTCGCCCAGGCCCGGAAGCCCGGGCCGCCGACAAAGGTGCCGAGGTCTCGGGCGATCTGTAGCCAGGTCTCGGAGGCCACGTCCTCGGCGTCGGCGCCGACCAGCACGGTCAGATACCGTAGTAATCCCGGCTGGAGAGTGCGGTAGAGCAGGCGGAAGGCATCCTCGTCGCCGTCCTGCGCCGACCGGACCGTCTCGGCCAGGTCGTTCGGGACGATCGGCACCGGTTGCTTCCTTGTCTATGGTGATGGCGATCCTACGCTAGGTGCCGACCGCTCATCCAGGCAAGTCGCCGGCCCTCCAGCCGTTCAGTGACAAATCTCCACACGTCAAATCGGCGGGTTCGTGTAACACGATCCAGCCCGCTGCCGCTCCCCCGCTGGCCAGCGGAAACCCGGGGTCGCGGCAGAGTCGATCACCCGCTAGCCTCGGCACCCGTCATCAACGGGGAGGAGATGCTGATGTGGCCGTTCCGCAGGAGGCGGGCGGAGGCGGGCGCCACCAGCGCCGCCACCGGCGCCGCCGCCACGCCGCCCGCGCCGCCGATCGACAAGGACCGGGGGGATCCGGCCGCTCGGCACCTGCGTACGGCGCTGGAGCGGCGGGACTGGGTGACTGCCCGTGATTTCCTGAACACCGTCACACATCCGGACGACCGGGCGTTCTACCTGGGCATCTGCGCCGGCGTCGATGACGTACAGGACTGGATCGAGGAGTGGATCAAGGCCGAGCCGCACTCCACGTTGCCGCTGCTGGTCCGGGGTTGCCACGCCGTCTACTGGGCCTGGGAGGCCCGGGGTGGTGCCACGGCGAGCAACACCAGCCAGCGCCAGTTCGAGGGCTTCTTCGATCGGCTGCGGTTGGCGGAGAACTGTCTCGACGAGGTGGTGGAGCGGGATCCGGACGACACGACGGCGTGGACATTCCTGGTGACCTCGGCCCGAGGCCGGCAGGTCGGCCGGGACGAGGCAATGCACCGGTTCGACCAGGTGGTGCGCCGACACCCGACGCACCAGGTAGCCCACCAGCAGATGTTGCAGTTCCTCTGCCGGAAGTGGTCCGGCAGCACCGAGGAGATGTTCGACTTCGCCCGTACGGCGGCCGAGAAGGCGCCGGTCGGGAGCCTACTGCCCGAACTCGTCGTGGTGGCGCACATCGAACACTGGCTGGACCTACCCAGCGAGGAGAAGGACCCGTACATCATGAGCCCGCAGGTGCGGGCCGAGCTGCGGGCGGCGGCCGGAAAGTCGATCTGGCACCCCGACTACCGGCGCCGCCCGGGCTGGCCCAGCCCGTTCAACTCGTTCGCGCTCGCGTTCTCCTTCGCTGAGGACTACCCGGCGGCGGCTGCCGTCTTCGACGTCATCGGGGACAGGGTGACGGACTGGCCCTGGTACTACTCCAGCGGCCGCGACCCGGCCGGGCGGTTCGCTACCTGGCGGGACATCGCGATCGCGAACCGACACGAAGAACCACAGTAACCCCTCTTTCAACCCGTACCGGTCCGGCCGCCGCCCGGCCGGCCCGATCGATCCTGACGGAGTCACACACAGATGTCCGAGTTCTCCGGGCCGCCCCAGCAACAGAAGAAGTCGTTCGGCACCTGGTTCCGTAACCTTCGGCCGGTCAGCAAGTTCCGGGTGATCCTCTTCGGGGTCGCCATCCTGGTGGCACCGTTCGCCATCTACTTCGGACTGGACGAGCCCAACCAGGCCAAGGTCGGTGACTGCATGGCGGGCGAGACGGCCGAGACCCTGCACACCGTCGAGTGCACCGACGCCGCCGCGCAGTGGAAGGTGCTGGCCCGGCTGGGGGACAAGACCGAGGCCGACTACACCGAGGACTCCTGCGCCGACCACCCCACCGCCGAGATGTCCTTCTTCCAGGACGGCCGGCGGTTCAGCAAGGGCTTCATCCTGTGCCTGGGCCCGGCCGCGGGGTGACACCGACTCGGGCGGGCCACCGGTCAGTCGTCCTGGGCGGATTGACCGGCGGTCTGGCGGTGGCGCTGCTCGTCGCCGGCTGCGGCGGCGACGGCACCCCGGCCGGGCCGTCCTGGGTGGCTGCCGCGCCGTCGGCCACCCCGGAGTCGGGTCCTACCAGCGCTCCGGTCGCGCTCAGCCTGGGCCGGGCCAGGGCCCGTTACCTCGAGATCGTGCGGCCGTACAACACCGCGTTGGAGGCGTTCGAGTCGGCGGCCCAGGCCGGTCGGGCCTGGACGGCGTTGCGCCCGTTGGCGGCGAAGGTGGCGGCGGCGAACAGGACGCACGGCCGGGCGCTGCGGGACACCACCTGGCCGGCCCGGGTCCGGGAACCGGTGACGGCGCTGCTGCGGGAAACCGACGCGGCCCAACGTGAGTGGGAACGAGCGGCCCGGGCGGAAACCGCGGCCGAGTTGCTCGACGCGGTCAACGCCGCGATCCGGCACAGCGGAGCGAAGCAGGCCGGCGCGGTCCGCTCCGCGCTCGGCCTGGCCGCGTACACCGAGTCCTGACCGGGGTTCCTGGCCGCGCGGCTATCCCCGGGCGAGCAGCGCCTTCTGGGCGGCCTCGAGTGGTCCCTGGGCGAAGCGGCGCAGCCATAGCCGGGCGGTGCCGACGAGCCCGGCGCAGACCGCCGCCCACAGTCCCAGGACCCACCACGGGCCGGCGTCGGAGAAGGTCGCGGCGAGCCCGAGACCCCAGCCGTAGCAGAGGACCGCGCAGACCAGGTTCTGCAGGACGTAGCAGGAGAGGGCGGTACGCCCGACCGCGGTGAGTCCGGTGGCAACCGGCCCGGGGCGGGTCGCCCGGTCCAGCAGGGTGCCCACCAGCCCCAGGTAGCCGAGGGTGACCAGGGGTGGCAGGACGTACCGGTCGATCAGGAACAGGTCCGGTCCGGCGAGGGTGGTCGCGAGGTTCAGCGGCAGGCCGAGACCGAGCCCGTACCAGGCCAGCCGGCGGCGGATCCGGCGCCCGGCCTCGTCGGTGCCGAACGCGCCGGCCCGGAACAGGCGTACGCCGAGCAGGAAGAGGAAGAGCAGCAGACCGAAGGTGATGATCGGCTCGATCCGCAGCGCGAGCATGTTGTCCAGTCGGAATCTGACCTGGTCGGGGTAGCTTCCGGAGCTGAACAACGTGGCCAGCCTGCCGTCCGTCGTCGGTGTCGAGGTCGGGGCGGTGATCAGTGCGACGGTGCCGAGCAGCATCAGCGCCAGGTGCAGTCCGCCGGCGACCCACATCGCCGCCGCCTGGATCCGTGCGGAGCGGGCCAGCAACCGGGCCACCACGAGCGCGGCGACGGCGTACCCCATCAGCACGTCGAAGGCGAAGACCAGCAGGAAGTGCAGGGTCCCCTCGAGAAAGAGCAGCCCGGCCCGGAGCGGATAGCGGCCGGGCCAGCGGTCGCCGCGGCGTGCCGCCGAGTCGTACTGGATTGCCAGCCCGACCCCGAACAGGATCGTCAGCATCGCCAGGAACTTGCCGTTGGCGAGGAACCGGAACGCCGTCTCGACCGGATTGTCGGCCAGCGTCGCCACGCTGCCGGTGTCGACGAGTACGCCGTACTCGCCGGCCGGATGCGTGAAGATCCAGACGTTCGTGCCGAGCGTGCCGAGGATGGCCACCCCGCGCAGGACGTCCAACAGCACCAGCCGGCTGGTGCCTGACCGCTCGTGGCGGGTGGTCGGCAGGGTGGCTTCCATCGTCACACTCCCCGTTGGTTACGTCCGCCCAGCGTCGCCTGCCGATCGGTCCGGTACGTCGTCCGGAGCACCGAATCCGACGTACCGCTTTCGACGGATGCCCGGCCGTCGTCGTGCCCCTGGGGTGGAGGACGGAAGTGTGCGGTGGGGCCCTTCCCGGAAACGACGGGAAGGGCCCCCACCGGTCAGTTGACGGTGATGGTGAAGGTGGACGTGGTGTTGCGGATGTTCTGGTGGTTGTTGCTCATCCGCAGGTTGTTGAAGACCGCGGTGCCGACCGCCGGGCCCTGGCCCGGCTCGGGCATCTCGTTGGCCCAGATCCCGAAGCCGGACTTGGCGTCGTACGCGTCCCCGCTGCGTTGCGCCCCGCTGATCGAGATGTTGGTGAAGATGGTGTCGGTGACCGCGTTCTCCGGCTGGCTGCCGTTGTATTTGGTCTGGAACATGATGCCGTGGTACGTCGGGTCGACGATGTCCACGTCACTGACCCGGATGCCGCGCATCTCCTTCGAGGCGGCGAAGACCCAGATCGCCGGGAAGGTCTGCGCTCCCCAGAAGTGACCGCCGGCCCGGACGATCGAGGCGTTCTCGACCCGGGTCAGCCCCGGCCCGAACCCGATGAACGGATATCCGAAGTCCAGCGAGCTGATGGTGATGCCGGAGTAGGTGAGCTGGTCGGCGATGTACATGTTGCGGAAGATGTTGTTCTGGCCGCCGTACACCGCCACTCCGGCCGCCCGCCAGGTCAGCGTCGCGGTCAGGTTCTCGAAGACGTTGCCGGTGTTGGCCCCGCCGCCGGAGTCGGTGGCCGAGAACAGCGCGAAGGCGTCGTCGCCGTTGCCCCGCCCCTCGACGTTGCTGACCAGGTTGTTCGTGCTGCCGTTGGTCATGTTGATCGCGTCGGCGAAGGTGTTGCGGATCCGCGAGTTGGTGATCGTGATGTTGCTGACGTGCACACCCCAGAACATGCAGACGGTGTGCTCGACCCAGACGTTGTCGAAGGTCAGGTCCGAGACGTTGGTCAGCTCGCCCCAGACCTTGCCGGGGCCGTCGATCCGGCTCACGTAGTTGCCGAAGAAGGCGAGGTGTTCGAAGGAGGAGCCGTTCGCCGAGCCCTCCACCCGGAAGCCGGCGTCGGTGTTCTCCTGCCCGGACGGGGTGGTGAAGCGGGTGTACCAGATGCCCGCGCCGACCACCTTGACCGCCTTGCCGTACACCTGGAACTTCTGGGCGGTGCTGTAGGTGCCCGCCGGCAGGTAGACGCCGACCAGGTTGCCAGTGGTGTCCATCCGCACCCGGTCCAGGGCGTTCTGCACGTCCTGGTGGCCGAAACCGGTCGGCGTGACGTAGCGGGCCGGGTCCGGGTTGGCGCGCGGCGAGACCTGCTCGGTGTTGATGAAGTCGATCGCGTACGTGGTGGTGTTCGCCGGGTCCTTCTGCAGTCGGATCCGACTGCCGGCCGGGACCGACGAGTCGAGCATGATGTTCGCCTCGTCGTAGATGTGCCGGGGCCCGCCGGAACCGGGCGAGTTGTTCGGGCTCGCCTCGTTGCCGTAGAGCCAGGCGTACCGGGAGGTCAGCGGCAGGGCCTTGTGGAAGGCGCCGTCGACGTAGATGTTGATCGTCGAGTTCTGCCCGCCGCCACCCGGGGCGTCCGGGATGGAGAAGCGGGTGACCAGGGTGTTCGTCGCCGCCCGGGTGGTCCACTCGACGTACGCGCCGGTGGTGTTGAGGGTTACCGCCCGCCGGCCGGACGCCTCACCGGCGAGGTCGCCGATGGTCCGGTTCGGTCCGACGACCGCCGCCCCGCCGCCGAGTACGCCGTCCTCGGCCTCGTACATCTCGTACGGCAGGTTGGCGCCCCGGCCGACGAAGAACGGGCTCTCGCTTGTGTTGTTGCCCTGCTTGACCGGCAGTTCGTTGCCGTCGGCGGCGAGTACGGTCCGGACGGTGTACCGGCCGTTCGCGGCGGTCCAGGTGCCGAGGTTGACCGGGGTGCTGCCGCCCCCGGCCGCGATCGCCCCGGTGTACGACCCGGTCAGGGTGCGTACCGTGCCGCCGGTGGCGTTGAGCAGGGTGACGGTGATGCCGTGCGCCCCGCCGGCCGAGGCGACGGTGCCCTGGTTGCGGATGGTCACCGAGAAGGTCACCGTGGCGCCGGGTGACGGATTGCTCGGCGTCCAGCTGACCGTGCCGACCAGGTCGGAGCTGGCGACCGGGTTCACCGTCAGGCTCGACGGGTTGGTGTAGCCGTTGTTGCTGTCGTTCAGTTCGACGACGGTGTTGTCCTCGTCGACCCGGGCGGTGAGCTGGTGGGCGCCGGCGGTGCGGGGGCCGATGTTCGCGGTGACGGTGCTGGTCGCCCCGGCCGCCAGGCCGCCGACGGTGGCGGTGCCGACCCGGGTCGTACCCAGGTAGAAGTTGACGTTGCTGGCGGCGGACGCGGCGCTGCCGGCGTTGCGGACCGTCGCCGACACGGTGATGTTGTCGGTCTCGACCGGGGTCGCCGGGCTCCAGGTGGCGGCGGTGACGGTCAGGTCCGGGTTCGGTGCCGGGGTGCCGAGGACGACGAACTCGGCGACCTGTCCGGCCGGCGCGCCCGAGTTCGAGGTGATCGAGAGCCGGACGTCGGCGGCGGTGGCGCTGACCGGGATGGTCACGCTGTTGCCGCTGGCCGGGTCGAAGTTGTAGAGGGTGGCGGGGGAGAGGCTGGTGAGGCCGCTGGCGTTCTGCTCCCGGCCGAGCACCTGGATGGTCTGGCTCCGTGGGCCCCAGGACGCGTCGGGGTTCAGCCGGACCTGGACCGAGGTGATCGAGGCGTTCGCGCCGAGTTGCACGGTGAGCTGGCTCGGGTATGCCCCGCCGGCCCCCTCCCAGTACGTCGAGACGCTGTTGTCGTTGGCGTTCGCCGCGACGAAGGTGTGCACGGTCGACGACGCGGTGATCGGCTTGCCGAGCGCCAGGTTCGTGCCGCCGTCACCGCTGCCGGTCCGGGTGACGGTGTTGCTCGGCGGCGAGAGGTTGCCGGCCGCGTCCCGGGCCCGGACGTGGTACGAGACCGTGGCGCTCGCCGGCTGGCTGTCGGTGTACGTCAGCACGCTGCCGCCGACGTTGCCGCGCAGCGCCCCGTTGGCGTAGACGTCGTAACCGACGACGCCGACGTTGTCGCTTGACGCGTTCCAGCTGAGCCGGATCTGCCCGCTGGCCGGCTGGGTGTAGGCGAGGTTCGTCGGCTGACTGGGCGGCTGGGTGTCGGTGCCGCCGGTCGGGCCGTGCACCTCGAACTCGGCGAGCTGCGCGGCCGGCCAGCCGGTGTTGGCGGTGATCTGCAGCCGCAGGTAGCGGGTGGTGGTCGTGGGCAGCGTGATGCTGACCGTGTTGCCGCTGTCCGGGTTGAAGGTGTAGCCGGCGGCGGCGACCAGGGTGGCGAGGTTGTTGGGGTTGTCGCCGGACTGGACGGAGAGGGTCTGGGTCCGGGTGCCCCAGTTGGCGGCCGGCAGCTTGAGCACGATGCGGTTCACGGTGCTCGGCGCACCGAGGTCGGCCTGGATCCAGTGCGGGAAGTTGCCGCCGCCGCTCTCCCAGTAGCTGGCCTGGTTGCCGTCAGCCGCGTTGCTCACCGGGTATTCGGGGTGCGAGCTGCTGGCGGTGAGGGTGGCGGCGACCGCGATCTGGGCCCGCTGCGGTGAGCCGTTGCCGGGGTCGGGGCGGGCGGAGGCCGGGCTGGCGGTGAGGACCCCGGCCAGCATCGTCACTGCCGCGAGGGGGGCGGCGAGCAGGCGTGGCCGGATCCGTGGCCGGCTCGTTCGGTGGGGCGGACGGGGCTGCGGTGGTGGTTGGTGGCTCATGGCCTTCCTTCGGCGCTGGTCGGAACCGACGCGGGGTGGTGCGCGGGGACCGGACCTGGTCGGTGTCTGGTCCGGTCGCCGCTCGCCGCCCGGGGGGCCGGCGAGGGCGCCGCCCGTCCGCCTGTCCACCGCCGCCGCGGCCCCGCGAGGCCAGGTCCTCCCGCGCGGCCAGGGAAGGGGTACGGAGCGACTGTACGAGAATTACGGAGGTTGAAGCGTTATGGAGCAGCCCTGTGTCTGGAACTTGCGTGGGCTCGTTCAAATGTTGCAGACATGCTATCGATGAGTCAACAGTGGAGACACCTGCATTCATCAATCCCGGACGGACGTCGGTCCTTGCCTCCGGCCGTGCCGGGCGCGCCCCGCTACGCGCTGGTCGCGAAGGTCATTCAGGGCGCGATGTGGCTGCAGCGGACCGGGGCGACGTACGGCCCCGGCCGCTGGTTCCCGATCGGCGCCGAGAGCGGGTGCATGCTCTTCCTCGGCTCGGCCGACCTCGACGCCGACCTGGTCTTCTCGTGCAACGACGGGAGTCTCGGCGACAACGGTGGCGGGGCGACGGTCCAGGTCCGGCAGTGGTTCTGACCGACCACCGACCTGGGGAGGGAGCCGATCCCTACGCCCGTGCCCGGCGGGACTCGGCCAGGCGGCCGGCGGTGAGCAGGAGCGCCGCCCAGGCCGCGCCGCTGACCAGCATCGTGATGACGAACGCCCCGCCGTGATCGCCGAGGGAGGAGCGGATCACCGCGGGGATGACCGGCGCCGGCGGCAGGAGCGCGAGCGCGCCGAACAGCGCGACGGGCTCGTCGTCCTCGGTCGCGGCGACGATACCGAAGATCAGGGTGAGCACGCTGTACGGCGTCACGGTGACGATGGCGAGCAGGGTCGTGGCGACTGCCGGCCCGCGGAGCAGTGGGGCGGCCAGTGTGCCGAGGCCCACGCCGGCGACCGCCGCGAGCGGGTAGCCGGCCAGCGTGGCGGTCAACATGTGCGGAAAGCCGTTGTCGGCGAGCGGATCCGCGGAGAGTCCCCAGGCCGGGACGTTCTCCGCGTACCAGGCGAGTGAGTCCCGGGTGTCGGAGGCGGTCCACCAAGCGACCACGAGGTTCGCCGCGGCGAGCAGTACACCGGCCGGCACAGCCGCCGCCAACGCCCGGGACGTGCCGGGCAGGCGTGCCGCGAGGAACACACCGAGGAACAGTGCGACGAACTGACCCCAGAAGAAGCCGGACGTGTGGGCCATGAACAGACCCATCTTCAGGTCCTTGTACCTTTCCTCGTCGGTCTGCAGGTCGCTGTAGGACATGAGCGGATAGAAGTTGGCGTTCGGTGACGCCAGGGTCGCCGCGACGACCGCGACCAGGATGACCGCGCCGAGCACCACCAGCCACGGTGCGGACAACCGCCACCGGCGGGAGGTCCGGACGGGGCTCGGCGGCAGCGGACCGGTCGCCTGCTCGGACATGGTCCCCCCCCGGGTCTGTTGTGGTCGTCGGTAACCGATACGCCGCCGTCCGGGGCGCGAGCTCGAACCGTTCCGGAATCAGGATACGAAGGACCGTCCATCGACTCGCGCCACTGAGGCACAAGATTCACTCAAGGTTGCCGTCGGGCCGGAGACATTCGCTCGGGCAGATGGTTCAGTGTGTTCCACGCCGACGCGGCCGCGTCGGCGACGTGGTCCAGCCCGTGGCTGCGACACTCTACATCGGAGTCCTATCGTGCCTGCCACCTGGAAGTTTCTGCGCCCGAGTCCCAGAACCGCCGCCCTGCTCACCACCCCGCTGCTGGCCCTGTCGGCGGTCGCCGCCACCGCCACTCCGGCCGCCGCCGCACCGACGACACGGTGTTCCGCGTACCAGTACCAGACAGCGCCGGTGGTCACCAACGTCGCGATGAAGACGTGTGTGGTGAAGAACGGCAACTCGCGTTACGCGTACGTGCTCATCGAGCAGGCCAGTGCGTACAAGGGATCCACCTGGGACCTGTTCAAGGTGCACGCCCGACTGGAAAAGAACGACGCCAACAAGGCCACCAGGTGGTGCGACTTCACGGACACCATGAACCGCTACCAGAACCCCCGGGTCACCTGCACCACCGCGACGGTGACGTCGTCCTCGACCGGGGGCTGGACCAGCGACGCGGTGGTCATCTTCAACTTCAACCTGGACGGCAAGGGTGACAAGTCCCGGGCCCTGACCGGATCGCCCGCGGTGAGTTGAGCCTGTCCGCGTGGCGTGCCGGCGGTTGTCCGGGACGTCACGGCCCGGCGGTCGGACCGGCGGATGGCGACCGGTTCGACCGCCGACATCACCGTTCCGAGACATCACGCCGGGCCGGCGTCCGGCCACGCCGCCCCACACTGACCACACATCCCTTTCCGACTGGAGGGAGTCCCCGATGTGGCACCTCTCGATTCCGATGTTCGTCTGGGCGTACCTCGGGGTCGCCGGTGCGGTCTTCGCCGCCGGGCTGGCCCACCGCCGGCGAACGGTCAGCCGGCCGGTCCGGCTGGATGTCGACCAGCTACGGCCCGAGCAGGTCGGCTATCTCAACGCCGGTGAGCAGCTCGCCATCTACACCTCGCTCGCCGGGTTGCGGGCAGCCGGGGTGGTCCGGCTCGGCGACGACCGGCGTACGTTGGTGACGGCCCGGCCACTGCCGTACGACGCGACCCGACTCGACGCGGCGGTATACGAGGCGGCGGAGACCGCCACGGCGTCGCGGTCGCTGGCGACGCACCTCAAGGCGCGGACGGCGGCCCGCGAGATCCACGACGAGCTCGAGGCGGCCGGCCTGCTGTTGGACCCGAAGACGCGACGCTCCGCCGGTCGGGGCGCCTGGGTGATGCTGGCCGTGCTGGCGGTCGGCATCGGCCGGCTCGCGATCGGCATCGGCAACGGCCAGCCGGTCGGCTACCTCTTCCTCGCGTTGCTGCTGGTCGCGGCCGGGTACTGCGTACTCGTCGCCCGGATGCCCGCGAAGAACGGCGCGGTCGGGGCACTGGTGGACCAGTTGCGCGAGCGTCACCGGCATCTGCGGCCCGACCAGCGCCCGGCGTTGGGGACCTACGGTCCGGCGGCGGCAGCGATGGGAGTGGCGCTCTTCGGCGCCGGTCTGCTCCAGCACCTCGACCCGGAGTTGGCGGCCGAGGTGTACGCCAGCCAGCAGGCCGCCGCTGCCACGTCGACCGGCAGTTCCGGGGTCTGGGGTGGCGGTGACGCCGGCAGCGGCGGCGCGGACCACGGGAGCCTCGGTGGCGGCTGCGGCGGTGGCAGCAGCGGCGGTGGCGGCGGTGGCTGTGGTGGTGGCGGAGGAGGAGGCTGACCCCACACGCCGGCATGATCGGATTAGACTCCGCCCCCATGCGACCCGCGAAAGTCCATCCGGTCTTCATCGTGCTGATGCTGCTGGCGTTCCTCGGCCCACCGATCGGATTCGCCATGACGGTTGCCGCGGCCGACAGCTGTGACAACTTCGGACCGCAGTCCCACCCGTTCGCCGGGGTCGCCTGCGAGCGCGAGGGGCAGGCGTTGGAGACCGGGGCGCTGGTGCTGGCGCTCGGCGGGCTGACCACGATGGTCGCGGCGGTCGGTTTCCAGGTGACCCGGGCCGGGGTACGGTTCGACGGCACCGCGCCGATGTCGCCAGCCGTGCCGGGAGCCGGTGTGCCGGGCGCGGGTGTGCCGGGGCACGCTGCACCCGGACATGGTGCACCCGGACATGGTGCACCCGGACATGGTGCGCCCGCGCAGATTCCGCCGGCCGGGCCCGGCGGGTACGCACCGGGCTATCCGCCCCCGGCGCATCCCACCTCGGGCGCGGGCCAGCCGCCGTACGCGTGATCGATGCGTACCGTGGCGGGACCGGACGGCGGGACGAGCCACGTGATCATCCGGGTGCACGACCGCCTCCACGAGACCCGGCCCGGCTCCCGTTAGCATTGCCGGGTCCCGAGGCGGCTGCGGAAACGAGGCGACATGCGGTGGCTCCAGCGTCTGCTGGGTGGTAAGAAGCAGGTCGAGTTTGACCCGGCCCGGCAGGAGGCGCTGCTCCAGGACGTCCGGCAGCGGTTCGGCGCGCGGGCCCAGGTGCGGTTTCCCGACCAGGTCGACACGGTCACCCGGTTGCTCGGCGACGACGGCGACGACGGCCTGCTCGTGGCGGCCAGGGTCGTCCGCGAGTTCGCCGACGAGGCGCACACGGACCTGCTCGGCCAGGCCGCCGAACTGTACCGGCGTACCGGTTACCGGTTGGTGGTCGACCGGCGGAACTACCGGCCGCTGGGACGGGAGGCGGGAGCGCACCTGCGCTGGCCGCTGTTCGGGCTGCGCTGCGGTCTCCACCCGTACGCGCAGGTCGCGGCGGCGGTCACGGTGCTCGGCCAACGGGCGGAGCGGCTGGTCAAGGTGACCGACCCGTTCCCGCCGCTGGCCCAGGTCTTCGAGGTGCTCGACCTGAACACGAACGGCTGGGAACACGGCCGGGTACGGGTGGACACCGACGCCGCCGGCCTGGCGCACCGGCTGATCGCGGCCGCCCGGGACATCCGGGCGGCGATGGACGACCCGCCGCCGATCCCGCCCTCGGCCCGGGAGATGATGCGCCGCAACAACAGCGTGCACGTCTTCGACCCGCAGGCCGACCGGGTGGTCGGTGCGATCAACCTGGGCGGTGAGCTGCGACCGGCACTGCTGACCTGAGCCGGGACGGGAGACAACGCGTGGACGGGGCGCTTCCCCGGGTGGTGGGAACGGCGGAGCTGACCGTTTTCACCGCCGCCCAGTTGCTGGACGTGACGTCAGCGATCATGGCGATCCTGGCGCTGCCGCGCTCGGTCAACAAACTCGACGCGGTGGTGGTGCCGACCGGGCAGGGCGAACAGTGGCGGTTGACCCATGCCATCGACCGCTGGGAGACCGACCCTGACCTCCGCTGCCTGCTGGTGGCGAACGGGAACCCGGCGGAGCGGACCTATCAGGAAATCACCATGTCCTACCTGGGCGGTCTCGGGCTGCGTCGGCTCGACGGGGTGCACGTCCAGGCCGAACCGGCACCGAACACCGGCCTGCAGGCCGAGTGGATCGCCGACCGGGCCAGGGCCCTGGGCATCACCAGCCTCGCGATCTCGGTGTCGGCGTACCACCTGCCCCGGGTCTACCTGACCGTCCTCAGCGCACTCGAGCGGCGTGACCTGCGCGTACGCCTGATCCCGGACCCGGTGCCGGTCCCAGCCGACGCGGCCGCACCGGAGACCGGGGCGACCGGCTACGCCCTGCTGCCCGGCGAAATCGAGCGCATCCTCACCTATGCCGGCAAGGGCTGGCTGGCCACGCCCGAGCAGTTGCGGCACTATCTGCGCTGGTGGTGGGCCGAATACAGCGGCCAGGCCGACCGGATCGCGACACTGACACCGGCGAATGGTGGCGAGGAAACCTTCCTGTCATCGTGACCGGATGCTGCTCTACAAGATCCTGCTGCCCGCCGAGTGGGACGAGTTCCAGTCCGCCGGGCTGTTCGGGGAGACGCTGCGGTGGGAGCCCGCACCCAACGGCGGCCCGTTCCCACACGTCTACGCGTCACTGCCGCTGCGCGCGGTGGTCAGCGTCCACCAGGTCGCCGGTGCCGCGCAGGTGGACAGCGCCCTGCCGTCCGACTGACCGGACCGGCGGGCGGTGACGATCCGGTCAGGCTCAGTGGTCGGCGAGGTCGCGGACGAAGACCCGCCAGGCGTACGGCGTGAAGCGCAGCAGGCCACCGGTCCGGTCCTTGCTGTCCCGGACCAGCACCACCCCGGGCAGGTTGTCGGCGACCTCGACGCAGTCATTGCCGCTGGATCCGCTGCGGCTCGACGTGCGCCACCGGGCTCCGGTCAGGGTGTCCACGGTTTCATCACATCCTTGATGAGTTGGATCGACTGCCAGGTGGGCAGGGCGACGCTCCGGACACTCTCCCATCTAACCAGCAGGGTCTCCACCTCCACGGTCCGCTCCGCCACCGTGCCGCCGAGCTGGTTGTCCTGGAAGCCGACCCAGCCGCCCTCCTCCGACCAGGCGAGCACGAACGGGCCCTCCAGGCCGACGTGCAGGCCGACCTGGCGCGGGATCACGTGCACGTTCACGTTCGGCTGCCGGGCCCGGTCGATCAGATGGGTGAGCTGCTCGACCATCATCGCGGCGTGTTCCTCGGTGAACCGGTGCAGCGCCGCCTCGTCGATCACGGCGGTGAACTGCGGCGGCTGCTCCCGGTCCAGGATCGCCTGCCGGGCCAGCCGGGCGGCGACCAGGGTCTCCACCTGCTCGTCGGTGAGCGTGACGTCGCCCCGGATCACCGCACGGGCGTACGCCTCGGTCTGCAACAGCCCGGGGATCAGGTTCGGCTGGAACGAGCGGAGTTGGGTCGCGGCGCGTTCCGCGTCCAACCAGGGCCGGAACCAGATCGGTTCGCCGTCCCGGGCGGCCAGCCGCAGCAGCGAGACGAAGAGGTCTCCGGTGCCGAGCACCATGTCGGCCCGGGTCAGATAGAGCTCCTCCAGTGGCCGGGTGCCCAACTCGACCGCCGACACCGTCGAGGGTGCGTAGTTGGCCCGCCGGCCGTACTCCTCCTGGGTCAGCCCGGCGGCGGTACGCATCCGGCGGAGCTGCTCCCGGATCAGGTCTGACGTGGGTTTCGGGTCGGTCGCCACAGTTCCTCCACAGTCTTCCGATGGTCACCACCAGGAACACGCCGTGATCACGCCGCTCACACCGGTACGCCGTGAGCACGGTCGATGCCTTCCGACCGTAGGGCACCGGACAGCAGAGTGTCACCAAGCGGGACCGTTCGGATCCAGTACCGGCACGAGGACGGGCGGGACCGCGCGGGGGCCGTCGGAGACCCTTCCCCACACCCGAGGCGGCCCCCGCCCCAACCCACCAGTCGAACAGTCAGGAGGTCGGCCATGCCGGACAGTGGACCGGAGGAGCGGCACCGCGTCGACCCGGCCCGGGACCGGAGCCGAAACCAGGGCCGGTGGGCGGACCAGGTGGGGCGGGCCGGTCGACGTACCCCGGAGGTGGTCGAGTCGGGCGGAGCCCGCCACCAGCCGCGCAGGCCGACCTGGTTGTGCCGGGTCTGCGGCACCGACTGGCCGTGCCTGACCGCGCGGACCCTGCTGCCGCTCGACTACGTCGCCGATCCGGTCGGGCTGTCGGTACTGCTCGCCACCATGCTCCAGGAGGCGATGGCCGACCTGCGCGGACTCAACCCGGACCCCGGACCGGACCCGGCCGTGCTGCACGCCCGCTTCCTCGGCTGGGTCCGGCCCCGACCGCGCATCGCCCAGCATCGACGTGGCCTAGGCTGGGCGGCCGGAGAGAGGAGACCGGTGGAACGCAGCACAGTGGATCTCTGGTTCGACCCGTCCTGCCCGTACACCTGGACCACCTCACGCTGGCTGCTGGAGGTGGCGAAGGTCCGACCGGTCGAACTGCGGTGGCACCTGATGAGCCTCTCCGTGCTCAACGAGGGCCGCGACGACGACCCGGAGGGTGACCCCGAGGGTTACCTCTGGGTGCCGGTACGGATCTGCGCGGCGGTCGCCGACCGGTACGGCCAGGAGGCGCTCGCCCGGTTCTACACCGCACTCTGGACCGTGGGTCGGGACGCCGGACAGGACTGGCTTGGCGACCTGCACGCCGCGCTGGCTTCCGCCGGCCTGCCGACCGACCTCGCCGACCTCGGCCAGACCACCGAGTACGACGACGCCGTCCGCGCCTCGCACGCCGAGGCGATCGCCCTGGTCGGCGAGCACGTCGGCACCCCGATCGTCGCCGCGACCGGGCCGGACGGGCGGCGGGTGGCGTTCTTTGGCCCGGTGATCTCCCGGATCCCGGTGGGGGAGGAGGCCGGCCGACTCTGGGACGGCACGCTGCTGGTGGCCGGGGTGCCCGGCTTTCACGAGCTGAAGGGCCCACCACACGCCCCGCCGCAGCTCGACCTGCCCGGCTGACTCAGTTACGTCCCGCCGGGTAGGCGCGGGTCTCGGTGGCCTTGACGGCGGCCCAGACCGGCTGCCCGGGACCGATCCGGAGCTGGGCGGCGGCGGCCGGGGTGATGTCCGCGGCCACCTCGACCGGACCGGTGAGCTGGACCCGCAGGTTGTCGCCGTGCCGTTGGATGCCGGAGATCGTCGCCGGCCAGGTGTTGCGCGGGCTGCCGTCCGGGCGGTCCGGGTGCAGCGCGACCGCCGACGGCGGGAACGCCACAAAAACCGCACCCTGCGGTGCCTCGGCGACGGTGAGCGCGAAGTCGTCGGTGATCCGGACCAGGGAGCCGTCGGCCCGGCCCCGATAGAGGTTGAGCCCGACCAGCCGGGCCACGTAGTCGGTACGCGGCTGGGCGGTGATGCTCGCCGCGTCACCCTCCTGCACCAGTCGACCGTCCTCGACGATGACCAGCCGGTCGGCCAGCACCAGCGCGTCCAACGGATCGTGGGTGACCAGCAGCGTCGCCCCCGGGTGGGCGGTCAGGTGCCGCTGGAGCTCGGCCCGGGTCTCCAGCCGGGTCCGGGCGTCGAGCGCGGCGAGCGGTTCGTCGAGCAGCAGCAGCGCTGGCTCGACCGCCAGCGCCCGGGCCAGCGCCACCCGCTGCGCCTGCCCACCGGAGAGCTGCCGGGGCTTGCGCCGGGCCTGGTCGGCCAGCCCCATCCGGTCCAGCCAGCCGGCGGCGAGTTCACGGGCCCGCCGCCGGTCGACGCCGTGCCGCCGGGGCCCGAACCCCACGTTGTCGAGTGCGGTGAGGTGTGGAAAGAGCAGGTAGTCCTGGAACACCACGCCGATCGGGCGACGTTCGGTCGGCGTCCAGTGTCGGGCGTCCGGCCGGTCGAGATCCTGGCCGGCGAGGGTGACGTGCCCGGCGTGCAACGGGGTGAGGCCGGCGAGGGTCCGCAGCGCGGTGCTCTTGCCCGCCCCGTTCGGCCCGAGCAGCGCCACCACCTCACCCGGGTTGATGGTCAACCGCAGGTCGAGCCGGAACGTTCCCCGGTCCACCACCAGGTGGGCGTCGAGCAGCGGCGTATCCGCCTCGGCCTCGGCGCGGCGTACCGTCAGCTCGGTGGTCACGGGCCGCTGACCCATCGGTCACGCAGGCTCGCCAGGATCACCACCGAGACGGTGAGCAGCACCAGACTGAGCACGATCGCCGCCTCCA
The DNA here is from genome assembly GCF_039871735.1 of Plantactinospora sp. B24E8. Lineage (NCBI taxonomy): Bacteria > Bacillati > Actinomycetota > Actinomycetes > Micromonosporales > Micromonosporaceae > Plantactinospora > Plantactinospora sp. B24E8. The sequence continues at coordinate 168,917 of NZ_JBDPMH010000002.1, forward strand.
GGTCGGTCTCCAGGGCCAGGTAGACGGCGAGCGGCATGGTCTGGGTGCGCCCCGGGAAATTGCCGGCGAAGGTGATGGTGGCGCCGAACTCGCCGAGCGCCCGGGCCCAGCAGAGCACCGTACCGGCGGCGATGCCCGGGGCGACCAGCGGCAGTGTGACGTGGGTGAAGGTGGTCCACCGGCTCGCGCCCAGCGTCGCCGCCGCCTCCTCGTACCGGACGTCGGCGCCGCGTAGCGCCCCCTCCACCGCGATGACCAGGAACGGCATCGCCACGAACGCCTCGGCGAGCACCACCCCGGCGGTGGTGAACGGCAGGGTCACCCCGAACGTCGAGTCGAGCCACGAGCCGACCAGCCCCCGACGGCCGAAGACCAGCAGCAGCGCCACACCACCGACCACCGGCGGCAGCACCAGCGGCACGGTGACCAGCGCGCGGACGATCCGGCGGCCGGGAAACTCGACCCGGGCCAGCAGCCAGGACAGCGGTACCCCGAGGACGAGGCAGAGCAGCGTGGCCAGGGTCGCGCTCTGCACCGACAGTCGCAGCGCGGTGAGCACGGCCGGTTCGGCGAGCCGCTGCGGCAGCGTGGTCCAGGGGGTCCGGAGCAGCAGCCCGGCGACCGGCAGGACGAGGAGGACCAGCCCGAGTACGGCCGGGACGAGCAGCGCGACCGGGATCCGGCCGGTACGGCGGCGGGGTCGCCGTGACCCGGCCGGCGCCGGCCGGGTCACCTCGACATCGGGTACGGCCACCGGCTACGGCACCTGGAACCCGGCGGCGGTGAGCACGCCACGACCGGAGTCGGAGAGCACGTGGTCGACAAACGCCCGGGCGGCCGCCCTGTTGGGGGCGTCCCTCAGTACGACGATCGGATAGTCGTTGACCGCGCCGGCCGACTCGGGAAACTCGACGCCGTCCACGTCGGTGGTGGCCGCCCGCGCGTCGGTGCGGTAGACCAGCGCGGCGTCGACCTCCCCGAGTCGCACCTTCGACAGGGCCGCCCTGACGTCCTGCTCCAGGGTCACCGGGGTCAGCTTCACCCCGGCGCTGTCGAGGGCCTTTTCCGCGGCCGCCCCGCACGGCACCTGCGTGGCGCAGAGCGCGACCTTCGTCTCCGGCTTCGTCAGGTCGGCAAGCCCGGTCACCCCGGCGGGGTTCCCCTTCGGTACGGCGATGACCAGCTGGTTGCGGACGAAGGTGGTCGGCGTCCCGTCGCCGTGGCCGGCGTCGGTGACCGTCTGCATGGTGGCGGGGGCGGCGGAGGCGAAGACGTCGGCGGGTGCGCCCTGGTTGATCTGGGTGGCCAACGCGGAACTGCCGGCGAAGCTGAACGTCACCTCGACCCCGGGATTGGCCGCCTCGAAGTCCTTGCCGAGCTGGGTGAACGTCTCGGTCAGCGAGGCGGCGGCGAAGACGGTCAGCGGGCCGGTGACCGTCGCGCCACCGCCACCCGGTGCGGGACCGCCGGTGCTGTCCCCGGTACCGCAGCCGACGAGGCCGGCGAAGACGGCCAGCGCGGTGAACACGGTCAGGGTGGTGCGTACCCGTCGTACCCTCACGAGCTGGTCCTCCCTCGGACAGCCACCGGTGCCGGGGGTTTCTCCACGACAACCGTGGTCGACTTGATCACCGCGACCGCCACCGAACCGACCTCCAGACCGAGGTCGTCGACGGCTTCTCGACTCATCAGCGACACCAGTCGGAACGGCCCGGCCTGGATGTCCACCTGTGCCATCACCGCGTCCTTGACCACGGCGGTGACGATGCCGCGCAGTCGGTTGCGTGCCGACGACTCGTCGGCGCGATTCTCCGGGTCGGCGGCCTGGGCCCGGGCGAACGCGGCCAGCGCGACGCCCTCGACGACCCGGTGGCCCTGCCCGTCCCGGACTGCCGTCAGACGCCCGGCGTCGACCCAGCGCCGCACGGTGTCGACGCTGACCCCGAGCAGTTCCGCCGCCTCACCCATCCGAAACATCGTCACGAGGGCACCATAGTCCGCCGCAACTGCAAGCGCTAATGGCTACTTCGGGCCGAAGGTTCGACCCGGGTTCCCATACTGGTGCCGCATCTGCATGATGAGCTGATGACTGTCGACGCCACCTCGTTTCCCGACCGGCCGGACCTGACCGACGCGCAGCGCCGGCGTTGGACGCAGGTCCTCGACCGGATCGTCGAGGTGTTGCCGGCGGGCGCGGTCGCGGTCGTGGTCGACAGCGGTGCGTCGCCGGTGGCCGACGACGGTCCGGCCCCGGCCGCCGCCAACGGCCCGTCTCCGGCGAGCCTCGTCGCCGACCGGCTGGCCGAGGTACTGCGGGCCGTCGGCCGGCCGTGTGTCCGGCTCACCGACGGGGCGCCGCTGGCCGACGAGGACCGGTGGCGGGCGGAGCGGACCGCGCATACGGTGGCGCTCGCCGACGGGCCGCGGTGGCGCCGGCACCCACCCGGCCGGCACTGGGACGTGGTCGTCCGGCTGCGTATTCCGGCCGACCGGGGCGGCGGTGACCGGGGCCGCGACGGGCGCGGCGCCGTCCCGCCTGCCAGCGCCGGGGACCGTAGCCGGGACGGCGACATCGTCGTCGACCTGCACGAGGCGAACTGGCCGGTGATCCGGCACATCGCCGACCGGCTCGCTCCCGGCGAATCCTGGCACCTGCGCGAGTCGCAGGCGTTCTTCGCCGTCCGGGCGCCACGCTGGGACAGCAGGTTCGGCGGCGACCTACCGGTCTACGCCCAGGCGGTCGCGGACACGGACCTGCCGACCGGCGGCACGGTGGTCGACGTCGGCTGCGGCACCGGCCGGGCACTGCCCGCCCTGCGGGACGCGGTCGGGCCGGACGGCACGGTCGTCGGCCTCGACGTCACCCCGGAGATGCTCGCGGTCGCCCGGGCGCCCGCCGCACGGGCGAACGCCACCCTGCTGCTGGCCGACGCCCGGCACCTGCCGTTCCCCGACGCCCGGGTCGACGCCGTCCTCGCCGCCGGCCTGCTCACCCACCTCCCGGACAGCGACGTCGGCCTCCGGGAACTCGCCCGGATCACCCGTCCCGGCGGCCGGCTGGTGCTGTTCCACCCCTCCGGACGGGCCGCGCTCGCCGCCCGGCACGGCCGCCGGCTGCGCCCCGACGAACCGCTCGCCGAGACACCGCTGCGCGAGGCGACCGCCCGGACCGGCTGGCGGCTCGACCGGTACGACGACGCGCCGCACCGCTTCCTCGCCATCGCGGTCCGGATGCCCGCCGTTGCCGGATGACCTCCGGCCAGCAGCGCGGATAACAGGGTCAGGGGCGTGTTTCCGACTCCTCGGTGCGCCGCGCGCGCATCCGGTGGTACGCCTCCAGCCCGTCCGGCACCCACGTCCACTCGGACAGCCGTTGTGTCAACTCCGCCTCGGTGAGGAAGGCGTGCCAGGCGACCTCCTCCGGCTGCGGATTCACCGGCCCGTCCCAGCGCACCTCGTAGACCGCCGACCACCAGGTGTGTTCCGGTGTCTCGTAGAGGAACCGGAACAGCGGCGTCGGGGCGGGCAGTCCGGAGACACCCAGTTCCTCCTCGGCCTCGCGCAGCGCCGCGTCGTCGTACGTCTCGCCGGCGCCGAGCACCCCGCCGACGAACATGTCGTACGCCGAGGGGAAGACCAGTTTCTGTGCGGTGCGCCGGTGCACCAGGATCCGGTCCTGTGCGTCCCGGACCAGGACAAACGCGGCCCGGTGCCGCAGCCGGCGGGCGTACACGTCGGCGCGCCGCGCCTGCCCGACCACCCGGTCCTGCTCGTCGACGATGTCCAGGATCTCGTCCGCGGAACGCGGGGTCTGCTCGGTCACCAGCTCATCAAAGCAGAGCGACGGACCGGCCCGGTCGTGGCCGGCCCGGCGGACGCTCGCCACCGGCGCACAGTCGCGGCAGGATCGGCCCTTGCGGCTCAGGTAGCTTGAGGATGCAGAGTGTCGACATGCGTCGAGACGGGCTCTACCCCATCGGGGACGTGGCGCGCCGGACCGGGTTGACGGTCAGCGCCATCCGCTTCTATTCCGACGAGGGCATCGTGCGACCGGCGGGTGCGACCGACGCCGGCCACCGACTGTACGACCTGCGGGGCATCGCCCGGTTGGAACTCATCCGTACGCTCCGGGACCTCGGCACCGGGTTGGACGACATCCGTCGGCTGCTCGAGGGTGAGATGACCCTGCCGGATCTCCTCGCCGAGCACCTGGCGGCCGTCGAGCGTCAGGAGCGCGAACTGCGGGCCCGGCGGGCCGTGCTCAGAGCCCTGAACCGGCAGGACGGTCCCGCCGCCCGGGCCGCCCTGATGCACCGACTCGTCGCGATGGCCGACGGCGAGCGGGAGCGGCTCGTCGACGAGTTCTGGACCGACGTCGGTGCCGACCTGCCCGACGACTTCGTCGAGCGGCTCCGGACCATGCGGCCGCGGCTGCCGGACGATCCCACCACCGCCCAGTTGGAGGCGTGGATCGAGTTGGCCGACCTGCTGCGGGACCCGGAGTTCCGCGACGCCGTCCGCTCGTACCTCCGCGACACGTACGCCGGTGACCCGGGGCAGCGGCTGACCGTCGCGCCGGTGCAGGACTTCATTCACGGGACCGGGTCGCGGATCATGGAGGAGATCGTCGCGGCGCACCGGTGCGGGCTGCCGCCGGAGACGCCACATGCCCAACAACTCGCCGCCCGCCTCGCGGCCGGAGCCGCCGAGGCCGCCGGCGTACCGGCCAGCGCGGCACTCCGGGACCGGCTGGCCGCCGGTTACCTCGTCATCGGCGAGGGGTACGAGGAGGTGGGGGCCGATCCGCGATACGAGGCGACGCACGGCCGGTACCTGTCTCTGGTCGCGGTGATCAACGGGTCGCCGCCGGAGTCCCGGGTCTGTTTCGACGTCGACCTCGGCGAACTGGGCGGCTGGCTCGCGGCGGCGCTCCGTGCGTCGGCCACGGCGACGCCGTAGGACGGCCGGACGGTGCGGCCCAGGTCCGCCGTTCCCGGGTTCCCGGCGCGCTGACCCGCCGGCCGGACCACGGCCCGTGCGGTGGCCGGTTCACAGCGGCCGTGACCAGACCTGTTCGACCACCTCGAAGCCGAAGCTGTCGTGCCGGTTCTGCTCACGCAGTTCGAAGCCGGCCTTCTCGTAGATCCGTCGGGCGTCGGTCAGCACGTCGTTGGTCCAGAGCATGATCTCGCGGTAGCCGGCCCGCCGGGCGAACCGCAGGCACTCGTCGACCAGTCGGCCGCCGATGCCCAGGCCGCGGGCGCCCGGCTCCACCAGCAGCAGCCGGAGCTGCGCCACCTCCTCGTCCCGGCGTACGCAGAAGATGCTGCCCACCGGCTGGCCGTCGACCTCGGCGATCCAGGCGTTCTCCCGGCGGCTGTCGGGTCCGTCGAGGTAGTCGGCGACGATCCGGGCCACGAACGCCTCGAACCGCAGGTCGTAGCCGTACTCCGCGGCGTACCGTACGCCGTGCCGGTGGACGACCCAGCCGGCGTCACCCGGTCGGAGCTCGCGGAGCAGGTAGCCGCGCGGCGGTGGCGGCGGGCCGAGTACCGTCCGGATGGTCCGCATCGCCTCGACCAGTCGCCGGACGTCCTCGTCGGACAGCCCGGAGAGCAGCGAGCCGACCTGCTCGTCGGACCGCTCGTTGAGCATCGTGTACACCGCGCGGCCGGCCTCGGTCAGTTCGACCACCTGACGCCGGCCGTCGGTCACCGACGGAGTCCGGGTGACCAGGCCGTCGGCGGTGAACCGGGCGAGGATGCGGCTGAGGTAGCCGGGGTCGAGGGCGAGGTCACGGCGGAGGTCCGGCACCTCGGTCGGACCCCGGCCGGCCAGTTCGACGATCACCCTGGCTTCGGTCAGCGAGTACGACGTGCGCAGTAGTCCCTCGTCGAGGAGCCCGACGACCCGGGTGTAGAAGCGGTTGAAGTCTCGGACGGCACCGACGGGAGTGGACGTGTTCATGTGACCACCTCAACTGAATCATTGACTCAGTCAAAGATGTCTGTGGGTGGCCGGGATTGTCAAGGTCTGGTCGTGGCGCGCGCTGACCCGCCGGCGCCGCTGCCGAAACTCCGGCGGTCACCGCTCGGCTTCGGTGACCGCCGGAAGTCGCGCACACCGCCTCGGAAGCGGGTCGCGCACACCGCTTCGGAAGCAGGTCGCGTACGCCGCCCCGGGGGGCGGGTTGCTCACACCGTCGGGATCAGGGGGTGTTGACGCCGATGGTGTAGGTGCCGCTGCCCCGGTTGGCCACGGCCGTGACCCGGTAGGCGCTGAGGCCCGGTCCGGCGTACGTGAGGGTCTTGTCGGCCCCCGGCGTCGGGCTGGTGACGACCTCCGGGCCGTTCTCGATGAACCGCCACAGGATCAGGTCGACCTCGGCGCCGTCCGGGCCGTCCAGACACACCTCCACCGGGCCGGGCCCGAAGGCGAAGAAGTACGACCACGGGATGGCGGGGTGGCCTTCGAACAGGTGCCCGGTGTGGGTGAGCTCGTAGCCTGCGCAGCCGGGCGTGGCTGCGGCGGCCGGTGACCCGACGGACGTCAGACCGGCGGCCAGTACGGCGACGCCGGCGGTGGCGAGCAGTCGATGACGCCTCAACATATTTCCACCTTTCGATAGTTGAGCGTTCATCTTCTACTACGTGCGGAACGGCGGCAACCGTCGCGCCGGTCTTCACCGCTGGCGCCAGTCGGCGACCATCGGGTGGTCCTCGCCGTACGTGCGGGTGTGGTCGCGGCATTCCTGCCGGGCGTCGACCATCGCCTGCCGAAGGTGCGCGGCGGTGGCACCGAGCTGCGGGACCCGGTCGATGACGTCGATGACGAGGTGGAAACGGTCGAGGTCGTTGAGCATGACCATGTCGAAGGGCGTGGTGGTGGTGCCCTCCTCCTTGTAGCCCCGGACGTGCAGGTTGGGGTGGTTGGTGCGACGGTAGGTGAGCCGGTGGATGAGCCACGGGTAGCCGTGGTACGCGAAGATGATCGGCTTGTCGGTGGTGAAGATCGTGTTGAACTCGGAGTCGGGCAGCCCGTGCGGATGCTCGGCCTCCGGTTGCAGGCGCATCAGGTCGACCACGTTGACCACCCGGACCCGGAGCTCGGGCAGGTGGTGACGGAGCAGTTCGGCGGCGGCGAGCGTCTCCAGGGTGGGTACGTCACCCGCGCAGGCGAGGACAACGTCCGGTTCGCTGCCGGTGTCGGTGCTGGCCCAGTCCCAGATGCCCAGTCCCCGGCGGCAGTGCATGACCGCGTCCGCCATGCTCAGCCAGGTCGGCGCGCCCTGTTTGCCGGCGATGACCACGTTGATGTAGTGCCGGCTGCGCAGGCAGTGGTCCATCGTGCAGAGCAGCGTGTTGGCGTCCGGCGGCAGATAGACCCGGACGACCTCGGCCTTCTTGTTGACGACGTGGTCGATGAAACCGGGGTCCTGGTGCGAGAAGCCGTTGTGGTCCTGCCGCCAGACGTGGCTGGAGAGCAGGTAGTTCAGCGAGGCGATCGGGCGGCGCCAGGGGATGTCCCGGGTCACCTTCAGCCACTTCGCGTGCTGGTTCAGCATCGAGTCGACGATGTGGATGAAGGCCTCGTAGCTGGTGAAGATGCCGTGCCGGCCGGTCAGCAGGTAACCCTCCAGCCAGCCCTGGCACAGGTGCTCGGAGAGCACCTCCATGACCCGGCCCTGCGGCGCCAGGTGTTCGTCACCGGGCTCGATGGCCCCGAGAAAGACCCGGTCGGTCACCTCGAACGCGGCGGACAGCCCGTTCGACTCGACCTCGTCCGGGCCGAGCAGCCGGAACCGGTCCGGGTTCGCCCGGATCACGTCCCGCACCCAGGGGCCGAGCACCCCGGTCGCGCCGATCACCGGTTCACCGCGCTCGCCGACCGGTACGCCGTACGTCCGGTAGTCGGGGAGTACCAGGTCGCGGAGGAGTTCACCACCGTTGGTGTGCGGGTTGGCGCCCATCCGCCGGTGGCCGCGGGGGACCAGGTCGGCGAGCGCCGGCACCGGGGCGCCGGTCGGGTCGAAGAGTTCCTCCGGCCGGTACGACCGCAGCCAGCGTTCCAGCTCGGCCCGGTGCTGCGGATTCTCCCGCACCTCGGGCAGCGGCACCTGGTGGGAGCGGAAGGTCCCCTCGACCGGTACGCCGTCGACCTCGGCCGGGCCGGTCCAGCCCTTCGGCGTACGGAGCACGATCATCGGCCAGCGGGGGCGTTCCACCCGGCCACCCCGGCGGGCCTGACGTTGGATCTCGGCGATCTCGTCGAGTGCGCGGTCGAGGGTGCCGGCGAGGGCCTGGTGCACCTCCCTCGGCTGGTCACCGGCGACGACGTACGGCTGGTAGCCGTAGCCGTGCAGGATCGACAGCAGGTCGGTCTCGGGGATCCGGGCGTACACCGTCGGGTTTGCGATCTTGAAGCCGTTGAGGTGCAGGATCGGCAGCACCGCGCCGTCGCGGGCGGGGTTGAGGAAGACGTTGGAGAGCCAGCTGCCGGCCAGCGGCCCGGTCTCCGCCTCCCCGTCCCCGACCACACAGGCGACCACCAGGTCGGGGTTGTCGTACGCGGCGCCGTACGCGTGCATCAGCGCGTAGCCGAGCTCGCCGCCCTCGTGGATCGAACCCGGTACGTCCGCCGCCACGTGGCTCGGCACTCCACCCGGGAAGGAGAACTGCCGGAACAGCTCGGCCATCCCGGGCTCGTCCCGGCCCACCGACGGGTACCGCTCGGTGAACGTCCCCTCCAGCCAGGTGTTCGCGATGATCGCCGGAGCGCCGTGGCCCGGCCCGGTCACCAGCATCATGTCCAGGTCGCGTGCCACGATGGCCCGGTTCAGGTGTACGTACACCAGGTTCAACCCCGGGTCGGTGCCCCAGTGGCCGAGCAGCCGGGGCTTGACGTGTTCCGGCGCCAGCGGCTCGCGCAGCAGCGGGTTCGCCAGCAGGTAGATCTGCCCGACGCTGAGATAGTTGGCCGCCCGCCAGTACGCGTCGATCCGGTCCAGCTCCCCGTCGCTGAGCCGGACCCGTGGGTCCGTCGACGTCTTCACCATCTGCGCCTCCTGACCCTGCGGGGCCGCCTCGTTGCCTGGATGTGTCCGCCCACCGCGGAACGTGCCCCGTCCACGCCCGGTTCACTCCTGGATGTACAGGCCGTGCGAGCTGCGTACGACGATCACCGGTGCCGGGGAGTGGTAGAGCATCGCCTGACTGACCGCGCCGAGCATGCCCCGCCACGGCTCGTCGCCCCGGGCGCTGACCACCACGATCTCGGCCCGGCGTGCCTCCTCCAGCAGAGCCGACTCCGGAGCACCGGTCCGTACCTCCTGCCGGACCGCGACCGACGGGTACTTGCGCTGCCACGGCGCCACCGACTCGGCCAACTGCTCGGCCGCCTCCGGTGGCACCGCACCGGTCCGGACGTCCGGATCCCAGACCTGCACCACCACCAGTTCGGTGGACCGGCGGGTCGCCGTGTCGAAGGCGAAGTCCAGGGCACACAGTGAGCTGGCGGAGCCGTCGACGCCGACCATCACCGGGCCGGGGGCCGGCAGTTCCTCCCGGACGACCAGCACACTGCATCCGGCCCGGGCGGCGAGCTGCACGGCGGTCGCGTCGGAGTCGGCCGGTACGTCCGGGTTCAGGGTCAGCCCGCCGTCGCCGATGACCAGCAGCGCGGCCGAACCGGACTCGCGGAGCAGGGTGGTGAGCACGGGCCCCTCGATCAGCGCCGTGCTGACCGGTACCTCCGGCCGGGTCCGGGTGGCGACGTCGATCGCGTGGTCGAGCAGCTCCTCGGCCGGGCGTCGGGGTTCGGCCGGCATCGGCTCGGCGGGGTCGGCGACCCAGTTGAACGCGTGCACGATCCGCAGCGGCCGGGAGTGCCGGGCGGCCTCCTGGGTGGCGAGCCGGACCGCGGACAGGCTCAGCGGCGAGCCGTCGACCCCGACCACGACGAAGGGCGTCTCGGTCGGATCCTGCACGGCGTCCACCGGATCAGCCCGCCGGTCAGCGGTGTCGTGCCGGGGCGGGGTAACCAGTCACAGGCCGAGGATATCGAGGCGGCTTGCCGGATGTGCCCGGTTTTGGTGGGTAGGCTGCCGGGCCCGGTGGTGTGCTCAGCCGGACCGGACCCGCAGCACCGCGACGGTGGCGTTGTCCCGACCACCGGCGGCGAGGGTGTCGGCGAGGATGCCCCGGACCGACTCGCCCGGGCTGCCCGCGGTGCCGAGCCGGTTGGCCAGCCGCTGGTAGTCGAGCTGTTCGGCGACCCCGTCCGTGCAGACGCAGTAGATGTCGCCGGGGCGCAGCGAGACGTGCAGCAGGTCCGGTTCCGGGGCGCTCGGATGGCCGACGTACCGGGTGAGCTGGTAGCGGGCCGCGGCGGCCTCCGCCGAGTCGGCCGGGTACCAGCCGTAGACGGCGCCGAGCCAGGCCGCGGTGTGGTCGACGGTGAGCAGTTCGAGCAGCCCGTCCCGGAGTCGGTAGGCGCGCGAGTCGCCGAGCTGCACGATCCAGGCGTACGCCTCGACCGGCCCGCCCCACTCGCCGTACGTCTCCGGCGCCGCGATCAACCCGGTGAAGGTGCACCCGGTCAACTCGCCCAGTTCGCGGCCGGCGGCCCGGACCCGGGTCTGTGCTTCGGCGACCGCGGCGCGCAGTTCGGCGGGGCCGACGTCGGGGCCTGCCGCCCGTACCGCCGCCACGATCGTCTCCATCGTGGTGTCGCCGGCGACGGTGCTGCCCCGGCCGTCGCCCATCCCGTCGGCCACCGCCACGAACGGCAGTTTCGGGTCGACGTGCAGGACGTCGAAGTTCGCCCGGTAGCGGTGACCGACCCGGGTGCCGGCGGCGACCTCGAGTCGGTGTCCGGCGTGCGGGAAGACGCGGGTGACGTCGCCCTCGACGGGCATCCGATCCGGACCCGGGACAGGGCTTCGGTGCATGGCCGGGAGGTTAGCAAAGTTCGTCGACGGCCTGAGTGGTATGGCCGAAATGTCCGTTAGCCCAACGTGGCCCAGCACGGGGGACCGGGCTGCGAGGATGGGGCGGTGAACCTGCCCGAGGCGCTGCGACAGCACCGTCTGTTGGCGGTCGTCCGGGCCGACGACCCGGACGCGGCGCTGGAGTGCGTCTTGGTCCTCGCCGAGGCCGGAATCCGCCTGGTCGAGGTCTCGATGACCTCGAAGGACGCCGCCGGAGTACTGGTCAGAGCCCGGGCGGCGCTCGGTCCGGACGCCCCGCTCGGTGCCGGCACGGTGCTCACCGAGGCCGACGTGGTGCAGGCGGAGCAGGCCGGCGCGTCGTTCGTGGTCACCCCGGGGGTCGTGCCGGCGGTCGCCGAGTGTGTCCGGCTCGGGCTTCCCGCCCTGGTCGGCGCGCTGACCCCGACCGAGGTGGTCGCGGCCAGCCTGGCCGGGGCGACCGCGGTGAAACTCTTCCCGGCCTCGCTGGGCGGTCCGGCGTACCTGTCGGCGCTGCGGGAGCCCTTCCCGGAGGTGCCGTTCGTACCATTCGGCGGGGTCGACACCGGCTCCGCACCCGGCTACCTGGCCGCCGGCGCGCTCGCCGTGGGGGTCGGCACCCCGCTGCTCGGCGACGCGCCGCGCGGCGGTGACCTGGCCGGCCTGCGGCTGCGCGCGACCGCCTTCCTGGCCGCGGTCGCCTGACCTCCCGGTCTGCCCCTGCCGACCCCGGGCCGGGCGCGCGACCGGCTCCGGCCGAGGGCTCAGCCGGTCGCGGTACGGCCCGGGGCGGCGCGGACGCCCCGGGGCGGACCGCCCACCATCCGCAGCGCCCCCGTCACGATCCGGGACACCGTCAGTTTCGACCGGTACTGGGAACGGTTCGGCGCGCGGCCGACCTGTGGACGCCGACGGCTCGGGTCCGGCGGTCAAGGCGATGCTCGACCAGCTCGCCTGGTGGGGCGGCGTACTGGCCGAGGCGCGACAGCGCAGCCCGTACCAGGACGCCGGCTGAGCGCCGGTCGTCACCTGAGCCGTCTGGCCCGCGACTCCAGGTAGCGCTGCTCGGCGAGGCTGGCGGTGGCCTTCGCGGCGCGCCGGTAGTCCCGGTGGGCCCCGGCCGTGTCGCCGACCTTCTCCCGCAGATGCGCCCGCACGGAGAGCAGCCGGTGGAACCCGGCCATCCGCTCGTCGGCGTCCAGCGTGGAGAGCAGGGCCAGCCCGGCCGTCGGACCCTCGGTCTCGGCGAGGGCGATCGCCCGGTTCAGGGTGACCACCGGGTTGGGCGCGATCCGTTCCAGGATCAGGTAGAGGGCGTGTATCTGCGGCCAGTTGGTCTGCTCGGCCGTTGCCGCGTCGGCGTGCGTGGCGGCGATGGCGGCCTGCAACTGGTACGGCCCCAGCGCCGGGCCGGCCAGCGACGCCTTGACCAGCTCGGTGCCCTCGTCGATCATCTCCCGGTCCCAGGTCGTGCGGTCCTGCTCGTCCAGCGGCACCAGGTCGCCGGCCAACGTCGTCCGTGCCCTCCGGCGGGCGTGGGTGAGCAGCATCAGCGCGAGCAGCCCGGTCACCTCGCCGTCCTCGGGCAGCTGTGAGTGCACCATCCTGGTCAACCGGATGGCCTCCCGGGCCAGGTCGGGACGGTGCAACCGGCCGCCCGAGGACGCGGTGTAGCCCTCGTTGAAGATCAGGTAGAGCACCTGCAGGACTACCCGTAGCCGCTCCTCGCGTTCGGCGCCCTCCGGCAGGCGGAAGGAACTGCCGGCGGACCTGATCCGCTGTTTGGCCCGGCTGATCCGGGCCGCCATGGTCGCCTCCGGCACCAGGAACGCGCGGGCGATCTCGGCGGTGGTCAGACCGCCGACCGCGCGCAGCGTCAGCGCGGTCTGGGAGGCGGCGGTCAGCGTCGGATGACAACAGAGGAAGAGCAGGACAAGCGAGTCGTCGGTATCCGGTACGTCCTCGGGCGTCACCTCGTGGGCCGTTGCCGCCTCCCGTTCCCGGCGTGCGTGGTCACTGCGCATCTCGTCGATGAGCCGCCGGGACGCCACGGTCACCAGCCAGCCGCGCGGGTTGTCCGGCACGCCCTCGGCCGGCCACCCCACCGTGGCGGCGAGGACAGCCTCCTGCACGGCGTCCTCACACCCCTCGAACTGACCGTACCGCCGGACCAGTACGCCGAGGACCTGCGGCGTGAGCTCGCGTAACAGGTCCTCGACCCCTGGTGCCGTCATGCCTCCAACTGTCCGTCGGCGAACATCACCTGCCGCACCTCGACCCCCAGACCCTCGATCGTGGTGTCCGGAATCTGCGCCGCCAGCTCGATCGCCCGCTCCCGGCTCTCGCAGTCGACCAGGTAGAAACCGCCCAGGAACTCCTTGAACTCCAGGAACGGTCCGTCGGTCACCACCGGCTGGCCGTTGCGGACCGACACCACGGCGGCCTGCGACGGGTCGACCAGTGCCTGGGTGGTGATCAACTCGCCGGACGCCTTCAGTGCCTCGAGGAACCTGCCGTGGCCGGCGCCGATCGCCGCCTTCTCCTCTTCGGTCAGCGCGTCCAGCACCGCCGGGTTGATGTACATGCTGATCAGGAACTGCATCCTGGGCTCCTCGTCGTCAGCGGCCCCACCGGGCCGTTCCACCCGTTGGTCGGAGCCGCCGCCGCAGTCTTGACATCCCGTCCTCGACATCTTCCGTCCGAACTCTGGCACAGGTTCCGGCTGCTTTTCTCCGTACCGGTGTCAAGAAGCTCTCGACCGCTCCGACCAGCAACGGAACCTCGAGAGAACAGGAATTTGGGATATGCGGGTCAACCGGGCATGGCTGGGACTGGTCGTCCTCCTGATGCCGACACTGCTCGTCGCGATGGACATGACAGCGCTGCTCCTCGCGCTCCCACAGCTGAGCGCCGACCTCGGTGCCAGCAGCGTCCAGCAGCTGTGGATCAGTGACGGTTACGGATTCATGGTGGCCGGGCTGGTCATCACCATGGGTACGCTCGGTGACCGGATCGGTCGCCGACGGCTACTGATGATCGGCGGAGCGGCGTTCCTCGTCCTGTCGGTCGCCGCCGCCTTCGCGGTCAGCCCGCTGATGCTGATCATCACGCGGTTGCTGTTGGGGGTCGCCGGTGCCACCCTGGCGCCGTCCACGCTCGCCCTGATCACCAACATGTTTCCGGACGGACGGCAGCGCGGGCGGGCTGTCGCGATCTGGGCGACCTGCCAGTTCACCGGCGGTGCGCTCGGACCCGTTTTCTCCGGGCTGCTGCTCGCGCACTTCTGGTGGGGGTCGGTGTTCCTGGTGGCCGTACCGGCGATGGCGCTGCTGCTACTCGCCGGACCGGTCCTGCTACCCGAATTCCGCAGCGACCGGGCCGGTCGACTGGACCTGGCCAGCGTCGGGCTGTCCCTCGTGGCGGTGCTTCTGATCGTCTACGGCATCAAGCAGCTGGTGGTCGAGAAGGCGTCGACCGGCCCGGCCGTGGCCCTGGTCGTCGGCGCGGTCGTCGGGCTGCTGTTCGTACGTCGGCAGTTGCGGCTGACGACACCGCTGCTGGACCTGCGGCTGCTCCGCAACCGCCCGTTCGCCGCGGTCCTCGTCGCGTTGCTCCTCGCCGGCATCGCGATGGCGGGCACCGGTCTGATCGTGACCCAGTATCTGCAGGGCGTACTCGGCTTCTCGCCGTTCGCGGCCGCGGTGCTGTTCGCGCCGATGGGCCTGGCATCGGCGGCCGGTACCCTGGCCGCGCCGGTGCTGACCAGGTGGACGAGTCAGCCGGCCGCGATCGCCGGTGGCCTGACCGGATCGGCCTTGGGCGGTCTGCTGCTGGTCGGGGTCGACGGTGCGGGAGCTCTGCCGATGGTGATGATCGGCATCACAGTCCTGGCGCTGGGCACCGGCCCGCTGTTCGCGCTCGGCACCGGACTGGTCGTCGGATCCGTACCGCCGGAGCGGGCCGGCTCGGCGGCCTCGATGTCGGAGACCGGCAACTACCTCGGTGGCTCGCTCGGCTTCGCGTTGATCGGTGTGCTGGCCGCGGCCGTCTACCGGAGCCGGATGGGTGGCGCGTCCGGGTCACTCGCCGACGCGGTCGAGGTGGGTCGGCAGCTTCCCGCCGGCCAGGGCGCGGCGCTGCTGCACGGCGCGCGGGAGGCGTTCACCACCAGCCTGCACGTCACCGGCGTTGTCGTCGCGGTCGTCTTCGCCGGGGCGGCCGTCCTGATCCTGGCCATGCGCCCGCCGACCCGCACCACCCCGGCCGCACGCCATCCCGGGCCCAGGGCGGCCGACCGACAGACGGCGCGGTGAGCGGGCACCGGGCACCCTGTGCGCGCCGAGGACGACCGTGGGCGGTCGACGGACGCGTCCGGTCGGCTTCCCGCCGGTCGGCTCCTCGTCGGTGGCGGATGCCGATCCCCAGGTGGCCCCGGTGGGCCGAGGGAACTCATCTCGCGGTGTGACTCCGCTTGACCTTGACACGGTGGCAAGGTTTTCACTGCATCAAGGAGGTGATCCCGATGATCATGTCGAAAGACCAGGTGGACGCGAGGCGGGCTCTCCAGGGCCTGGAGGCGGGCAACCCGTCGGTACGGCTGCGAGCCGCACTGGCGCTCGGCACGACCCCCGCCCCGGAGTTCGTCGACACGCTCGTCGAACGATGCGCGGTCGAACCCGAGTTCCACGTACGCGAAATCCTCACCTGGGCGCTCACCCGCCACCCGGCCGCACTGACGGTCCCGAAGCTCGTCGGGGAGCTCCGCTCCGGGAGTGCGCTGGCACGGAGCCAGGCGTTGCACACACTGTCCAAGATCGGAGATCGGCAGGCCTGGCCGGCGATCACCCGGGAGTTGCTGACCGATCCCGACGACGAGGTGGCGCGCAGCGCCTGGCGCGCCGCGGTGGTACTCGTGCCCGAAGCGGAGAAACCCGACCTGGTCGGGGTGTTGGTGACACAGCTCGGGCGCGGCGAGCGTGAGACGCGGTTGAGCCTCAGCCGGGCGCTGATCGCGCTCGGTGAAGTGATCATGCCGGCCCTGACCACCGCGACGACAGACCCCGACCCTCGGGTCCGGGAGCATGCGATCGTCACGGACCGGCTGTGGCACGACCCGGAGGCCGGATTCGAGTTCGCGGTCGAGGAGGCGAAACGCGTCGTGGCCCTCGGCCCGGCCAACCGGGAGGTGGGATGAGCGGTGTTGATCGGTGACGTGGCCCGGCGGTCCGGAGTCAGCGCCCGCATGCTCAGGCACTACGAGTCGCTCGGCCTGCTGCGGCCGACGGGCCGTACCGGCACCGGCTATCGGGAGTACTCCAGCGAGGACGTCCGGCGGATCTTCCATATCGAGAGCCTCCGGTCGTTGGGGCTCTCGCTGCGTGACGTCGGACGCGCGCTCGACGATCCCGGCTTCACCCCCGCCGGACTCGTCGACGACCTCATCCGGCGGACCCGGGAACGCATCGCGAAGGAGACGGAGTTGCTCACCCGACTCCGCCGGATCGGCGCCGCGGAACCCGCCGACTGGGAGGACGTCCTCCACGTCGTCGCCCTCCTCCAGGCACTGGGGTCGGAGAGCGCCGGGAAACGCCAGCGTGCGGCCCTGTCCTCGACCGAAGAGGTGCCGGTGCCGGTGGAGGCACTGGTCGAGGCGGTGCTGAGCGAGACGGATCCGAACGTCGCCGGAGCCCTTCGGTGGGCGTTGACGCGCTCGGGCGACGCCGGACTGGCGCCGCTGGCGGAGGGCCTCGGCTCGTCGGTGCCCGAGGTGCGGCAACGGGCCGTCCAGGCGATCGCCGAGATGCCGGGTGCGGCCGCGACCGCACTGCTGCAGGACGCCCTCGCGAACTCCGACACCGTGGTCCGCCGGCACGCGGCGCTGGCGCTCGGGGCACGAGGCGGAGCCGACGCGGTTCCGACGCTCGTCGACATGATCGTCGAGGAGGTGAACGACGTCGACGCGGCCGACACGCTGGGCGCGTTGGCGAGTGATCCGGAGTTGGCGGAGCAGATCGCGGCGAGGATCGTCGAGTGCCTCGCCGACGACGGCGCCGGTCAGGCGTCCGCACGCCGACGGCGGCTCACCCAGGCGCTCGCGGAGATCCCGGGAGACATGGCCGCCCGTGCCCTCGTGGCGCTGTCGCTGGACCGGGACCGCGGCGTCGCGCTCACCGCGACGTACATTCTCCAGCTACGCGACGCACGGTAACGGTCACCGCCGGGCGGTGAGCGACTGTTGCCGTGGCCTCGGCGGCACCCCTACCTGCCCGCCGCGAACGGCGCCGGCCTGTATCGATCCGCGCGGTCCAACCCGCGGCCGAGGACGTGACGGCGGTCAACGGGCCGCACGGGCTTGAGCGCTGTGGGTGCTCCGCGAAGGTGATCCGGGGCCGCGCCCACCTCGGCGGTGCCCCGGACCGACGGCGGTGTCACGGGTGAGCACGCCACGTGCAGGTACGCGTCCCCGCCTTCGGGTAGAGACCGGCGAGAAAGACCGCGTGGAAGTCGACGGGTTGGCCTCGGCACAGGTATCCCCGGTCGAGGGCCCGCCCCTCCTCCAACTCGGCGATCGCGGCGTCCAGCTCGCCCTGGCGTACCCGAAGCCGGGCCCGGCCCTGGAAGTACGCGGCGACCGCGAGGGAGTCGAAGCCGGCCCGCTCCGCGTCGACGCGCATCCGCTCCAGCAGTTCGTCGTGCTCCGTGACTCGGCGGGTGGTATCCCTCGGCCAAAACGCCGCCTCGCGACGGTGCCCCGGTCGCGGCCGCTCAGTCGACGCAGAACTCGTTGCCCTCGACGTCCTGCATCACCAGGCACGACTCGTTGTACTCGTCGGCGCGCAGCAGGTACAGGCGTGTCGCGCCGAGCGCGACCAGTCGGGCGCATTCGGCCTCGAGCGCGGCGACGCGCTCCTCACCCACGAGCCCGGTGCCGACCCGCACGTCGAGGTGCACCCGGTTCTTGGCGACCTTGCCTTCGGGTACGCGCTGGAAGTACAGCCGCGGGCCGGCACCCGTGGGATCCATGCAGGCGAACCCGGCACCCCGCCGCTCGGGCGGCAGCGTGCGCTCGTAATCGTCCCAGGCGGCGAACCCCTCCGGTGGTGACGGTACGACGTACCCCAACACCTCGCACCAGAAGCGCGCGACGCGCTCGGGTTCCGCGCAGTCGAAGGTGACCTGGACCTGCCTGACCGATGCCATCGGCCGATCATAGAGGCAAGATCTTCGTCGTTGCCATGAGCTGCAAGGGGTTGTTGCCACCGTACCGGATAGGGCGAAAGCGGTGCGGCTGTGGGTTCTCGGCAAAGGTGATCCGGGGCGGCCAACCGACCGGCAGCGGATCAGATCCGGTGAGAAGCCCCAGGCCGTCGTCTTCCCACCTATGAGGTCGTTCTGACCCTTCGGCCGCGGATTGCTTCTCGTGAACTTACCCCTGCGGCTCCGGCAGTTGCGGGTGATAGGGCGCGGCTATGTGTGGGGCGGGGTGGCTGTGTTCTCGGCGGGTGCCTGGTCGAACTCGTCGCGGTTGCGGAGGATGTCGCTCTGGTGGCTACGGACCCAGTACACGAGTCCGTCCACGGCATCGCTCAGTGAGCGGCCGAGCGGCGTCAGGGCATATTCAACCCTCGGGGGTACTTCCGGGTATGCGGTCCTGGTTACCAGCCCGTCCCGGGTGAGGGCGCGCAACGTCTGGCTGAGCATCCGCTGGGAGATGCCGGCGACCTGCTCGTGCAGCGCGGTAAAGCGCAGCGGGCCGGACGCCAGGACCGTGATGGTCAGCAGCGTCCACTTGTCGCCCACCCGCGCCAGCACGTCGCGGACGAGCTCGATCGTCTGGACGCAGTCCGGCGCGACCCCGCGCTGCGCGAGTTCGGTGCCACGGAAGCTTGTCACGGCTCTCTGTTCCTCATGCGTCAGTAGCTGACTTCAAAGTGCGTATGGGAGAGCCGGACTAAAACCGGCGGGCGCACGTTTCTTACTGATCGTAACTGACGTGCGGCCACCCCTTCGTGGCCGTGACAGCGGGAGGATGGCATGGTCCGGCACGACACCTTCACGATCTCGCGGCACCTCGACGTGCCGCCCGGCGAGGTCTTCACCGCGTTCGCCGACACCGCGATCAGGCGGCGGTGGTTCCGGCTTCCCGGCAGCGAAGCTTCCTACGCGCACGACTTCCGGGTGAGCGGAGGCGAGACGGCGCGCAGCACCTACACCGGGCTGGACACCGCGCCCGAACGGCTGGAGTACCGGTCGCGGTACATCGACATCACGGGCACCCGCCGGATCGTCTACGGCTACGAGGCCGTCGTCGACGGCGAACTGCGATGGACCTCGCTGGTCACCGTTCGGCTCGACGCCGAAACGGACGGAACCCGCCTGGAATGGACCGAACAGGTGACGTTTCTCCGGTACGAGGGCGACGGCAGTGTGGACCTGGCGCACCTGCGCGGCGCAAGCGTGCTGCGGCTGAACGGCCTCGACGCGGCGCTGCAATCCGGACGTCGGCGTCTGCAACGGCAGTGAAAGTCGTGTCGGATGGAGCCGATTAATTTGCGCAGCAGGACGTTTCCGACCATCAGTAACCATCGGATCAGCAGGAACGGACCAGGCATGACGAACATCGGGATCATCCTCGGCAGTACCCGCCCCGGCCGGGTCGGTCACCAGGTGGCCGAGTGGGTAGCCGAGCAGGGCGGCCAGCACGACGGCATCGACGTCGAGGTGGTGGACATCGAGGACTACGGTCTGCCGGTCTTCGACGAACCACAGTCACCGCTACTCGGCTCCTACGCCCACGCCCACACAAGGAAGTGGAGCAACAAGATCGCCGAGTTCGACGGATACGTCTTCGTCACCCCGGAGTACAACCGATCGATCCCTGCGGCGTTGAAGAACGCCATCGACTACCTCTACGGCGAGTGGAACAACAAGGCGGCGGCCTTCGTCTCCTACGGCAGCAACGTCGGCGGCGCCCGCGCGGTGGAACACCTGCGCCTCATCACGGCAGGTCTCCAGCTAGCCGGCGTACGCACTCAGGTCAGCCTGTCACTCGCCACCGACTTCGCGGCGTTCACCACGTTCACCCCCGGCGACCGCCACAACACCATGCTCCGCCAACTCTTCGCCGAGGTGACCGCCTGGGCCGAGGCGCTCGCACCACTGCGCCGACCCTGACCACACTCAGACCGCTCGCGATGACAGTCAGGCCACCGCCCAGGCGATGGCCTGACCCGTCGCGACGGCGTCCGCAAACGGATCCAGATGCTTGATAGGCCGAGAGAATCACGACGCCCTGATCTGCCGCGGTGAGCGCGCACCCAGCCTGCGTGGCCTTCATTACTCAGTGTTACGTCCGTGGTGGCTCAACCCGGGCCTGACCTACCCATCAGTTCTGGAGATGGCGTACCGATCTCGGGACTTCAGCCTGTACCCCGACAAGCGACGACCCGGACGGCGGCACGCAGCCGGGTTCGGATCAAGTTCCGTGAGAACGGATCAGGTAGGGATCAGATCCAGTGAGAATGGATCACCCTCGGTGAGAACCCACAGCGGCTGTGGGTTCTCACCGAGGGTGATCCGGGGTGGCCAGCCGACCAGCAGCGGATCAACTTCGGTGAGAAGCACCAGAGTGTCTTCTTCTCACCGAACCTGAACTCTTGTTGCCGGAGGAGACCAAGCCGGCCCACCAGGACGCCGCGACGCGCCCGACCGGGCACGCAGCATCAGCCCGGATCGGTCCTCAGTCCGCCGTGGCGAGCGAGGGTTCGGAGAGCGCTCGTTTCAGGAGCACATCAACTGGGCGGCGGCGGTGACGCTCGGCGGACGTGGCCGCACCCAACTTGTGGCGACCGCGTCCCGGACCGGCCGGGTCACGCTGTGGCGGTCTGGAACAGTGCAACTGTCGACCTGAGGTGGGCAGCCAGCTCCGCCGGGCCGTTGACCTCGAACGGCAGCCCGATCGATGCCAGCCGGAGCGCATGCCATTCGCCGGTGTCCGGCGGCGCGAGCCACCGGCAGGTACCGTCCGGCTGGTCGGTCAGGGTACCGGGTGGCGGCCCGCCGAGGCGGTCCACCACGTGGGCAGCGGGTGCGTGGATCACCACGTCGGCCGGGTAGGTCGGGGCCATCTGCATTGCCCGGCTGGCGACGAAGGCGGCGACGTCCCCGCCGGGTACCTCCCTCGAAACCGCCCGAGCACCGGTCGCGGCGACCTGCGTAACCCGGTCCAGCCGAAAGGTCCGCCAATCGGCGCGATCGAGGTCAAAAGCGAGCAGGTACCAGCGTCTCCCGGCCGCCACCAGGGCGCGCGGCTCGACGTGCCGGCCCTCGTCGCGGTAACGGAACCGCAGCCTCTCGTGGTTGGCGATCGCCGCGGCGGTGACGATCAGCGCGTCGGGGTTCACCGGATCCGTGGCCAGGGAGAACGGGTGGGTCACGGTGGAGGAGGTCAGTGTGTCGACTCGGTGGCGCAGCCGGGCCGGCAGAACCTGGAGCAGCTTGCCCAGCGCCCGTACCGCCGCTTCGTCTGCCCCGGCCACCGCCTGCGTCGCCGCCGTGCGCAGCCCGATGGCCACGGCGACCGCCTCGTCGTCTTCCAGTAGCAGCGGCGGCATCGCCGCGCCGGCTGTCAGCCGGTACCCGCCCAGCCCGCCCTGCTCGGCGTGCACCGGGTAGCCCAGCTCACGCAGCCGGTCGATGTCGCGCCGCACGGTCCGGCCGGAGACCCCGAGCCGCTGCGCCAGCTCGCTTCCCGGCCACAGCCGAGGGGTCTGCAACAGCGACAGCAGGGACAGCAATCGGGCGCGCGCGTCGGGCATGCTGCCATTGTGCCGCGCAACTAGGACCGGAACTGACCTATATGAGACCTACCGTGAGGGGCGCAAGTCCGCTACGACACGAGGGAGATCTCATGAGCAGCACCCCACCCGCCGGGTACACGACCGTCGCGCCGTGGATCGTCACGCCGGACACCGGGCAGTTACTGGACTTCATCACCGCCGTGTTCGACGGGGTCGAGATGGGGCGCGTACCGCTGGAGGACGGGACGATCGGCCACGCCGAGATCCGCGTCGGCGACACCGTACTGCTCGCTTTCGACCGGCTAGCGGACTGGCCGGCCATGCCGTCGCTACTGCGGGTCTTCGTCGCCGATGCCGACAAAACGATCGAACGCGCGGCCGCCGCCGGAGCCCGAGTGGTCACCAAACCGGCCACCCAGGCCTTCGGGCAGCGGGGCGGTCGGGTACGTGACCCGTTCGGCAACATCTGGTGGATCAGCGCGATGGTCGAGGACGTCGCACCCGAGGAAGGAATGCGACGGCTCGCCGAACCGCAGTACGCCGAAGCGATGCGCGACGCCCAGGAGACCCTGGACCTGGAACTGAGCGGGCGTACCGACAGCATCGTCAGCCGCCTGCCGGTCGACTGAGCCCGGTGATGGTCCAAAACGCCGTATCGCAGAAGCTTTCGGTGCCCAATCCTTCCGGCGGCCCGCGACCGGCAGATCAAGTTCCGTGAGAACCGATCAGGTACGGATCAACTTCCTTGAGAAGCGATCAGCTTCCCTGAGAACCCACAGCGGCCGAAAGTCCGGAGCCGTGGCCGGTGTCAACCGGGGTTGACAACGCCCATGCTGTCAACCATAGTTGACAGCATGAGTCAGGCAACGGATCTGGCGGCGGCGGCCGGCAGCACCGACCCTCGGGTCGGGCTGCGAGCCGTGGTGGCCCTGCGCCGGCTGTTGGAACGACTGGAGGTCATCCAGGTCGACAACGCCCGGCGGCAGGGCTGGTCCTGGCAGGAGATCGCCGACGCGCTGGAAGTCAGCAGGCAGGGAGTCCACAAGAAGCACGCCGGTCGATCGGCGACGCGCAGCCTGGGAGGATCATGATGTTCGAGCGGTTCACGACGTCGGCCCGCGAGGTGGTCCGGAGTGCCGTGACCGAGCGTGACCGGCTGGGGCACCGACTCGTCGGCACCGAGCACCTGCTGCTCGCCCTCCTTGACGAGGAGATCAGTTCGGTGGCTCCGGTGCTGCGGCAGGCCGGCCTCGACGCGGACCGGGTCCGCGCCGATCTCGAGCGGCGGGCCTACGGGATGGCCGACCTCGACGAGCGGGACGCCGAGGCGCTGCGGGCGATCGGGATCGACCTGGACGCGGTCCGATCCAAGATCGAGGAGTCGTTCGGCCTGGGGGCGCTCGAACCGCCCCCGTCGAAGCGACGACGTTGGCCGTTCGGCGGCGTCGAGCTTTCCAGCCCCTTCTCCGCCCGGGCGAAGAAGACCCTCGAACTGGCCCTCCGGGAGGCGATCCACCTGCGGCACCGGTGGATCGGTGCCGAACACGTCCTGCTCGGAGTGCTGCGGGAGGGCAACGGCCTCGGAGCGCTCATCCTCACCGAGGCCGGCCTCGACCTCGATGAGCTGCGCCGACGTACCCTCAACAGCCTCAGTCAGGCGGCCTGAGGCGTACCGCCGGGTCCGGGGCGCGTGGCGGTGCCCCGGACCGCAGCGGCGTCCCGGCCACCCCGCCAGCGCTGCGACACGCCGGGCGCCACACCGAGGGCGGGGAGCGAAACACGTCACGTCCGCCCGGGTCGCTCCGGATGGCCGGCTGCTGCACACTGGCGGCCGTGAAGGGACGAGGCACACGCGCACGTGGTACGACCGGGCCGAGGTCGGCCGTGGTGGTGAACCCGGTGAAACAGGCCGACCTCGACGGGCTGCGCCGGACCGTCACCGAGACGTTGACCGCGGCCGGCTGGCCGGAGCCGGCCTGGTTCACCACCACCGTCGAGGACCCCGGCCGGGGACAGACCCGACAGGCCATCGAGGACGGCGCCGAGGTGGTGTTCGTCTGCGGCGGTGACGGCACCGTCATGTCCTGCGTCGGTGCCCTGGTCGACACCGACGTGACGCTGGCCATCCTGCCGTCCGGGACCGGCAACCTGCTCGCCGCCAACCTCGGGCTCTCCAACGACCTCGCGGCCGGCCTCGAGGTGGCGATCGAACAGGGGCGCCGCCGGATCGACGTCGGCGAGTGCGAGGACGGCTTCTTCACGGTGATGGCCGGAATGGGATTCGACGCGCAGATGCTCGCGGCCACCTCCGAGACGACAAAGGCGCGGGTCGGTTGGCCCGCGTACGTTGTCGGCGGCCTCCGCCACCTGCGGGACCGGCCGATGCGGGTCTCGATCCGGATCGACGACGGGCCGCCGCTGCGGCGCCGGGCCCGTACCGTCCTGGTGGCCAACGTCGGGCGACTGCAGGGTGGCGTACGACTCTTCGCCGACGCCGAACCGGACGACGGTCATCTCGACATCGCGGTGCTCACTCCTCGGACGGTCCAGCACTGGTTGTCGCTCGGCTGGGCCGTGCTGCGCCGCCGCGACCGGGTACCCCGGATGGAGGTGCTGCGCGGTCGGCGGGTCACCATCACCAGCAACCGTGCCCAGCCCCGCGAGTTGGACGGTGACCTCATCTCCCCGGGGCGGTCGTTGAGCGCCGTCGTCCGCCCGGGCGCGCTCTGGCTCTGTGTGCCGCAGCCGGCGACGGCGCCGGACCTGTCCGAGGACGCCGACGCGGCGGCGGAACGCGGCGAGCGCCGCGTCGAACGGTCGGCAGGGTGAGGGGCGAGGAGTGAGCGGGTTGTGCGAGCCCCGCAGCCCGCACGGACGGTGGGCAGGGTGAGGGGCGAGGAGTGAGCGGGTTGTGCGAGCCCCGCAGCCCGTACGGACGGTCGGCAGGGTGAAGGTGAGGTCGTGAGCAGCACCAGGATGGTTCCGGAGACCCGGGTCATGGCGGACGACGAACTCTCCGCCGACGACGCCTGGCACACCCTGCGCCGGTACGGCGGCTGGCACCTGCTGCGGGACGCGTTCATCCGGTTCCGGTACGGCGACGCGTTCAGCCACTCCCGGGCCCTCGCGCTCCAGCTCTGCCTGGCGGTGGTGCCGTTCCTGATCGCGATGGCCGGTCTGATCAGCGACCTCGGCGTACAGGAGGGTGGTCTGGTGGTCGCCGACACGGTCGTCGCGCTGACCCCGGGGGCGAGTGACGAGGTGGTCAAGGAGCTTCTCGTCGACTCGGACCGGACCGAGGACGCGGGCGAACTGGCGCTGGTCCTGGGTCTGCTCACCGGCATGGTCGCGTTGACCACCACGATGGCGCAGGTGGAGCGGGGCGCCAACCGGATCTACGGGGTGGAGCGGGACCGGCCGGCGCTGTGGAAGTACGTCCGAGCCGCGATCCTGGCGATCTGTGCCGGGGCGCCGGCGCTGCTCGGCTTTTTCATCCTGGTCGCCGGGGGCGCACTCGCCGACTCCGTCCGCCGGCACTACGGCTGGTGGGGGTCGGGCTTCGACCTGGCCTGGGACATCGTACGTTGGCCGTTGAGCCTCGGACTGACCGTGATCGCGGTCGCCGTCCTGTTCCGCCACGCTCCTCGGCGTCGTCAACCGGGGCTGTCGTGGCTGCTCTTCGGCGCCGGCCTCAGTACGGCACTGTGGTGGCTGGCCAGTCTGCTGTTGGCCGGGTACGTCAGCTACAGCGACGCGTTCGGCGCCACCTACGGCGCGTTGGCTGGCATGATGGCGCTGCTGCTCTGGGCGAACCTGACCGGCATCGCGCTCTTCGGTGGTCTCGCCTTCGCCGCCCAGTTGGAGGCGTTGCGGCTCGGCGACCACGAGCCGGCCGAGCCGGACCGCTGGAAGCCGCCGCCACACCCGGATTCCGATCCGGACGTGGTGGGCGGGGCCGGCGCCAGCGTACCGACGCCGCGACGCGGCACGGCCGACGCCGCGTAGCTCCCCGGCCCGCGTCCCTTCCGGTCGGCCGTTCCCGGTTGGCCGTCCCCGACCCGCCGTCCCCGGCCGTGGTCCGGCCGGCCGGACCACGGGGGTGTACCCGGGCAGCCGCGCGGGTACCGGGCAGGCCAGGCGCGGGAAGGGAGCGGGTGTGGCCACGGTCGGCGAGGTGCTACGACGTCCGTTCGGACATTTCGCGGAGCGGAGCCTGGCCGGCTTCGCGTTGGTGGTCGGCGCCGGTACGGGCTTCGGCATTCTTCTGCTGCTGGTCCGATTCCACTGGGATCCACTGCAGCAGGCCGACCACCAGAGCGCGGACTGGTTCAACCAACTGGTCTCCCGGCACGACGGACTGGTCACCGTGATCAGCGCGGTCAGCGCGCTCGGCGGCCGGCCGATCATGCTCTGGCTGGTCACCATCGCCGTGGTCGGCCTGCTCATCCGCCGGCAGGGACGGCTCGCCTGCTACCTGATCGTGACCGGGGTCGGGGCACTGCTGCTCGACCCGTCGGTCAAGGAGCTCGTCGGCCGGCTACGACCGGTGGTGGACGTACCGGTCGCCTCGGCGCCGGGTAACAGTTTCCCGAGCGGTCACGCACTCGGTTCGATGGTCGCCTACGGGGCGCTGTTGCTGGTTTTCCTGCCGGCGATGGCGCCGCGCTGGCGTCGGGCGGCGACCGGCCTGGTCGCCGCCGTGGTGGTGCTGGTCGGGGTGACCCGGGTCGCGCTCGGGGTGCACTACGTCTCCGACGTCCTGGCCGGTTGGCTACTCGGTCTGGCCTGGCTCGGCGTCACCGCGTACGCCTTCCGACTGTGGCGCCGCGAGCGGGGTCGTCCGGTACGGCCGCTGGAGGAGGGGTTGGAGCCGGAGGCCGGCCGCGAGGTCGCGCCACCGGCGGAGGAGCGGGTACTGCCGCATCCGCGGGCCGCCGTCGCCGAGTTGATCACCGGCTGGGTGCTGGTCTTCGGCGCCCTGTACGCCTTCGGCGTCCTGGTCAGCTACCACCTCGACGGCACCTTCGTCGACACCCTGGACCGGGCAGTGCCGGAGTGGTTCGCCGCACACCGCACCGAGCGACTCGACGACGTCAGCCACTGGTGGAGCAAGGCCGGCGACACCCACGCGATCCTGCTCGTCTCACTGGTCTTCTGCCCGCTCGCCCTGGCCTTCTGGCGGCGGTGGCGACCGGTGCTGTTCCTCGCGCTCACCATGTTCGGTGAACTGGGCCTGTTCCTCGCCACCGCCCGGGCGGTCGACCGGCCCCGTCCCGAGGTGCCGCACCTGGACGGTCCGCTGCCGACCGCTGCCTTCCCGTCGGGGCACATCGCGGCCACCATGTGCCTCTGGGTGGCGATCGCGGTACTGGTCATGCCGCGTACCGACCGGTGGTGGCGGTGGCTGACCGTGCTCGCCGCCGTGGTCATGCCGCTCGGCGTGGCCACCTCCCGGATGTACCGGGGCATGCACCATCCGAGTGACTTCGCCGGTGCACTGCTGCTCACCGCGCTCTGGATCGGCGTGCTCTGGTTTGTGCTCCGGCCGAACGAGGAACTTCGCACCGGGGCACCCGACGGTGCCGGGACGGCCGACGACCGAGCGGAAGCGGTGACGCCCGAGGCGGAGCGGGCGGCGTCCGGGCCGGGGTCGACGGCACCGACGGGTCCGGTGTCGGTGCCGTCCGGGTCCAGCCCGGCCGGGCCGGACAAGTTCGACGACGAACTGGCCAAGGCGTCGCGCCCCGGCTGAGGGCGCCCCGCCCCGCCCCGGCCGGGGCGCGGCAACGGCGGCTGAGACACGGTGCGCCGCGCCGGATGCGCAGGCAGGGGACGGAGGGCGGCCGGGATGCGGGTCATGACGTACAACATCAGGAACGGCGGCCGGGACGGCGCCGAACCGGGCCGGCTCGACCGGGTGCTCCAGGTGATCGGGGAGCAGCGGCCGGACGTACTCGCCCTGCAGGAACTCGGCGAGCGGCGGGGCGGCCGCCGCCGGTTCGCCGCTGTCGCGGACCGGCTGGCAATGCGGCCCTACCTCGCTCGGGCGTGGTTCGGGCAACCGGTCGCGGTACTGGTCCGGCCGCCGGGGGAGGCCGTCTCGGTGGCACCGGTCCGTCGGCCCTTCCACCACGCGGTCCAGCGGGTGGTGCTCCGGACCGACCGTGGCCCGCTCACCGTGGTCAGTGCGCACCTGCAGCCGTACACCGGGCGGCGCCGGCTGCGCGAGGCGGGCTGGCTGATCGGGGCGACCCGCCGGGGTGGGCCGGACCGGATGATCCTGCTGATGGGCGACCTCAACTCACTCGACCCGTGGACCGGGCACACCGAGCGGCTGGCCCGCCTGGCGCCCCGATACCGGGCCCGGCACCTCATGCCGGACGGCGCGACCGTGGACACCCGGGCCGTGGCTGCCCTGGACCGGGCCGGTTTTGTCGACCTGGCCCGGCGGTCCGGCCAGGCGCCGGGGGAGACCGTGCCGACCAGTGGGTGCGGCGGCGCCGAGTTCTCCGGCATGCGGCTGGACTACCTGCTGGCGACGCCGGCACTCGCCCGGCTGGCCGGCCCGGTCCGGGTGGTTACCGGCGGCGCGGCGGAGTCCGCCTCGGACCATTATCCGCTGGTCGCCGACCTGGACCTGCGACTGTGCTGAACGAACGCGACCGGTCGGTCCGTACCGCTCAACCCCCCAGGCCGATGTCCCGGGCCAGCAGCGCGGCCTGCACGCGGTCCGCGACCCCGAGCTTCGCGAAGATGCCGGAGAGCTGGTTACGGATTGTCTTCTCGCTCAGGCCGAAGTGCCGGGCGATCCGGGCGTTGGTGTCACCGAGTGCGAGACGCCCGAGGATGTCCCGTTCCCGGGCGGTGAGCTGGTTGAACGGGGCCGGCAGCTCGGCCGGGGCGCGATTGAGCGAGGCGAGCACCGATGGCCCGATCCCCGGTCCCAGTACGACGCCACCCTGCGCCACCGTGCGGAGCGCGTCGATGACCGCGTCCGGGTCGGTGTCCTTGAGCAGATATCCGCGCGCACCCGCGCGCAGCGCCCGGACCACGATCTCCTCGTCGTTGGCCATGGTCAGCATCAGCACCTTGGCCTCC
Organism: Plantactinospora sp. B24E8; assembly: GCF_039871735.1. Classification (NCBI taxonomy): domain Bacteria; kingdom Bacillati; phylum Actinomycetota; class Actinomycetes; order Micromonosporales; family Micromonosporaceae; genus Plantactinospora; species Plantactinospora sp. B24E8. The sequence goes on from NZ_JBDPMH010000002.1 coordinate 197,780, forward strand.
GGACAGGAGAGCAGGATCCGGCCGGTCGCGTCCACCCCGTCCCCGTCCGGCAACGTGACGTCCATCGCGATCACCTCGACCCGCTCGCTGACCGCGAGAGCGACAGCCTCGGCGACGGTCGCCGCCTCGAAGACCTCGCCCACCCACGACTCGCCCTCGAGCATGGTTCGCAGGCCGCGACGTACCACCGGGTGGTCGTCGACGATGAGGATCCGTCCACCGTGCACCATGCCTGTCGCCCGCCTCCGCACACCGCAGTGTCGTGGGGCGATGTCGCCGACCGGCATGCCGAGCCCGCGACGCCGGCCTCGGCCATCGCGGGTTCAGCGTAGCGGTCTACCGGATGCGGTCACCCCCACCATCCGGTGTCGGGATGCCGGCGCCGTCCAACCGTCCCCCGGGCCCGGTGTCCACCTCCCCCGTCCGGGGGCTGGGCAGGCCGGACTCCGGGTCGGTAGGCGGCGACGACTGCCCACTCCGGTGTACCGCGCCGGCCTGGTGACCGTCCGCAACGGACGGCTGACCAGCGTCCACCGGGTCAGACCCGACGCGACGTTCGCCGGGTGGGCGGACGGTCGTCGGATCCGTCCCGGGGGGCCACTCGGCCGTCGGGTGCTCCTCCGGACGCCGTCCCTCGACGTGCCCGCCGGGCCAGGATTCGTCTTTTGATCGGCTGCTTTCCGCGGCCCGGCTCGGTCCGGTCGCCGGGCCGTGGCGGGTTGCCGGCCTGGTTTCCGATGCCAGGCTGTTCTCCGCCGGCTGGAACGGCAGCCGTACCCGGATCGAGGTGCCGTGCGGCGCGGCGTCAGTGATCTCGAATTCGCCACCGAGTTCGGTCGCCCGTTCCCGCATCGAGTCCAGACCCACCCCGCCGGGCCGGCGCGGTCCCAGCCCGACCCCGTCGTCCACGATTTCCAGGCCGAGCCCCCGGTCCAGACGTACGGTGACCCGACAGGTGCTGGCCTGGGAGTGGCGGGTGACGTTGGTGAGCGCCTCCGCCACGATCCGGTACGCCGCCACCTCGATCGCCGCCGGTAGCCCCTGGAGGTCGTCGTCGACCTGCAACCGCACCGACAACGTGCCGCTGTCGAACCGGGCGCACTCGTTGCGCAGCGCCGCCGCGAGACCACGGTCCAACGCCGGTGGTCGTAGCTGGTTGACCAACTGCCGCACCTCACCGGTGCAGGTCTGCAGGTCCGCCGCGAGCGCGTCGAGGATCCTGGCCGTCCGGGGCTGGTCGGCGACGAGCTTCTGCGCGGCGCGTACCTGCATCGCCATCCCCGCCAGTGTCGGCCCCAGTCCGTCGTGCAGGTCGCGGCGCAGCCGACGTCGTTCCTCCTCACGGGCGGTGATCAGCCGTTCCCGGGAGTCCTGTAGGTCGTGCACGAGCCGGACGGCGTCGGCCGCCACCGCGGCGTGCAGTGCCAGATCGTTCAGGAGTCGGCGCTCGACCGCCGTGAACCGGCTGGTGGCACTCCGGTTCGCGACCAGCAGCCGGCCCACCCGTTCCCCTCGGGTGACCATGTCGAACGATTCGACCGGGGTGTTCGACGTCCCGTGCGCGGCGATGATCCGGGGCCCCTCCCGCCCCTCCACCTCGACGGCGACGTGCGGTACCCGCAGTGAGCCGGCGATGGTCCCGGTCAGCAGCGGAAGTACCGCGTTCGGCTCCACGGTACGACCGAGCAGGTCTCCCAGTCGGGTGATCACCTGGTACGGGTCATCCCGGTCGCCGTAGAGCAGCCGGTTGACTCCGCGCTGAACCCGCCCGCGTACCGGCTCGAAGGCGACCGCGACCAGGCCGGTCGCGACCAGTGAGGCGTTCGAGGTGTTGCCCGACATGAGCAGGTCACGGAGCAGGGCGACCAGTCCGACGAACCCGGCGATCACCAGCAGGCTCATCACCAGCCAGACGATGGTCCGGTTGATGACCTGGTCCAGCCCGTACAACCGGTAGCGGAGGATCGCGATGGCCATCCCGGCCGGCAGCGCCACCACCATGATGGCCCAGGCGCCGGTCAGACCCAGCACGTGCAGCACCAGGCCGATGACCAGCAGGATACCGGCGGCGACCAGACATGCGAGTTGCGCTCTCGTCTCGCCGCCGGCCCGCCGCCAGCGCAGCAGCAGCGAGACCAGGACCGCGACCAGCGCGCCCATGACCGCCGCGATGGTGAGCAGCCCGATCTGGACCAGCAGCTGAGCCCGACCGGTCGCGGCGACACCCGCGTCGTCGGTGTTCATCAGGTTTCGCGGATCGTCCAGTGCGGCGACCGCGAAGGCCACCGACGCGACCACGGTACCGGCGATCACGAGCCAGGCGACCGGACGCCACCACGGCGACGGTAGCCGCCCGTCCGGAAACACCAGGAGGGCGAGGACGATGAGCCCGTACGCCGGCCACCAGGACCACTGACTCAGCCAGTCGAGGAACAACAGGTTGGTCCAGCTCGCCGAGAGCACGCCCATGCTCGCCGCCCCCCCGGCGGCGAGCATGAGCCGACCCACAAGGTGACCAGGCATGCTGACCAGCACCATCGCGCCCATCGTGGTGAAGGCGACGGCCACCACGCTGCTCTGGCTGGTCAGTACCCCCGTCGTCTTGTCAGCGTTGAACAGTTGCCCGATGATCACCAGCGTGATGACCGCCGACGCCCCCGCCAGCAGGCTGATTCGACGTGCCGACCAACGGCTGGCATTCTCCGTGGACCTCACCCCAGCGACCCCTGACCGCTCCGAATCTCAGTGTGCCCAGCCGGCGGCGTGCATCGCGTTGTGGAACCAACCGTCCGAGTGCATCAACCTGATGGCCCCGTCCGATGCCGGCGCCGTGGGTCCGGGGAACTGCGCCGCGTCATCACGCAGCGTCCCTTCGCCGATCTTCGGCAGTGCCGCGATCGCCGCCTCCAGGGAGAGCCCCGAGCCGTTCACCAGCTCCGGGTGCCGGCGGAGGTAGTCCCGGACGTGCTGGACCACGGCCTGCAGCCGGGCCTGGACCAGATCGGGTTCGGCGTCGTCCAGGGTCGGGACCAGACTCTCCAGCTCCCAGGCGTCGTTGAACACCGGCGTGAGCCGGTGCCCTGCCCGGTCGAAGAACTCCAGTCCGCCCTTTCCGCCGAGATCCTTTTCGCCCAGCAGGTCCGCCACGCTGTCGTAGGCGTGCGCGAAGCTGTTGTCGCTGGCGATGACGATCGGCTGGACGTCCGCGGGCGAGGCCGGGCCGCTCGGCAGTCTGGTCATGACACTCCTCTCGGGATCCATCTGCGACAGTGATCGGCGCTGGTCGGCGACGGGCTGTCCAACCGCAGCCTAGGCCCGGATTTCAAGGTGACGCGGAACCAGCCGTCGGCTAGGAATCATGTCTGTCCCGACGTCCCGGTGACCCGGGACCACCGTCCCGGCACGGTCGGGAGAAACTGGCGACCCCACCGCGCCCGTGCGGCGCCGAACGGCGCCGGACCGGGCGGCTCGACGTTGATACCAGGTCGATGGCGGTGTGATGCCGGTCGTCGGCAGTCTCGACGGTGCCACCGGTCGCCACTCACCACGACCGGTGTGTTGTCCACCGGCAGGCGGGGAGACCGATGACGGCCAGGCTGTCCCGAAGCATCCTGCACCGGGGTTCCGGCGAGGTTCCGCCGGCCCGGGCCGACGAACGCGGCGCCGGAACGGCGGCGTACCCGCCCGGCCGCCGACCGGCTGTGCCCGACCTGGTCGGAACCGCTTCCGGCGAGGTCGACCCGGTCGTCCACTTCGGCGCCGCCACCGTACGGCCCGATCGCCCGGAGACAGCCACCGATCCGGCCGAGGCCGTCGCCGGCCTGCTGGCCCGGATCCGGCTGACCGGCTGGACGGTGTACGAGGAATCCGGCCGTACGGTGGTGACCCCGGCGCGGCCGGCGTCCCGGCTGCAGGGCTGGCACCTGCAGGTGTCGGCGACCGTGCTCTCCGCCCCGCGGGTGCTGGCCGCCTGCGTGCCGGTGCTGATCGAGACCGGTACGCCGTTCACGTTCGTCAGCACCGTGGCGGGAGTCGCCGAGCGCAACGCCGCCCGGGCGCCCAGGGCCTCCGCCGGCCGGTTCCTCATCGGATATCCCGCCACCGACGACATCTTCCGGGATCTGGCCCGGCGGCTCGACGAGGCGACGGTCGGATTGCCAGGTCCGACCATCCTGTCCGCGCGGCCGCTCCGGGCCGGCGGTCCGGTGCACTACCGGTACGGCCTGTTCCGTGCCGGCGTGGCGGTGCGCGACCTGGACGGGGTGCGTCGGTGGTGTCTCGTCGCGCCGGACGGTCACCTCGTCGAGGACACGCTCGAGGTGGATTTCCGCCCGCCGGCCTGGGCCGGTTCACCGTTTGATCCGCCGCCGGAGCACCTGGTGCCGGCGGCGGCCACGACGTCCCCCGCCACGGCGGCGACCACGTCGGCCGGATCGATGTGGTCGGTCACCGCGATGCGGTTGATGGGGCCAACGGGGGCGGCCGGGCCGGTGGGTTTCCTGCCCACCGGTCCGGCCGAGTCGACCGGGGTACTGGTCGGCGGCCGGTACGGCGTCACGCGGGCTCTGCGACAGGCCAACCAGGGCGGGGTCTACCAGGCGCGTGACCTGCGTACCGGTGCGGACGTGCTGATCAAGGAGGCACGCCCGTACGTCGCCACGGACCTGCTCGGTCGGGACGTCCGTGATCTGCGGGCCCACGAGGCGCGGGTGCTCCGGCACCTGGCACCGCTCGGTGTGACGCCCCGCCCGCTGCGCGAGTTCGTCCAGGGGGACCATCGTTTCCTGGTCGAGGAGCTGCTACCGGGGCGTTCCCTGGCGCAGCCGCTCGTCTCGGGTCAACCGCTCGACACGCCGGCGGTGCTCGAGACGCTGGGCCGGCTGGCGCACCTACTCCGCACCGTGCACGACGCGGGCGTGGTGGTCCGGGACCTGAACCCGGACAACGTCATGGTGCTGCCCGACGGGACGCTCCGACTGGTCGACCTGGAGTTGGCGGCCCTGCGTACCGGCCCGGCCGGCTGGGCATGGTTCGACGGCGAGAGCGCCGATCCGACGTACCACGCGCCGGAACAGGTGCGCGGCGGCCCGCCGGACCCCTCGGCGGACCTGTTCAGCCTGGGGATGACCGCGTTGCGGCTGGTCGGCCGGGCGGCACCGGCGCAGCACGCCGCCGACCTGCCGCCCCGTCGGTCGGTGGAGGAACGGGTCGTGGCCCTGCTGGACCCGTCAGTCGGTGGACGGCCGCTGCCCGACCCGGTGCGCCGGATCATCACCGGCCTGCTGCGGACCGAACCGGCCGAGCGGATCGGGCTGGACGAGGTGATCTCCCTCTGTGCCCCGGCACCCGACCCGCCGGCCCCGACCGCCGCGTCCACCGGTGCCGGGGCCGCCGACGACCTGCCGGACGAGGACTGGACGGAACTCGTCGACGGCATCGTCGGCCAGTTGGCGCACGATTTCCACCGTGGCCGGTGGAGGGCGGGCACCGACGCCGCACCGTACGTCGGTGGGCGTGCCGAGCCGTGCACGGTGCAGGACGGCCTCGCCGGGCCGGTCGCCGTACTGGCCCGGCTGGTCGCCGAACGTCCGCCGCACACCGGCTCCGCCGACCCCGGGCCGCTCGGGCCGGACACGTTACGACGGGCCGGCCGGCTGCTCGACGACCTGTTGGACCGGATACTCCGGCACCTGGAGCAGGAGCCGCACACCCTGCCCGGGCTGTACGCCGGTTCCGCCGGGACAGCCTGGGCGCTCTGCGACGCCGGTCGGCTGCTCGGCCGGCCGGAGCTGGTCGACCGGGCCGTGGAGTTGGCGCTGCGACTGCCGGTGGACTGGCCCGATCCGGGACTCGCACACGGGGTGGCCGGGCTCGGCGCCGGACTGTTGCAGGTGTGGGGGCACACCTATCTGCCGGCGCTGCGGGAGCGGATCACCACTGCCGCCGCCCGACTGCTCGACACCGTGGACGCCGGGCCGGCGATGCTCTGGACCGTCGACCCGTCCTGCGGTTCCGTGTTCGCCGGGCAGCACTCCTACGGTGCACCGCACGGTACGGCGGGCATCGGTGCGTTCCTGCTCGCCGCGGGTCACCGGCTGGGCCGGCGGGACCTCATCGCCGCCGCCGTACGCTGCGCCGACACCCTTCTCGACAGTGCCGCGTACGACGGCACCGGGGCTGCCCGCTGGCCGGCCGAGCCCGCCCTGACCCACGACGGCGGCGCCGACCCCGTCACCGGCCCGCACCGGTGTGCCGGGCCGGCCGGGATCGGCGGTTTCCTCTGCCGCCTGTATCTCCGGACGGGGGAGCGTCGACACCTCGACGGGGCGGTGGCCGCGGCCCGGACGGTGTTCCGGGACCGTTGGTGGTCGAGCACCGGCTACTGCCACGGGCTGGCCGGGGATGCCGACTTCCTGCTCGACCTCGCCCAGGTCACCGCCGACGACCGGTACGCCCGACGGGCGGCGGCGCTCGGCCGGCGCCTGTGGGCGATGCGGTTCTACCGGGACGGTCGGGCGGTCCTGCCGGACGGGTCGGACCAGGGCGTCAGCCCGGGTTTCGGCACCGGGCTGAGTGGACAGCTGGCGTTCCTGCTCCGGCTGCGGTACGGCGGCCCACGGTTGTTCCAGCCCGATCCCGACCCGGTCGGGTCGGCCGGGCTCGGGGACGTCACCGGTGCCCGGCTGGCGGGCACGCCGGTCGGTGCGGACCGGGCGTTGTGCGCCGGTGGACGGGCCTGCCGGTGTTGACGATGCCGAACGCCGAGCTCAGGTGAGCGCCGCGCACCGGCCCGGCCGCGGGTCGGCCCGGCACCGGCCACCGACCCGGATCCGTCCACCCCGGCGGTCCGTGGGTTCGGCGGGCCCAGGACGGGGACCGGTCGGGCCGGGCACTCCACCGTACGGGAATCCACCGCCGGAGACCCCGGTGGACCATCCTGTTCCTCGGCCGCGCCGACCGTTTCCCCGGCCACGCGCACCGCGACGGCCGCCGGCGGCTCCGGGACCATCCGGGCCCGCCCCGGCGCGGCCGGGGGCACCGGCACCCGGTCAGCGGCGTCCGGGGGAGTGGCGGCCCGGTTGTCCTCCCCGCGGTCGGACGTCAACCCGGCCGGGCTCCGGCGACCGGACCTCACGGCGGCCGGGGTCGCGGGGTCGGATCTCACGGCGGCCGGGGTCGCGGGGTCGGATCTCAGGGCGGCCGGGGTCGCGGGGTAGGGCGACGGGTGGGTCCGGTCCGGTGGATCGAGCGTCGGATCCCGGTTGAGGATCCGGCGGTGCAACACGCTCAGTTCGGCACCCGGCTCGATGCCGATCTCCTCGCTGAGCCGGTGCCGGAACTCCTGGTAGGCGCGGAGCGCCTCGGTGACCCGGCCGGAGCGGTAGAGCGCGATGATCAGGTACTGCCGGAGCCGCTCGTTGAACGGGTCCACGTCGACCATGTCGAGCAGTTCGGCGACCAGCCGGTGATGCCGTCCGAGGGCCAGTTCCAGTTCCACACACCGGGCCCGCGCCCCGGCCCGTGCCTCCGCGAGCAGTGCCGTCGCGGTCCGGACCAGCCGGCTGGGCAGGCCGTGCAGGGCCGGACCACGCCAGAGGTCGAGTGCGGTCCGGAGCAGCGGGACGGCCGACGTGGGCCGTCCGGCGTCGGCCGCCCGGTCGGCCTCCGTGACCAGGTGCCGGAACAGCAGTACGTCGACGTCCGCCGCCGGTACGCAGATCCGGTAACCGGTCGGCTCGGTGCGGACCACCGCCGGCGGTATGCCGGCCTGACCGAGCAGCCGACGCAACTGGGACACCACGATGGTCAGCTGGCTGCGGGCGGTCGCTGGCGGATGCCAGTCCCACACCGCCTCGACCAGCCGTTCCGTCGGCACCGTCCGGTTCGCCTCGAGCAGGAGGGTGGCGAGCACGGTCGCCACCCGGGCGCTGCGGATCCGTACCGGGACGCCGGCGACCTCGACCGCGAGGGGACCCAGGATTCTGAACCGCATACGCGTCTCCGCCGTCGTGCCCGCGACAGCCGTACGACTGCCCGTCGCTGAGCCTGCGGCAACCGGCGGGGGAGGGCCAGGGACAGCCGACCCGGCCGGTGGGGAGGATCGCCCGACCGCCGGAGCCGTCGGGGGGCAGTTGCTTCAGAAAAGCAGGTTGACCAGCACGGTGAGCACGATCGAACCGACCACCGAGATCAGGATCATGAGCAGGCAACCCGGCCCGCCGCCGAGCGGACGAACCTCGACGTTGCCGATCCGCACCCCGCTCAGAGCTCCCGTAGCCGGGGCAGCAACTCGTCCCGGGCCCAGTCCAGGAACATCGGCTGGCTCTCCACACCCACCTGGACCAGGGCCACGTCGGTGAATCCCGCGTCGACGTACTTCTGGAAGGCCGCGACGTGGGCGTCCAGGTCCGGCCCGCAGGGCACGGTCCGGGCGATGTCCTCGGGACGGATCGTCTCGCTGGCGCCGACGAACGACTCCGGACCGGGCAGCTCGGCCTTGACCGTCCAGTTCAGCGCGGCCCAGCGCCACTGCTCGTGCACGGTCTCGCGGCAGTCGTCGGCGTCCGGGCCGTAGCAGACCGCGACCTGGCCGTACCGGGGCCTGCCGGTGCCGCCGGCCTCGTCGTACAGCTGGATCACCCCGGCGTCGGGGTTGTCGCAGACCACCGCGTCGGCGTACTCGGCGGCGAGCTGGACGGAGTGCGGCCCGGAGGCCGCGACGGCGATCGGCACCGGCGTCTCCGGCCGGTCCCAGAGGTACGCCTCCGGCACCTCGAAGTGGTTGCCGGAGTAGGAGAGGTTGTCCCCGTCGAGCAGCGGTCGGATGATCTGCAACGCCTCCTCGAACATCTCGTGCCGCTGGTGTACGTGCGGCCAGGCGCCGACGACGTGTTCGTTCAGGTTCTCCCCGGCGCCGAGGGAGAGGGTGAACCTGCCGTCCGACATGACGCCGATCGTCGCGGCCTTCTGGGCGACGACGGCCGGGTGGTACCGCCGGATCGGACAGGTCACGAAGCTCATCAGCCTGATCCGGGAGGTGGCGTGGGCGACCGCGCCGAGCACCGACCAGGCGTACGGCGAGTGGCCCTGTGACGCCAGCCAGGGGTAGTAGTGGTCCGAGATCACCAGATGGTCGAAGCCGGCTTCCTCGGCCCGGATCGCCTGCTGGACGAGTTCCTTGGGTCCGGTCTGTTCACACATCAGGGTGTAGCCCACCGAGACCATGCCCGCCTCCTCTGCCGTCCCGATCCCCGATGACTACCCCGGATGTCCGGGCTGAATCCGGATGGTCGTACGGAACCGGGGCTGTCGGTCGGTCGCCTGTCCAACGAACGTCGGGCTTGTCGGACGTGTCGGGGTCCCGTCCGGCCCGGCGGTCGGGGAGCGGGCAGCGGACAGTGACGGGCTTGACTGTCTATGGCCGTTCGGGTAGCGTCCTCTTAACCGGTTAAGGTTGCCGGTGCATCATCCTTGTGGTGGGGATGACGACACCCGTGGCGGTCGGTCCCTCCGGCCGCCCGGGCGCCCCCCGGTCGCGCTGCCTTCCCTGTGCTCACCGGCGGTACTACCGTGTCGAGCCATGGTGATCTTTCGACGGTTGGGTGCCGTCCTGACGGCGGCGACGGTGGCGGTCTCGTTCGGTGCCGCCCCGGCGGCGGGCACCGGACGCGGGCACGGGTCCGGTGCCGGCCACGAGCCCGGTAACACCAGCGGCCACGGCTCGGGGTCCGGCCACGGGCACGGGCCCGGCGGGAGTGGCGGCCCCGGCGCGCCGGGCGTCGGTGACGACTACTTCCCGGTCGCCGGCAACGGCGGGTACGACGTGCTCCACTACGGACTCGACATCCGGTACGACCCGGCCAGCCGGGCCTTCGCCGGGGTGGCGACGCTCGACGTCCGGGCCACCGACCGACTCTCCCGGTTCAACCTCGACCTGCGCGGCTTCGAGGTCCGGTCGGTGACCGTCGACGGGCGGCCGGCCCGCTTCGACCGGGACGGCCAGGAGCTGCGGATCTCACCGAAGCGCGGCCTCGCCCGGGGCGAGCGGTTCACCGTCGTGGTCCGCTACGACGGCACCACCGGCCGCCCGACCGACATCGAGGGAGCCCTCTACGGCTGGGTCTCCACCCCCGACGGTGCGTTCGTGGCCAACGAGCCCGACGGGGCCTCGACCTGGTACCCGGTCAACGACCACCCGACCGACAAGGCCAGCTACGACTTCCGGATCACGGTGCCGGCCGGCAGGACGGCGGTCGCCAACGGCGAACTCGTCGACCGGCGGACCCGCGAGGGCTGGACGACGTACGTCTGGCGGGCCCGCGACCCGATGGCCAGCTACCTGAGCACCGCCTCGGTCGGCGACTACGACCTGCGCTACTCCCGGGGGCCCGGGGGACTGCCGATCATCGACGCCGTCGACCGGGACCTGGGGCCGGAGGCCGCCGCCGGACTGGCCCGGACGAAGGAGATGATCGCGTACTTCAGCGGGCTGTTCGGGCGTTACCCGTTCAGCTCGTACGGCGCGATCGTCGACGACGACTCCGACGCCGGGTACGCCCTGGAGACCCAGACCCGGCCCATCTACTCCGGGCCGCCGTCCGAGTCGACGGTCGCGCACGAGCTGGCCCACCAGTGGTACGGCAACAGCGTCAGCCCGGCCAGCTGGCGGGAGATCTGGCTCAACGAGGGGTTCGCCAGCTACGCGGAGTGGCTCTGGGAGGAGCACGCCGGGGGACGTACCGCGCAGGCGAGGTTCGACACCACCTATGCCCGACCGGCGACGGCCGGCATCTGGAACCCGCCGCCGGGTGACCCGGGCGCGAGCAACCTCTTCGCCGGCTCGGTCTACACCAGGGGTGCGATGACGCTGCACGCGCTGCGGACGAAGATCGGCGACCGCGCCTTCTTCAACCTGCTCCGGACCTGGTACTCCGCCAACCGCGACAGCACGGCGAGCACCGCCGACTTCGTCCGGCTCGCCGAGAGGACGTCCCGGCGGCAGCTGGACGACTTCTTCCAGGTCTGGCTCTACACCCCGGGCAAGCCGATCTCCTGGTGACGGGGAACGGCGGCGCCGGGCGGATCCAGAGTGGATTTCGTCGGCGCCGCCGGCCCACGCCGCCCGGCGTCGTCCCGCGCTGACCACCGCCGCCCGGCGTCGTCCCGCGCTGACCACCGCCGTCCGGCCCGGCCCGGGCCTCCGTCGGGCCTCGCCCCGGGCTTTCGTGGACAACACCCTCCGGCATTACTTAACCGGTTGCGTCAATTGACCGATCGGCCTACCCTGATCCGTGCCGCCACAGGGAGTCGGCCGGTAACTGTCGGGCAACGGTTACCTGTCCCCGTACGTCCCGCCCCGTTTCCGGGGATCTCTCTGAGGTAGGCCATGAAAACAAGGATCTCTGCCCTTGCCGCGGGCCTGTTCGCACTCGTCGTCGCCGTGGTCGGCACCGTCGCCGTGGTCTCCGGACCGGCTCGCGCGGCGGCCGGTTTCACCATCGGCGGCAGTCGACTCCTGGACGCCAACGGCAACGAGTTCATCATGCGCGGGGTGAGTCACGCGCATACCTGGTACACCAGCCAAACCGGTTCATTCGCCAGTATCAAGTCGCTGGGTGCGAACACCGTACGGGTGGTGCTCAGCAGCGGCCACCGCTGGACCCAGAACAGCGCCAGCGACGTCGCCAACGTGATCAGCCTCTGCAAGCAGAACCGGCTGATCTGTGTCCTCGAGGTGCACGACACCACCGGGTACGGCGAGGAGGGCGCGGCGATCACCCTGGACCAGGCGGTGAGCTACTGGATCAGCATCCAGAGCGCCCTGGCCGGTCAGGAGAACTACGTCATCCTCAACATCGGCAACGAGCCGTTCGGCAACAACGAGAGCGTCAGCGCGAACTGGGCGACCCACACCCGCAGCGCCATCACCCGGCTGCGCAACGCCGGCTTCGACCACACCATCATGGTCGACGCGCCGATGTGGGGCCAGGACTGGCGCTTCATCATGCGGGACAACGCCCAGTCGGTGTTCACCAGCGACCCGGACCGCAACACCATCTTCTCGATCCACATGTACGGCGTCTTCGATACCGCCGCCGAGATCACCGACTACCTCGGCAGGTTCCGCAGTGCCAACCTGCCGATCGTGGTGGGGGAGTTCGGGCACGACCACTCGGACGGCAACCCGGACGAGGACACGATCATGTCGTACGCCCAGCAGAACGGGATCGGCTACATCGGCTGGTCGTGGAGTGGCAACGGGGGCGGGGTCGAGTACCTCGACATGGTGACGAACTTCAACCCGAGTCAGCTGACCTCCTGGGGTCAGCGGATCTTCAACGGGGCGAACGGGATCCGGCAGACCGCCCGGGAGGCGACGGTGTACGGCAGCGTTCCGCCCACCACCCGGCCCCCGACCACGCCGCCCACCACCCGACCGCCGACCAACCCTCCGACCACCCCGCCGACCACCGCCCCGGGCGGCACCCGTGGCTGCTCGGCCACGTACGCGGTCACAGGTCAGTGGCAGGGCGGTTTCCAGGCCGACGTCCGGGTGACCGCCGGCAGCGCCGCGATCAGCGGCTGGACCGTCAGCTGGACGTTCGCCAACGGACAGCGGGTCAACCAGTCGTGGAACGCGACCGTCACCAGCAGCGGTTCGAGCGTCAGCGCCCGCAACGTCTCGTACAACGGCAGTCTCGGCGCCGGGGCGAGCACCGCCTTCGGCTTCATCGGCTCCTGGACCGGTAGCAACAGCGCACCGACGGTGAGCTGTACGGCCAGCTGAGCCACGTACCCCGGTCGGCGGCAGATCCGACCGCGCGGACACCCCGGCCGGTCCCGACCTCCGGGCCCGGCCGGTTCGCGCCGTCGCCGCCCCTCAGCCGGCGTGACGCAGGCGCGGTAGGACCTCGGTGGCCACCTCTTCGAGCACCGCCTCGTCCCCGGCGTACCAACTCGACGACCGCGGCCAGTGGGTCACCACGTCGGTGAAGCCCAGTTCGGCGGCCCGACCGACGGCCTCGGCGAAGTAGTCGGCGCTGGAGAGGGAGAAGACCGGTGCCGAGTCGAGCGACAGATACCGGTCCAGGTTGGCCGGATCCCGGCCGACCGTGGCCAGGATGCCGTCGAGCCGGGCGGAGAGTTCGGCGACGGACCGCCACCAGGCATCGATGTCGTCGGAACCCTGTGCCCCGGTCGTCACCCAGCCCTGACCGTACCGGGCGGCCAGCCGCATCGAGCGCGGCCCGTTCGCGGCCACCACGAACGGCACCCGGGGCGACTGCACACAGCCGGGGTTGCTGCGCGCGTCCACCGCCGCGTAGTAGTCGCCCCGCCAGCTGACCCGGTCGGTACGCAGGAGGAGGTCGAGCAGTTCGGCGAACTCCCCGAACCGGTCGACCCGTTGTCGTGGTGGCAGCGTGTCACCGCCGAGTACCGCGGCGTCGAAGCCGATCCCGCCCGCGCCCAGCCCGAGCAGGGTCCGGCCACCGGAGATGTCGTCCAACGCGGTGACCTCCCGGGCGAAGTGCACCGGATGCCGGAAGTTGGGGGAGGCGACCAGCGTGCCGAGCCGGATCCGCTCGGTCACGGAGGCCGCTGCGGTCAGCGTGCTGACCGCGTCGAACCACGGCCCGTCGACCAGGTCTCGCCAGCCCAGGTGGTCGTAGGTCCAGGCATGGTCGAAGCCCCACTGCTCGGCTCGACGCCACCGGTCCGCCGCCACCGACCAGCGCTGATCGGGAAGGATCACGATGCCGACACGCATGGCCGGAGTCTACGGCCGGGTCGGTGGCCGCCCCGGGCCACGGGTGCCGACCGGGTCCCACCAGCCCGCCCGCCAGGCCCGTCACGGCCCCGGAACCGGGATCGACGGCGCGGTCACTCTAACGAGTGACCGTACGAGCGCTTCCAGCAACCTCACAGCTACGGTGAATAGGGTCACCCCATGGTGTGATGATCCACCGTGGAGGACCGTGCCCGAGATCCGCGGCCATCCGCCGTCACGAGGAGTAACCCTCCGTTTACAGGAGCAACCCTATGGTCTTCAAGAAGATGTTGAGCGCGCTCGGCGTCGGTGGCCCGAGTGTGGACACCGTGCTGACCAACCCGAACACCCGGCCTGGCCTGGTGCTCGACGGGCAGGTGAACCTGCGCGGCGGTGAGACCGCGGCCGACATCGAGCAGATCACTCTCGCCCTGGTCACCCGGGTCGAGATGGAGGCCGGCGACAACGAGTACGCCGGCACCATGGAGTTCTACCGGCTCCCGGTGAGCGGAGCGATGCGGCTGGACGCCAAGCAGGAACTGTCCATCCCGTTCCAGCTCCCGATGCCGTGGGAGACCCCGATCACCGACGTCTACGGCCAGCGGCTGCGGGGCATGACGATGGGGCTGCGTACCGAGCTGGCGATCGCCCGGGCGGTCGACAAGGGCGACCTCGACCCGGTGGCCGTACATCCGCTGCCGGTGCACGAGAAGATCCTCGAGGCGTTCGCCCAGCTCGGCTTCCAGTTCAAGAGCGCCGACCTGGAGCGGGGCCACATCTACGGCGTGCAGCAGACGCTGCCGTTCTACCAGGAGATCGAGTTCTACGCCGCACCCCAGTACGCGCACGCCGTCCGGGAGGTCGAACTGACCTTCGTGACCAGCCAGCAGGGCGTGGACGTCATCATCGAGTGCGACAAGCGGGGCGGGCTGTTCACCTCCGGCCACGACACCGTCGGCCGGTACAGCGTCTCGCACGCCGGCGTCGACCAGGTCGACTGGCGGCAGCAGGTGGAGGCGTGGCTCGGGCAGACCGTCTCCAGCTACACCAGCCACCCCGGTTTCGGCCACGGAGGACTGCCGGGCAAGCAGGGACACCACGGCCACCACGGCGGTGTCGGCGGGGTGGTCGCCGGCGCCGCGCTCGGTGTGGCAGGCGGCATGATCGCCGGGGAACTGCTGGAGGACGCCTTCGAGGGCGACTTCGGCGACTTCGGCGAGTAGCCGACACCCGCGATCGGAACGCGTACGGTAGCGGCCCCCGCCATGGTCGGCGGGGGCCGCTACCGTCAGCTTTCGCTACCGTCGGTCACTCTCCGGCGGCCCGATGCCTCGCACCGGGTGTGCTTCGGGGAGCGGTTACTTGCCGGAACGTCGCCAGGCGTTACCCAGCTTCGACAGACCACGGCTACCGAGGTAGGCGATGGTCAGCAGGGTGATGAAGAACCAGGCCTGGTTCACCGGGAACGGGTCGACCCCGGCGGCGTTCACGCCGGTCCAGGCCGACACGCCCAGCACACCACCGACCGCCAGCAGGTAGACGTACAGTTCGGTGCTCAGGAAAGCCGGTTTCGTCTCGTTGCCGCGGCGTCCACCACGGTCGTCGTCCGCCATCCGCCGCTGCATCTCCGACAGAGTGTCCTGTATCTGCCGGTTGGAGATAGCCTGACTCGACATCTCCCGGGTCGGCGCCGACTGGATGTTCGACATCTGCTGCTGGTCCATCGACTGCCTGGACGGGGTCTGCGTACTCATCTTTTCCTCCTCGGATTCGATGAGATCTCTGGCAATTGCCCTCGTCGGAGCGGTCACGCACCGCCCACTGCGGGGCCACCGGTTGGCTACCCGACCGGGTTGACCACAAACTGTGGTCGCCGGCCGCGATCCCGGCCGCGGCGCCACCTCCGGTCGGCCCGGGCCGGTCCCGCGTTTGTCGACCCGGGCACCGGGGACACGGCACGCAACACACAACGGCGGTGAGGTGGTGGACGTGCGCGACGAGGAGAAGCGGCAACGGTCGGTCAGCCGCGCCGAGCAGCGGATCGGGCACGACGCGTACGGCCCGGGCGCGGTGGACGAGGTCACGCTCCCGGTCGACGAGGGCCGGGCGGCCCACGAACTCGACATCGAGGACCCCGCGGACCGGCCGCCCGACCCGGACGTGCTGCGCGACGGCGGACCGACCCGTAACCGGGGTGTCGTCACCACCACCGGCGGCAGGGCCGGACCGGCGAGCGCCGGTCGGCGCCCCCGGCGACCGGGTGGGAAGGTGGCCCCGACCACCACCGGGGACGCCACGACCGGCGGCACCAACACCCCGGCGAGCGGTACGACCAGCGACGGATCCGGTCAGGCGACGCAGATCGGCAACTTCACCGACAAGTGACCGACAGGTGTGGGAAGGGCCCTCAACCGCGGAGAACGGCTGACAAGGGCCCTTCCTCACGCCGCAGTGCGCAGGATGCCCAGCCGCTGGGTGGCGCGGGTCAGCGCCACGTACAGGTCGTTGCGACCCCGGGACGACTCCGCCACGATCAGGTCGGGGTCGACGACCAGGACCGAGTCGAACTCCAGTCCCTTGGCCTGGGCGACGGTCAGCATCACCACCCGGCTGCGCAGTTCCGGGTCGTCGCCGAGGGCGACCTCCGGCTCGGCCGCCCGGACCACCGGGGTCAGTTCGTCGACCAGGCCGGCCGGCACGATCACCCCGAGCCGTCCGTCGCCGACCTGCGCGACCTCGGCCCGGACCGCCGCGTCGAGCCGGTCCGCCAGTGTGGCCCGGGACACCCGGTCGTCCCACGGCCGTTCACCGGTGCCGCGTACGGCGCGGGGCGGGGTCAGGGTGGGATCGATCTCGGCCAGCACCGTGGCCGCGACCGCCATGATCTCGGCCGGGGTGCGGTAGCTCACGGTGAGCTCCTCCAGGCGCCACCGGTCCCCGACGTACGGCTCCAGCACCCGGTCCCAGGACGAGGCGCCGGCCAGCGCCCCGGTCTGGGCCACGTCGCCGACCAGGGTCATCGACCGGCTCGGGCAGCGGCGCATCAGCACCCGCCAGGCCATCGGGGAGAGCTCCTGCGCCTCGTCGACGATGACGTGGCCGAATGTCCAACCCCGATCGGCCGCCGCCCGTTCGGCGGTGGTCAGCTGCTCACCGTCGACCTGTCGCTCGGCGAGCCGGTCGGCGACGAGTAGGTCGGTGACCTCCAGCACCTCGTCCTCGGCGGCGTCCTCGAACTCGAACGACTTGGATCCGGCGGCGATCTCGAGGACGCCCTCGGCGTACTCGATCTCGGCCTGGCGCTGGCGTTCGGCCCGTTCCCGGGCGGCGCGGTCGTCCTCGCCGAGCAGTTCGGCCGCCTCGTCGAGCAGCGGTACGTCGGCCGGGCTCCAGCCTCCCCGGGGCTCGCGGTGCAGGAGTGCCCGTTCGGCGTCGGTGAGGTGCGGGGTAGCCGCCGCGAGCCGCGCGTCGGAGGCGAAGAGGCCGGCGACCACCTGTTGCGGGGTGAGCACCGGCCAGAGCCAGTCGAGCACCGCCTGCACCTCGGGCTCGGTCCGCAGCTCGCGGCGGAACTCGGCGAGATCCGCCTCGTCGAGCAGGTTTTCCCCACCCAGCGGGTCGGCGCCGATCCGCTGGGCGAGCTGGTCGGCGAGGGCGTGGATGATCTCGATTTCGAAGAGCGGCCGGGCCAGGTTGTGCGGGCGGTCCATCCGGCGTACCCGGTCCCGGGCGGCGGCGATGGTGGCCGGTTCCAGCAGCAGGGTGTCCCGCTCGATGTTGATCTCCACGGGCTCGTCCGGCACCCGTTCCCGGTCCCGGATCGCGGCGGTCAGCACCTCCACCATGTCGAGCCGGCCCTTGAGTTCGGCGACCTCGGCCGGCTCCGGCCGGGTGGCGGTGATCCCGGGGAAGAGCTCGCCGACCGTGCGGAGCAGCACCCCGGTCTCGGCGAGCGTCGGCAGCACCTGGGAGATGTACCGCAGGAACGTGGCGTTCGGGCCGACCAGCAGCACGCCCCGGGTGGAGAGGATCTGCCGGTGGGTGTAGAGCAGGTACGCGGCCCGGTGCAACGCGACCGCGGTCTTGCCGGTACCCGGCCCGCCCTGGACCACCAGCACCCCGTCCAGGTCCGCCCGGATCACCTGGTCCTGTTCGGCCTGGATGGTCCGGACGATGTCGGTCATCCGCCCGGTACGGCTCGCGTTCACCGCCGCCAGCAGGGCGGCCTCGCCGGTCAGGCCACCGGTGTTCCGGCTGCCGACCAGGGTCGCGTCGGCCAGGTCGAGCACCTCGTCGTCCAGCCCGACCACCTCGCGGAACCGGGTCCGGATGTGCCGGCGTCGACGTACCCCGTCCGGGGCGGCGGCGGTGGCGAGATAGAACGGCCGGGCCGCCGGGGCGCGCCAGTCCAGCAGCAGGGCCTCGCGCTCGCCACTGCTGTCGAAGATCCCGATTCGACCGACGTAGCGGCGGGTGCCGTCGTCGAGGTCGAGACGGCCGAAGCAGAGGCCGTGCTCGACCGCGCCGAGACGGTCGACGTGGTCGGTGTACATCCGTACCGTGCCGTCGCGCTGCGAGCGCTCCTGCTGGGTGCCGCCGGAGTTGCGCAGCGTGGTGGCGAGTCGCTGGGCGGCCTGGGCCCGCAGCCCGTCGAGTCGCTGGTAGAGCATGGAGACGTACTGCTGCTCGCCGGCGATCTCGGCACCGGAGGTGTCGTCCGGGGAGGTGCCGGTCCCGGCGGCGGTCGTCGGGCCCGGTCCGGGCCCGGTGTCGGCACCGGTCGGGTCACCGACCGCCTCCGTCGTGGTACGTCGGACGGTTTTGTCGTGGCGTCGTTCGTCGTGCGAAACGCCGGAGTGCTTTGACAAACTGTCGCTCCATCGTTTAAGCTGTTCCCGAACGGCATTTGTTGCCGTTCTTTTTTTGTGCCGAACTGATAAAAGATAGCGCGTCCGGATTGCCGCGGCCAGATTGCCGCGGGTCTGTCACTCCGGCGAAATCGTTCGGCTCTCCGGGGCGGGTGCCACGTCCCGTGCGGGCGCCGCTGCGGTCGGGGAAAGCCGACCGGGCACGGCCCGCCGTCGCCCCCGCCGGATCTGCTCGGCGGTGCGGACGGAGGCCGTGCCCGGGTGAACCGTGGGGCGTGGCTCAGCAGGAGCCGGTGCCGTCGTACGAGCCGAGGTTGATGCCCCAGGACTCGGACTCCCAGCGGATGTACGTCGCGTACCCGCGCGCGGGGGCGGTCTTGCACACGTCCGGACCGCCACCAATGATGATCTTGCGCTTGGCGGACGCGCTGCCGCAGTTGTAGAAGGTCCAGTACCACTTGCGCTGCCGGGTCACGCTGTCGACCCGCTGCCAGCCGTCGTAATCGACGGTGACACCGCACGGGTCGGGGCCGGCGACGGCCGGGGTCGGCACCGACAGGGTCGCCGCGATCGCGGCCGTACTCAGGGCAAATGCCAGTGCCTTACGACTGAGGGCGGGCATGGGGACTCCTCGGGGGTGAGCGGGGGATCGGCGGATCTCTCTGATCGCCGGCTGAATACTGCCTACAGTCGTCAGCCGGATCAACGTCCAGACATCGATCATGAGCGAATCTTGAGCTTGGCGGGGACGCGACCGTCCCGGACCTGTCACCGGCCGGCCCGGGACGGCACCGACGTCAGCTGGTGACGTCGCGTCCGCCGAACCGGGCCCAGGCCGCGGAGAGGAAGACCGCGATGTACCCCGCCGCCGAGAGCAGCCCTGGTCGGAGCGCGTCGAACGACACCGGATCGCGGAGCAGTTCGGCGAAGTCCTGCCAGTGGTGCGTCAACAGGTACGGGTGCAGCCAGTCGAGCTGCGGGATCGCGTCGAGGACCTGGCTGGCCACCGCCAGCATGGTGATCGCGATGGTGGCACCCATCGGCTGCTCGGTCAGGGTCGAGACGAAGAGCCCGAGCGCGCCGAGCGCGCACAGCCCGACCGCGAGATAACCACAGACGCCGAGCAGCCTCAGCAACCCCTCGCCGAAGCCGACCTGGGTGCCGGAGAGCAGGGTGACCGGCCCGCCACCGAAGAGCGCCAGCCCGGCCAGCAGACCGACGACCGCGACCAGCAGCGTGACGACAACCGCGAACACCACGATGCCGGTGTACTTGACGGCCAGCAGCCGGTTGCGGCCGACCGGGACGGTCAGCAGGTAGCGCAGGGTGCCGAGGTTGGCCTCGCCGGCCACGCTGTCCCCGGCGATCGCCGCCACCGCGACCGGCAGGAACAACCCGATCTGTACGCCGAGCGCGGCCAACGCGACAAAAAAGCCGTTGCCGGTGATCGCGGAGAAGAAACCGGGGTCGTGGGCACCGGCCGTCGGCGGACCGGTGACGCGCATCGCGATGGCGATGATCACCGGGATCGCGGCGAGTGCCGCCATCCCGGCCTGGTTGCGGCGCCGCCCGAAGATCAGGCGAAGTTCGGAATGGAGGAACCGGGCGGTGTGGGACCGAGGTCGGCCGACCGACGCCGTCCCGGAGGCCGCGTCCGGCGCGTCCCCGGACCCGGAAAACCCGTTCCGGGGCGTCTCGCCGGACCCGGGAACCCCACCCCGGGGACCGTCGCCGGCAGCCGGCGTCGTGTCAACCGCTGACATGAAAACCCTCCCCGGTGAGGGATACGAAGAGTTCCTCCAGGTCCGGCGCGGTGACCGCGAATCCGCGTACCGGGATGGCGGCGTGCACCAGTGCGGCGACGACCTTCTCCGGTGGCACCGCGCCGAGCACCCCGGTCGCCTCCCGGGCGGACGTGCCGACCTCGACCAGACCGAGTTCCCGCAGCACCAGGGCCGCCTCGGCGGGCCGGTCGGTCTCCACCCGGGCCCGGGGCGCCGCCGACGCGCGCAGGTCGGCCAACGGTGCCTGGGCGACCAGCCGGCCCCGGTGCATCACCCCCACGTCGGTGCAGACCTGCTCCACCTCGGAGAGCAGGTGGGTGGAGAGCAGCACGGTGGCGCCCTCGGCGGCGATCTCGGTGAGCAGGGCGCGTACCTCCCGGGTGCCCTGCGGGTCGAGCCCGTTGGTCGGCTCGTCGAGGATCAACAGATCCCGGGGCCGCAGGATCGTCGCGGCCAGGGCCAGCCGCTGCCGCATGCCCAGCGAGTACGCCCGGTACCGCTTGCCCGCCGCCGCACCCAACCCGACCCGGTCCAGCGCCGCGCCGATCCGCGCCGACGCCGTCCGGGGGTCGGCGGTACGGTCCGCCGCGTCGAACCGGCCAAGGTTCTCCAGCCCGGACAGGTACGGATGGAACGCCGGACCCTCGACCAGCGCGCCGATCCGGGGCAGCACCCGGGCCGCCCCGTCCGGCATCGGCTCGCCGAGCAGGCGGTGCCCGCCCGTGGTCGGCCGGACCAGACCGAGCAGCATCCGGATCGTGGTGGTCTTGCCGGAACCGTTCGGCCCGAGGAAGCCGTACACCGAGCCGCGCGGGACCGCCAGGTCGACGGCGTCCACCGCGACCTGGCGGCCGAACCGCTTGCCCAGCCCCTCGCTCTGCACCGCCAACCCGGCGGAACTCATCGGCCGTTCTGGGCGACGTCGTAGAGCCGTTCCGGGGTCACCGCGCCGGCCAATACCCGCCCGTCGTCGGTGAGCAGGACGGTGAAGAGCTTGCTCGTCAGCACCCGACCGCTGCCCCAGGCGCCGCTCACCTTCGGGAACGCCTCGAGGAGGCCGGTCAACCCGGCACCCTCGGCACCGCCGGGAGCGGACCGGGTGAGGTCGGCGGCGTCGGGCAGCCGGCCGACGAGGACCGTGGTCCACCCCGTACCGACGGCCTTCGGCCGCTCGGCGTGCTCCGGTACGTCCGGCTTCCGCGACGGGTCGACCTGCTCCTCGGTCACCGTGGTGCCGGGCGGCGGGTTGAAGGTGAACTGGGCCGGATCGGGACGGTCGAAGTCGACGTGGGTGAAGGCGACCTCGAACGCCGGCTGGCGGGTGCCCTGTGGCACCACCTGGAAGCGCAGCGGTACGTGTTCCGCGGCGTCGATCGCGATCTTGACCTGACCGACCAGCGAGGTCGCGTCCCGGGGAGTGAGCACCAGTTCGTAGGCGTCCCGCCCGGCGACCGAGGTCGACCGTCCGACACTGACCCGGGTGCTCGGGTCGATCGCGGCGAGCGCCTGCTCGGCCGCCTCCTGCGGGGTGGCCGGCAGGTGGGCGACGTCGGGCCGGTGGCGGTCCCCCGGGTCCGACAGGGTGCTGTGGGTCGCCTGGTTCTGCTGACTGTCCCAGACCCAGACGTCCTGGCCGTTGCGGATCACGTCGGTCTCGCCGAGCGTGCCGAGCAGGGCGACCCGGGTCTGGTCCGGACCGGCGTACCAGACCCGCAGCGTGTGCGTGCCGGAGACCAGCGAGGCCAGGTCGGCGTTGCCCCGTCCGCCGATTCCGGGCAGGCTGGGCAGGCCCAGGTCGGCGCGTTTGATCACGGTGCCGGAGAGCCCGTCCAGGCGGGCGGTCTGCAGGTCGACGAGAAGTTGGGCGGCGCTGCGTTCGGGCAGGCTCGGTTCGGCCGCCGAGGCGAACGTGCCGATCGCCGCACCGCCGGCGACGATCGCCACGGCGGTTCCGGTCGGCACCAGCCAGCGCAGCGCGGGCCGGGTGTTGAAGACGGACATGGGCGTACCTCCTGCTCCCATCCTGCGCCCCGGGCACTGTGAAACCGCTGAGAACCGCCGCTGGTCCCGGCCCGCCCGGGGATGGCACGCTTGGGCGGTGCGACTGCTGGTGGTGGAGGATGAGGCCCGGCTGGCCACGGCGCTGCAGCGTGGGCTGCAGGCCGAGGGGTTTGTCGTCGACGTGGCCACCACCGGGCCGGAGGGGCTCGACCTCGCCCGACACGGCGGCTACGACGCGATGATCCTGGACGTGATGCTGCCCGGGCTCTCCGGCTATCGGGTCGTCCGGCAACTGCGGGCGGAGCGGCACTGGCTGCCCGTCCTGATGCTCTCCGCCAAGGACGGCGAGTACGACCAGGCCGACGGGCTCGACTGCGGCGCCGACGACTACCTGACCAAACCCTTCTCGTACGTGGTCCTGCTCGCCCGGCTCCGCGCGCTACTACGCCGGGGGGCTCCGCGTCGCCCGGTGGTGCTGGTGGCCGGCGACCTGACCCTGGACCCGGCCCGCCGTCGGGTGACCCGGGCCGGCGTGGAGGTGGAGCTCACCGCCCGCGAGTACGCCCTGCTGGAGTACCTGCTGCGGCGGGCCGGCGAGGTGGTGTCCAAGACCGAACTGCTGGACCACGTCTGGGACGCGAGTCTGCGTACCGCGCCGAACGCCGTCGAGGTGTACGTCGGCTACCTGCGCCGCAAGCTCGGCCGGGACCGGCTGGAGACGGTCCGGGGCGCCGGCTACCGGCTGGTCACGTGAGTCGGGCGGACGCCGCACGGCGTCGGGGGTGGCGGCTCTGGCTGCGGCTGAGCCTGCGTGCCCGACTGATGATCATCGGGGTGGCCGGGCTCGCCGCCGGGCTCGCGGTCGGTGGTCTGGTGCTGCTCGGCGCCCTCGGCTACGCGCTGCAGCGCACGGTGGACACCGAGGCGCTCAAGACTGCGGAAGCGGTGGCCCGGCTGGCCGGTGAGAACGCCCTGCCCGACCCGTTGCCGGTGGCCGGCAACCAGGTCCGGGTGCAGGTGGTCGACGGGCAGGGCCGGATCCGGGCCGCGTCGATCGACGCCGACCGGCTGGTGCCGATGCTCTACCCGGACGAGCTGCGCAGCTTCCACGCCGGCGAACGGGACCGGTTCTACCTGCGGGGACAACGGCTCGGGTGGGACGGCCCGATCCGGGTCGTGGCGGTACCCGCCGGACCGGCCGCCGACCCGCAGACGGTGCTGGTGGCCAAGTCGACCGCGGACGTCCGGCACAGCGTGACCATGGTACGGACCATCCTGCTGATCAGTTTTCCGCTGCTGCTGCTCGGACTCGCCGCCGTGGCCTGGCGGGTGATCGGGGCGACCCTGCGGCCGGTGGAGGCGCTGCGGGCGGGCGCCGAGGAGATCACCGGTGGGGCCCGGCCGGGTCGGCTGCCGGTGCCCGCGTCCCGGGACGAGATCCACCGGTTGGCGGTGACCCTGAACGGGATGCTGGGCCGGCTGGAGTCGGCCCGGGCCCGCCAGCGGGCCTTCGTCGCCGACGCGGCGCACGAGCTGCGCAGCCCGTTGGCCAACCTGCGGACCCAGTTGGAGGTGGCGCAGCGGCTCGGTGCCACCACCGACTGGCCGGCCGTCGCCGAGGACCTGCTCGCCGACACCCAGCGGCTGAGCCGGCTGGTCGACGATTTGCTGCTGCTCGCCCGGTTCGACGACCCGGGCGGCGGCCGCCGCCGGTCGGCCACCCCGGTCGAACTCGGCGAGCTGCTGGCCGACGTCGCCGACCGGTACCCGTCGCCGCCGGTGCGGGTCCGACCACCAAGGTCGCCACTGTGGGTGCTGGGGGAGCCGGACGCCCTGACCCGGGTCCTGGCCAACCTGCTCGACAACGCGGTACGGCACACCGGCAGCGAGGTGGTGCTGGAGGCGGCGGCCGGCGGCTGGGACGGGCCGGCGTACCACCTGGTCGCGGTGACCGACGACGGGCCGGGCATCCCGGCCGAGGACCGGGACCGGGTCTTCGACCGGTTCACCCGACTCGACGACGCCCGGGCCCGGGACGCCGGTGGTGCCGGTCTGGGCCTGGCCATCGTCCGGGAACTGGTCCGCCGGCAGGGTGGCACGGTGACCCTCGGAGACGCGGAGCCCGGCCTACGGGTCGAGGTACGGCTGCCCGCCGCGGACCGTGCGGCGCGCGAGGTCGGTCCGGCGTCGGACCCCGGCGAAACCGACAGGATTCCCGCCCACCGGCCGGACGACGGGCCCGCCCACCGGCCGGACAGGACGCCGGGCGGGTCGGCCGACGCGGCGCCCGGTCAGCGGGCCGGTGCGGCCCCGGGACGGTCGGTGCAGACCGGGTCGGCGCGCCCCACCACGTCGGCCGAGTAGACCACCGCGACCGTGAAGCAGTAGTTGGTCCGGACGTCCAGGCTGTAGACGACGTAACCGGTGGAGCCGGCCGGCAACTCCTGGAAGGCTCTGGGTTCCTGTCCGGCGCGCCCGCCGGCGAGTACCACCGATCCCTCGGCGCCGGCCGGGTAGGTCCAGGTCAGCGTCACACTGGTGCGATCGTCCACCAGGGTCAGGTCACCCGGTGGGCTGCCGGGGGAGGCGGGCGGTGCCGACGCCGGGGTGGAGATGGCGGCGCCGGTCCCGGTGGATGGTGTGTCGGGCGGCGGGTCGCTCCCGCCGTCGGTCGACCCGAAACCGATCGCCACCGCCGTGGTGCCGGCCAGGACCAGCAGGACGAGGCCGCCGACGATGACCGGCGGCCGTCGCCAGACCGGGCGGGCCGGCCGGGGAATCCGGGCCGGGAGCCGGGCGGACCGCCGCTCGGGCAGGTGCCGGACCCGGCGTACGCCGTCCGCCTCGTCGGGATCGCCGGCAGGCAGCCGGGGCGGGCCGCCGTCGTGCCAGCGCTGCTCCGGGTATTCGTCTCCGGCGAACTCCGGTACCGCCGGCGGCAGCGGCGGCACCGGTCGGGGGCGCGGGACGGGGCCGATGACGTTGTCCGCCGGATCCGGCGTGACCGGCGTGACCTGCTCCGGCGGCCACCGGTCCGGCTCCGGGTCGAGGTCCGGGTCGTCGCCGTACCGACCGGCGGGGACGGTGCCGAACTCCGTCGGCCGCCAGTCGGGGGCGCTGCGGGGTGGCGGCACCCCGGGCCGGGGTTCCCGGTCGGCGTCGGGCGCGGCCGGTGCCGACCAGCGGGGTGGCGGGTCGACCGGCGGCGCGGGTGGGAGTCGGGGCGGCGGCACCGTCGGCGGGTACCCCGGTTCCGGGTACCTCGGCGCGGGATCGCCCCACTCGCCGGGGCGCCGGTCAGTGGAGGGCTCGACCCGGTGCGGCTCGGCGTACGCGGGTCTGGCCCGGGCGGGGTCGGCGGGCGGGGTGCCGGTGCGGGCCTGGGGGATCGGGGAGCCCGTCGCCGCCGCGGTCGCCGGGTCGGTGCAGGCGTGCCCCGGGTCGGCGCCGGCGGCGGCGAGCGCCCCGATCTGCGCGGCCAGTGGATGGTCGGCGGGCAGGTGCTGCCGGCACAGTTCCCGGGCGAGCGCCAGCCGTTCGTGCGCCGAGGTGTGGAGTCCACAGTCCCGTTCCATCGTGCCGAGCCGGGCGAGCATCCGGATGCCGGCCGGATGGCCGTCGCCGTACACCTCGCGGTGCAGTTCCCAGGCGTCCTGCAGGCGGCTGCGGGCGACGGCGCACTCGCCCTGGGCGTACTCGACGGTGGCCAGGTCGGCGTGCGCGGCGAGCACCCGCAGCGACTCGGGCCCGTCGGTGGCGGTCAGTTCGATGATGACGTCGCGGTACAGGTCGGCGGCGGGGGCGTGGCTGCCGACCCGGTGCAGGACGGCGGCCAGCGTCGCCGCCGTGGCGACGGTCCGCTGGTCGGTCGGTCCGTACCGTCGGGCGGCGGCGGAGTACGCGAACGTGGCCCAGGTCCGGGCGGCGGCCGCGTCGCCGAGGGTGACCAGTACCCGGGCCTGGAGTCCGGCCGCGTCCGCCACCTCCGGCGGTGCGTCGTCGGCACCCGGATCGACGTCGCGCAGTGCCGTGCCGAGCAGATCCCGGGCGCCGGTCAGGTCGCCCGCCGCGACGAGCGCGTGGGCCTGCTGGGTGAGTTCAGCGAAGCCGGAAGTCACGCCTCATCGTGCTTGGCCGGCGACGTTCAGTACAAGGGGGCGGGTGGGGGCAGTTCGGTCATGACGCGCGGCCGTCCGGGTCGAGATGGGCGACCAACGCCTCACTGATCCGCCGCAACTGGTCGACCTGCTCCCGGCTGAGTTGGTCGAACAGGTGCCGGCGTACGCCCTCGACGTGCCCGGGTGCGGCGGCGGCGAGGGCCTCGAAGCCCGGGTCGGTCAGTACGGCGACCTGGCCGCGTCGGTCGGTGGGGCAGTCCTGGCGGCGTACCCAGCCGGACTCCTCGAGGCGGGCCACCGCGTGGGAGAGCCGGCTGCGGGAGCCCCCGGTCGCCTCGGCCAGTTCGGACATCCGCAGTTGGCGGTCGGGCGCCTCGGAGAGTCGGACCAGGATCTCGTAGTAGGCGTGCGGCATGCCGGCGTCGTGCTGCAGTTCGCGGTCCAGGGTGGCCATCAGGGCCCGGGAGGCGCTCAGGAAGGCGCGCCAGGCGCGGTTCTCGTCGGGATCGAGCCAGCGGGTCATGACCACCATCATAGGCAAGTAGTTGAACGCTCAACCAAATTGGGCTACCGTGGGGACATGGGCATCCATCGACTCAACCACGCCGTACTCTTCGTCCGTGAGCTCGCCCGCAGCGCCGCCTTCTACCGCGACGTGCTGGGCTTCCGCCAGGTCGCGATGACCCCCGACGGATTCACCGGCGCCGCGTTCCTGCAGGCACCCGGCTCCACCAACGACCACGACCTCGGCCTGTTCGAGGTCGGCGCGGACGCCGGCCCGTCCGGCGCCGGCCGCACCACCGTCGGCCTCTACCACCTGGCCTGGGAGGTGGACACCCTCGACGAACTGGAGGCGACCGCCGCCCGGCTCGCCGAGGCCGGCGCGCTCACCGGCACGTCCGACCACGGCAGCACCAAGAGCCTCTACGCCCGGGACCCGGACGGACTCGAGTTCGAGGTGGTCTGGCTGGTACCGGCCGACCGGCTGGACGAGGCCGCCCTGGCGGCCCGCAAGCGGATCTCCCGCCTCGACCTGGCCCGGGAGAAGCAGCGGTACGGGGGACAGACCCGTGGCGGGGTGGGCATCTCCGTCCCGGTCTGAGGCGGGGGCGGTGTGCCCGGTGCGGGACGGGCACGGTACAACCGCAGCATGTCCGCTGACCCGATCGGCCCCGTCACCCGCCACCTGCTGGTCCGTCACCTCGCCTCCTGGGTGCCGGACGCGCTGCGCCGATCCCGGCGGGCGACCTTCGTCCAGGCGTACGCCGGTCCCGACGGCGACACGGCCGGGGCCGCCCTCCGGGCCCTCGGCCGGGCCGCCGGTGGGTCGCGGGGACGGCAGCTGACCGTACTGACCGTCGTCGGGCCGACCGACGACCTGCTCGCCCGGCACGCCGCGCTCGCGGCCGAACTGCCGGCGGAGGTGACCGCGCACCCGGTGGCCGGTGACCTCACCCGGCTGCCGGTGGTGCTGAAGGCGGCCGCCGCGGCCGCCGCCCCGCTCTTCGGCTACCTGGACGCGGTCGGCGGACCGCCGGTCGACGGCGACGTCCTCGCCGCGGTCGTCGCCGGTCGGCCGGCGGAGCTGCTGCTGGTACTCGACCCGGCCGCCCGGGCCGGGGGCGAGCTCCGGCAACGGCTGAACGACGCCGGGTTCCCGCTGGTGTCCGAGGTGGAGCTGGTCGTCGACCCGGCGCCCGGGCCGCCCGGCCGTGGCGGGCGCCTGCTCGTCTTCGCCACCGCCTACGGCAAGCGGCTGGAGGCGTTCAAGGATGCGCTCTGGACGGTGGACCGGGAAAGCGGCGTCCGGTTCCGCGACCCGCACGACCCCGAGGGGCGCCTGGTGGATCCCACGCCGGTTCCGGCTCCGGAGCCGCTACGTCACGAACTCCTCGACCGGCTGACCTCCACCGGCCCGGCGTCGGTGACGCAGTTGCGGCAGTTCACCGCCGAGCGGACCGTCTACCGCGCCGGAGACGCCAACCAGGTGCTGGAGCACCTGGTGGCCAGCGGCGAGGTCAACCGGGAACCCCTGGCCGGGCGGCTCTCCGGGGACACGATGATCACTGTCGGCGCACCGGCCGGATGACCGGGTCCGGGCCCGGACACGCCGCGGGGCGCCGACGAGTCGGCGCCCCGGCTTCCGGCGGTGACGGGTCACCGCCGGGACTTGTCCTGCTTCCAGGAGAGCGGTCCGGGCAGATCCACCCGGTGCGCCCGGGCTCGGGAGTTCCAGGACCAGCGACCGATCTTGATGCTCCACGAGGAGAAGCCGTTCTCGGTGAAGTTGAGGATCAGCGGACCGATCTTCTTGCGCTTACGGAACATCAGACCCACGGCCGTGCCCCCTTCGAGAATGTGTGTCAACCGGCGGTGACCACACAGTTCCCCGTACGTTTGTTCGTCAAACCGCTGACCCTCCGATGAGGACGGTCTCGGGCCGGGCCGGGCCCCGGTGACGGAGCCGGAAGGCACCCGGGCTCTGGCCCACCTCCCGCTGGAAGAACCGGCCGAAGTTCGTCGGCTCGGCGAAACCGAGCCGACGACCGACCCCGGCCACCGGCAGGTCGGTCGCCGCGAGCAGCCGCCTGGCCTCCAACGCGACCCGGTCGTCGACGATCTGCTTCGCGCTGCGCCCGGTGGCCGCCAGGCAGGCCCGGGTGAGGGTACGCACCGAACAGCCGAGCCGACCGGCGTAGTCCTCGACCCGCCGGGTCTGCCCGTACGACCGCTCGATCTCGTACCGCAGTCGCCGGTAGGTGCCCCCGCTCTCGTCCGTCGCCCCGTCCCGCCGGTCGTCCCGCTCCGGACCGCCCGGCAGCAGCGCCAGCCGCAGCAGCAGGACGGCGAGCTGGTGACGGAGCAGGTCGACCGCGACGTCCCCGATAGGGTGCCGCTGGCAGTCGACGACGAGTTGACTGACCTCGTTGATCACCGCGTCCTCGTCCTCGCCGGCCAGCTGCCAGTAGCCGGTCCCGCCCGGCGGGGCGGCGACGGGTGCCAGTCCCAGTTCGCGGGTAGCCTCCGGAGCCCAGCTGACCAGGATGGCGTCGAGTCCGCCCGGTTCGCCGTGGTGGACGACCTGACCAGGCTGTGCCCAGATCAGCGAGCCGGGGCGACAGGGATAGCCGCGGAAGTCGACCTCCTGGGTGCCGTGTCCGACCGTGACCAGCAGGAGCAGGTGGCGGTCGAGCAGCCGGGGACGGCGGTGGACCGGATCCGACGAGAAGTCACGCAGGGTGAAAGTGTGGATGCCGGCGTGTCGCGGCCCGGGCGGCGAACCGTTCGACTCGTCGGAGCCATGACCGAATCGGAGCATCGCCTCGACGGTAGCCCGGAACGGGCGGCGGCGCAGCACCCCGCGCCGTGACCGGCCGTCGAACCTCCGGCATCCATCGACGTTCGACGTTGACCGCGGGGGTGGCCGGTGGATAACCTGAGCGCCGTCCGGGCCGACGAACGACGCGCGGGGCGACAGCGAGCCACGCCCGACCGTCATCCCACCGCGCCCACCCCGACCCCGGGTGGGCGGCAAGGAGCCCGGGAGATTCCATGCGTCGCAGCTTCACCCTGCTGGCCTCCGTCAGCGTCGTACTCGTCGCCACGGGTGGCGGGCTCGTCGTCACCGGCGGTCCGGCGTACGCCGAGCCGGGGCCGGCCCTCGAGGTCGACCTCCGGTTGGACCGCCATCCGATCAGCCCGCACATCTACGGCATGAACTTCGTCGACGAGGCCCTGGCCGCCGAACTGTCCCTGCCGGTACGGCGCTGGGGCGGCAACGCCACCACCCGCTACCACTACCGGTACGACACCACCAACCGCGCCTCGGACTGGTTCTTCGAGAACATCGCGGAGGCCAACGACAATCCCGAGGCGCTGCCGGACGGGTCCTCCACCGACCGTTTTGTCGAACAGGACCGGCGTACCGGGACGGACACGGTGCTCACCGTGCCGCTGATCGGCTGGGCGCCGAAGGCTCGTGACGGCTCCTGCGGCTTCTCCGTGACGAAGTACGGCCCGCAGCAGCGTACCGACGAGTGGCGCCCGGACTGCGGCGACGGCATCCGTCCGGACGGCACCCCGGTGACCGGCAACGACCCGCACGACACCAGCGTCGAGGTCGGACCGGAGTACGTCCGGGAGTGGCTGCGCCATCTGACCGGCAAGTACGGAACGGCAGCCGAGGGCGGGGTCCGGTTCTACAACCTGGACAACGAGCCGGACATCTGGCACCACACCCACCGGGACGTGCACCCGACCGGGGCGAGCTCGGCGGAGCTGCGCGACCAGGCGTACGCGATCGGGGCGGCGATCAAGGAGGTCGACCCGACGGCGGCCACCCTCGGCCCGGTCGGCTGGGGCTGGACCTCCTGGGACCACTCCGGACTCGACCAGGAGGTCTGCGGGCGTACCGGCTGTTGGGCGAACCCACCCGACCGGCCGAACCGGGACGGACTGCCGTTCAGCACCTGGTATCTGCAGCAGATGCGGGACTACGAGGAGGAACACGGGCAGCGGGTCCTCGACTACTTCGACATGCACTTCTATCCGCAGGCTGCCGGGGTGGCGTTCGGCAACGGCAACGACCCGGCGACCAACGCGCTGCGGCTGCGGTCCACCCGGGCACTGTGGGACCCGACGTACACCGACGAGAGCTGGATCAACACACAGGTCCGGCTGGTGCCCCGGATGAAGGAACTGGTGGCGGCGAACTACCCGGGTACGAGAACCGCCGTCACCGAGTACAACTGGGGTGCGTTGGACCACGTCAACGGCGCGTTGGCGCAGGCGGACGTACTCGGGATCTTCGGTCGGGAGGGGCTCGACCTGGCGACGCTCTGGGCACCGCCCGGTGCCGACCAGCCGGGCGCGTACGCCTTCCGGATGTACCGCAACTACGACGGGGCCGGCGGCCGGTTCGGCGACATCGGGGTCCGGGCGACCAGCGCGGACCAGGAGAAGCTCTCGGTCTACGCGGCACAGCGCGGCGACGACGGCGCACTGACCGTGATGGTGGTCAACAAGGCCGGGGTCGAGCAGACGAGTACTCTGACGCTGCGCGGGCCGATCGGGCTCGACGCCCGGGTCCACCGGTACGGCGCCGCCGACCCCACCTCGATCGTCCGCGCACCCGACCAGCGGATCCTGGTGCCGCCGCCGACCGCCGGCGCGGCGAACGGTCTGCTGACCCACACCTTCCCGGCGGACTCGGTGACCCTTTTCGAGATCGACGCGGCGGTTTCGGTGACTCCGCCCGAGCTGACCTACCGCAACCTGGACCGGTCGCCGACCGACCGGTGGATCAGGCCGGCGGTCCAGTTGCGCAACGCCGGCCCGGACCCGGTCGACCTCTCCCGGATCACCGTCCGGTACTGGTTCACCCGCGACTCGGGCCGGGCCCCGGTCCGGGCCGACTGTGACCGGGCCGGCCGGCTCGGCTGTGACCGGGTCACCCGGCGGGTGGTGACGCTGCCGGCCGCCCGGCCCGGCGCGGACGGCTATCTGGAGGTCGGGTTCACCCCAGCGGCCGGGGTCCTGGCGCCGGGCGCCAGGCTCGGTCCGGTCGAACTGCGGCTGTGGAAGACCGACCGGTCACGGTTCGTCGAGGCGGACGACCACAGCTGGCGGACGGGTCGGCCCGACTTCGCCGGTACGGACCGGATCACCGTCCATCTGGACGGGGTACGGATCGCCGGGGTCGAACCGTGACGCCGTACGGCCGTCCGGCTTGACCGGACGGGGTGGCAGAGGGTAGACCCGAACGACATTCGGATCGTGGGTCGTCGCGGCGGCGGGGCAGCCGTCGTCGCGACGACCGCGGTCGCTTCCGGAAGAGGTGTCGATGCCCGGACTGTTCGCGGTTGATGACAAGACGGTGCTGGTCACGGGCGGGACCCGGGGGATCGGGCTGATGATCGCCCAGGGATTTGTCGAGGCCGGCGCCCGGGTCATCGTCTCCTCCCGCAAGCCGGACGTCTGCCTGGCGGTCGCCGAGCGACTCTCCGGCTACGGCCGGTGCGAGGCGATCCCGGCGGACATCTCGACCGCGGCGGGGGCGACCCGGCTGGCCGAGGCGGTGCTCGCCCGGGTCCCGGCGTTGGACGTACTGGTCAACAATGCCGGCGCGACGTGGGGAGCGCCGCTGGAGGCGTATCCGGAGAGCGCGTTCGACAAGCTGTGGGCGGTCAACGTCAAGGCGGTCTTCCAGTTGACCACCGCCCTGCTGCCGGCGTTGCGTGCCTCGGCGACCGCCGACGACCCGGCCCGGGTGATCAACATTGGTTCGATCGACGGCATCCGGGTCCCCTGGATGGAGGTGTACGCCTACGCGGCGACCAAGGCGGCGGTGCACATGTTGACCCGCAGCCTCGCCCACCAGCTCGCCCCGGAGCACATCACCGTCAACGCGATCGCCCCGGGCCCGTTCGAGAGCAAGATGATGGCGTTCGCGCTCGACGACCCGGCGACCCGCGCCACGATCGAGCACCAGGTGCCGCTGGGTCGGATCGGACGCCCCGACGACATGGCCGGGGCGGCGATCTATCTGGCCTCGCGGGCCGGGGCGTACCTCACCGGCGCGGTCATTCCGGTCGACGGGGGCATCACCACGCACGGCTGAACAGCGGTGGCGCGGCGGGAACGATACTGATATCCGGCTCGGAACAGGGTCGGCGCGGAAAAGGCCGGCGATCGCCGCCAAAACCGGAATTGCCGGGCCGGGGCGGAATGAATCGGGCGAACAACCGCCGCGCGGACTCGGCAGGTCCGCGCGGCGTGGTGAAGGTTACTGACTGTGACTTTCCTGAACGGTTGTCACCGTCCGGCGAGCAGCCGGTTGACGGCGGTGTCGACGTCCAGGTGGTCGCCCTCCCGACCCCGGGGCACCACCACGTACGTCCGGCGTAGGAACCTGACCAGGACGCTGCGTGGCACCTCGAAGAGGGCGTTACCGTCGGGTGATGAGAGCGCGAGCGCGACGAAGTCGCCCCGGGGTGTGGCCCAGGGCCAGACCCGGACGTCGCCGATCCCGGCCGGCTCATCCAGCCCGGTGACGAGCAGTTCCCGCGCGAAGGACCAGCTCACCGCTTCGCCTCCGGCGGATTCCGCGTGGAACAGGACATGGACCGCATACGGGTCGGCTGGGTCGTAGCGCAGGCTGGCACGCACGGGCAGGGCCGTGGCGTCAGGTGCAACGAGCCTTAACGACGTCTCGACCTCGACCGTGGTTGGTCGGATGACACTCATGGACGTTCTCCCCCCGGCACCGCTGCGGGACGTACGTGTCCCGCCTTTCCCATCCTCAGGTGCTACTCATGGTTACGCTCCGCCATACGCTGATATCACCCAGTAGTGGTAAGGGCCTGCCGAGCTGCGGATCGAAATCGAATCTTTATGTAGGATGTCCAGTTCCATCCCGGTTACTCGATCCCCACCCGACGACGCCAGGTGGTTCAGCCGTCGACTTACTCCGGTAACGTCCAGTCGTCCTGTTGGGTGACGGGCCGGGCCACACTGGGGGTTGAAATGCCGACCAATCCATCCTCAATGGAGAAAGTGCCTCCGACCGGGATGAGGGTGGCGACCGGCGACCTCGCCGGTGGTGGGGCGGTGGGAAAGGGGCGGAGGTACGACGTGCCGGAGGATCAGCGCGTCCCACGGGGGGACCGGCCGACATCCCCGACGGGGGATCATCCATCAACGGTTGCCGCCGAGTCTGGGGCGGCGGGCGGCGTCCGCACCGAACCGGCGCCCCGGTGGCGGCGGATCCGGACCACCCTGGAGATCATCCGGGCGAACCCGACCGGGCGGATCACGCTGAAGGTGGCGGTGGCGGTCGCCGGCGCGATCGTCGTCCTGCTCGGCCTCGCGCTGATCCCGCTGCCCGGACCGGGCTGGTTGATCGTGATCGGTGGACTGGGCATCTGGGCGGTGGAGTTCCACTGGGCCAAACGGCTGCTGAACTTCACCCGTCGGCACGTCCAGTCCTGGGCACGTTGGGTACGTGAACAGTCGCTTCTGGTGAGGATGGTCCTCGGATCGGTCGGCCTCGTTTTTGTCGCCGTGGTGCTCTGGCTCTCCCTACGGGCCAGCCTGGGGATCGACGTCCTCGCCCGCTTCATGCACTACATCGCCACCCACTGACCCCGGAGATGCGCGCCGGGGACCCGATCAGGTACAGTTCACGGCGCTGAGGGCGATTAGCTCAGCGGGAGAGCGCTTCGTTCACACCGAAGAGGTCACTGGTTCGATCCCAGTATCGCCCACTGCCTATGCGGCCAGTTCACGCGGCTCGTTACCGAATCTTCGGTAACGAGCCGTTCTGGTTCTGCTCCTTACGGGCCATCATCCACCAGGCGACCGTGCGCTCGAAGATGCCCGTCGCTCACCGAGACCTGCATGCGACGAACAGACTTCGTACCGAGGGCACGTCCAACCTGGTAAGGCTGGCGGATCGCGTCGGTGTCGGGCGGTTCGTGACGCAGTCCTTTGTCTTCGGCTACGGGTATCACGACCATGGAACCACGCCGGTCACGGGGGACAAGCCCTTCGGCGGACCAGGACGCGGAGGATTCGATCGGCATCTGACAGCGATGCGGACGAACGAGGAGCTCGTGCTCGCAACGGCTTCGATCGAGGGGGTCGGTCTCCCTGCGATACGGGATGTTCTACGGGTTCGAGTCGAACACGCTCGGACTGCTCGACCAGGCGGAGCGTGAGAACCTGGTGGCTCCGCGACAGGGATCGACCGTGTCGATGGTTCACCTCGAGGAGTGGCTGCCGCGGCCGTGGCCGCATTGGCGAACGGGCGTGCCGGGAGCGCATACAACGTCGCCGACGACCAGCCGTGCACGTGGACCTCCTACCTGCAGGCGGTCTCCGCCGCGGTCGGCGGGCGACCGCCGCTGCTGTTGCCGAACGGGCTGCTGCGCGTCTCGCCCTACCTCGGAATGCTTGTGGTGCGCGCAGGCCTGAGCCTGGACAGCGGCAGGGCCAAACGGGAACTCGGCTGTAAGCCGCGTTCTCCCGCAGTCGACGACGGTCTACAGGACGTCGTGCGCGATCCGACCGCAGCTGACCGCCCCCGCGGGATCCCTCGTGCGCGGAAGTCGTCGGCTAGCGGCTCAGCTCCAGCGCTGGAGCTTGTCGGGGTTGAGGACCGCCCAGATATGCGTGATTCTGTTTTCGTCGATGTCGAACGCGAGGACCGTCACCGTGGCTCCGTCCTGCTGCACCGCGAGCCCAGGCTGACCGTTTACCACGCACTCGACCAGGGCCGCGCTGGCAGGCATTTGTTCAGCGATGGTGAGGTAGTGGCGGGCGACGTGCTCGGCGCCTTCGATCGGCCCGAGTGCCGCCTGCGCCAGTCCGTTGCTGTCGGCGATCGCTGTTACGTCGGGATCGAGGAGGCCGATCAGAGCTTCGATGTCCTGGGCCTCCCATGCCTTTTTGAACGCCCGAACCGCCTCGGCCTGCCGGTTCCTCGACATCTGGGTCACGTCGAACAAGCGGGCCCGGCGACGGGCTGACGAGGCGAGCTGGCGGCATGCCGCGGGCGTTCGACCGACGATCTTTGCGACCTCGGGGAACGGGTACCCGAAGACATCGTGGAGGATCAGGGCGACACGCTCAGCCGGGGTCATGGCTTCGAGCGTGACGAGGAAGGCCATGGTGACCGACTCGTCGAGGGTGATCCGGTCTGCGGGGTCACCGGCACCGCCCCGCCCCTCGCTCGCGCTTGACCACGCTGCGGACTCGGGTAGCGGCTCGGGGATCCATTCTCCGACGTACCGTTCTCGACGTGCTCGCGCCGAGCCAAGTACGTCCAGGCAGATGCGGCCCGCGACCGTGGTCAGCCACCCGCCCGGGGACTGGGTGGCGTCTCGCTGCTCCGCAGACATGGCGTACCAGCGGGCGTAGGTCTCCTGGACGGCATCCTCCGCTTCGGCAAGAGAGCCCAAGAGCCGGTAGGCGAGGTTGATCAGGTGGCGCCGCTCGCTCATCACCGCGTTCAGCCCCGAGTCGTCCGGACTGTGGCGTGATCGGTCACTTGTGGCCATTGTGGGTGCACGCCTCCGTAAGTCTCGCCCCTGCCGTGTTCGACGAAACACGCCGGCTGTCTGTGAGGTCACGGGATCCGCTCACCCAGCTGCTGGCGCTGGGAGAAGATGTCGATGACCCCCCATACTTCGGCGATCCTGCCCTCGGAGAAGCGAAAGACGAAGATCTCGTTGTAGGTGATGGTTCTCCCAGTGGCCGCCAGGCCGCGGTACTCGCCCTGATGGGTTCCCCTCACGGTGGTCCGGAAGACGGTCTTGTCACCTTCTGTGATCATGTCCTCGACTGTGACCTGGATGTCGGGGAGCCCGCGAAGCAGCATCGTCCAGGCGCCCTTCACAGCCTCGGGCGCCGTGGTGCCCACCGGCCCCGGCACATGGAACACGGCATCGGGGTGGAACACCTCGTCGACGGTCCGCGAGATCAGCTCCAGATTGCGGCTGCTGATCGCGTCATGGAGCCGCTTGTAGACCGCCTTGTTGGTCTGTGGGGTAGTCATCGTGAAGCCTCTCCTTCGGTGTGTGAGGGTTGGATGCGATCAGAAGGCGAAGGGTCCGAAGCGCAGGACAGCCAGCGCTGCGGCAGGCACCAACAGCACGAGCGGAAACACGACGTTGGTGGTCTCACCGCGACGAAGGTGCACGATGACGGCGCCGGCCATCAAGACGGCCAGGCCCGCCCCCGCAATGGGACCCAGCAGGCTCAGGACACCGACAGCCGGGGGAACGATCAGTCCGACGGCACCGAGGACCTCCGCTGCCCCAATGAGTCTGATCTGACCCTGCGAATAGTCTTCGGCCCACGGGTAGGCCGCAACGACGTCGTCTCGGGACTTGACGACTTTCGTCACGCCGGAACCCAAGAACGCGAGGGCTAGCAGGGCGGCCGTGATCCAGAGGGCGATGTTCATCGTGAGTCTCTCTCTCGTCGTCATCCGAGAAGTCCAGGAACCTTGGTTCGCGCTCCCATCACTACGACGACGTAGCCGCGCAAGGTGTCAGATCGCCCTGAACCTCACAGGTCGGTGGCGTGATTCGTTGTAGGGGCAGGGACGCGTCAGCCTGGTGCCGGAAGGCGTCGACGAGGCAGACCGAAGTGGTTCCTCCACTCAGGTCATCATGGGTGCTCATGCGGTGACCGTGGCAGTGGAGTCGCAGAAGTCAGGTGAGGCGGTGCGGCAGGCCCGGCGTCATGATGTGGCGGCGATCCCGTCACGGCCACGCCGGGCCCGCCATCTCATCGAGGTCGCGCGGGCGCACTACGGCAAGGTCGACAAGGAAGCGACCGTGGCGACGCTGCGGCAGGCGTACGAGTCGGCTCCGGAAACGATCCGCTTCAACAGGTACGCCCACCAGATCACCCTGGACCTGCTCGACGGGCCGCTTTCCGTCCGAGATGACGCCCGTGACCTCGCGGTCAGGGTTGGGCTCGTTGCATGACTCAGGGGTAGGAACCTTACCCATTCCGCCTCGCCACCGACCGTAGCTTGTTCCTGACGGGAGGCGGCGGGCGATGCGATCAACGCTCGGTCGCCGTGCCCTCCTCAATCAGAGGGTGGCGAAGAGAACGCCCTCGTGATCGACGAGGGAGGCCACGTGCGGCGCATCTCGTACGACGAATATCTCCCGCAACCGCGATGACTTTTGCTCGCCGGCATCGTCCGGTCTGGTCGTGGCGGGTTTGGCGGCGAGTTTGTCGCTGCGACTGCGGCCTTTCGTGGCCGTGTTCGACGCGCAGGCGTGAGCTGCGCGCGGAGTATGCCGGCGTGCCGGTGTCGATGGCTCGCTACCTCGGCGTCTGCCTCGTTCCAGGCCGTCGAGGACATGCCCTGGGGGCCAGCCGGCGCGCTGCATCACACGCTTCATCGGCTGGGCCAGGCAACGCGTACCCGAACGCGACTAGGCAGCGCGAATCCGAGCCGGTCACTGGGCCCGTCGATGCCGCATGACGGGCATCTGGCGTGTCAAGGGCGTTTACTGTGAGCACGTGGGTGTGGCCGAGGGCAGGCTAGGCTCGGCTGGTGCCGCACGACACGATCTTCAACGAGCATCGCTCTCTTCTCAACGCCGTCGCCTACCGGGTGCTTGGCCGCTGGAGCGACGCTGAGGACGTGGTCCAGGACGCGTGGCTGCGGTGGAGTGCCGTCGACGTCGAGCAGGTGGAGAACGCGGAGGGTTATCTGGTCCGGGTGACCACCCGCCTTGCGATCGATCGCTTGCGCAGTGCCGCGTCCCGGCGCGAAACCTATGTCGGCCCATGGCTGCCCGAGCCCATTCTGACCGCGCCGGATGTCGCCGACGACGTCGCTCGCTCGGAGTCGGTGTCGTTGGCGATGCTGCTGGTCCTGGAGTCGTTGTCTGCCTTGGAGCGGGCCGTCTTCGTGTTGAACGAGGCGTTCGGCTACTCCCACAGCGAGATCGCCATTATGGTCGAGCGCAGCCCGGAATCGGTGCGTCAGACGGCGTCGCGCGCACGGGAGCATGTCAGGCGCAGGCAGCGCCGCTATGACACCGATCAGGCGACCCGGCGCAAGGTGACGGAGTCGTTCATATCGGCGAGCACCGGTGGCGATCTCGTTTCGCTGATGGAGGTGCTGGCGCCGGACGTCAGGCTGGTGTGCGACGGCGGCGGCATGGCGCCGGCGCCGCGTAAGGCGATCGAGGGGATCGATCTGGTGACGCGGGCGCTGGTCACGTTCGGCGGTCGCATGCCGCAGGAGCCGCGCGTGGTGGTGGCCGAGGTCAACGGCGGGCCCGGCGTCGTCATCTACTCCGCTGAAACCCCGGTGGCGGTCATCGTGCTGCACCTTGTCGATGGGCGTGCGCGGGAGATTCACCTGATCAGCAACCCGGAGAAGCTCACCGCCGTTGCCGGTTTGTGACGGCGGCCACAGCGCCTCACGGTTTCGGGCGGCTCTGTCGTCCTTGGGGCATGGCTGACATCAAGCAGGTAGTTGTTATCGGCGCCGGCTACACCGGCATGCTGGCAGCCCTCGGCGCGGCGAAACGAGCCAAGGGCCGGGTCCATGTGACCCTCGTCAACCCATGGGAGAGGTTCACCGAGCGGCTGCGGATGCACCAGATCGCCACCGGCCAGCAACTCGCCGAACATCGCATCCCGGACCTGGTGGCCGACACCGGCATCGAATTCGTGCAGGGTTGGGCGACCGGGATCGACGCCGCCGCGCATACCATCTCGGTGTCGACCGTGGATGGCGGTCAGGTCTTCATCGGCTACGACACACTGGTCTATGCGGTCGGCAGCACCACCGACACCGGCCGTGTCTCCGGGGTCGCCGAGCACGCCTTCAGCCTCAACAGCCCGCAGAGCGCACAGGACATGGCCGCGCACCTCGCGCGCCGGGGCAACAGCGGATTCCTTGTCTGCGGAGCCGGCTTGACCGGGATCGAAGCCGCGACCGAGATCGCCGAGTCCCACCCGAACGTCCGGGTCACCCTGCTGAGCCGGGGCGAAGTGGCTGCGATGATGGGGACCAAGGCCCGCGCCTACGTCAAGGCGGCCTTGGGGCGGCTGGGCGTGACCGTCCGGCAGGGCGCCAGCGTGACCAAGGTGCTTCCAGACGGGGTCGAGCTGGAAGGCGGCGAGTTCGTCGCCGGTGACGGCTGCCTGTGGACCACCGGCGTGCGGGTGGCCCCGCTGGCCACGGAGGCCGACATTCTCACCGACGGGTACGGGCGTATCATCACCGATGCCACGCTGCGGTCGGTGTCGCACCCGGAGGTCTACGCCATCGGTGACGCGGCCGCCATCCGCCAGGCTTTCGGCGTCATCCACGGCACCTGCCAGAGCGGTATGCCTACGGCGGCGCACGCCGCCGAGAACATCGCTCGCCAGTTGCGGGGCAAGCAGCTCAAGCCGTTCCGCTTCGGCTACCTCCACCAGCCGGTGAGCCTTGGACGCCA
Organism: Plantactinospora sp. B24E8; assembly: GCF_039871735.1. Lineage (NCBI taxonomy): Bacteria > Bacillati > Actinomycetota > Actinomycetes > Micromonosporales > Micromonosporaceae > Plantactinospora > Plantactinospora sp. B24E8. The sequence goes on from NZ_JBDPMH010000002.1 coordinate 238,298, forward strand.
GGACGCGGTCATCCAGTTCACCTACGGCGACGACACCCCCCGGCGCTGGTACATCACCGGTCGGGCGGCCGTTTTCTACAAGGAGACGGTCAGCAGCAGCCCGATCAAGACCTACGGGTTGGCGAAGCGGCTGGTTATCTCGTCGCGGATGCTTGCCACCACCGGCGGCAGGCGCAACAGGCCGGTCGGGCGGGGGCGTTTCGGTTCCGCGTCGTTCGCTGGCTGACCCAGCGGGACGGCGACCGCCTGCTGGCGGTCAGGTGCGGTTGCCGGCTGCGGTTGTCTCGCCGTGCAAGTCCCATGTGCTGGGCCGACAACCCCAGCGGCGGGGGATTGCTCATGAATGACCTTGCCGCCCATGTCACGGGTGGCCGGGCTGCTTCTTCTCGGATGCAGGAACAGGATTTGATCGGAAAGGTGTTGGTTGGTCATGCGGGTGTTCGTGGCGGGCGGGAGTGGGGTTGTGGGACGGCGGCTGGTGCCGCTGCTGGTGGCGAGGGGGCACCAGGTGACGGCGACGACGACAAGCGCGGCCAAGCTGGCCCTGCTGGCGGAGCTGGGCGCGGACGGCATCGTCATGGACGGGCTGGACGCGGCGTCGGTCGGTGAGGCGGTGGCCAGGGCCCGGCCGGAGGTGGTCGTGCATCAGATGACCGCGATTGCCGTGGGGCACGCGGGTAAGCCGGACATGAAGCACATGGATCGGTGGTTCGCCGGCACCAACCGGTTGCGCGCCGAGGGAACGGACCATCTGCTGGCCGCGTTCAACTGACCGGAGACGACGGAGGTGCTGGTCTCGGCGAGTCGGGTCCACCACGGTTCCGTGCTGCCGTTGCTGAACGTACCGTTGATGATCATGTTCGTGCCCGGCGCCGGCTCCGCCGGGGCCGCGGCGGCGGGCCGGGGCGCGGCCAGTGCCGACGTCGCCAGCGCCAGTACGAGGCCGGCGCCGAGCAGGGAGCGGACGAGTGCGCTGCGGGGCGAGGGTGGAGCCCCGGCGGCGTGCCGTTTCACAGTGCGTCCGTTGGAGATCGAACCGCGGCCGGCCGCCACCCCCCGCGAATCGTCGGGCTGATCCGTTCGGTGGCGGCGGCCGGGAGATGGTGCGGTCACCGTAGGAACACGCCGGTCGTCCGGGGCAGGGCCGGACGCGTACGGAACAGTTCGGGACGGGGCCACCGGGGGCTGGCCAGGCGCCGGGCCGGGCATGCCGTCGGTGCCGGGCCCGGCGGGTGACGGTGTACGCGCGGGGCCAGGCGTCCCCGCCGGCACCCCCGGGATTAGGTTGATCATCACCGTCGGGGTGCCCTCGCGCCCCGAACCACCCCCCATGGAGAAGTGCATGATCCTGTCCAGACGCGCCCTACCCGTGGCGCTCACCGTCGCGATCGGACTGGTGGTGCCGACCGGCCCCCTGCCGGCCGCGGCCGGCGTCACCGGCGTCACCGAGTTCCACTCCTCGTTCGAACCGGGCGACCCCCAGCCGACCTGGACCAACAGCGCCGAGGTGGACGCCACCGGGGCCAAGCGGATGTCCGGGGTGACCGGCAGCCCCGGCATCCCCGGCAACCTCACCGACCGGGTGACCGAGGTGGCCGCCAGCGACGAGAACCCGCCGAACGAGACCGCCGCGCGGGTCGTCGACCAGAACATCAGCACCAAGTGGCTGGCCTTCGCCTCGTCCGGCTGGATCCGGGTACGCCTCGACGAGCCGGCCGCGATCGTGCACTACGCGCTCACCTCGGCCAACGACGCGGCGGAGCGGGACCCGAGGGACTGGACCCTGCAGGGCTCGGCCGACGGAGAGAACTGGACCACCCTGGACAGCCGTACCGGGCAGGAGTTCGACGAGCGCTTCCAGACCCGGGAGTACCGGTTCGAGAACAGCACCGCGTACCCGTACTACCGGCTGGACGTTACCGCCGTGCGCAGCGGCGGCATCATCCAGCTCGCCGAGCTGCAGCTCTCCGCCGGCGGCACCACCCTGCCACCCGCCACCGACATGCGTGCCTTCGTCAGCGGTGGTCCGGTCAACGGACCGACCATGAAGCCGAACGCCGGCTGGACCGGGCGCAACACCCTGCAGTACTCCGGCGGGCAGATCGTCGACGGGCGCGGCTACGCGTACAACCGGGTCTTCGACGTCGACCTGACGATCACCCCGGAGACCGAGCTGTCGTACCTGCTCTTTCCGGAGCTGACCGCGCAGGACCTGGACTACCCGAGCACGTACGCGGCGGTGGACCTGGCCTTCGACGACGGCACGTACCTCAGTGACCTGGGCGTCGTCGACCAGAACGGCTTCGGGTTGAGCCCGCGGGCGCAGGGCGCGTCCAGGTCGCTCTACGCCGACCAGTGGAACCTGAAGCGGTCCCGGATCGGCGCGGTCGCCGCCGGCAAGCGGGCGGTCCGGATCCTGGTCGGGTACGACAGCGACACCGGCAAGGGCCTCTTCAACGGCTGGCTGGACGACATCCGGATCACCGCGAACCCGGCCCGCCCCAGCCACACCCGCCCGTCCGACCACGTGCTGACCACCCGGGGCACCAACTCCTCCAGCGGCTTCTCCCGGGGCAACAACATCCCGGCGACGGCCGTCCCGCACGGGTTCAACTTCTGGACCCCGATGACCGACGCCGGTTCCACCGACTGGCTCTACCGCTACCAGCAGGCGAACAACGCCGACAACCGGCCGACCATCCAGGCCTTCACGGTCGGCCACGAGCCGAGCCCGTGGATGGGTGACCGACAGACGTTCCAGGTGATGCCGTCGGTGGCGACCGGGGTGCCGAACGCCAGCCGGTCCGCCCGCGCGTTGCCGTTCCAGCACGCCAACGAGACCGCCCGCGCCCACTACTACGGCGTGACCTTCGACAACGGGCTGACCACCGAGATCGCGCCGACCGACCACGCGGCGATGTTCCGGTTCACCTTCCCCGGTGACCGGGGCAACCTGATCTTCGACAACGTCAACAACAACGGCGGCCTGACCCTCGGCGAGGACGGCCGGATCACCGGCTACACCGACGTCCGCAGCGGGCTCTCCAACGGCGCCACCCGGATGTTCGTCTACGGCGTGGTGGACCGTCCGGTGGTCGGCAGCGGCCGGCTCACCGGCGGCGGCGGTGCCAACGTCACCGGCTACCTCGCCTTCGACACCAGCACGACAAAGCAGGTCCAGCTCCGGCTGGCCACCTCGCTGATCTCGGTCGAGCAGGCCCGGCACAACCTCGACCTGGAGATCGCCGGGACCGACACCTTCGAGACGGTCCGGGAGCGGGCCCAGCGGCTCTGGGACGACAAGCTCCGGGTGATCGAGGTCGAGGGCGCCACCGACGACCAGCTGACCACCCTCTACTCCAACCTCTACCGGCTCTTCCTCTACCCGAACTCGGCGCACGAGAACGTCGGCACCGCCGGGGCGCCGGTGTGGAAGCACGCCGTGCAGTCCTCCACCTCGACCTCGATCCCGGCCGGCACCACGGCGACCGAGACCGGCGCGGAGGTGGCCGACGGCAAGGTGTACGTCAACAACGGCTTCTGGGACACGTACCGCACCACCTGGTCGGCGTACACGCTGTTCAGCCCCACCATGGCCGGTGAGCTGGTCGACGGGTTCGTGCAGCAGTACCGCGACGGCGGCTGGGTCTCCCGGTGGTCGTCACCGGGGTACGCCAACCTGATGACCGGCACCAGCTCGGACGTCGCCTTCGCCGACGCGTACGTCAAGGGCGTCCGCAACTTCGACGTGGAGGCCGCCTACCGGGCGGCGGTACGCAACGCGACGGTGGCCCCGTCGGGCAGCAACCCGAACAACACCAACGTGGGCCGCAAGGGGCTGCAGACCTCGATCTTCGCCGGCTACACGGCGTCGGCGGTCTCCGAGGGCGTCTCCTGGGCGTTGGAGGGCTACATCAACGACTTCGGGATCGCCAACATGGCCGCGGCGCTGGCCGAGGACCCGGCGACCCCGGAGGCCGACCGGGACGGCTACCGTTCCGACGCGGAGTACTTCCGCAACCGGGCCCAGAACTACGTGCACATGTTCGACCCGAACGTCGACTTCTTCCAGGGCCGGGACGCGGACGGGGAGTGGAAGTCCGACCCGGATTCCTTCGACCCGCGGGTCTGGGGACACGAGCACGACTACACCGAGACCAACGCCTGGAACTTCGCCTTCCACGTGCCGCAGGACGGTCAGGGCCTGGCCAACCTGTACGGCGGGCGGGACGCGCTGGCGGACAAACTCGACGAGTTCTTCGCCACCCCGGAGACGGCGAGGTTCCCCGGCTCGTACAACGGCACCATCCACGAGATGATCGAGGCCCGGGACGTCCGGATGGGCATGTGGGGCTTCAGCAACCAGGTGTCCCACCACATCCCGTGGATGTACACCTACGCCGGCCAGCCGGCGAAGACCCAGTCGATCGTCCGGGAGGTGCTGTCCCGGATGTACCTGGGCAGCGAGATCGGCCAGGGTTACGCCGGTGACGAGGACAACGGCGAGACCTCGGCCTGGTACCTGTTCAGCGCCCTCGGCCTCTACCCGCTCCAGGTCGGCAGCCAGAACTACGTGATCGGCTCGCCGCTGTTCACCAGGGCGACGGTGCACCTGGAGAACGGCCGGGACATCGTGGTCAACGCCCCGGACAACAGCGCCGGCAACGTCTACGTCCGGTCGCTGACCGTCGACGGCGTGCCGTACGACAGGACCTGGATCTCGCACGCGGACCTGGCCGACGGCGCGGTGCTGGACTTCCGGATGGGCCCGACCCCGTCGGCCTGGGGCAGCGGCGAGGCGAGCCTGCCGGTCTCGCTGACCGCGCCCGGCGCACCGGCCCGACCGCTGGCCGACAGTACGGTCAAGGGCGGTCCGGCGGCGCTGACCGACAACACCTCGGGCACCCAGGCGGCGGTGGACACCCCGGTCACCTGGACGGTCACCGGTACGCCGGAGCGGGTCACCCGGTACACCCTCACCTCCGGCACGGACGCGGACGCCGACCCGACCGACTGGCGCCTCTGGGGCTCGTACGACGGTAAGAAGTGGACGGTGGTCGACAGTCGCGACGACCAGGAGTTCACCTGGCGCAAGCAGACCCGGGCCTTCACCGTCGCCCGCCCCGGCCGGTACGGGCACTACCGCCTGGAGGTCACCGGGCCGACCGGCGAGGCGACGCTGGCCGAGGTCGAACTGCTGGCCAACCCGTCGCCGGCCTGCACGTCGACGGTGACCGGCCGGCGTAACGGACCGCTGACGATCTCCACCGGAGCGGTCTGCCTGGACGGGGCCACGGTCAACGGCCCGGTGACCGTGCACGCCGGTGCGGCGCTCTACGTCGACGGCGGGACCATCAGCGGCCCGGTGGCGGCCAACGGCGCGGCGGCAGTCGTGCTCCGGGACGTCACGGTCGCCGGCCCGGTCTCGGTGACCGGGACGACCGGCGAGGTCGGCATCGAGTCGGCGGAGATCGGTGGCCCGGTGAGCCTGACCGGTAACGTCGGCCCGCTGGTCGCGGCGAGCAGCATCGGCGGGCCGCTGGCCTGCGCGGCGAACAACCCGGCCCCGTTCGGCAACGGCCTGGCCAACATCGTCCGGGGCCCGGCCACCGGACAGTGCGGCGCCATGTGACGACCGGCGACGGTTGAGTTCCACCCGTGGGGGCGTCCGGCGAGCGGCCGGGCGTCCCCACGTCGTCCGGCGCCCCCACGTCGTCCGGCGTCCAGCCGGCTGGCAGCTCTACTGTGGAAATTTGCCGGTGTCGGGATCTTTTCGCCGTTCCCGCAGGTGTCCGGCATAGACGTGTTGACCAAGATCATGTTTTACTTCCGCCGACCAATCTTGATCAACTACGTCGGATCCTGGTCACCTCGCCAGGGTCGAGGAGTGTGCCCATGCTGCGTACCCGCAGGTACCTGGCGCACGCGGTGGTCGGCTGCACCGTCGCCGCGCTGGGCGTGGCGGCGGTGCCGCGGTCCGTCGTGGCCGCCGTACCGCCCGAAACGCCGTCCTTCCATCCCACGGTCGCGTACTCCCAGCTGCACCTGCCGGACGGGCGGTACGCGGTCGTCTACACCGACGGCCTCGCCCGGGTCGTCGACCCGGACCGGGGCACCGCCGAAGTCCGGAACGTGCCGCTGCGCCGCGACGCGGCGAACCCGGCCGGCGTGCTGCCGGCGCGACCCGACCTGGTGGCCACCCTGGCCCAGGGCCGGCCCGAGGCGTACGCGTCGGACAGCGTCCTCGTGGTGTACGACGGCGACGTCTCCGGCCCCTCCCGCCTCGACCTCGGCCGGTCCCGGGCCGACGCCGCCCGCCCGGCGACGTACACCAGCGACGGCCGACTCAACAAGGTGCTCGCCGGCCTCGGGGTGGCTCGGGCCGAGCGGGTGTTGCCCGACCTCGCCCCGACTGCCGCGAAGACCGCGCCGGGCACCACGAAGGCCGGCACCGACACGGCCGACCGGCCGCTGCTCGACGTCTCCCGGCTGTACCGGCTGCGGGTGCCGGCCGAGACGGTGCCGGCCGCGGTGGCCGCGCTGCGCGCCGACCCGGCAGTGAGCTACGCCGCGCCCGACTGGCGGGTGACCACCCTGAACACCGGCCCGACCCCGGTACCGGACGCCCTGCTGACGGCGACCGCCCCGACGGCCCGGACGGCCGGCACCACCACGCCGGCCGGCGGCCTGCCGACCAACTTCGGGCTCACCACCAGTGCCCAGAGCCTGCTCAACCAGCCCGGGGTCAACGCGGTGGCGGCGTACGCGGCGATCAGCCAGCGGTTCGGGCAGCTCCCCGGACAGGGCGAGATCATCACCAACGTCTCGCTCGGCACCCTGACCGACCAGTCCACCGCCGCCGACCCGGCCCACCCGTGCTTCAGCTGGGCCGCGTCGTACGGGCCGACCACCGTCGTCCAGGACGGCCAGCGCTACCTGGACTGGCCCGGCATGCCGCTGATCCCGACCTACACCGCGGACAGCGACGCCACCCTCGACCCGCTCGGGCAGACCTGCGGCGCCGACGACCCGGTGCTGAGCGAGGCCGGCCTGGACTTCACGATGATGGCCCCGCTGCCCCGGGACCGGCAGCGGCCCGAGCGGCCGGGCAGCGGCTACACCGACCTGCTCGGCATCGCCCCCGGTGCGGACTACCGGCTGGTGCTGCCGGCCCGCAACGGCCCGACCACCGCCGACATGGCCGCCACGTTTCTGGCCGCCGCCCGGCAGGAGCCACGGCCGACCGTGATCACCGCATCGATCGGGTTCGGCTTCGACACCGCAGGCTTCTCCGGCCGGTACATGGAGGACGACCCGATCATGGCCTCGGTGATCGCCACGATCGTCCGGGACTACCGGATCGTCGTCTGCGTCTCTTCCGGCGACGGCACCCGGGGCTACACCAACGCGGCGGTCTCCGCCTCCGGCGGCAGCACCGCCACCGAGGTCGCCGACCGGCGGACCGGCCCGGTCACCGACCTCGCCGACGTCGGACACTCCACCGCGCCGTCGGTGATTCCCGACACCGGGTCCATCGCCGTCGGCGGCAGCACGCTCAACGACACCACCTCCGCACCGCCGTCCGGCCCCGAAGCCGGCGGCCAGCCGGCGTACGCCGAGACCCGGTACAACGGCTCCCGGGGGTACGCCAGCGGACGCGGCTCCCGGGTCAACCTGTCGGCGCCCGGGGACAACGTGCTCGCCCTCGCGCACGCGGCGGGCGGCAGCGCCACCGACGTGACCGTCGCCTACAACGGCGGCACCTCGGCCTCGACTCCGGAGGTGGCGGCGGTCGCCGCGCTGGTGCTCCAGGTCGCGAAGTTGACCGGCAACAAGAAGCTGCTCACCGGCCCCGGGCGGCTGACCGACCCGGTCCGGGTACGCGACTTCCTGGTCGCGACCGCGACCCCGACCTACACCCCGGCCCAGTCCGACGTGGAACTGCACGTCGGCCCGCAGGTGAACGCCGGTCGCGCGGTGCAGCGGCTGCTGGCGGAGGCGGGCGTACCGCTGTCGCCGTCGGTGCCCCGGGTCGGCGTGGTCGCCCGCCACCCCCGGGACCCCTTCGACACCATCTTCGACACCACCACCGACCCGGCCGACATCCCGCTCGATCACGACCATCTCACCGACCGGCTGACCATCGCCCCGGACTGGCTGGGCCTGCCCGAACGCGGCGTCCGGTACGCGCTCACCGTCGGCGGACGACGGCTCGCCGACACCCCGGCGGCCCGACTGCTGCCCGGCGAGGTACTCGCCGCGGCGGGACTGCCGCTGGCCGCCCCGGCGCCCCGGACGGTGGAGTTGACGTACACCGCGACGAAGGGAAAGAAGACGCTGGCCCAGGCCAGGGTCAGCCTCACCTTCGGACCCGGCGACGGGCGGTCGACGTACGGGCCGGCGCCCGAGGTGCCGGCCGTGGTGCGGGGCGACAGCATCCCCGTGGCGTACGACCTGCGGTCGATGGCGACGGTGCCGTCGGACGCGGTACTGGTGGTCTCCGAGCCGGGCCGGGTAGACCCGGTCTCCGCGCAGGTCTTCCGGCCGGCGTACACGGTGCCGCTGACCCGGCCCGCCGGCACGGTGCGGGTGCCGGTCTCGGCGCTTTCCGGCGGCGGCATCTACGGCGTCGGCATCCAGCCGGCGTCCGCCGGACGCAACGCGGTCACCTACACCCCGTTCTCCTACCTGCGGGTCGCCCCGACCTCGGACGCCCAGCCGGCCGAGCCGACCCTGGCGGCGGTCGCCGACCACGGGGCCGGCGGCCACAACCTGGTCACCGAGTACGGCGAGAAGTTCCGGGTGAGCTGGGACGTCCGGGACGTACCCGGCGCGGACGGGGCGATCATCGAGATCAGCGCCCCCGGACCGACCATCTTCGGCAACCGGAACCTGTTCAACAATCCGAACGGGACGGTCCGGGACGCCAACGGCGTCGACACCGGCTCGGTGCACGCCGCCCCGGTCCGCGGCACCCGCGGCTCGGTGACCCTGGATCCGGCCACGGTCGGCCTCAGCGCCGCGATGGACCACGTGGTACGCGTACTGCCCACCCGCAAGGGTCGGGTGGTCGGCCAGGCCAGTGGGGTCAGCAGCCTGTCGCGGGACGGCGTACGCCCGATCGGCGGGGGCAGCCTGGCCGGCGGCTACGGGATCAACAGTGCCGGTGACGAGGGTTTCCTCACCGTCAACCAGGGCACCGGCGCGGTGCAGCTCTTCGACCAGAAGACCAACACGGTGACCGGTACGGTGGCGTCGTCGACAAGCCGCTACCAGACCGCAGGTCTGATCGGCGCCGGCCCCGGCGTGCTGGCCAACGGTGTCGGCCTCTACCAGCGGATCGACCCGGACGGGACGAAGTCCTTCCAGGTCCTGAAGCCGGTCGCGACCGGCGGTGACGGCGGGGCGTGGACCCCGCCGGCCGAGAACGTGCCGGCCACCGGCACCAGCGGCCCGCTCCCGGCGCCGAACCAGCGCACCTCGACCACCGCCTTCCTGTACGGCCAGAACGGTCCGAACGGCGGCTACCGGGTCTTCACCTCGGACGTCGCCGCGAACACCTTCGGCACGCCGACGGACGTGCAGCCGGCGCTGGCGGGGATCCCGTATCCGCTGGTGACCGCGTTCGGGGCGGACAACACCACCCGGCAGGCGGTGCTCGCCGGCACCGACCTGTTCAGCTCCGGCGGCGAGACCCGGTTCGTCAGCGTCGACCTGGACAGCGGGACGGTGCAGACCTTCCCCGGCCTCGGCCGGGGTGGGGCGAGCGGGTTGGCGATCGACTCGGGTACCCACCGGATGCTCGCCCCGACCTTCGACGGCGGCATCGGGATCTACGACCTCGGCACCCGGACCGGGGTTCCGGTCACCCTCACCGGCGCCGGCTACCAACACCCGGCCGTCGACGAGACGAACGGGTACTTCCTGATGGAGGAGGTGCGCAGCCCGGGCAGCTTCGGCGAGGTGATCGACAACAACAGCGTCTGCTCGGTGGTGGTCCTCGACCAGACGGGCAAGCTGGTGAAGCGGATCAGCGGGTTCAACTTCTACGGCATCCCGCTGCCGATCAACGGCTCGTACGTCCAGCTCAACCCGGCCGCCCGGACCGGCTACACGCTCGGCCCGGCCGGCGCCCAACTCGCGGTGTTCCGGTACTGATCCGCCACCGCCGGTACCGAACCCGGCACCGGCCGGCACGGCCGCGCCGTCGACCCGCCCCGGGGCAGGCCGACGGCGCGGGTCGTTTCCCACCCGGTACGGCCCGATCCGGTCCCGGTCCGGCCGCAGGGCATCGATCGGCTTGTGGTCGGGCCGTAGGCTGGTGCCCAGCTGACGCCTCGGCCGTGACCGGCCCCGAGCCCCTGGTGGAGAGGATGGCGGCACGCGTGGTACGGAGACGGTCGTGACGGCGGTGGCCCGACCGCCCGGTGAGGCTGCCCCCCAGGGCCCGGGTAGGGGCGTCGCCGTCCTGCGAGCGCTCGACGACCTTGACCGGGTACGCGTGCTGGCCGCCGCCTCCGACCGGCCGGACCTCGCCGCCCGGCTCGTCCAGGCCCGGTTCCGGCTGCTTTCCGAGGACGTACCGGTCGCCGTGGTGGGGGAGTTCAAGCAGGGCAAGAGCACGCTGATCAACGCCCTGCTCCGGACCGACGTCTGTCCGGTCGACTCCGACATCGTCACCGCGGTCCCGACGATCGTCAGGTACGGCGTACCGCCCTCCGTGGTCGCCCATCCGGAACCCGGCGACGACGTCACGGAACCGACCCGGATCGAGGTCCCGTTCGACCGGTTGCGGGACTACGTCACCGAGGCCGGCGACACGGGGGTACGGCTGCGTTCGGTCGAGGTCCGGCTGGACCGGCTGCTGCTGCGCCGTGGACTCTCCTTCATCGACACCCCCGGCGTCGGCGGCCTGGACTCCGCCCAGGGCAACCTCACCCTCGGCGCGTTGCCGCTGGCCCGGGCCGCCCTGTTCGTCACCGACGCGGGTGCCGAACTCACCGCGCCGGAGCTGGCCTTCCTGACCCGTACGGTCGAACGCTGCCCCCGGGTCGTCTGCGTGGTCACCAAGACCGACCTACACGCCGAGTGGCGCCGGATCGTGGAGCTCAACCGCGGACACCTGGCCCGGGCCGGCCTGTCGCTGTCGGTGGTACCGGTCTCGTCCTTCCTGCGGCTGCGCGCGTCCGCCCGGGGGAGCGCGTCGCTCAACACCGAGTCCGGTTTCCCCCGCCTGCTCGACCTGCTCCGCCGGGACATCCTGGCGGGCGCGGAGGCGACCACGGTACGGGCGACCCGGCAGGAGATCACCTTCGCGGTCACCGAACTGCGCCGGCAGATCGGGGCGGAGCGCGCGGTGGCCCGGCATCCGGAACAGGAGCCGGTGCTCGTCGAACGGCTGGCCGAGCAGACCCGGCGCGGCCAGCACCTGGCCGAGCGGGCGGCCTCCTGGCAGACCGCGCTCAACGACGGCACCCAGGACCTCGGCTCCGACGTCGACCACGACCTGCGGGAACGGCTGCGCGGTCTGCTGCGTCGGGGCGAGGAACTGCTGGACAAGGAGGACCCGAAGGACAACTGGCGGGACTTCGAGGCCTGGGCCGGCAAGGAGGCGGCGGCGGTCGCCGTCGACAACCTGTTCACCCTCGTCTCCCGTACCGAACAGCTCGCCAGGGACGTCGCCGACCGATTCGACCTGGAGTACGAGGGCCTCGACCTCGACCTGCCCGCACCGGCCGCCGCACTGGCCAAGGTCGGGGTGCTGGACATCCGCTTCGAACGCTCCTCCATGCGACAGTTCCTCGGTGCGTTCACCGCCGCCCGGCTGGCGTACGGCGGCATGTTCATGGCCGGCGCGTTCGGCAGCCTGCTGGGACTGACCGTCGCCGCCCCGATCGGCGTCGCCGTCGGCATGACGCTGGGCCGCAAACTGGTCCGGGACGAGCGGGAGCGGCAGCTCGCGTACCGCCGGCAACAGGCCAAGCAGGAGCTGCGGCGGTACGTCGACGAGGTCGGGTTCGTGCTCGGCAAGGACTGCCGGGACGCGATCCGCCGTACCCAGCGGTTCCTGCGCGACGAGTTCGCCGCCCGGGCCGCGCTCGCCGAACGGTCGTCCGCCCAGGCGCTGACCGCGGTCCGACAGACCGCGACCCTGCCGGACGACGAACGGGCCCGGCGCGCGGACCGGTTGGAGGAGCAGTGGCGGGACCTGGGCCGGGTCGCCGAGCGAATCGAGGCGGTGTGACCGACGAACTGCTGCGCCGGGTACGCGGCCTGCTCGACCGGGCGTACCACGAACTGCCGGACCCGGCGGCCCGGCAGGTGCTCGCCGCGGCGCTGCGCAGACTGGACGAGCCACTGCGGGTGGCGATCGCCGGCAAGCTCAAGGCGGGCAAGTCCACGCTGCTCAACGCGATGGTCGGCGAGGAACTCGCGCCGACCGACGCCGGCGAGTGCACCCGGATCGTCACCTGGTACCGCGACGGTCCGTCCTACCAGGTGTTGCTGCACCTGGTCGACGGCCCGCCCGAGCAGCGGCCGTTCGACCGGGTGTCCGGCGCGGTCCGGGTCGACCTCGGCCGACCGGTCGACGAGGTCGCGCAGCTCACCGTCGAGGTGCCGAGTCGACGGTTGCGCGAGCACACCCTGATCGACACCCCGGGCATCGCCTCGCTGTCGACGGAGGTGTCGCTACGGACCCAGATGTTCCTGGCTGCCGACGAGGAGCGGGTCGCGGAGGCCGACGCGGTGGTCTACCTGCTGCGTCACATGCACGGCAGCGACCTGCGGTTCCTGGAGTCGTTCCACGGCGACGAACTGGCCCGGGGGTCACCGGTCAACGCGGTCGGTGTGCTGTCCCGGGCCGACGAGATCGGCGACTGCCGGTTGGACGCGATGGAGGTGGCGGCCCGGGTCGCCGACCGCTACCAGTCCGACGAGCGGCTGCGCCGGCTCTGCCCGATCGTCGTACCGGTGGCGGGGCTGCTCGGCGCGGCCGGTGCCACGCTGCGCGAGGACGAGTTCCAGGCGCTGGCGACGATCGCCGGCTCGCCGCTCGACGACGTCCTGGAACTGCTGCTCACCGCCGACCGGTTCGTCGGCCCGGCGAGTGCGGTGCCGGTGGACGGTCCGGTCCGCCGCCGGCTGCTCGCCCGGTTGGGCCTGTTCGGCGTCCGCCTGAGCGTGCAACTGATCCGGGAGGGAACCGTACGGGATGCCGGTGACCTGGTCCGGGAACTCTCCGCGCGCAGCGGTCTGGACCGGCTCCGGGAGGTACTCGCCGCGCAGTTCCTCGGTCGGGCCCGGGTGCTGAAGGCACGGTCCGCACTGGCCGCCCTCGACACGGTGGTCCGGTCCCGGCGCACCGACGCCGGCACCGCCGGGCTGATCGCCGAGGCGGAGGAGATCCGGGCCGGGTTCCACGAGTTCGTGGAGGTGGGCCTCCTGCACCTGCTGCGGTCCGGTCGGCTGCCGGGGCGTCCGGACCAGCTCGCCGAGATGGACCGGTTGCTCGGTGGTGCGGGTGCCGCCGCCGCCGACCGGCTCGGGCTGGCCGCCGACGCGGTATCCGGCCGGCTGGCCGCCGCCGCCGAGGCGGCGTTGGCCCGTTGGCAGCGGGTCGCCGAGCATCCGCTCTCGGCCCGGGAGCTGCGGACCGCCGCGCGGGCCACGGTCCGCAGTTGTGAGGGGATCCTGGCCGGTCTGCCCCGCAGCGGCCCGGACCCGGCGACCCGCTGACCCGGCCGACGGCTGTCCCGTCCGTGGCGGTCGGCCGACCGCTGTCCCGGCCGCGGCTGTCCCGGTTCGGCGGGTCCCGGCCCCGGCCGCTGTCACCAGGCGGGATGGCCTTCCCGGCGGCCGGGGGCGGTGAGCAGGCGCAGATCGCGGCCGTCGGGCCGGACGGCGCAGATGGTCGGGCCGTTCAACGGACCCCGGGTGAAGGCGATCCATTCCCCGTCCGGCGACCAGGTCGGATCCATGTCCCGGTCCGGGCCCTCGGTGACCGCGCGGTTGTCGGTGCCGTCGCTGTTCGTCAGCCAGATCTGGAACCGGTCGTCGCCCGAGGCCCGGGTGTACGCGATCCGTCGACCGTCCGGCGACCAGGCCGGGTCCAGGGCGCGGGCGTCGCCGGAGGTGAGTCGCTGCCACTCGGCGCCGGGCTCGGTGGCGGAGAGGAGGTAGAGCTGCGGTTCGCCGTCCCGGGAACTCCACGCGGCGAGTCGGTCACCGGTCGGGTCCCAGGCCGGGTCGTCCTTGCTGTCCGGGGTGTCGGTCAGCTGGATCGGTGTCGAGGTGCCGATCGTCAGCACCGCGAGCTGTGGCCGGCGGTCCACCTCCATGACAAACGCCAACCGGCGCCCGTCCGGAGACCAGGAGACCCGGGTCCCGGCCCGGATCCGGTTTATCACCATCGTGGCGTCGGTGCCGTCCCCGTTCATCGTCCACACCTGCCAGGTGCTGCCGCTGCGGCGGGTGAAGGCGAACCGGGTCCGGTCCGGTGCCCACTGCGGCAGGATGTCGTACCCGGACTGGGCGAGCGGGAGTCGTTGCCCGGAACCGGGCATCATCTGGTAGATCGTGGACCGGCTTGTTCCGGGCCACTCGCCACCCTCGTCCTGTCGGAAGAGGATCGGCCGGTCGGCGGGGAAGGGCCCCTGGCCGGCCGGTGCCGGCGTGGGCGAGGCAGTACCCGTCGGGGTGACCTGGGCAGCGCTCTCCTTGCCGGAGCGGTCACGGGTGGCGAGCAGGGCGGCGGCGGTGCCGGCACCGGCCAGGGCGACCACGGCGGGAATCCCGATCAGCAGCAGCCGACGGCGCAGCAACGGCGACCCGGCCGACGGGTCTGAGGTGGGATCGGGCGGACGGTCGGCCGGTCCACCCGGACCCGGTGTCCCGCTCGGCTCCGGCGGCGGAGCTGTCGGCATCAACGGCGGCATGGCTGGCGGCATGGACGGCGGCAGGACCAGCGGCACCGGTGGTGGTGGCGAAATGGCGCCCGTGTTTGGTACCGGTGGTGGCGGCGGGACGGCACCCACCCTCGGCACCGGTGGTGGCGGCGGGATGATCCTTGGCACCGGTGGTGGCGGCGGGATGATCCTCGGCACCGGCGGCGGCGGAATGATGCCGGGTTCCGCTCCCGCCCCCGGCGGTGGGACGGTGGCTGCGCCCCCGCCCGGTGGCGGTGGGACGGTGGCGGGGCCGGCGCCCACTGTCTCCGACGGTGGTGGTGGGAAGACGCCCGAGCCCGGCATCGGTGGCGGTGGCGGAATGGCGCCCACTCTCGGTACCGGCGGTGGCGGTGGAATGATGCCGCTTCTCGGCACCGGCGGTGGCGGTGGGAACGTCCCCGGCACCGGCGGTGCCGGCGACACCGCCGGCACCGAGGCGACGCCGATGATCGGGGCCGGTCGGCCCGGCGTCTGCCGCTGGCCCGCGGGGTCCACCACACTCGGCTTGCCCGCCGGGCTCGGTTCGTCCGACCGGTTCGCCGAGCCCACCTCGCTCGACCGGCCTGCCGGGCTCGGCGGGTTCGGTTCGGTCGGCGGGCCTGGCGGGGGTTTCGGCGCCGGCGGCACCGGCGTACCCGCCCCTGCCGACGGGACCGCCCGACGCGGTGGCGTCTTGCCATTGCCGGTGGCCGGTCCCTCGACCAGCGCGGCCACCCCGGCGACGCGGGCCGCGCCGAGGGCGATGCTGTGTTCCGGATGCGGGTCGAGTACGACCGGACGGCCGAACTCGGTACCGAGTAGTTGCCCGACCAGCGGAATGCGGGACGAGCCACCGGCGAGCAGGATCGACCGGACCTCTTCGGGGCCGACCCCGGCCGACCGTAGCGCCCGGCGCATCGCGCCCAGCGTGTCGGAGAGCGCCGGCGCGATCATCGCCTCGAACTCGGAACGGTTGAGACGTACGCGGGTGTGCAGACCGGGCAGCGCGACCGGGATCATCACCTCGGTGTCGAAGGTCAACCCCTCCTTCGCCTCGACGCAGTCCCGGCGCAGCCGGGCCAGTGCCGCGGTTGTCGCCTCGTCGTCCGGGTCGAGCCCGTCCAGATGATTGCCGAGAGTTGCCACGACATGGCCAAAAACCGCCTCGTCGAAGTCGATCCCGCCCAGCTGTTCGATCCCTTCCGGCTGGCCGAGCAGGACGAAACCGGTGGTCGTCTTGCGGAGTACGGCAGCGTCGAAGGTGCCACCGCCGAGGTCGTATACGGCGACGACCTCGCCCGGCTGGACCCGCTCGCCGGCGGCGTACTGGATGGCGGCCGCCTCCGGCTCCGACCGCAGCGTCACCCGCTCCAGGTCCGCGAGCTGGATCGCCTGGTCGAGAAGCTCCCGCTTGTAGGGGCCCCAGTTGGCCGGATGGGTCACCGTCACGTCGTCCGGCGGCCCGTCCTGGAGCCGCCCGACGATCGCGTACACCTCCTTGAGTAGCCGGGCGGTGAGCGCGTGTGCCGAGTACGGCGACCCGCCGACCAGGATCGGCACCGGATCACCCACCCGGCGCTTGAACTCCCGGGCCAGCCGTCCCGACTCGGCGGCGCCGCGCCGTTCGGCGGCCTCGCCGACCAGGACCGCACCGTCGGGGCGGACGAAGACCAGGGAGGGGATCTCCGGGCGCCGGCCACCCAGCCGAACCACCTCGACCCGGTCGCTCTCCCGCACCGCCGCCGCCGTGTACGTGGTGCCGAGGTCAACACCGAGCCCGTAGCCCACGGACCCCCTCCTGCGGTCGGCCGGACATCGTGCCCACCGTAGGGGCCGGGGTGGGGGATGGAAATAGCCGTACGGGCGGCCAGAGGTGCACGATCGCCGATGCGGTTGCGGCGGGTGTGCCTCCGGTCAGGGCACGACGTCGCACTTCGGTGCCACGGCCCGGTACCGGTCGCAGTAGGCGCGGGTCGCCTCGACGGTACCGAGGCCGTCCTGCAGCAGTACCCAGAGCCCGCCCTGCCCGTCCGCGACCTGGTCGGAGGTGGTGCTGTCGACCAGGCGTACCGGCATCCCGGCGGCGGCGAGTCGGGCCAGGGTGGCGTCGGCGGCGGCCCGGCCGTCCGTACCGCCCTGCTGCGGGAAGACGTCGACCAGCGCGTACGGCCGGCTGACCGGAGCGGGGGGCGGCGCGGTGGACCCGGCGACCCCCCGACCGGGCAGGTCGATCCGTCCGCCGAACACCACGGCGGTCGCGGCCAGCAGCACCAGCAGCACCGTGCCGAGCACGGCGGCGGGCCGGCGGCCGAGCCGGGGTGGCGCGAGGCCGTCCTCCTCGGCCGTCGCCACCGGCGGCGCGTCCTCGTCCGCCTTGATGTCGTGGCAGGTCACGGTGAGGACGTACCGGGTCTGTGAACCGATCAGCGCGCCCCGTGGGCGGACCCGCAGCCGGGCCGTACCGGTCCCGCCGGGAGGCAGTTCGACCACCGTCGGCTCGACGGTGACCTGACCCGGCGGGTCCAGCCGGGTGCCGAGCCGCAGGGCCAGGCTGGTGGCATCGAGGTTGACCAGGGACAGAGAGAACGGGACCGTGCCCCGGCGGGCCGGTTCGCGGGACAGTACGGCCGCCAGGCGCGGTGCCGGGGTGACCGTGACCAGGCCGGTGGCCCGGCCGACCGGTACGCCGTAGCGCGGGTCGTCGGCGCGCACCGTGAACGGCAGCACCGTCGCGGCCGGTGGTACGTCGGCCGGCGGGTGGAATCTGACGTCGACGGTGCCGCCGTCACCCGGGGCCAGGGTCAGCGTCGGCGCGTCGATCCGGGCCCACGAGCCGGCCCGGTTCGGCTGCACGGTCAACCGCACCGAGAGCGGGGTGGCGGAGCGGTTGCGCACCTCGACCCGTACCTGGGCCGGCACACCTGGCACCAGGGCCACGGGCGCCTGCGGAAGGATGATCTCCACATCCATCGACGATGTCCCTCCTCGCGCCAGCTGGACGGTCCGGCGGCGGTCAGCCGAGCGGGGTGGTGGGGCCGAGCGGACCGGTCGGAGCGGTCGTACCGGGGCCCGGGGCCAACGGTCCGGCGGTCGCGGGGTCCGGACCGCCCGCGCCGGCCGGAGCCAGCGGGGTGACCCGGGCGTCCAGCGGGTTCGAGTCGCTCTGGTACTCGAGTGCGTCACCGAAGCCGTCCGCGTCGCTGTCGGCGAGCCGGGGATCGAGGCCGATGACCCGTTCCAGGTTGTCGTCGAGCCCGTCCCGGTCGGCGTCGAGCTGGTCGGCGGTGAAGCTGCCGTCCAGGTGTCCGTCGGCGTCGCTGTCCGGCGAGGTGGGGTCGAGGCCACGGGCGAGTTCGAACGCGTCGTTGAGCCGGTCACCGTCGGAGTCGGCCCGGCGCGGGTCGGTGCCGGCGGTGACCAGCTCGTAGCTGTCGGAGAGGTTGTCTCCGTCGGTGTCGGCACGCAACGGGTCCAGACCGAGCCGTCGTTCCAGCGCGTCGGTGAGAGCGTCCTGGTCGGTGTCGGCGCCGCCGAGCTCCGGCGCCGTTTCGACCGGCGCCGTTTCGACCGGCGGCGGTGGCGGTGGTGGTGGGGTGGTCGGGGTGGGCGGGGTGGCGGTGCCGTCGGAGATGCCGGGCATCAGCGCCGCGTAGGTGAACCGGTTGCCGGCCTTGAACTCGCCGACGTCGTTGACCGGGTTCTGCGCCTCGACGGTACGGCCGTTGCCGAGGCTGATCGCCACGTGCGCCCCCGGGGTACGGCCGTCGCCGGGGCGGGGTTCGCGGTCGAAGTGGAACAGCAGGGCGCCGGGCGTCTTCTTGGCCTGCTCCACCGGAATCAGCAGACCTCGTCGCTTCAGCTCCAGGTACTGCGCGGTGGCACCGTCGGTGATGGTCACGCCTGCCTGGTGCGCCGCCCACTGCACCAGTTCCGAACAGTCGAAGGTGTCCGGGTCGCTGTCCTTGAGCCTGGCCTCGGCACCGAAGACGTACTGGTCACCGATCTGGTTTCGGGCCGCCTCCAGGAACCGGTCGAGGGCCGGGTTGTCGCCCGGGCCCCCGCCGGCGGGACGTTCGGCGGCCAGGGACGTCGCGGTGGCACCCGGGGCCGGATCCGCCGTCGGCGCGTCGGCGGCCACCCGGTCCCGGTAGCCGCGGGTGCCGCTCCACATGCCGTGGCCCGTCCCGTCGCCGTACGCGACGGCGGCCCGCTCCGCCTCGTCCCGGTAGCGCAGGTAGCGGGCGCTGCTGCCGCCGTGGGTGACGGTCCACGGGGAGACGTCGCCGCCGTGTCGGGACACCTCGTACGCGGCCCGGGCGTTCTGCAGCGGATCGTAGAGGTCGTACCGCCGGGCCAGTTCCGGATGCGCCCGCGCGTTGATCTGCCACAGCCCCCGGGAATCCTCGCCATAGGGATTGTGCGCCCGGCTGTTGCCGCCCGATTCGGCCAGAGCGATGGCGGTCATTGTGGCAGATTCGTCCGGGTTGAAACCGGCCCGGCGGGCGAAACCGTATATCTGCTCCGCGGAGTACCTGGGCATGGCACGAGCGTAGGACCCGCACACCAGAGGGAAAAGCCGATGAACGGGCGGCCATCCGAGATGCGATCAGCCACTTCGGACGGATATCCGACAGGTCGGCCAGACGATTGGCCACTGTCGAAGGATCGACCCGGACCGCATCATGATGCAGCGGACAGGCCGGGGGGGTGGGATCGGATGCAGCCACAGAAACCACCGTCGGTTTGGGTCGACAACAATCACGCCATCGTGCGCCGGGGCATGGTCGCGTGTCTGCAGCAGGCCGGGTTCGTGATCCGCGGGGAGAGCGCCGGGCTGGCCCCGACACCGGTCGTCGGCCGGCTCGACGTACTGCTCTTCGAGTCGGAAGGTACCGCGCTGCGCCGTGCCGTACGACTCGTGGCGGGCTCGCCGACCCGGCTCGTCACCACCGTCCGGATCGCCACCGAGCAGCAGGTCCGGGAAATCGTCGACGCGGGTGTCGCGGCCGTGCTGCCGCACGACGGACTCACCCCGGAGTCCCTGGTCGCCAACGTCCGCGCGGTGGTGACGGGTGCGGTGACGCTCCCCGGCGACCTGCTCGCCCGGTTGCTGACGCACGTGACCCGGACGGCCAGCCTCGGCCCGGCCGCGCTCAACGCCCGGGAACGGTCGGTGCTGCGGCTGCTCGCCGAGGGATTCGACACCAGGGGCATCGCCGAGGACCTCCGGTTCTCGGAACGAACCGTCAAGAACGTTGTGCACGACGTACTCACCAAGCTGAACTGCCGGACCCGCGCGCAGGCGGTCGCCCTCGCGACGCGGGAGGGCGCGATCTGATCCGATGACCGGCCGCCCCGACGCCGCCACCGTGCTGGCCGACCTCCTGCTGCAACGTGAGGCGCTGGTGTGCCGGTTGGCCGACGGGCGCCCGCCGCGCGACTTCGCCGGTATGTACGTCGGACCCGAGGACCTGGACCGGATCCTGGCCACTCTGCCCGGGCTGGACGGTCCGGCCCCGTCACTGACCGCGGAGGTCAGGAAACGGACCGATCCGGAGCTGAACCGGGCCCGAACCGAGTTCCGGTCCATGCTGGATGGTGCTGCTCCGCTCGCCGTGCTGGCCCGTACCGCCGGGCTGGCCCCGTCGGACGCCGAGGTGTTGGCCCTGCTCGGCGCGGTCGAGACCAGCCCGGCCCGGCAGCGGCTGGTCGCCTACGTCCAGGACTCGGTGCAGCAGCCGCTGCTGACCGTCGCCACGCTCGCCCGGATCTTCGCCGACCCGGACCACCCGGCGGACCGCTGCGTGGCATCCGGGTCGCCGCTGCGTCGGGCCGAACTTGTCGAGGTGGCCGCCGAAGGACCGTGGGCGACCCGGGCCTGCGGGCTGCCCGCCCGGGTCGTCTGGCATCTGCGGGGTGACGGGTCGGCCGACGTCGACCTGCCCCCCGGGACGGTAAGGCTCCCCGCGACCCGCGACCGGACCACCACCGGTGCCAACTCGTCGGGTGACGGCGGTTCCTCGGCCGGTGCGCCCGCAGGCGCGGCGGCGGTGAACGGCACCGTTGTCGGCGACCGGACAGGTGGGCTGGCGGATTCGGGGTTGTTGCTGGTGCACGGCGGCGACCGGGAGAGCCGCCTGCAGGCGGTCGAGCGGCACTGGCCGGACCAGGGCCGGTTGATCTGCCCGATGCCGGAGACCGGCGCCCAGTGGGCGGCGGTGGTGCGCGAGGCCACCCTCGGCAACCTGGTGGTGGTACTTCAGTCGGGCACCGCCCCCGACGCGGCCGGTGCCGATGTGGTGGTCCGGAGCATGCACCTGAACTGGGTGCTCTCCACCCCGGGTGAACTGCCGCTCGAGTCGGTGCCGGTCCGCCCGTGGCGGGAGATCCGGGTGGCCGGCGGCGAGGCCGGTCCGGAGGACTGGCGGGAACTGCTCGGCACGGAACCGGATCCCGCCTACCGGCTCACCCGGGGACAGCTCCGGCTCGTCGCCGCCGCCCGGCAGGACACCACCGGCCCGCTCGGGCCCGCGGTCCGCCGGCTCGCCGGCGGCTACCTGGAGCGGTTGGCGGTCCGGATCCGGCCCCGCCGCGGCTGGGACGACCTGGTGCTGCCCGGGGACGACCTGCGACAGTTGCGGGAGCTGGCCGCTCGGCACCGCCGGCGGGGCAGGGTGTACGGCGACTGGCGGTTCCCGCCACTGCCGTCGACCGGGGTCGTCGCGCTCTTCTCCGGAGCCTCCGGCACCGGCAAGACCCTCGCCGCCGAGGTGGTCGCCGGTGACCTCGGGCTCGACCTGTACAAGGTGGACCTGTCCTCGGTGGTCAGCAAGTACATCGGCGAGACGGAGAAGAACCTCGAGCGGATCTTCGTCGCGGCCGGCGCCGGGGACCTGGTGCTCTTCTTCGACGAGGCGGACGCCCTGTTCGGCAAGCGTTCCGAGGTCTCCGACGCCCGCGACCGGTACGCCAACATCGAGGTGGCGTACCTGTTGCAGCGGCTGGAGAGCTACGACGGTCTGGTCGTGCTCGCGACAAACCTGCAACGCAACATCGACCAGGCGTTCCTGCGCCGGATCTCGGTCGCCGTCGACTTCGTCCTGCCGGAGGAACCGCAGCGGCGGGCGATTTGGGCGCGGTCGTTCCCGCCGTCCGCCCCGGTCGCCGATCTCGACCTGGACTTCGTCGCCCGACAGTTCAAGATCTCCGGAGGGCTGATCCACAACGCCGCGCTCGGCGCCGCCTTCCTCGCCGCCGACGAGGGGGACGTCATCACCATGCGGCACGTCATCCTCGCCATCAAGCGCGAGTTTCAGAAGCTCGGCCGGCTGCGTACCGAGGCGGAGTTCGAGCGCTACTTCGACCTGGTGAATCGAGACGCCGATGCTGCACCAACTCGATGAGTCGATCGAGGTGTTCCTCCGGGCCGCGGTGCCACTGCCGGCGCGGGACGTGGACGTCGCGTTCGACGCCCCGGACGGGGACTGGGCGGCGCGGGTCTCCCGACCCACGGTGAACCTCTACCTCTGGGACGTACGCCCCAACCTCGACGAACGCTACTTCGGGGAGGAACTCGTCGAGGACGACGAGGGCCGGCGCTACCGCCGGGATCCACTGCCCCGGGTGGACTGCCGCTACCTGGTGACCGCCTGGACGACAGAGGTACGCGACGAGCACTCGCTGCTCGGTTCCGTGCTGGCCGCGCTGCTGCTGCATCCGGAGATCAACGCCGAGCACCTGCGGGGCGTACTGGCCACCGTCCGCCCGGTGCCGTCGCTCAGCCTGCGGGGCGGCGACGGGTCGGAGAACTCCGACTTCTGGTCGGCGCTCGGCGGGCAGCTCAAGCCTGGGCTCGACCTGGTTGTCACGGCGACTATCGACGCCGCCGCGATGGTCGCCGTCGGTCCCGAGGTGGCGGGCATCGACGTCCGTGCCGTCCCCGATCTGCGCCCACCGCCGGTCGACGAGCCGCGACCGGGGGAGTCCCGCAGCAGCGGCACCGGCTGACGGCGGGCGGGCGGGCGTCGGGACGCTGCCGTCTCCGGCGCCGCTGCCGGTATCGGTATCGGTGTCGCTGTCGCTGCCGTCGGTCCGGTCGACGGCCCGGCCGTGCCGGCGATGCCCGCCGACCGGACGGTGTCAATCGCCCTGGGCGGCCTCGGGTGCCAGGCTGGGTGGAGGGCGGCCGGCCAGGCTCGGCACCGCCCCGGCGCTCGGCGGGCTCGCCGACCAGCGCCTCGCCGTCGTCGCGGACGAAGACCAGCGAGGGGATCTCTGGGCGCCGGCTGCCGAGTCGTACGACCTCGGTGGCGCCGTTGACCAGGACCGCGGCCGCGGGGTAGGTGCGGACCGACGGGCAGCTCGGTCGTGCGCCGGTGGTCGGGTCCCGGCTACTCCCCGGGGCCCCGGAACCGGTCGCCGATCATCTGGGGGTCGTCCAACCGCTCGTCCTCGCTGCCCTTGCTGCTGTTCCGCCCGCGCGGCATGATCTCGGGCAGGTCGGAGTCGCCGCCGGTGCGGTACCAGTCGCGCCGTTCCTGCTGCGTCATGTTGACGCCCTCGGTCTTGAAGTGCACGACGACGGCCGGGGTGTGGTCGACCGTCGCCTCACCCGGGCTGTCCGGCCGGTTGACGTAGGAGCTGCCCCGCCACATCCACCGGCGATCCTCCGGCGGCTTGGTCAGGTCCTCGGCCGGCGTGCTCTCGGCCACCACCCGGGCCAGGTGCGCCTCGACCGCGGCCGTGTAGTCCGTCGGGTAGAACACCCTCCGCCACCTGCCGCCCCGGCAGAGCTCCGGGAGCAGGCTGTACCCGTTTTCCTCCACCTGGGCGTACCGCGAGCCGTGGTTCCCGCCGGTGAACGGCTTGACGACGGTGTACGCCCCGGACATGCTCTGCACGAACTCCCGGAGCGGGATCAGCCGTTCCGGTTCCGATCCCGGGTTGTTCCGGTGCCGGCTTTCGACGCCGGTGTCGAACCGGCACCTGACCCAGTAGCGGGGGGTGACGCCTTCCCGGGTGTCTATCCCGTCGACGGTCGCCGGGTATTCCATGTTGTTCGTCCGCGCCCGGACCATGACGCGGGTCCTCAGCAGCGCCTGCACCACCAGGATGTCGGCCCGCTCCTCGGGGGTGGCGCCGGCGAACCCGCCGAGCAGCGACGGGTCGGACTTCACCAGTTCGACCATCTGGTGGACCACCCGCCGGCGGTCGGCGTCGGCGCCGGTCGGCGGTAGTCCCCGGTACTCGATGTACAGGTCGCGCAGCCGGTCGACGTTCGACACCGGCTGCGGATCGGAGGCGAGCATCAGGGCGCCGCCGGGACCCGCGTAGATCGAGTGCGGCTCGCCGTCGACCGTGAACTCCTCCCGGAGCTGCCCGGCGTCCGGCTGCTGCGGGTCGGCCGCCCCGGGCGGGCCGATGCCGAGCGGGGCGAGGGCGGCCTGACCGAGGCGTTTGGCCTGCTCGAAAAGCCAGGTGAGGGCCTGGTCGACCAGTTCACGTAGTCCCTGGATGATCTCGACGACCTTCTCCGGTACGTTGCCGAGCCCGACCTGGTTGGCGAGGAAGCCGATCGCCACCGGGATCGCGTTCGCCAGTCCCCGCTCGACCTTGGCGGCGCCGGGGGCGATGTTGCCGGCGGCGACGGCCGCGATCGTCGTGACGTAGTCGTTGACGATCTCCAGGATGTCGCGCAGGTACTCGATCGCCGACTCGATCGCGTTGAAGAACGCGACCATGCTGTTGACCACGGCCATGATGCCGGTCGGGTCCAGCATCGACAGCAGCCTGGCGGTGACCTTCTCGACGATCTGGGTGACGATCCAGTCCTTCGCCATGTTCAGCAGGGTGTCCCAGAGGTTGCCGAGCTGGTTCTCGACGTGTCGCCAGAGCGCGGCGACGCCGCCCTCCTGGACGTCCTTGACGAAGCTCCACACCCCGGTCAGGGTGTCGATCGCGCCGCGGATCTTGGCGACGTTCTCCTCGCCGATCTGCTCGCCGAGCTTCCGCCACAGC
This sequence comes from Plantactinospora sp. B24E8, assembly GCF_039871735.1. Lineage (NCBI taxonomy): Bacteria > Bacillati > Actinomycetota > Actinomycetes > Micromonosporales > Micromonosporaceae > Plantactinospora > Plantactinospora sp. B24E8. Next base: position 263,242 of record NZ_JBDPMH010000002.1, read on the forward strand.
AGCTCGCCGGTGATCCCGAGCACCTGGAGCACCAACTCCAGGATCGACCTGAGCGAGTAGTCCGGCGGCCGGGTGATGCCGAGCTGGCCGAGCCCACGGAACAGCCAGGACGCGAGCCCGTCGAGCAGGTACGACAGCACGTGGTCGAAGAAGCCGGCGAGTCCCGCCTTCAGCGCCGCCAGCATGTTCACCAGGAAGCCGACCGGGTCCCGCTGGATGTCGTCGATGGCCTGCATCGCGTTGCTGACGATGCTGCCGAGCAGGTCCGACGGGAAGTTCATCAGCTTGAGGATCAGCTCGATGACGACCTTCATGACCTCGACGACAAACTCGACGATCCGGGTCAGCGGCTCGCCGAACCTCTCCAGCACCCGGACGAACGCGGCGACCGGGTTGAGCAGGTCCTCCAGCGTGAGCGAGTTCCAGATGCCGAGGAAGGTGTTGGTGATCAGGTCGAGCGAGATGCCGAGCCGGGACATCGCGCCCTCGATCCGGGCCCCCGCGTCGGCGATCACTCCCGACTCGGCGAGCTGTTGGTACGTCGCCTCACCGTTCGGCAGCAGGGCGATGAAACCGCCGATCAGGTTCGCGGCCGTACGCGGCACCGCCTCGTGGGTGAACGGGTTCTCTCCGAGGATGACGGTGAGCAGCCGGAACCCGGGCAGTTTGTGTGCCTCGCCGCTGAGCCAGCCGAGCAGCGCGTCCTTGATGATCCGCAGCACCGCCGCGATGACGTCGGTGGCGAAGGCGGCGACCCGCTGCACCAGCCCGACCGCGTCCCGGGCGAGCCGGCTGAGGTTCTGCGGCAGGTTCGCGATGTTCTCCGGCTGGATGGCGGCCCAGCCGGCCTCGAACAGCGCGCCGAGTTCGGAGATCAGGGACAGGAACCGGCCGATCTGGGTGTCGAGCCAGTCCGCGGTCCGCTGCAGGGTGCCGCGCTCCCGCATCTGGGCGAGGGTGTCCTGCTTGCCGATCAGGGTGAGGAAGTTGGCGAGGATCTCGACCGTGGTCGCCTCGACCGGGGTACCGCGCAGCGGGTCGTGGTGGATGACCTTCGTGGCCAGCGTCCAGACCGGGGTGTCCGCCAGGTACGTCTCGGCCAGCCCGACGGCCGCCTCGCGGATCATCTGGAGCACCGTGTCGACCAGCGACCGGGCGAAGACGAGCGCGTCGGCGTAGATCGCGCCGACGTAGCGGGCGATGATCGCGGCGTTGCCGTCGAAACCCTCGAGGACGTCCAGCTCGTCCCAGGCCCGGTCGATGTCCGCGCTGATCCGGGCCAGGGTCAGGTTGTGCGCGACCAGGCCCCCGTCCACCAGTGCGAAGGCGTCCTGCAGGATCTCCAGTTCGAGGAGCTTGTCAGCGATGTGGTTGCCGAACGGCACCAGCCCGATCACGCCTCGGACCAGGTTTTCCGGGCTGCGTTCGACGCTCCGGTCGTCGATCGGGTCGTAGCCGGCGACAACCGTGAGCATGTCGTATCCGGGCAGGTCGCGGGCGTACGTCCGAACGGCGTCGACGATGAAGTCGGGCAGCAGGCTGTCCGACGAGCGGTGCACCAGGTCCCGGTAGACGTTGACCGCCTGCTGCTGCACAACGTGGGTGGCCTCGTGCGCCATCAGCGCGACGTCGTGCGGTGACTCGCCCGGGCCGAGGAAGATGTGGTTGCCGAAGGTGAACGCCCGGGCGCCCAGCTGGACGGCCGCCTCCTGCGCCGCCGGACCGGTGTGCAGCTGCACCCCACCGAGCGGCACACCGAGATGCGACTCGATCCGGTCACGGACGTCCGGCGGCAGCTGCTCGCCCGCTCCCGGCTCCCGGATCAGCGACTCCAGGGCGGGGGAGACGTCCACGCCCGTACCGTCGCCGGTCGACCCGTCCGCGGCGGCGGGGGCGACCGGCGCCCGTGCCGCCGACAGGGTCCTGGCCGGTTGGTAGGCACCCGGCCCGGCGCTCACCCGGGCGGCCATCGCGTCGGCCTCCCGTTCCATGGGGTCACCCGGCTGACTGACCGAGAGTTTCCGCTGCGGGCCGCCGGCACCGAACCGGCCCAGCGCGGCGCCGCCGCCGGCGGAGAGCATCGGAAGGCCGATCCCACCCCCGGCCGGGTCACCGCCGACGCCACCGCTGACCAGGCGGCGCACCGCGGCGTTCCCACCGTGCGAGACCGGCGGGCGGTTGCCGGGTACGCGTTTGGCCTGGACCGTCACCGTCGCCGTGGCGTGCCGGGAGACCGGCGCGGTGGCCGTCACGTCCTCGTGGGTCAGCTGCTTCACCCCGGGTGGCCCGTCGTGACGACGGGCGTGGTCGGCGCCGCACACTCCCGCATCGGCACGCACCTCCACGGTGGACAGACGCCGACCGACGTTTCGGTCGGTCCCGCTCCGTTCCAGGATCGACCGGGGTCGAGCCGGCGGCAAGCATCCGTACGGCCGGTGCACGTTCGACTGCCCGCCTGCACCTTCCGACGGAGGCGGCCCGGGGCACACGCTCGTCGGTGTGATCCCCGGGCCGGTGGAGGTGACCATGACCCGCGTGCTGATGGGTGACTTCGGCGCCCTGCACCGCCTCGGATTCGAGGAGATCCTCCGGGTCGACGGCATCGAGTTGGTTCGGGCCAGCGCTGCGGACGTGGTCGGCGGCCTGGTCGAGGCACTGCCCGACGTCATCGTGCTCGACCTCGACCAGCGCGACACCCCGGAGCTTGTCCAGCGGATCGTGCACGACTTTCCGACCGTCAAGGTCGTGGCCTGCTCGTCCGAGCAGCCGATGATGCGCGTCTTCCCGCCGTTGCACTACGGCGAGTCCTACACCAGCGATCTCGACCCCGCGCTGTTGACCAGCGCGATCCAGGCCTGACAGCGAGGAGTGGTACCCGTGGCCGCGTCCTACGGAGCACCGGGCGTCTACATCGAGGAGCAGCCCAGTGGCTCGATGCCGATCGAGGGGGTCGGCACGGCCGTGGCGGCGTTCGTCGGCTTCACCGAGAAGTACGACGCCGAACAGGGCGATCCGACCGACCCGGACGGCGTGAAGCCGCAACTGGTCACGAGCTGGCCGCAGTACGAGCGGATCTACGGCGGGTTCGTCGCGGGCGCGATGCTGCCGCACGCCGTCCGGGGCTTCTTCGAGAACGGCGGCAGCACCTGTTACGTGGTCCGGATTCCGGGCGGCAACGGGGTGGACGGTCACGGCCGGCTGACCCTGCCCTCGGCGAACCGTCCCGAGGTGGGCAGTCTGGACGTCTCGGTGCTGCGTCCCGGCGCCCGGGTCGAGGTGGAGGTGGTCGCGCCGGGTGCCGACGGCGGCGGCGGAGACGGCGGCCAGGACTACACCCTCCGGGTGTACGAGGACGGCACGCTGCGCGAGGAGATCGGTGGCCTGCAGTTCACCGGCAAGACGCCACGCACCCTGGAGCGGACCGTCAACGACCGTTCCGAGTACGTCCGGGTGGAGGTACGGCCGGCGCAGGGCGTACCGCTGACCGACCGGGCGCCGGTGCCCGGCCGGTACGCGGTGGAGATCCCGCCGCCGGTGACCTCCGGGGTGACTCCGGCCGACCTGGAGGGTTCGGTCGCCGAGCGGACCGGTTACCAGGGGTTGGCGATCGCCGACAACGTGACGATCGTGGCGATCCCGGATCTGGTCACCGTCACCCGGGGCGAGGACGGCAGCCTCGACGAGGAGACGTACCTGGCGGCGCAGAAGCAGCTCGTCGACTGGTGCGAGGCGAGCCGTACCCGGATGGCGGTGCTGGACGTGCCACCCGGGCTGAACGCCACCCGGGCGTTGGAGTGGCGGTCACGGCTGGGCCGCGACTCGGCCTTCGCCGCGCTCTACTACCCGAACCTGGTGGTGACGAATCCGCTGGCCCGGCCGGGCGCGACCAACGGGGAGCGGTTCCTCACCGTCCCGGCCAGCGGCCACGTCGCCGGTGTCTGGGCCCGTACCGACGGGGCGCGCGGGGTGTGGAAGGCACCGGCGAACGAGGCGGTACGCGGCATCGTCCGGTTGGAGACCGAGGTGACCACCGGTGAGCAGGACCTGCTCAACCCGGAGGGGGTCAACTGCATCCGGTCGTTCGGCAGCTTCGGTACGAGGATCTGGGGTGCCCGTACCCTCGCCAAAACCGACCCGAGCTGGCGGTACGTCAACGTCCGGCGGTTGTTCAACTACGTCGAGGAGTCGATCCGCCGGGGCACCCAGTGGGCGGTCTTCGAGCCGAACGACCGTGACCTGTGGGAGCGGGTGAAGCGCAACATCTCCTCGTTCCTGCGCGGTCTGTGGATGCAGGGTGCGCTGGTCGGCACCACCGCCGACCAGGCGTTTTTTGTCCTCTGCGACGAGAGCAACAATCCGACGTCCTCGGTCGACGAGGGTCGCCTGATCGTCGAGATCGGCATCGCGCCGGTGAAGCCGGCCGAGTTTGTGATCTTCCGGGTCAGCCAGTGGCAGGGCGGCGGCGCGACCAGCGAGTGACCGGGTGGACCGTGGCCCGGCGTGGTCCGCCGGGTCGGTCCGCCGGGATGAGGCAACGGGTGTGCGGGAAAGGAGTCGAGAATGCCGGATCTCATGACGACCTTCAGTTTCGTGCTGGAGATCGACGGGGTGGAGCTGGCGAGCTTCCGCAAGTGTTCGGGGGTCGAGGCGGAGACCGAGACGATCGAGTACAAGGAGGCCACCAAGGAAGGGCGGATGATCATCCGCAAGGTTCCCGGCGCGATGAAGTGGAGCGACATCACGCTGGAGCGCCGCATCGACGAGTCGAAGGCGCTGTGGGAGTGGCGCAAGCAGGTCGAGGAGGGTGACATCGACGCGGCGCGGCGGGACGGCTCCATCGTCATCAAGGACTCCAAGAAGACCGAGGTGGCGCGCTGGAACTTCGAACGCGGCTGGGTCTCCAAGTGGACCGGTGCCGAACTCGACGCCGGCGGTAGCGAGATCGCCACCGAGAAGGTGACCATCACCCACGAGGGGCTGCACCGATCATGACCGGGCACCCCCACCGGTACGACCGGGAGCCGGCATGAGTCTGCGTACCGAGTACCCGTTCATGCTGCCGAAGGGTTTCCTCGACGAGCACGGCAGGCTGCACCGCACCGGGACGATGCGGCTCGCCTGCGCCCGGGACGAGATCGAACCGCTGCGTGACCCGAGGGTCAAGGAGAACGACGCGTACGCGACGGTGATCGTCCTGGCCAGGGTGGTCACCGAACTCGGCGAGGTGTCGAGGGTGACCACGAAGACCATCGAGTCGCTGTTCGTCAGCGACTTCAGCTACCTGCAGGACCTCTACCGCATCATCAACTTCCAGGATCCGAGCATCCTCGACGCGTTGGAGCCCGGCACCCCTTTCCCCCCGGCGTCGGTGGAGGTGGGTTAGGGCACTACGCACAGGACGAGCTGTGGCAGGAGATCGCCTACCTCGCGTACCACCTGCACTGGGATCTGGACCGTCTGCTCGACCTGGAGCACGGCGACCGGATCCGGCTGCTGCAGGAGGTCGGCGGTCTGAACGAACGCGCGTGGCAAGGAGTCCAGGGTGGCTAGCGCACACACGGCCGATCCGCCGTTCACCGGCAGGTTCGTGTTCGCCGTCGACGGCATCACGATCGGCGCCTTCACCGAGGTCTCCGGACTGTCGGTGCAGATCGAGGTCGAGGAGGTCGCCGAGGGTGGGCAGAACGCGTACACCCACAAGCTGCTCGGCCGGATGAAGTGGCCGAACCTGGTGCTCAAGCGGGGGATCACCGACAGTGACGCGCTCTTCGCCTGGCTCGCGGAATGCTCCGGGGAGGGGCTGACGCTCAAGGGCAACAAGGTCGTGCCCCGGGACGGCGAGATCAGCGTCCTCGAGGGCCGGGGCGGCCCGGTACGGAGTTGGCACTTCACCGGTGCGAAGCCGGTCAAGTGGACGGGACCACGGTTCGCCGCCTCCTCCCGGGAGCTCGCCGTCGAGGAACTGGAGGTGTGTCACCTTGGCTTCCGTACCAAGCTCTGACCCCGGTTCCGACCGACCGGCCACCGGTACGGGCTCGGCCGTGTCCGGGCGCCCGGTCCGACGTCTGGGCCGCTGGCGGGCCGGGCTCGTCCGATGGCTGCGGTTGCCGGAGACGTCGTCCGCCAGCCCCGGCCCGATCGCCCCGGGCCTGGTCGGTTCGCTGTCGATCCGCCCGCCCTGGGCCCTGCTGACCCGGCTGCGGCTGTGGCGTCGGCGGTCGACGGGGCGGACCGGTGCGGCGGTCGGCGGGCCGCTGTCCGGTGGGACCGGGCCGGACCGTGGTGCCGCTCCCGGGCCGGGGCAGTTGCTGCGGACCGGTCGCCGGTACCACCCCGATCGGCCACGCCCGTTGGTCTCCCGACCCGGCTCCGTGGTGTCCGACCCGGTGATCCGGGCGGACCTGGACCTGCCCGTGGTGCCGGTGTACCGGTCACCGGCCGCGCCGACGCTGACATCGCCCTCCGGCGGCCACACCGGCCCGTACGGCCACCGCCCGGACGCGGCTCCCGGGGCCGCTCCGACCCGCTCCGCCGGGCCTGGTACGGCGGCCTCCCGAGCCACCGGCCCGGGCGCCAACATCCTGCTTCTCCGTCGCGGCGCCGTACCCCAGGCGGCGGGCGGCGGCAACGCCACTCCGCCCGGCCCCGGTCACCTCGTCGGCTCCGCTGACCCCGCGACGCGGGGTCGTACCGCCGATCCTGGTGCCGCTGCCCCCGGACCCGCTGCCCCCGGATCCGCCGCCGGGCCGGGCCGCCCCCCGGCGCCGGGGCGCTCCGCCGGCATCCTGGCTGCGCGGCCGGCCACCCTCGCCGCCCGACCACCCGCCGGTCCCGAGGTCCGGCCGCCACACTCCGCCGGTGACCTTCCGGTGCTCGGAGCCGGAGTCGCCGCACCCGGCACCGTGCCCGACCCGACCGGCGCGGTACGGCTCACCGCCCCGCCGCGTCCCGCCTTCGCGCTCGCGCCGCCCGGTGCCACCGGTCCGCTCGCGGGTGCCGCCCCGGGTGGGACCGAGACACCCCGGCAGCGCTGGGAGGCTGCGGTCGCCGCCCGCCCGCTGGAGTCGCCCCGACCGCTGCCGTCCGGCCTGCACGCACTCGCCCGGGCGATCACCGGCCGGACCAGTCCGCCCCGGTTCACCACCGGTCCGGCGACCCGGCACGCCCTGGCCGCCGCCGGCGCGCTCGGCGCCACCACCGGCTCGGTGGTCCACCTCGCGGCCGTACCGAGCGGCCCGGCCGCCGCCACTGTGCTGGCGCACGAACTGGCGCACACCCGCCACCCGGTACGCCGGCCGCGGTTCCTCCTCGCCGGTGGTGGCGGCCTGCTCGACGACGACGAACGGCAGGCGCTCGCCGCCGGCCGGGACCTGCACGCCGCCGGGCCGGCCGGCGTCGCCGACACCATCGCGGCCGGCATCGTCGACCGGCTGCCGGTCGGCGGCGGGCTCGGCGCGGTACGGGAACTCGTCACCCAGACCACCCAGGCGGTGATCGAGGCGATGCCGCAGTTCCCGACCGGTGCCGTACCGGACAGCGCACCAGGTCCGGCCGGCCCCGTGCCGGCCGGGTCGTCAGCGTCGTGGGGCGCCCCGGCGGCAGGTGGTGGGCCGGCGCCGGGCAGCGCGTCGACGGGATCCGGGTGGGAGCAGCTCGACGGGGCGCCAGCGGCGGGGCCGCCCACGGTCGGCGCGGTGCCGCAGGCCGCTGGTGAGACCGGTGGCGTGCCGACGTCCGGGACACCACTGGACCCGGACCGGGTGGTGGCGATCGTCGAGGAACGACTGCTGCGGGAGATCGAACGGCGGGGCGGCCGCTGGGCGGGGGTGTTCTAGGTGGCGGGACCGGAGAAGGCGTTTCTGCGCAGCGAGACCGGTACGGTGATCGACTGTCTGTTCAACCCGGCCGAACTGACCGTCGCGAAGGCGAACACCTGGCGACCCGCGGAGAGCAAGGGCCAGAACGCCCCGGTCATGCGTTTCCAGAGTGGTCAACCGGCAACCCTCACGCTCAACCTGGTGCTGGACACCACCGACAAGGGCACCGACGTCCGGAAGCACACCGGTCAACTGCTCGACCTGATGAAGGTCGACCGGAACCTGGCCGGCTCCGACGGGCAGAACAACAGCGCCCGGCCTCCCTGGGTGAAGTTCCACTGGGGACGGATCTACTCGTTCAAGGCGATCGTCGAGCGGATGCAGGTCAAGTTCACCTTCTTCGCCAGTGACGGCACGCCGCTGCGGGCCAAGGTCGAGCTGTTCCTCCGCCAGTACGAGGACGACGAGGTCCGGCCGCTGCAGAACCCCACCTCGCACACCCCGACCCTGCACACCGTGCACCGGGTGGTGCAGGGCGAGACCCTGGACCGGATCGCCGCGTCACACTACGCGGACCCGACCCGGTGGCGGCTGATCGCCGAGGCCAACGCCGTGGTCGACCCGTTCGCGGTACCCGCCGGGGCGCTGCTGGTGATCCCCGAACTGCCGGTGCGTCGCCGTGGCTGACCAGGGGCGGCGACTCGACGGGGTGGTGCTGACCGTCGACGGTCGGCCGCTGGACACCGACCTGTACAGCCGGCTGACCCTGGCCCGGGTCGAGGAGTCGGTGCACCTGCCGGACGAGTTCGCGCTGCACTTCGACGACCCGCACTTCGAACTCTTCGACCGGGGTACGTTCACCGTCGGCACCCGGGTGGAGGTCGCGTTCCGGGCCGAGAACGACCCGGTGGTGGTGACCGTCGGGGAGGTGACCGCGATGGCGGTCCAACCCGGCGTCACCGGTCGCCACGAACTGGTGCTCAGCGGGCTCGACCTCACCCACCGACTGGCCCGCGGGCCGAAGTCGCGCAGCTTCCAGCGGGTCACCGACGCCGACATCGCGACCCGGATCGCCGGCGAGTACGGCCTGCAGCCGGACGTGGACAGCACCGGCGAGGTGCTCGAACACGTGCTGCAGGTGGGCGAGACGGACTACGCGTTCCTCCGTCGCCGCGCCGTCCGGATCGGATTCGACTTCTGGATCAGCGACCGTACCTTCCACTTCAAGCGCGGTCCGCGGGCCAGCGGCACCCCGCCGGTGCTGCGCTGGGGCGGCAACCTGCACCACTTCACCGTACGGTTCGCCTCGGCCGAGCGGTGCGACGAGGTGGAGGTCCGGGGCTGGGACTCGCTCGGCAAGCGCGCGGTGACCGGCCGGGCCAGCGAGGGCGAGCCGGGGACGGACGCGCCGGCCGCCGAGGAGTTGGCGGCGGCGGCCCGCCGCAGCTTCGGGCGGGTGACCCGGTCGGCCGGCCAGTTCCCGGTCGTTGACCAGGCGGAGGCGGACGCGCTGGCCCGGTCGTTCCTGTTCCGTACCTCGGCGGGGGAGGCGGTGCTGCGCGGCGAGGCGGCCGGTGACCCGCTGCTGGGCGCCGGTGCCGAGGTCCGGGTCGAGCAGGTCGGGGCCCGGCTCTCCGGCCGCTACCGGGTCACCAGCGTCGAGCACTCGTACGGCGCCAACCGTCCGTACCGTACCCGGTTCGTCTGTGGCGGGAGGGACGCGGCGACCCTGGCCGACCTGGTCGGCGGCACCGACGGTGGCGTCGGTCCGCGTACCGGCCAGGGTTGGGGTGGCCTGGTCACCGGCATCGTGACCAACAACAACGACCCGGAACAGCTCGGTCGGGTCAAGGTCACCCTGCCCACCCTCTCCGCCGACGACGAGAGCACCTGGGCCCGGGTCGTCACCCCGGGTGGCGGTGCCCGGCGGGGGCTGCAGTGGCTGCCCGAGGTGGACGACGAGGTGCTTGTCGGGTTCGAGTTCGGCGACCTGGGCCGACCGGTTGTCCTCGGTGGGGTGTGGAACCGGCAGGATCCGCCGCCGCAGCCGGACGTCGCCGGTGGTGAGACGGTGCAGGCGCGGATGCTGGTGAGCCGGATCGACTCGCGACTGGTGTTCACCGACGAGCCCACCCCGTCGGTGGAGTTGGCGCTCGGCGGCGGGAGCTGCTCCCTGCACCTGGAACAGGCGGAGTCCACCCTTACCGGCGACCAGAAGCTGGTGGTGTCGGCGAGCCAGGTGGAGATCCGGGCCAGCCAGAAGCTGCAGCTGACCGGGGCACAGGTGGAGATCAGCGCCAGCGGTCCGCTGACCCTGTCCGGCAAGCCGATCAGGCTCAACTAGGCGGAGGTGGCGACATGGGGCAGCCGGCCGCCCGGCAGAACGACCCGGTGACCGGGACGGACACCCACATCGTGCTGGTCCCGTCGCCCGGTGGTCCGGTGCCGACCCCGATGCCGCTGCCGTTCGCCGGCAGGCTCGTCTCCGGGCTCTCTCCGGACGTGCTGGTGAACGGGCTGCCGGTGGCGGTGGCCGGGAGTGTGGCGCAGAACCTGCCGCCGCACCTGCCGCCACCCGGCACGTCGTTCAGCCGGCCGCCGACCAACCAGGGCCGGGTGGTCACCGGGTCGACGCTGGTGCTGGTCAACGGCAAACCACTGGCCCGGGTCGGCGACCCGGTGCTGACCTGCAACGACCCGACCGACCTGCCGGCCGGCACGATCGCCGGCGGCTCGACCGACGTACTGGTCGGATGAGCCGGCGCGGTGCCGCGGGTCGGCGGCGTGCGGAGGTGCGGTGACGGAACGAGGAGGTGACATGAGCGGAGACTTCATCGGCCGGGGGTGGGGCTTCCCCGCCGCGGTCTCCCACGCCGGCGCGGTCCGGCTGGTCGGAGGTGCCGACGAGATCGACGGGGCGATCCGGATGATCCTGTCGACCATGCCCGGGGAGCGGGTGATGCGCCCGGAGTTCGGCTGCGCGATGTGGGATCTGGTCTTCGCCCCGCTCACCGCGGGCACCCTCGGCCTGGTCGAGCAGGCGGTCCGGGAGGCGATCGAGCGGTGGGAGCCGCGGATCGTGCTGGACCGGGTCGAGGCGCTTGCCGAGCCGGGGAACGGCAGTGTGCTCATCGAACTCGGCTACCGGCTGCGGGCGACGAACGACCGGCGCAACCTCGTCTTCCCCTTCTACACGATCCCGATCGAGGAGCGCGACTCGTGAGCCTGCCCGCACCGAACCTCGACGACCGGCGGTTCCAGGACATCGTCGACGAGGCCAAACGTCGGATCCCCCGATACTGTCCGGAGTGGACGGACCACAACGTGTCGGACCCGGGTGTCGCACTGGTCGAACTCTTCGCCTGGATGACCGAGATGACGCTGTACCGGCTCAACCAGGTGCCCGACCGGCTCTACGTCAAGTTTCTCGAGTTGGTCGGGGTCGAACTCTTCTCGGCCGTGCCGGCCCGGGCGGACCTGCTGTTCACCCTCACCGCGCCCCGGGCCGAACCGGTCCGTGTGCCGGCCGGGACCCAGGTCAGCACCGAACGCAGCGGAGACGAGGAACCGGTCGTCTTCCTCACCGACGACGACCTCCGGATCGTGCCCCCGGAACTCGTCGCCTGTCTGATCCACACCGAGGGCCGGTTCGAGGACCGCTGGGACGACCTGCGGCGGGAGGCGTCCGCCGTACGCCTGTTCCCGACCCTGCGTCCGGACGAGGCGGTCTACTTCGGATTCGCCGCCTCGGCGGCCGCGAACCTGCTCCGGCTGGCGGTGACGACCGGGCCGGAGGGCGCGGGCGTCGATCCGCGCCGGCCGCCCCGGACCTGGGAGGCGTGGGACGGCCGGGACTGGCGTCAGGTGCGGATCCTGGCGGACACCAGCGCCGGGTTCAACACTCCCGGGCAGGTCACCATGCTGGTGCCGCCCCGGCACGAGAGCCTCGCACTGGGCACCCGGCGGGCGCACTGGCTGCGCTGCCGACTGCTCCGACCGGAACCCGGCCAGCCGGCCTACACCAACCCGCCCGAACTGGAGTCGGTCGCCGTCACCGCGCTCGGCGGGGCCGTCTCGGCGCACCACGCCGAGCCCGCCCCGGCCGAACTGCTCGGCGTCAGCGACGGCCGTCCGGGCCAGGTCTTCCAGGTACGACGGATCCCGGTGCTGCCCCGCCGGCCCGGTGAGACGGTACGGGTGGTGCTGCCCCGGCACGACCGGTCCGCCGAGCCCGAGGAGCAGGAGTGGACCGAGGTCGCCGACCTCGCCGACGCCACCGAGGAGGACCGGGTCTTCACCTGGTCCGGGGCGACCGGCGAGATCCGGTTCGGTCCCCGCGTGCTGGACCGGGAGGGGCGGGTCTGGCAACACGGGGCGATACCGCCGATCGACGCCCAGGTGATGGTGACCGGATACCGGTTCGGCGGGGGCCGGCGGGGCAACGTGCCGGCCGGCCGACTGACCGTGCCGCACACCTCGATCCCGTTCGTGGCGTCGGTTACCAACCTCGACCCGAGCATCGGCGGCGTGGACGCCGAGACGGTGGAGAACGCGAAGCTGCGCGGCCCGTTGCTGCTGCGCGGCGGCCGGCGGGCGGTCACCGCGGAGGACATCGAACGACTCACCCTGGACGCGGCACCGGCGGTGGCCCGGGCCCGTTGCCTGCCGCCGGAGCGGCCTGGTGAGCCGGCCCGGCTGTTCGTCGTGCCGCGGGTCGACGTGCCGCCGGAGTCGCTCGGGCTCGATGACCTCGCGGTACCGGCCGAGCTGGAGGAGCAGATCAAGGCGTACCTGGAACCACGCCGGCTGCTCACCATGCGGATCCGTATCCAGACTCCGCGCTACCAGGGGGTGAAGGTGGTCGCCGAGGTCCGGGCCGGGCCCGGGGTCCGCACCGAGACCGTACGGGAACGCGCCGAGCAGGCCCTGTACGCGTTCCTGAACCCGCTGACCGGCGGACCGGGCGGCGGGGGCTGGCCGTTCGGCGTCGACCTGCGGCTCGGCGACGTGTACGCGGTGCTGCACGACGCGTTCGGGGTGCAGGGCGTGGAGGCGGTCCACTTCTTTCCGGTCGACCTGCGCCGGCGGGAGACCCTGGACCAGGTCGACCAGCGGGTACGGCTGATCCCGGAGGCGCTGTTCATGTCGTACCAGCATCGGGTGGTGGTGCAGCAGTGAGCAGCACCGCCGCGACCGGCTGGCTGGCCGCCCAGCTGCCCCGTGCCCTCGCCGCCGATCCGGTCGTCCACGGGTTCGTGGCCGCCTTCGAGGAGATCGCCGACTCGGTACGGGACCGGATCGACAGCATCGAGCACCAGCTCGACGTCGGGCTGGCCAGTCCGGAGATGCTCCAGTTCCTGGCCTCCTGGTTGGGCCTCGAACTGGAGCCGACCGACCCGCCGGAGTACCAGCGTGAACTGGTCCGCGAGGTGGGGCAGCTGCTCGGTTGGCGGGGCACCCGGTACGGCATCGAGGGGTTGCTGGCCGCCGCGACCGGCTCCCGGGTGCTGGTGGACGACGGGGGTGGCGTCTACGGCCAGCGGGACGAGATCCCGCCGCCCGATCCGACCGTCACGGTTCGCCTCGACCACACCGGTCATCTCACCGAGCAGCAGGTACGCGGCATCCTGGAGGCCGAACTGCCGCTCGGCGCCGAGCTGCGGCTCGACGTACGTTTCCCGTCCCGGGGCGAGGGCGGTCCGGGGCAGCGGCGGAACCGCCCGGCTGACCCGGGGGACGGGACGGAAGCGGGTGGTGCCGGTGGTCGGTGACCGAGGCACCGGATTCGTTCCGGTGACCTGCCCGGACTGCGGTGGGCCGGTACGCCCCGACCGGGAGCGGCTCTGCCCCCGCTGCGGCTACCCGCTGATGTTCCTGCGCGACGCGTCGGAGCCGGAGGCGCGGGTGGTGGCGCGTACCCCGGGTGAGGTGGAGGATGTCACCGCGGTCTTCGCGCCGCCGCCCCCACCGGCAGCACGGCAGGTCCCGGCCGGGTACGGCCCGGTGACGGTCAGACCCGGCGAGGTCGCCTGTCCGAGCTGCGGCTACGGCAATCCGGCCGCCCGGATCCGCTGCCAGCGGTGTGGTCGGGAGCTGCGCGTGGTGCCGGTCAGCGTGCCGCCGCCACCGATGCCGCCCGCGCCGGCACCGATTCGCCGGAGGCCCCGGTACCCGCTGATCGCGCTGGTCGCCGCCCTGGTCGTCGCGGTCGTCGCGGCGACCGGGCTACTGGTGGCCCGTTCGGGTGTGCTGCAGAACCGGCCGGGTGCGACGCCCTCCGCCGCGCCGGTGCCGATCCCGGCCGACCGGGTCCGCGCCGACGCCTCCAGCATCGTGCCGGAGTCCGCGCGGTTCGCGGTCGGCAACCTGCTCGACGGCGATCTGGCCACCTGCTGGCAGAGTGACGGCGACCGGCTCAGGAACAACATCGGGGTACGGCTGACCTTCGAGTTCGACGCTCCGGTCCGGCTCGCCCGGATAACCCTGGTCAACGGGTACGCCCGGACACCGACCGACTACCGCAACAACGAGCGGGCGGCCCGGCTGACGGTCGTCACGGAGGGCGGCTCGGTGCCGTGGGTGCTGCCGGACAGCGCCGAGGCGCAGACGATCGACCTGCCGACGGTGGCACCGACCGGCACGGTGACCCTGGTCGTCGAGGAGGTCTATCCCGGTACCCGGTTCCGGGACCTGGCGATCACGGAGATCACCTTCGCCGCCCAGCCCTGACCGGCAACCGGCCGGAGCCGCTCAGCGGGGAGAGCGGGGTGGACCGGGTCGGGACCGGTCAGCGGGGGAGCGGGGTGAACCGGAGCTGCTGGAGGGCGGCCGGAGGCGGTACCGGGGTCAGGTCGGCCGGCAGGCCCCGGACCACCACGTAGTCGATGCCGCCCCGGCGGCCGTCGTCCTCGGCGGTCAGGTCGTCCTCGACGGTCCGGGACAGGTCGCGGTAGACGACCTCCAGCCGGCGGGTACCGCTGCCGCCGAGCCTGATCTCCACCGAGGCGGCCGGGTCGACGAACCTGATCTGGACCGGTACGAAGTCGCAGGCGCCGGCCGCGTCGGGCCGGGCGGCGGTGAGGAAGCGGCTGCCGGAGCCGTCGACCCGTACCGCGGTGGCGGTGGCGGTGGCGCACTCCGGCGGACCGTCCGGGTCCGGCTTGCCGCTGAGCAGGATGCCCTGTTCCCGGAAGGCGTCGCTGGGCACGAAGCCCTCGCTGACGCCGGGTGGCCGGGTCAGGTCGATCTCCTGCGGGCGGGCCGGGCCGACGCTTGTCACCTCGGGCGTGGCGGCGACGGTCGGAGTCACCGTGGGAGCGGTCGGGGTGGGCGCCGGTGGGGTCGCCGACGGCGCCGGGGTGGGGTCTCCACCGGCGACGGGTCCGCTGTCGGCCCCGGCGACCGGGGTGGCCGGCGGGGTCGGCGGCGGGCCGGGGCGGGCGATCAGCGCGGCGACCACCACGGCGGCGGCGAGTACCAGGACGCCGCCGGCCAGCCCGGCGACCCGGGTCAACCGGGAGGCGAACCGGGGGCGCTGGACGAAACTCGCCCTGATCTGCCCGGCCACCCCGACGCCGACGGCCTCGATGTTCAGCGTCCGCTGCTTCTCCCGGTTCCACGGCACCGGGGCCCGCACCGTCAGCAGCGCCCGCGCACTGGTGCCGGTCGGCAGGTCCACGGTGGGCGGGTCGAACCGCGCGAGCACCCGGCGCTCGGGGTCGGTGGCGGTCAGCCGCAGCCGCAGCGGGGTGTTCCCGGTGTTGGTGACGTCCACCGCGTACCCGGCGGACCGGCCACCGGACGCCACCTCGGGCTCGACCCGGAGGCCGACCCGGTCGACCGGGGCGACGGTCAACGGCAGTTCCTCGCAGCGGGAGACGTCCTCGCGGTAACGGGACCGCACCAGCACGCCGAGGACGTGTGAGACGGCCGGGGCGGGCGGCTCCCGACGTACCCCGAAGGTGATCGAGGCGGTGCCGGTCTCGCCGGGGCGGAGTTTCGTCACCTCCGGCTCCGTCCGGGCCTGCCAGCCCTCCGGCAGCCCCAGCGGGTCGATCACGTAGTGCTCGACGACGTCGCTGGTGTTGGTCACCGTGACCGCGACGGTGGGCGCGTCCCCGGGCACCACGTCGAGCCGTTCGGGCGACAGGGTCACGCGGAGCGGTAGGGCCATTGGCGTCTCCTTCGGCCGCGGCGGCGCGCACCGACCACCATTCGCGGTGAATCGTCGCACCGGGCCGCAACCGGGAGCAATGAACGTCGATCCGCTGTCGGGGAGCCGACCGGGGCGGCGGTACGCCGTTCGGCCGGCGCCGCCGGATCGCCTGGGCCGTCGCGGTCGCCGTCCGGCCGGCGACCCCGGCCGGGTCAGGTCAGCGGGTGTGGACCAGCCAGACGTACGGCACCGGCTGCGGGGCGTTCCACTCCGCCTCCTGCTCCGGGCTGACCCGGGTGAACCGGGCGGCCGCGTAGCAGCGCAGCGCGGCGTGGTTGTCGGGATGGACCCGCAGCAGGACGCTCGGGTACGTCGACCGGGCGGTCAGCTCCGCCACCAGGCGCTGGCCGACGCCCTGCCCCCGGCGACGGGGGTCGACGATCAGGCGGGCGAGTTCCGACTCCGCCTCCTCCTTGTCCGACCACAACTCGCCGTACGCGACGAGGTCGTCCCCGTCGTACAGCCCGAACGTCTGTACGTCGTCCCCGACCGCCCACCCGGCGACCTTCTCGGCGGGCACCGGGCCGTCGGTGTGCCCGCACCACATGGCGGCCTCCTTCGGCGAGGTGGCCCAGGCGGCCACGGTGGCGGCGAGGTCGACCGGGAACGGACGGAGCTGCATGACATCCTCGACAGACGCGGAAAGGGGCGGTTCGGTCCGGCGATGTTACCCGGGCCGGTTGACCGTGGCGTCGTCGGTGACCGCTGACGTGCCCGCCGCCTCGTCCACGGCCGTCCGGGCCGGCGGTGCCGCCGGCTCCGGAGCCGCTGCCGCCGGTGGCGGCGGTTCGGGCCGGGTGGCGTCGACCACGTCCACCGCCACCCGGAACAACAGGGTGCCCAGGGACAGCACCAGCCCCGCGACCAGGACCGTCCGGAGCACCGTCGAGTCGGGCAGGGCCCCCGCCAGGACGAAGACCACGACCGCCAACTCGACCACGATGACCGAGGCGATGGTCAGCGAGTACGCCCGTACCCGGGGCTTGGTCCAGAAGTAGCCGCCCGCCGGGTCGACCCGACGCGACGGACGCTGCTGGCGGCGTACCTGGTCCAGGTAGCGGGAGTCCCAGATCAGGGCCAGCAACAGGACGGGGAGGACCTGGGCGAGCGTGGTGTAGAAGTCCCGGTACACATCGCCTCCGCATCGGTGACCGCGGCCGTGGTGGAGAACATCGACGGTAGTGCGAACGTCAACCCCGGGTGGCGTTGTGACCGGTCCGGGATCGGGCCATACTGGCAGCCCTTCGAGGAAGATCGCGATGAGCAGGAGGTAGTGCCATCAACCCCCGCAAGATTCTGTTCATCGGCGGCACCGGGATCATCAGCTCCGCCTGTTCCCAGCTCGCCGTCGAGCGTGGCTTCGACCTGTACGTCCTCAACCGGGGCGGCACCGCCGACAAGCGTCCGCTGCCGGCCGGCGCGACCGTGCTCCGGGCCGACATCCGGGACCCGGAATCGGTCCGGGCCGCGCTCGGCGACCTCGAGTTCGACGCCGTGGTCGACTGGATCGCCTTCACCCCGGAACACGTCCGGACCAGCATGGACCTGTTCCGGGGACGGACCGGACAGTACGTCTTCATCAGCTCGGCGTCGGCGTACCAGACCCCGCCGTCCCGGCTGCCGATCGTCGAGTCGACACCGCTGCGCAACCCGTTCTGGCGCTACTCCCGCGACAAGATCGCCTGCGAGGAGCTGCTGGTCGAGGCGTACCGGGAGGAGAATTTCCCGGCCACCATCATCCGCCCCTCGCACACCTACGACCGGACCCTGGTGCCGTTCGACGGCGGCTGGACGGTGCTGGACCGGATGCGGCGGGGCAGGGAGATCGTGGTGCACGGCGACGGCACCTCGCTCTGGACCCTCACCCACCACACCGACTTCGCCAAGGGACTGGTCCCGCTGCTCGGCCACCCGGCCGCGGTCGGCGACGTCTTCCACATCACCTCCGACGAGGCGCTGACCTGGAACCAGATCGCCGAGGCGCTGGCCGCCGCCGCCGGCACCACGGCCCGGATCGTGCACGTGCCGTCGGCCGCCATCGCGGCGCACGACGCCGACTGGGGCGCCGGGCTGCTCGGCGACAAGACCCACTCGATGGTCTTCGACAACACCAAGCTGCGCCGGCTGGTCCCGGACTTCGTGGCGACCGTGCCGTTCAGCCAGGGCGCCCGGGAGATCGTCGCCTGGTACGACGCCGACCCGACCCGGCAGC
This sequence comes from Plantactinospora sp. B24E8, assembly GCF_039871735.1. Taxonomy (NCBI): domain Bacteria; kingdom Bacillati; phylum Actinomycetota; class Actinomycetes; order Micromonosporales; family Micromonosporaceae; genus Plantactinospora; species Plantactinospora sp. B24E8. The sequence continues at coordinate 281,486 of NZ_JBDPMH010000002.1, forward strand.
GGGTCGACGCCCGGCTCGACGCGATCATGGACAAGCTGGTGGAGACGTACCGGGTACCGTCGCCAGCCTGACCCGGACCAGCAGGTCGTGCAGGGCGGCCGCGGCGTCCGGCTGCTCGGGCAGCCGGGAGTCCCGCTGCGCCCGGTCCAGCGTCTCGTGCAGCGCCGCCAGGTCGGCGTCGAGCCGCTCCGCCGCCGGGGCGTCCGGCAGCTCCGCCAGCCGGCGGTGCTCGCCGGCCGCCTTGGCCGCGACGAGCGCCCCGAGGTACGCCGGCGCCCCGGGCACCCGGTCGACCAGGGTCGGCAGGTGGGCCAGCAGCTCACCGGTGCGCATCAGGTGGATGCCGGTGAGCAGGGTCCGGAACGTGTACAGCAGCGGCTTCAGTTCGCCGCTGCCGGCGTACAACCGCTGCTGGGTGCGGGCGAAGCCCCGGTAGTGGTGCGCGTGGTGGCGGGTCAGACAGCCGGGAGCCAGCGCGACGAGTTCGGCGTGCACCACCCCGGTGACCACGACCAGCGGGGAGAGCAGCTGCTCCAGGACGTACCCGTTGCGGCGCAGCAGCAGCTGGACGAACTTCGCCACGTCGTGGGTGACCAGGTCGATCTCCACCCCGTCCCGGATCCAGGTGCGGTCCAGGGTGGCCGGGCCCTGCCGCAACCCGACCACCTCGGCCGCCGGCAGCAGGTGGGCGCCGCGCAGGTCGACGTCGGAGTCCCGGGACGGGAAGCCGTACAGGTGGGCGCCGGAGACGGTGGCGAAGAGCAGCGGGTACGGCTGCTCCGCGACCACACCACCCAGCTCCGCCGGGTCGAGCCGGGTCAGGTCCGGGGCCGCGCCGCCGTTCACCACGCCTCCCCGTCCGCTCCGGTCCCGCCGGACAGCAGGGTCTGTCGGGCGCTGCGGGCCCGGACCGAACGGAGCCAGGCGTCGACCCGGGTCGTGTCCGGCCCGGCCGGCAACACGGTGTCCCGCAGCGCGTCGTCGAGCCCGGCGTGCAGGGTCAGCCGCCAGGACTCCACCTCCGGCCAGCCCAGTTCGCCCCGCCGGACCGCCAGCAGCCGGTCGCGGTGCTCGCCGACGTCGAGGACCAGCCGGCCGTGCCGCAGCAGGTCCCGGCCGTTCAGCAACAGCCGGAGCAGGTGCATGACGTGTTTCCACCGGGGCTGGCCGTGCTGTCGCAGGTCGGCCTCCAGCTTCCTGAACTGGCTGAGCACGTACCCGGAGTAGGTCTGGAAGACCAGCTGGGACAGGAAGGCCGGCCGCAGCTCCAGCAACTCCTCACCGACCGGGGTGAGCACCCGTACGTCGCCGGAGTGCAGCACCTCCAGCAGGTTCGGGTTGGCTTTCAACGCCAGCTCGCAGAAGCGTTCGACCTCCCAGGAGAACTGCTCCGGCTCCGGGCCGTCGACGTGCGGCGGCGGTTTGACCAGCGACCAGAACGCCGACGCCGGGGCGGCGTAGACACCGCGCAGGTCGGTGTCGGACTCCTCGGTCGCCAGCCCGAAGGCGCGGGAGCCGACCACCGCCGCGTAGATCGTGTGCCGGGCCACCAGCTCCGGCCCGTCCAGCGCCGGCTGGTCCGCACCGACCGCCACCTGCTGCTGGTACGCCTTGCGCAGCGCCAGCCGCCCGCGCGGGCTGCGCAGCCGCCGGCCGTCGGTGAGGTCGACCAGGTAGTCGTCGGCAGCCGCGTCGTAGCCGACGACCCGGCCGGTGGCGCCGCGCTGCACCCGTACGCCGGTCAGGTCGGCGCCGGTCTCGCGCAGCACGACCTGGGTGCCGACCGGCAGCTGGGGCGGACCGAACGATCCTTGCGACGACATGGCGGACATCGTGCCGTACCGCTGGTCCCATCCGCACCCGGGTTCACAGCCGGCGTCCCCGGTCACCGCCGGCACTCCTGTCATACCCGGCCAGCAGAATCGGGTGATGTTGCTCGCCACGCGGACCGGTCCGGCCGGAGGCTCCCGGAAGCTGATCACCGGAGTGGGTACGCTCGCTACCGGCGTGGGGCCCGGCGCCCGACCGCCAGTGGCGCCGACCCGCGACACACCACCGGCACATCCTGGGAGTTCAGCTCGTTGACTGCACAGCCTGAAATTCTGTACGGGGCCGACGACCTCACCCACCTGGAGGGTCTGGACGCGGTCCGGAAGCGGCCCGGCATGTACATCGGGTCGACCGACAGCCGTGGCGTGGGTCACCTGCTGAACGAGATCCTGGACAACGCCACCGACGAGGGTGTCGCCGGTCACGCCACCCGGGTCGAGGTCACCCTGCACGCCGACGGTTCGGTGCAGGTCGACGACGACGGCCGGGGCATCCCGACCGACGTGCACGCCAAGTCCGGGCTCTCCGGGGTCGAGCTGGTGCTGACCCGGCTGCACGCCGGCGGCAAGTTCGGCGGCTCCGGCTACAAGACCTCCGGCGGCCTGCACGGCGTCGGCGCCTCGGCGGTCAACGCCCTCTCCCGGCGGTTCGACGTGACCGTACGCCGGGACGGCAAGACCCACCAGATGTCGTTCCAGCACGGCACCCCGGGGACCTTCGACGGCGCCGGACCAACCGCGACGTTCACCCCGCACCCCGGGCTGCGGCTGGCCGGCAAACTCAAGCGGGGCGAGTCGACCGGCACCTCGGTGCGCTACTGGCACGACGCCCGCTACTTCGAGAACGGCGCCGCCCTGGACGTCGAGGCGGTCCGGACCAAACTGCGGCACACCGCGTTCCTGGTGCCCGGGGTGACGTACGTGCTGCGCGACGCGACCGGCGGGTCGATAAGCGCGGAGACGTTCCACTTCCCGAACGGCCTGGCCGACATGGTCGACTTCCTCGCCCCGGCCGGCGACAAGCCGGTCTCCGGCACGCTGCTGGTCACCGGCACGGGCACCTACCGGGAGAACGCCGCCGACTCCAACGGCGTGATGCGCAGCAACGTCGAGCGGCGGGCCGAGATCGAGATCGCCTTCCGCTGGGGCACCGGCTACGACCGCACCGTGGAGTGCTTCACCAACACCATCCGCAACGTGCACGGCGGTACCCACCGCAAGGGCTTCGAGCGCGGCGCGGTACGCGCACTGACCGAGGCGATCCGCAACGCCCGCGGCCTGCTCCGGCCGAAGGAGGACCCGCCGGTCCTGGACGACGTGCTGGAGGGGCTCACCGCCGTCGTGCACGTCCGGATCCCGGAACCGCAGTTCACCTCGCAGACCAAGGACGAACTCTCCACCGCGCCGGTCACCAAGGTCGTGCAGACCCTGGTGGAGCAGCACATCAAGGCCTGGCTGGAGGACCGGAAGACCAAGTCCGAGGCGCGGACCGTACTGCAGAAGATCGTCGACGCGTCCCGGGTCCGGCTGACCCAGAAGCAGCAGAAGGACGCCGCCCGGCGCAAGACCGCCCTGGAGGGCGCGTCGATGCCGCCGAAGCTGGTCGACTGCCGCTCCACCGGCGTCGAGCGCAGCGAACTCTTCATCGTCGAGGGGGACAGCGCGCTCGGTACCGCGCGGCTGGCCCGTACCTCGGAGTACCAGGCGCTGCTGCCGATCCGGGGCAAGATCCTCAACGTGCAGAAGGCGAACCTGCAGCAGGTGCTGGACAACGCCGAGTGCTCGGCGATCGTCCAGGTCCTCGGGGCCGGCTCGGGGCGTACCTTCGACCTGGCCTCGCTGCGCTACGGCCGGATCCTGATCATGGCGGACGCCGATGTCGACGGCTCGCACATCCGGACCCTGCTGATCACCCTCTTCGCCAAGTACATGCGGCCGGTGATCGAGGCCGGGCGGCTGTACGCGGCGGTGCCGCCACTGCACAAGATCGTGACCAGGGGCAAGAACCCGGAGACCGTCTACACCTACACCCAGGCCGAGATGCTCGGCACCATCGCCCGGCTGGAGCAGGCCGGCAAACAGGTGGTCACCCCGGTGCCCCGGTTCAAGGGTCTCGGCGAGATGGACGCCGACGAGCTCTGGGAGACCACCATGAACCCGGCCACCCGAGCGGTCCGGCGGATCACGCTGGACGACGCGGAGGCCGCCGAGGAGGTCCTCGAGCTGCTGATGGGCGAGAAGGTCGAGCCCCGGAAGAACTGGCTGATCGAGTCGGCGAACCGGGTCGACCGGGAGGCGATCGACGCCTGATCCCGGCGGACGGGTCAACAGGGACGTGACGGCGCCGGTGTCACCGGCGACAGGCGAGGGAAGCGAGCACGAAGTCATGGCACGCCGTACGGGCAACCGGTCGAAGGTCGACCTCTCCGCCTTCGACCGGGCGGGGGCGCGGATCGTCGACAACCCGCTGGCCACCGAGGTCGAGGACTCCTACCTGGAGTACGCCTTCTCGGTGATCCACTCCCGTGCGTTGCCGGACGCCCGGGACGGCCTGAAGCCGGTGCACCGGCGGATCCTCTTCTCGATGAGCGAGCAGGGCCACCGCCCGGACCGGTCGCACGTCAAGTCGGCCCGGGTGGTCGGTGACGTGATGGGTCGCTACCACCCGCACGGCGACACCGCGATCTACGACGCGATGGTCCGGCTCGCCCAGGACTTCTCGCTGAACGCCCCACTCATCGACGGACATGGAAACTTTGGCTCCCCGGACGACGGACCGGCCGCCGCGCGTTACTGCGTCGTGGGGGAGACCCGGATTCGTCTCGCCGACGGCTCCAGTCCCCGCATCGGAGACCTGGTCGGCCTGCCCGCCGATGCGGAGCGGGACGTTGATTTTGAGGTTCTGGACAAGGACGGCAAGTCGGTCCGGGTCAACCGGGTCTTCAACTCCGGCGTACACCCGACCATCCAGATCACCACGACTTCCGGATATTCGTTGCGGGGCAGCGAGAACCATTTGGTGCTCTGCCTGGAGAACCCGATGGGCGTACCGCTGTTCCAGTGGCGGCGGCTTGACGAGGTCCAGCCGGGGACGGTGGTCTGCATCGCCCGCAACGCGTGGTCCGAGGTCGTGCCGACGGCCCGGGAGTACAACCTCGGGGTACTGGCTGGCGCCTGGGTCTCCGAGGGCTGGGCGAGCGACAACCGGGCAGGCTTCAACAACACCGACGAACACTTCTTCTCTGAGGTTCTGCACGCGTACGACGAGGTCGTCGGGGGCGCCCGCTACGTATCGGACCGGCACACCCGGCGCGACCGGAAGCGCATCCTGGAGTTGGACGTCCAGGAGTTCTCCGGGGGGATGGACGCGTTCCGGGCCAGTCCGCTGGCGGAGCTGATCGGGCACCAGGCGCGCGAGAAGTTCGTTCCGGAGTTCGTCTGGTCGGGCGGCTGGGGTGTCAAACGCGCCTTCCTCATGGCGATCTTCGAGGGCGACGGCGGCGTGCGGGTCGCCAACGACAGCTTCACCATCCAGTACACGACCTACAGCGAGCGGCTGGGCCGGGAACTCCAGGAGCTGCTGGCCGAGTTCGGGGTGGTCGCCTGCCGGCGCCAGTACACCCGACCCAGTGGCTCGATCGAACACCGTCTGGTGATCTCCGGCCTCCGTAACATCAAGGCGTATGCGCAACGGGTCGGTTTCCTCCGCACCAAGCAGGCGGTGCTGCAGAAGCTGCTGCGTCACGCACCGCTGCGCCCGCACCGCCTCTCGCGCGACCACGCCCCCTTCGTCGCCGACTACGTGCGTGGTGCGCTCGAGTTCGACCGCCGGGGGAGCGGGCGGAAGTGGCTCACCGTCCACAACTTCGACCGGATGGAGCGGTGGGAGACGGAACGGCTGCGGATCATCGACCGGGTGAAGGACCCGGAGGTCCTCGCCACGATTCTGCCGATCATGGATTCCGGGTACCGCTTCGAGACGGTCGCCGAGGCTGTTCCGGCCGAGCCGGCCGAGGTGTACTCCGTCCGGGTGGAGTCCGAAGACCATTCCTTCCTGGCCGGCGCCTTCATCAACCACAACACCGAGGCGCGGATGTCGCGGGAGGCGATGCTGCTCGTCGGTGAGCTGGGCGAGGGGACCGTCGACTTCCGGCCCAACTACGACGGCTCGCTGACCGAGCCGGCCGTGCTGCCGGCCGCCTTCCCGAATCTGCTGGTCAACGGCACCTCGGGGATCGCGGTCGGGATGGCGACCAACATGATCCCGCACAATCTCGCCGAGGTGGTGGCGGCGGCCCGGTGGCTGATCGACCACCCGGACGCCGACCTCGACCGGCTGATGGAGTTCGTGCCCGGTCCGGACCTGCCGACCGGTGGCCAGCTGCTCGGCCTGGACGAGGTGCGCAAGGCGTACGAGACCGGCCGGGGTGTGGTCCGGATGCGGGCCCGGGTCGAGATCGGGCTGCTGGAGGGGAGCCGGGGCCGGCAGGCGATCACGGTCGTCGAGCTGCCGTACGGGGTGGGCGCCGAGAAGATCATCGAGGCGATCACCGACGAGGTGCGCGGCAAGCTGATCACCTCCGGGCCGCGCAAGGGCCAGCGGCAGCCGGCCCGGCTGCAGGGCATCGCCGACGTCAAGGACCTCACCGACCGGGAGAACGGCACCCGGCTGGTCATCGAGTGCAAGGTCGGGGTCAACCCGCAGGCGCTGCTCGCCGACCTCTACCGGCTCACCCCGATGGAGCAGTCGTTCGGGGTCAACAACCTGGTCCTGGTGGACGGCCAGCCGCAGACCCTCGGGCTCAAGCGGCTGCTGGAGGTCTTCCTCGCCCACCGGTACGACGTGGTGACCCGGCGGACGACGTTCCGGCGTACCAAGCGCCAGGACCGGCTGCACCTGGTTGACGGCCTGCTGATGGCACTGCTCGACATCGACGAGGTGGTCCGGCTGATCCGGGCCAGCGAGAACGCCCAGGCCGCCAAGGAAGCCCTGATGAACCAGTTCGGGCTCTCCGAGATCCAGGCCGGTTACATCCTGGACACCCCGCTGCGCCGGCTCACCAAGTTCGACCGGATCGAGCTGGAGGTCGAGCGGGAGCGGCTGCGCGAGGAGATCGCCGCGCTGACCGAGATCCTGGAGGACGACCGGGTGCTCCGGAAGGTGGTCTCGGACGAGCTCGCCGTGGTCGGCGAGGAGTTCGGCCGGTCCCGCCGCACCACGCTGATCGACGGCGACCTGAAGGAGGTGCTGGCCGCCTCGGCGCCGGCCGGTCCGCTGGAGGTCGCCGACGACCCGTGCCAGGTGATCCTCTCCGCGACCGGGCTGGTCGCCCGGACCGCCGCCGAGTCGGAGGAGAGCGCCGAGGGACGCCGACGCAACGGGCGGACCAAGCACGACGCGGTCCGGGCGGTCGTCCAGGCCACCGCGCGGGGTCAGGTGCTGCTGGTCACCAGCGCGGGACGGGCGTTCAAGACCGACGTGCTGCCGCTGCCGGTGCTGCCGGAACAGTCCGGCACGGTGTCGCTCAGCGGCGGCATGTCCACCGCCGAGCTGGTGCCGTTGGAGCCGGGGGAGCAGGTGGTCGGCCTGGCGCCACTCGGCGACCGGGGGACCGGCTCGCCCGGCCTGGCGCTCGGCACCCGGCAGGGTGTGGTGAAGGTCTGCGCCCCGGAGTGGCCGGTCCGCTCCGACGAGTTCGAGGTGATCGGGCTGCGGGACGGCGACGAGGTGGTCGGGGCGACCTGGCTGGTCGACGGCACCGAGACCCTCGCCTTCGTCTCCTCGGACGCCTCGCTGCTGCGGTTCCCGGCCAAGCTGGTCCGCCCCCAGGGGCTCAAGGGCGGCGGGATGGCCGGGATCACCCTCGGCACCGACGCCCAGGTGGTCTTCTTCGGCGCGATCCGTACCGACGGCGACGACCACGGTGAGGCGATGGTGGTCACCTCCACCGGCAGCGGTGTGAAGGTCACCCCGTTCGCGCTCTACCCGGCGAAGGGGCGGGCCACTGGCGGGGTCCGCGCGCAGCGCTTCCTCAAGGGGGAGTCCCGGCTGGTCGTCGCCTGGATCGGCCCGCGTCCGGTCGGCTCGTCGAAGCGAGGCGAGCCGGTGAAGCTGCCCGACGTCGACCAGCGCCGGGACGGTTCGGGTGCCGCCGTCTTCGGCCCGGACCTGGTCGGCCACCTGATCGAACGGGACTGACCCGTCCCGCCACCCCGAGGGAGGAACCGTGCCGCGCTGGCCGCTGGTCATCGCCGTGGCCCAACCGCCGACCACGACGTACGACGTGGTCGCGAACGTGGCCGCGCACGCCGACGCGGTCCGGGCCGCAGCCGCCCGGGTGGTGGTATTCCCCGAACTGTCGCTGACCGGGTACGAGTTGGACGCGGCCCCGGTCGACGCCGACGACCCACGGTTGGCGCCGCTGGTCGGGGCCTGCGCCGTGACCGGGACGACCGCGCTGGTCGGCGCCCCGGTCCGGGGTGAGTCGGGTCGTGAGCACATCGGGATGCTGGCCGTCGACGGCGGCGGCGCCCGGGTGGTGTACCGGAAGGTGCACGTGCACGAGGCCGAGGCGCGGTTCAGCCCGGGCGACGGGCCCGTGGTACTCGACGTGGACGGTTGGCGGCTGGGCCTGGCGATCTGCCGCGACACCCGGTTCGCCGGGCACGACGCGGCCACCGCCGCGCTCGGCATGGATGTCTACGTCGCGGCCGTCCTCGACCACGCCCGGGACGCCCACGTGCCGGCGGAGCGGGCCCGGCGGGTGGTCGGCGACCACCGGGTGTGGGTCGCCACCGCGAGTTTCGCCGGCGGCACCGGTGGCGGCTTCGACCCGGCGGCCGGCGGGTCGGCGATCTGGGGACCGGACGGTGGCCTGCTCGGGCAGGCCGGATCGGAGCCGGGAGAGATCGTCCGGGTCACCCTCACCGTCCCCGCCTGAGCCGTTGGTTTCCGGCCGGCCCCCGGCGGGCGGGACGTCGGGCGCTCCGGAGTGACCGGCTGCCGACCGGGTCGGAGTGGGGGCCACGGGAGCGGCCGGGGCACTGGCACACTTCGGGCGTAACCCGACGGCCGGTGCGAATTGGTGGGCGCGGTGGACGCACGACAGCTGGAGTACTTTCTCGCCGTCGTCGATCACGGCGGGATCAGCCGGGCGGCCAAGGCGATGTTCGTGGCCCAGCCGTCGCTGTCCCAGGCGATCCGGGCCCTGGAGCGGGACCTGGGAAGTGAACTGTTCCACCGGATCGGCCGGCGGGTGGTGCTCACCGGAGCCGGTCGGGCGTTGATCGAACCGGCCCGGCAGGTCGTACGCGGGTTGGAACTGGCCCGGGCGACGGTGGCGTCGGTGCAGGACCTGCGGTCGGGCCGGGTGGAGATCGCCGCGATGCCCTCGGCCACCGTCGAGCCGCTCTCCACCGTGGTACGACGGTTCACCGCCCGCTATCCGGGAGTCTCGGTGCGGATCCGGTCGGCGCCCCGGGCGCACACCGTGCTGGAGATGGTCCGGACCGGTTTTGCCGAGGTCGGTCTGCTGGCCAGCCGGGAGCGGCTCGCCACCGAGCACCTGGCGACCTATCCGGCCGGCCGGCACCGGCTGGTCCTGCTGACCCCGGCCGACGGTCCGTTCCCGCCGGACCTGCCGGTCCACCACGAGCAGCTCGCCGGCCGCCGGTTGATCGTCGGCGAGTCCGGGACCGGGATGCGTGACCTGGTGGAGGAGATCCGGTCCGCCGGGGTCGACGTGGTCGTCGCGGTGGAGTCGGAGAACCGGGAGGCGTTTCTGCCGCTGGTGCTCGGCGGGGTGGGGCTGGCCGTGGTCGCCGACTCCTGGTCGCGGCTGGCCCGGCGGTCCGGGGCCCTGGTGCTGGACCTGGAGCCGGCGGCGTACCTGGAGGTCGCGTTCGTGACCCGCCGGGCGCCGCTCACCCCGGCCGCCGACGCCTTCCTCACCTGCGCCTGCGTCGGACCGACCGACCGACGCGGGTAGCCGACGGACCGGCGCGGACCGTCGGCAGACACACCTCGCTGACGAGCACAGATAGGCAGCGCCTATAAGGGTTGTCGTGATCTCGTCTTGGACCGTCGAGCATCGGGGCTGGTGAAGTCACTGTTAGCTGCGTCACTGCGGCGCCCGTCCCGGCACAGTGAACCCGATGGAGGTTGTCGTGGCCATCACCAGCGACACCAGCGACACCGGCGGCACTCCGGCCAGAACCGATGTGGAGAAGGCCCTACTCGGCGGCAGCACCTACCGCAGTCTCGGGGAACAGCGGCTCTCCCCGGCCGAGGAACGGTTCGAACGCGGGCGACGAACGGTCGGACTCTGGCTCGCCCCGCTGGTCTCGATCGTCTTCCTGGCGCTGCCGCTCGACCTGCCCGGCAACCAGCAGACCCTGGCCGGGATCCTGCTCGGCGTCATCGTGCTCTGGGTCACCGAGCCGGTGCCGATCCCGGTCGGCGGCCTGCTCGGGGTCGCCGCGATCGTGATCCTCGCCGTGGCGCCGGCCGGCGAGGTGCTCGCGCCGTTCGGGTCGTCCACGGTCTTCACCTTCATCGGCGCCTTCATCCTCGCCCAGGCGATGCTCAAGCACGGGCTGGCCCGCCGGTTCGCGTTCCGGATGCTCTCGCTGCCCGGCGTCGGCCGGACCACCGGCCGGGTCATCATCACCTTCGGACTGATCACCTGCGCGCTCTCCGCCTTCGTCTCCAACACCGCCACCGTGGCGATGCTGCTGCCGACCGCGCTCGGCATCCTCACCGTGATCGCGAAGCTGATGCAGGAACGGGGCATCGCCACCGCCGACTTCGACCCGACCCGGCTGCGGGTCGGCATCGCGCTGATGCTGATGCTGGCGTACGGGGCCAGCGTCGGTGGCCTGCTGACCCCGGTCGGCACCCCACCGAACCTGATCGGCCGGGACCTGATCGCCGAGGCGACCGGGACCCGGATCTCGTTCGCCGAGTGGATGGTCATGGCGTTCCCGATCTGCGCGCTGATGTTCGTCGCGCTCGCCACCGTGCTGCTGCTGCTCAACAAGCCGGAGATCCGGCGGATCGAGGGCGTCGCCGAGTACGTCGCCAGCGAGCGGGCCAAGCTCGGTCCGCTGTCCCGGGCCGAACGCAACACCCTGGTCGCGTTCACCGTGACCGTGGTGCTCTGGATCACCCCGGGTGTGGTCGCGCTGGTCTTCGGCAGCGACTCCACCCAGTACGACTGGATCAGTGCCCGGCTCAACGAGGGGATCGTGGCGGTGCTCGGCGCCTCCCTGCTCTTCCTGCTCCCCACCGACTGGAGTGCCCGGCAGTACACCCTGAACTGGAGCGACGCCGCCCGGATCGACTGGGGCACGATCCTGCTCTTCGGCACCGGCATCATCTTCGGGTCGCTGCTCGAGGACAGCGGGCTGGCCAGGACGATCGGCGACGGCAGCGCCGACCTGCTCGGGCTTACCAGCGTCTTCGCGATCACCGCGTTCGCCGTGCTGCTGGCGATCGTCATCTCGGAGACGACCAGCAACACGGCGGCCGCCGCGGTGGTCGTACCGATCATCATCCCGGTCGCCGTCGCGGCCGGGATCAACCCGTTCGTTCCCGCGCTGGCGGCGACCTTCGCGGCCTCGTTCGGGTTCATGCTCCCGGTCTCGACCCCGCAGAACGCGGTGGTCTACGGCTCCGGCGTGGTCCCGATCACCAAGATGATCCGCTCCGGCTTCTCCTTCGACATCCTGGGCGCCATCCTGATCCTGCTGCTCCTGCCGGTGATGGTCGCCGTCGTCGGGTTGGGTGGCTGATGGCGGCCATGGATGGCGCGACGGCCACGGCTGGCCCGACGGCTGGGGAGGGCGCGACGTCGCGGGCCGGTGCGCAGGGCCCCGGCGGCCGCCACCGGATCGCGGTCGTCCCCGGCGACGGCATCGGGGTCGAGGTGGTCGCCGCCGCCCGCCAGGTCCTGGCCGCGGTCGCCAACCGGCATGGCATCCGGCTCGACTACACCGAGTACGACTGGTCCTGTCGGCGCTACCTCAGCCAGGGGTCGATGATGCCGACCGACGGCCTCGACCGGCTCCGGGACGCGGACGCGATCCTGCTCGGCGCCGTCGGTTGGCCCGGTGTGCCGGACCACGTCTCGCTCTGGGGACTGCTCATCCCGATCCGCCGCACCTTCCGGCAGTACGTCAACCTGCGCCCGATCCGGGTCTTCGAGGGTGTGCCGAGCCCGGTCCGGGGCGCCCGACCGGGCGAGGTCGACCTGGTGGTGGTCCGGGAGAACGTCGAGGGGGAGTACAGCGAGGTCGGCGGACGGTTCGGCCGGGGCTTCCCGGAGGAACAGGCGGTGCAGGAGGCGATCTTCACCCGCTCCGGGGTGACCCGGATCGTCGACTACGCCTTCGACCTGGCCCGGACCCGTCGGTCGTACGTCACCTCGGCGACGAAGTCCAACGGGATCGTGCACACCATGCCGTTCTGGGACGAGGTCGTCGCCGAGCGGGCGGCCGGTCATCCGGACGTACGCTGGGACGCCGAGCACATCGACGCGCTCGCCGCCAAGCTGGTGCTCGAGCCGGAGCGGTTCGACGTGATCGTCGGCTCCAACCTGTTCGGCGACATCCTCAGTGACCTGGCGGCGGCGGTGGCCGGCAGCATCGGCATCGCCCCGTCGGCCAACCTGGACCCGACCGGCACCTTTCCGTCCATGTTCGAGCCGGTGCACGGTTCGGCGCCGGACATCGCCGGGCGGGGAGTCGCGAACCCGCTCGGCGCGGTCTGGTCGGCGGCGATGATGCTCGACCACCTGGGCCATCCGGCGGCCGCCAGCCAGATCGTCACCGCGATCGAGGCCAGTCTCCTCGACCCGGCCACCCGTACCCGCGATCTCGGTGGTACCGCCGACACTCGGACGGTGACCGACACCCTGCTCACCCGCCTGTGAGGAAGGGCCCTTCCTGTCGTCCGGGCGGCAGCCGGCGGTGCGGAAGGGCCCCCTCCCCACATCTGTGCGGGGTCAGCGGGGACGGTCCGGGTCGGTGATGTCGGCGACGGTGGCGGCCAGGGCCCGGACCGCCTCGTCGGCGTCCAGCACCATCGCCACCCCGTGCGCGCCCGCGCCGAGGCTGATCCTCCGGCCCAGGATCCGTTCGTCGGCGACGACCGGCCAGCTCGTGGTGGCGCCGAACGGGGTGATGGTGCCCCGCTCGTAGCCGGTCACCGCCTTCGCCTCCGCCGCGTCCGGTAGCGAGAGCCGGTTGACCCCGAGCAGCCCGCGCAGTTTCGGCCAGGAGATCACCCGGTCCCCGGGCACCAGGACGAACACGAAGTCGCCCTCGCCCCGGCGTACGACGATGGTTTTCACCACGTCCGGCACGGCGACGCCGATCGCCTCGGCGGCCTCGGCGAGGCTGCGTACCGGTTCGTGCCGGACCACCCGGTGCGGGACTCCGGTCGAGGTCAGGGCGTCGATGGCTGCGGTAGCGGACATGGCTGCACGGTACCCCGGGCACCCGTCGGGCCGGCGGTGGGCGGTGGAACGCCCGGACATCAGCCCGGACATCAGCCCGGACGTCGGACCCGAGGATCCGGCGGTGACGTGAAATGAATCGGCAATATTCTCTGTTTGACTGCCGTAACAGATCGCTAACAGACTCAGCCTCCCACGGATCTTCGAAGGGGGCGGCATGAGTCAGTACGACCAGTCCACCGTCAGCCGGCGGGGCTTCCTACGTGCGGTCGGGGTCAGCGGCGGCGCGGGCGCGATGCTCGCCACGATGGGCGCCCTCGGGCTCGCTCCGACCGCGAGCTCGGCGACACCGCCGTTCCGGGCACCGAGTCGCGCCGACTTCTCCCTGACCGGCCGCTCCAGCTCCCGGGTGGTGATCCTCGGCGGTGGTGTCGCCGGGCTCGCCGTCGCGTACGAGCTGGGCAAGGCCGGGTACGACTGCACCGTGCTGGAGGCGCGGGCCCGGGCCGGTGGCCGGAACCTGACGATCCGGGGCGGCGACGTCGAGACCGACCTCGACGGGCGCAGCCAGCGGGCGAGGTTCTCCGACGGTGTCTACTTCAACGCCGGACCGGGCCGGATCGCGCAGTGGATGGTCACCATGGACTACTGCCGGGAACTCGGGGTGCCGGTCGAGGTTTTCACCAACGCGAACGCGGACGCCTGGATCTACAACGAGTCGGCCGGGATGACCGCGCCGGTCCGCTACCGTACCGCCAAGGCCGACGTCTACGGCTACGTCTCGGAGCTGCTGGCGAAGGCGACCGACCAGGGGGCGTTGGACGACCGGCTGACCGCCACCGACAAGGAGCGGCTGCTGTCGTTCCTGCAGAGCTACGGCGCGATCGGCGGTCGGACCAGCGGTTACGCGTACACCGGTGGTAGCCGGCGGGGTTATCTCAGCTATCCCGGCGCGGGCGTCGACACCGGCGTACCGCTCGGCGCGCCGCCGCCGCTCGCGGACGTCTTCGCCAGCAACGTCGGCCGGTACTTCTCCTTCGAGTTCGGCTACGACCAGGCCATGCTCATGTTCCAGCCGGTCGGCGGCATGGACCAGATCCCGAAGGCGCTGGCCAGGGCGGTCGGCACACATCGGATCAAGCTCGGCGCCGAGGTGACCGGGGTGACCGACCGGGGCGGCACGGTCGAGGTGACATACCGGCAGGGCGGCCGGGACCGCAGGGTGACCGCCGACTACTGCGTCGCGACGCTGCCGCCGCACCTGATGGCCCGGGTGCCGCACAATCTCGGCGCCGACGTCACCTCGGCACTCGCCGAGTTCCCGGTCACCGCCGCCGGGAAGATCGGTCTGGAGTACCGGAGCCGCTGGTGGGAGTTGGACCAGCGGATCTACGGCGGGATCACCGAGACCGACCTCGACCTCGCGCACATCTGGTATCCGTCGCACGGCTTCCACGCGCCCCGGGGCCTGATCGTCGGGTACTACAACACCGGCGCGAACGCCCGGGCGTACAGCGCGCTGACCCCGGCCCAGCGGGAGGAGCGGGCGGTCGCCCAGGGCGTGAAGATCCACGGCGAGAAGTACCGGACCGAGTTGGCCACCTCGTACTCCCACGCCTGGGACCGGACCCGCTACCTGGAGGCGGCCTGGACCTCGCCCCGGTACTCCTCGCCCGGGTACGGACTGCTGCTGAAGCCGGCGGGTCGGTGCTATTTCGCCGGCGACTGGCTCAGTCACGAGGTGGCCTGGCAGCACGGCTCGTTCGTCTCGGCCCGTGCCGTGGTGACCGCACTGCACCAGCGGGTGATGTCGGGCTGAGTGGGCTCCTCCTCACCACAGGGCTCACAACAGGGGCGCGACGTCCGCGGTGATCGGGACGGTCAGCACGGTGGGACCGTCCCCGCCGAGTGCGCCCCGGAACGCCGCCCGGAAGTCGTCCAGGGACTCCACCTGGTGGGCGGTGCAGCCGTAGCCGCGGGCGATGCTCGGGATGTCCAGGCCGGGCAGGTCCAGGCCGGGCACCCCGGGTGTCTCCTCCAGCCGGGCGAACGCCTTCAGCACGCCGTACTGCTGGTTGACCGGCACCACGAAGACCACCGGCAGCCGCTGCTGGGCGGCGGTCCAGAGGGCCTGCGGCGAGTACTGGAACGAGCCGTCGCCGATCACCGCGACCACCGGCCGGTGCCGGTCGGTGTCCCGCTGGGCGAGCGCGATGCCGATTGCCGCCGGCAGTGCGAAGCCGAGACCACCGCTGGCCATCTTGAAGTACGAGCCGGGTCGGGTGATGGGCAGCTGCCGGTGTAGGGCGCTGAGGTTGGACGGCGTCTCCGGGACCAGCACGCCGTCGGCCGGCCACTCGGCGGCGAGGGTGGCGAACAGGGCCTCCGGGGCGAGCGGCCGGCCGGGTTCGACGGTCGGCGGGGCGGATTTCGGGGTGGGTAGCGGCCGGTCCGTCGCCGGCAGTCGGGCGATCAGTCCGGCGCAGGCGAGTGCCACGTCACCGACGAGGCTGTCCCCGACCGGCGCCCGGGCGGCCTCGTCCGGATCGTCGGTGACGTGCAGCAGCCGGGTGCCGGGCGGGAGGTAGCCGTACTCGCCGGGGACGTACGGGTAGTAGCGGAAGACCGCCGCGCCGACCACCAGCACACAGTCGTGTCCGACCAGCTTCTCGGCGAGCGGGCCGATCGCCGGCGGCAGCAGTCCCTGGAACTGCGGGTGGTCCTGCGGAAAGCCGACCCGGTCGGCGAACGGCGGCTGCCAGACCGGCGCCCGCATCTGTTCGGCGAGCGCGACCGCCTCGGCCCAGCCGCCGGCCCGGTCGATGCCGGGGCCGATCACCAGCATCGGGTTCCGGGACTGCGCCAACACCTCGGCGAACCGGTCGAGCATCGCCGGATCGGGTGCCACCCGGGTGCTCACCCGGCGGGCCACCGGGACACCGTCGGCGGGCTCGTCCCAGTCGTCGAGCGGCAGGGAGAGGTAGACCGGCCCGGCCGGCGGTTGTACGGCGGTGGCGTGTGCCCGCATGAACGCCTCCGGTACGTCCTGCGCGCGCAGCGGCTCGTGACTCCATTTCACGTACGGTTCCGGTAATTGTGTCGGCCGCACATTCGTCAGCATCGGCTCGAACAGATTCATCGTACGGGTCTGTTGTCCGGCGGTGACGATCATCGGTGTCCGGTTGTGCCAGGCGGTGACGAGGCTCCCCATTCCGTTTCCGGTGCCGGGCGCGGTGTGCAGGTTGACGTGGACCGGCCGTCCGCTCGCCTGCGCGTAGCCGTCCGCCATCGCCACCGCCGACGCCTCCTGCAGGGCCAGCACGTAGCGGAAGTCGGCGGGGAAGTTCTTCAGGAACGGTTCCTCCGTCGATCCGGGGTTGCCGAAGACCGTTGTCAGGCCGAGGGACCGGAGCAGGTCGTACGTCGCTTCGTGCACCGTTGTCATCGACCTGTGCCTCCTGGGGTCCCTGTGCCACCGACCGACCTGGCGCACCGACCTGCGGGCGTCTGGGCACCCGCTAACCGGGCTATTTCCGTCATACCGTACCCGTACATGATCATGCTGCTTTATCCCGCCGACCGCCCGGCCCTCCGCTGAGGCGGTCCCGGCCCGGCCAAATCGCGGTCCTGGTCACTGTTTTGCCAGCTGGGAGGGCTTGGCAATGGCGGAGAGCGGCCAGTAGTGTCGGCCCGTCTGGTCCGGCCGTCAAGTCGCCATCGGGTGACACCGGAGCAGACCCGCCGAGTCGTTCAGAACGAGCCGGGGACCCACAGTTATCTGGGGTGAATCCGCGAGCCATGGCCCGCGGTAGGGCGGCCTTCCCGCCCGAATCCGTCAGCTAACCCGGTAGGCGGCGCAGGAAGGAGTACGTGTTCGTGCCGCACCACCCGGGCCGTGGCCCGTCCCCCCAGTTTCCGTACCGCACCGCGTCCGGACCCCGGGTCCGCGCCTCCGACCCGCTTCAGCCGGCCGGGGCGGTAGTTCCGGCGCCGAGCCTCGACGGTTCCTGATCCGGTAGCGCCCCGACGCGGGCGGCTGCGCGGAACATCGGCCCGGCCCTGCCGGCCCGAACAGGAACCGAGCCGGTCCCTCCGGTGCCGGTCGGCCATTTCCTCCGCGTCCGCGCCGGCCCATGCCGTGTCGAATTAATGGATGAATGATTTCCGCGCCGTCCGCGCGGCATAGCGTCGCATTCTCGACAGCGGACGGAAACGTCGTACCGCCATTCATTTCCGAATGGGTGACGATGCGCATTTCCCCCTGGAGGATAATTGTGAAGCACGCCATAAACCAGCGACTCCGAACCGCCGTGTCCGGTCGACGGAACCGGTTCGCGCTCGCCACGGCGGCGGTCCTCGCCGCCGCCGCGACCAGCGGTGTCGTCCTCGCGTCACAGGACGCGCCGGCCCCGACCGGAGCCGCCACCGTCGCCGTCGCGGAACTCGGCTCCGTCCCGGCCGGTGGTCAGGCCGGCGCGGCGGTCCAGCCGATCACCCCGGCCACCACGGACCAGGCGACTCCGGCCGGCGGCGACACGGCGAGCCCGAGCACGTCGGCGACCGGTGGTGCGAGCCCGACCGGCGAGGCGAAGAAGGCGGTCAAGGCGGAGCCACCCGCGGCGCCGGCGGCGAAGACGCTGGACTACAACTTCCAGGCCCAGACGACCTACTACTACTGCGGCCCGGCCGCCACCCGGATCGCCCTGACCGCCCGCGACCTGTCGCCGAGCCAGGACACCGTGGCGAGCCGGCTGGGCACCACGACCAGCGGCACGAACTCGGCCGAGGACACCACCCGGGTCCTGAACAGCGTCATCGGGACCGACTTCTACCGGACCACGGCGATCTCCGGCCAGTCCGCGACGCCCGCCCAGATGGACCAGCTGCAGGCCGACGTCGTGCACGCGGTCAGCAACGGGTACGCGGTGGTGGCGAACATCGCCGGGTCGGCCGTCGACACGGCCGGCATGGGGCACAGCTACCCAGGCGGGCACTACCTGACCGTGGTCGGCTACCGCGACAACGGTCGTACCGTCAAGATCGCTGACCCGGCGATCCCCGGCTCGGACAGCACCTACTGGATGACCACCATCAACCTGGCGAACTGGATCGCCACCCGGGGTTACTCCGCCTGAGCCCCCGGACCGCCGACATCCCGCCCGCCGGCGTGGCATCCCTCCCCGCCGCCGGCGACACCCCGCCCGGTGAACATCCACCGGGCGGGGTGTCGGCTTTCCGGGGCCGCCGGTCCGGCGGTCAGGGCCAGCGTCGGCCCGGCGGTCAAGGTCGGTAGCCGGCGCCCGTCGGCCCGGCCGGTGGTGGTCAGGCCGGCGTCGGGTCGAACCGAAACTCGCCGTACTCGGCGACCGGGGTGAAACCGAGACGTCGGTAGAGGGCGATCGCGGCGGTGTTGTCCGCCCGGACGTTCAGGGTCACCCAGCGGACCGTGTCGAGCAGCCGCCGGCAGAGCGCGGCCACCGCCGAGGTGGCCAGGCCCTGTCCCCGGGCCGCCGGATGGGTGGTCACGTTGCCGAGCGCGCTGACCTTGTACACCGGTGACCAGACGTGCACCCCGGCCACCGCCAGCAGCTCGCCGTCGCGCCGGATGCCGACGTACTGGCCGGTCTGGACCATCCGCTCGTCGAACCAGTTGCCCGGGTACGCGGCCCGGTAGAGCGCCGTCATCTCCGGCAGGTCGGCGGTGGTCAGCAGTTCGCCGGCCGGGGCGACCCGGTCCAGCCGGCCGGGGTCGGTGAGCGCCATCTTCAGGTGTGGCCCGTACGCCCGCGTCGTGAAGTGCTCCGCCAGCACCGCCTCCCCGCCCGGCGACAGGTGGGCGTAGAAGGTACGGGGCAGGAGCGGGACCACCGCGGTCAGCAGTTCGGCCAGATCCTCGGGGGAGTGGTCCAACGCCAGCAGGGTGGGCTCGCCACCGCCGTGGTAGAGCAGCGCCACCTGCTCGCCGTACCGGTACCAGGTGGTGTACGGCCAGTAGAAGTCGTCGAGGTCGCCGAGTTCGTACGCGTGCAGGTGGGGATCGCGGCCCAGCAGCGCGGCGAGTTCGTCCCGGTCGTGGCTGGCTCGGATGGTCGTCACGGGCCAGATCATGGCACGGGCGCCGCCGGTCCCCGACGACGCCCGTGTCCGCTTCCCGCCGGCACTACGACCGGTTCATGAACTTCTCGTACTCGGCGACGACCTCGTCGGTCGGGCCGTCCGCCCGGATCAGCCCGGACTCCAACCAGATCGACCGCTCGCAGGTGTCCCGGATCGAGGCGATGGCGTGGCTCACCAGGAAGACCGTGCCGGCCTCGGCCCGCAGCTCCCGGACCCGCTGCTCGCTGCGACGCCGGAACCGGGCGTCACCGGTGGCGAGCGCCTCGTCGATCAGGAGTACGTCGTGCTTCTTCGCCGCCGCGATGGAGAACCGCAGCCGGGCCGCCATGCCGGAGGAGTACGTCCGCATCGGCAGCGAGCTGAAGTCACCCCGGTCGTTGATCCCGGAGAACTTGATGATCTCGGGAGCGTACTGGCGGACCTGCGCCGGGGACATCCCCATCGCCAGACAGCCGAGCGCGACGTTGCGTTCCCCGGAGAGGTCGTTCATCAGCGCCGCGTTCACGCCGAGCAGCGACGGCTGCCCCTGGGCGTAGATTGCGCCCTGGTTGGTCGGCAGCAGCCCGGCGATCGCCCGCAGCAGGGTCGACTTGCCGGAGCCGTTGCTGCCGAGCAGGCCGATCGCCTCACCCCGGTACGCGGTGAAGCTGACCCCCTTGACCGCGTGCACCTCACGGACCGTCGGCGCCTTGGCGCCGATCAGCATCCGCCGCAGTGCGGCGACCGGGCTGTTGGTACCGGCGGTGGCGCCCTTGTGTACCCGGTAGACGATGTGCACGTCGTCGACGATCACGGTGGGGATCCGGGACCCGTCGACGGCGGTGGTCGCCGAGGCACTGGTGCCGGCGGTGCTCAGCTCAGCCACGTCCGTACTCCTTCTCACCGCGCCAGAAGTAGACGAACCCGAGGATGCCGGCCAGCACCGCCCAGCCCAGGCCGAGCAGCCAGGACTGGGTCGCCGAGGTGGTCACCGGGGACGACTCCATCATCGCGTGCCGCATCAGCTCGATGTAGACCAGCAGGGGGTTCAGGTGCACCAGTTGGGCCGCCCAGCCCGGCAGGTGGGCCTCGAAGTTCTGCACGCTGTAGAGCACGCCGGAGGCGTACATCCAGGTTCGCATCACGAACGGAACGACCTGCTTCAGATCGGTCGCCTTCGAGCCGAGCCGGGCCAGCGCCATCGCGAGCCCGGCGTTGAAGATCGCCTGGAGCAGGATTGCCGGGATGATCAGCAGCCACTCGAGGGTGAGCGGCTCGCCGTCGATCAGCACAATGCCGGCCAGCACCACGATCGACGCGAGCAGGTGCTGGAACTGGGTCAGGGTGACCGCGATCGGCAAACTGGCCCGGGGGAAGTGCAGGGCCCGGATCAGCCCCAGGTTGCCGCTGATCGCCTGGACCCCGCCGCTGACCACCGACTGGGTGAAGGTGAAGACGAAGAGCCCGGTGCAGAGATAGGCGATGAAGTTCTCGATGTCCCCGCTGGTACCGAGGATGACACCGAAGATCAGGTAGTAGACCGCGGCATTGGTCAGCGGGGTCAGCACCTGCCACAGTCGGCCGAGCCGGGCGTTGCTGAACGAGGCTGCCAGCTTGGCGTTGGCGTAGGCCGAGATGAAGTGCCGGTAGGACCAGAGCTGCCGGATGTAAACGCCGAGGGTGGGTCTCGCGCCGGCCGGGGCGAGACCGTACCGGGCGGCGAGTTGGGCGCCGGTCAGTCCTGAATCGGGGTCGGCTACCGCCGTGGTGGCCATAGCAAGGCGCTCCGATCTGTTCGGGCTTGAAGATGCGCGCGACCCGACAACCGCGTGGCCGGGGGGAGCCGTGGCACGTCGGTCGGTCATCGCTCCGTGGCAACGTAGTCCATCGTACGTCGGGACGCAACCGTACCGTCGCCGCGCTATATTGGCCCACGTGACGACCGACAACCGGCGTGCTCCAGCGGGAGCGGCGGTGCTCCGAGGGGAGATCACCGACGCCATCCGCCGTGCCGTGATGCAGGAACTCGCCGCGGTCGGCTACGGAAGGCTGTCGATAGAGGCCGTCGCGCGTCGGGCCGGGGTCGGCAAGACCGCGATCTATCGACGGTGGAACTCGAAGCTGGAGATGGTGCTGGAGATCGTCTCGCGCGTTGCGGGGCAGAGCCTACCCTTACCGGACACCGGCACCCTAAGCGGAGACCTCGAAATCCTGCTGCGGATCGTGGCCCGCGCCCTCAGGCACCCGCTGGCCTCGCAGATCATTCCCGATCTGCTCGCCGAGGCGGCCCGCAACCCGCAGATCGCGGCGACTCTGCAGGAGTCGCTGCGGGTGAACCAGCGCGACGTCGGCGCCCTGCTGATCGGTCGCGCGGTCGACCGGGGCGAGCTACCGCCCGGCATCGACCCGGACACCGCGATCGACCTGATCGTCGGCCCGCTCTACTGGCGGCTCGCGGTCGCCCGCACCCCGCTCCCGGACGGTCACCTGCCGTGGATGGCCACCAGCATCGCGACCGCGCTCGCCGTCCCGGCACCCGGCACCGTCCCGGCCGTGCCGGTCGACGAGATCGTCGACGTCGCCCTGCCGCGCTGACCCGGCCGCCCGGCCGCCCGACTCTCGTCCCGCCGCATTGCCCCGGAGGCACCGCCGTGCCATCGGGTCGGCGCCGTCCCGCTGTCCTCGCCGCCACCGGCCCGGTCACCTGAACGTCCGGCGGTGGTCACCTTCCCAGCACCGCTTGTTCGGCCAAGACGCACCCACTGTCAACCTGCCCGGGCTAGCGTCGCATCCCCAACGCGACCCCTCAGCAACGGAGGAATGCCCATGGCCGGGCCGAACGCAGACCTGATTCCGCCTGCCAAACCAGTCATCGGAGACGCGGAGATCGAGGCTGCCGTACGGGTGCTCCGCAGTGGCCGGGTGGTGCAGGGCCCGGAGGTGGCGGCGTTCGAGGAGGAGTTCTCCGAGCTGGTGGCCGGTCGGCACTGCGTCGCGGTCAACTCGGGCACCTCCGCTCTGCAGCTGACCCTGATGGCGTTGGGGATCGGCCCCGGTGACGAGGTCGTGGTGCCGGCGTTCACCTTCGCGGCGACCGCCAACGCGGTCCGGCTGGTCGGTGCCGAACCGGTCTTCGCCGACATCGAACCCCACAGCTTCAACCTCGACCCGGACGCGGTCAGCGCGGCCATCACCGCCCGTACCGTGGCGATCATGCCGGTGCACCTCTACGGTCACCCGGCAGCGATGGACCGGCTGATGCCGATCGCGCAGCGGCACGGCCTCGCCGTCGTTGAGGACGCCTGCCAGGCACACGGTGCCGCGCTGGGCGGTCAGCCCGTCGGCGCCTTCGGGAACGCCGGCACCTTCAGCTTCTACCCCACGAAGAACATGCACGCCCTGGAAGGCGGCATGATCAGCACCGCCGACCCGGCGTTCGCCCGTACCCTGCGGCTGCTGCGCAACCAGGGCATGGAACAGCGGTACGCCAACGAGATCGTCGGGGCGAACATGCGGATGACCGACGTGGCGGCGGCGATCGGCCGGGTACAGCTGCGCCAGTTGCCGGAGTGGACCGAGCAGCGGCGGGCGAACGCGAAGTTCCTCGACGCCCGGCTCGCCGGTGTGGTCACCCCGCCGGTGGCGGACGCGGCCCGGCACGTCTACCACCAGTACACCGTCCGGGTCCCCGGGGACCGGGACGCGGTCCAGCAGGAACTGCTCGCCCGGGGGGTGGGCAGCGCGGTCTACTACCCCACCCCGATCCACCGGCTGAAGCCGTACCTGGGCGAGGACGGCCAGCCGGGCCCGTGGGAGCTGCCGGAGACCGAGCGGGCCGCCCGCGAGGTGCTGTCGCTGCCGATCCACCCGTCGCTGACCCCGGCCGAGCTGGAGCGCATCGTCGAGGCCGTGAACGCGGTGGCGGTGACCCGGTGAGCGCGGCGGCCCCACGGCTGCGTGCCGGGCTGATCGGCCTGGGTGCGATGGGCCGCAACCACGCCCGAATCCTGTCCAATCTGGACGGTGTGGAGCTGGTCGGCGTGGTCGACCCGGCCGGCGACACGACCGGCACCCTGCGGGCACCGGTCCTGCGTACGGTGGCGGAGCTGATCGCGCTGAAGCCCGACTACGCGGTGGTCGCCTGCCCGACCGCGCTGCACGAACAGGTCGGTCTGGAGTTGGCCGCGGCGGGGGTCTGCGCGCTGATCGAGAAGCCGCTCGCCCCGTCGGACGAGGCGGCGACCCGGCTGGTGGAGGCGTTCGAGTCGGCCGGACTGGTTGCCGGGGTCGGGCACATCGAGCGGTACAACCCGGCGCTGCAGAGCCTGCGGACCCGACTGGAGGCGGGCGAACTCGGCGACGTCTACCAGGTGGTGACCCGGCGGCAGGGGCCGTACCCGCACCGGATCGCCGACGTCGGTGTGGTGATGGACCTCGCCACCCACGACATCGACCTGACCGCCTGGGTCACCGGACAGGAGTACGTCGCCGTCTCGGCCCGGACCGTGTCCCGCAGCGGACGGGCGCACGAGGACATGGTGGCGGCGGTCGGTCAGCTCGCCGACGGCACGATGGTCAACCACCTGGTCAACTGGCTGAGCCCGCTGAAGGAGCGGTCCACGGTGATCACCGGCGCGCGGGGATGTTTTGTCGCCGACACGCTCACCGCCGACCTCACCTTCTACGCCAACGGGGCGATCGACACCGAGTGGGAGGCGCTGCGGGCGTTCCGGGGTGTCGCCGAGGGCGACATGGTCCGGTACGCCATCCCCAAGCGTGAACCGCTGCTCGTCGAGCACGAGCGGTTCCGGGACGCGGTCGAGGGCAAGGAGAGCGACATCGTGACCCTGCGCCAGGGCCTGCGTACCGTCCGGGTCGCCGCCTCGACGCTGCGGTCCGCCCGCGACGGCAGCACCGTCACGCTCTAGGACCCGCCCGGACCGGTCACGCGTCCCGGGGAGAGCCGGGGTGACCGGCGCCCGCCCCGGAGTCGGCGACCGGTCCGGTCCGACGGGCCCGGAGCGGTTCGTCCGTGCTCCTCGCCCCGGGGTAGCCGGCACACCCACGACACGAGGGAATGGCTGGGAAGAATGACCTCCGACCACAGCGCCCGGGCCACCGGACGTGGGCGGGTCGTCATGCTCGTCGACAACGGCGTGCACGGCGACTCGCGGGTGCAGAAGACGGCCCGGTCGGCGGCCGAGGCGGGCTGGGACGTCGTCCTGCTCGGAGTCCTCGGCGGCCAGTCCGAAACCGACCAGTGGCAGATCGGCGAGGCACAGGTGAAACTGCTGCCGGTGGGCCGCGGCCTGGGGCGGCATCCGACCGTGTTCCAGCGGTCGCTGCGCCGCCCGCTGGCGTATCCGCCCGGCTTTCACGCGGCCTACCGGATCCAGAAGGTCCGGGCGTGGCAGGCCGCCATGCACGAGCGGCGGACGGCGTGGGAGGTCGCCCAGGCGACCGGCGGCGGGCGGTTGCCGGCGATGTTCGGTGGCACCCTCCAACTGCCGGCCCGGCTCACCGCCAAGGCGCTCGCCCGCTGGGTGCGGTTCCGGGCCGGGGAGCTGCACCGGCTGCAACGCAACCAGCAGGATCCGAACACCCTGCTGACCCGGCTCTCCGTCGCCTTCTGGCGCAAGCTGCTCGGCAGCCGCAGTTGGCGCCGGCTGGACCGTGGGCTCTGGGACTACGAGCTGGCGTTCCGCAACGTCATCGACGAGCTGAAGCCGGATCTGATCCACGCCCACGACTTCCGGATGATCGGGGTGGGGGCCCGGGCGGTGCTGCGGGCCCGGGCCCAGGGGCGGCCGACCCGCCTGGTCTGGGACGCCCACGAGTTCGTCGCCGGCGTCAGCGGGCGGGAGGACAACGTACGTTGGCTGCCCGCCCAGGTCGCGCACGTCGAGGAGTACATCCGGCACGCCGACGCGGTGGTGACCGTCTCCGACACCCTCGCCGAGCTGCTCCAGCAGACCCACCGGCTGCCGGCGCGGCCGTACGTGGTGCTGAACGCGCCGGTGGTCGGTCCACCGCCGGCCGACGAGGCGGACCTGGCCACTCCGGACCTGCGTGGCCTCTGTGGGATCGGCCCGGAGACCCCGCTGCTGGTCTACAGCGGGGCGGTCAACGCCAGCCGTGGGGTCGACATCATGGTCGAGTCGCTGCCGGACCTGCCCGGGGTGCACGTCGCGCTGGTGACGCTGACCTCGGGCAGCGCCAACGAGGCGTCCGACCAGCTCCGGGCCCGCGCCGTGGAACTCGGTGTCGGCGACCGGGTACATGTGTTGCCCTACGTCCGGTACTGGCAGGTGCCGGCGTTCCTGTCGGCGGCGGACGCGGGCGTCATCCCGATCCACCACAAGCCCAACCACGAACTGGCGCTGATCACCAAGTACCTGGAGTACTCGCACGCCCGGCTGCCGATCGTGGTCAGCGACGTCCGGACGATGGCCGACACCACCCGGTCCACCGGCCAGGGCGAGGTCTTCCGGGCGCAGGACCGGGCGGACTACGTCCGTGCGGTACGGGCCGTGCTGGCCGACCCGGACCGGTACCGTGCCGCCTACGACCGACCGGACCTGCTGGTGAACTGGACCTGGGAGGCGCAGGCCCGGGTGCTCGACGACGTCTATCGCACCCTGACCGGCCGTACCCGCCCGACCCGGACGGATTCGACCTGGGCCGACGCCGGTGCCGAGGGCCGGCCGCGGGTGGCGGAAACCGTCTGAGATTCCGGTGCCGGGCGGCTGTCCGGTACTTCGGGGGCCGCCCGGCGCGTACTGACCGCGCGTCGGGCGGCCCTCCGGTTCGTCACCGGTCGGGACGGCGACCGTTCAGTTCACTGCCCGCCCCAGCGGGGTGCCGCTGCTGGACGTGCGCCCGAGGGTCCGCCGAGCAGCAGTCGGTCGAAGTCCCGCTGGACCACACTCCAGTCCCAGTGCGCGAAGACGTACGCCGCCGCCTCCCGACCGGCGTCCTGCCAGATGCGTTCGGTCTCGGTCACCGCCAGGATCCGCGCGGCCGCCTGCTCCGGGGTGTCCACCACCCAGTCCGCCGGATAGAGGGTGTCCGCGCCGTGCCGCCCACCGGAGTAGAACGGCCAGTTCCGCACCACCGGCACGGCGGCACTGGCGGTCCCCTCCACCACGGCGTACGGGGCGCCCTCGCTGACCGAACTGCTGAGGATGACGCCGACCTGGGTGAGCGCCCCGGCCACGTCCCGGGTCTGGCCGAGCCGACGTACCGCGCCGGTGGACTCCAGCTCGACGAGGTCCCGCTCGTACGCCTCCCGGTACCGTCGGGCGGCCGGGCTGACCTCGGGTTTGATGTCGGAGCCGATCAGCAGCAGCCGGTAGCGCGGATCGTGCGCACGGAGCAACCGCAGCACCTCGATCGCCCAGCGGGGGTCCTTCGCCACCGCGCCGATGCCGAGGACACCGACGGTGAACCGGGCCGCGGCGTCCTTCGGGGCGACGTAGTTCCGCAGGCTCATCGCGTTGGCCAGGACGTGGGTCCGGGGCGCGTCGGGGCCGGACAACCGGGGTACGGCCGCCATGGTCAGTTCGCGCATGTGCTCGGAGACGAAGACCAGGTCGTCGACCCGGGAGAAGTCGATCAGGTGCGGCCAGACGGAGAACGCCTCGAAGCGGTGCAGCCGCACGATCACCCGGGTGTTTCCGGGGTCGGCGAGGGTGAGCATGGCGGCGGGGGCCGCGCACCAGTCCACCAGGATGGTGTCGGCCCACGCCAGGTGCGGGCCGAAGATCTCGTTCGCCTGGGCGGTGTACCGGGAACCACCGGCGAGACCGTCCGCGACCAGTCGGGCCCGGGCGTTGGTGAGGAAGGTCCGGAGCGGCTCCTCGGTCAGGTCGAGGCGGCGGACCTCCACCTCCGGCACGGTCTCGTAGTGCCGGCGGATCGGGTCGACGAAGTGGTCGTTGAGGCCGGTGGCGACGAGCAGCCGGAGTGGACGGTCGGTCGGCGGCGGTCCGGCCGTCCCGGACCGGCCCCGGGGTGCGGCGAGCGCCCGTCCGACCGCACTGTTGTGGTACGGACCGAGGTAGCCCGCCGGGTCCTCGGCGATGGGTGAGGAGAGCGTGTCGATGTGCAGCGCCCGGTTGAAGATCCGGTCCAGTACCCGACCCGTCGCCGCGATCGCGTTGGTGAGGTCCTTGGCCCGGTAGAGCGCGTCGGCGGTGGCCAGTTCGCCGGCCACCACCGTCTCCAGGTGTTCGGGCCGGCGCCCGGCGGCCAGTTCGGCGTCGACCAGCGGAGTGAGCAGCTTCGCCCGGACGCCGGGGTTTTGCAGGTGGCGGGTGGCGGCGGTGGCCACCCCGGCGGCGCTGGCCCCGTGTCCGGCCTTCTTCATGCTCTCCTGGACCCGTTGGGCGAGCCGGGCCCGGGGGCTGTCCGGTATGCCCGGCATCCCCAGGGCCGCGGTCCAGACCTGACGGGCGGCCCGGACCCGCATCACCTTCCGGCCGGTGGCGCCCTCCACCACCGTCCGGGCCAGGTCCTGGGTGTTGCGCCGGGCGTCGGCCACCAGCAGCCCGAGCGGGGAGACGGTACGTCCACGGGTGGGCGCCGACACCGGCCGGCTGTCGCCGAGCCGCTTCTCGACGGCGGTCAGGGACGGCGCGAGACCGTAGACGGCGTCCGGTTCGGGGTGGCGCTGCGCCAACCGCCAGACCAGGTAGACCGCCTGCCAGTCGAGGGCCACCAGGATGTCCGCCTCCTGTGCACGGCGGCGCAACCAGGGATCGCTGCGGACGTTGAGCCACATCCGCCGGGTCGGTTCGGCACGCAGCACCGGGCGGCGCAGACCCCCGCGTGGTGCCGAGGTCGGCAGGGCGTACGCCTCGGCCAGCCCGTCCAGCGCCGGCAGCCGGTTCAGCGGAAAGTAGCAGCCGAGGTGCACGATCGCACCGCGTTCCCGGAATTCTTCCAGGGCCTCGAGCAGGACGGCCGGCCGGGGCGGCGCGGCACCGGCCAGGATGAGCACGTTGACCATGGGTTATCCCTCGTGTGGCGGGGTGTGGGACCGGGCGGGGTTGGCCGCCAGCAGTGCCGGGCGGACCAGGCCGGTCACGTGCCGGACCGCGGGCGCCAACTGGGCGCCGCGGGCGAACTGCTCGGCGCTGGCCCGGGCCTTGGCCCGGTCGGCGTCCGTCGCGGTGAGCGCGATCCGGGCGGCGTCCCGGAACGCGGCGGCGAGCCGTTCGGGTTCCAGGCCGACCGCTCCGGTCCAGAGCGGATAGCTGGACAGCACCGTCGAGGCGTCGTGCTCGGCCTCGTGCGCCGACACCACCGGCAGCCCGGACGCGGCGAGCTCGTAGACCTTGCCCGAGGTCATGAACCGCCCCCCGGTCACCATCAGCACGAGCGCGTCCCAGCGCCCGTACGTCTCGGCGACCTCGGCCTTCGGCACCGGTCCGCCGCTGACCACCCCGTCCGGGGCGGCCTTCTTCAGCAGCTCCATGTGCAGGTTGTCGCCCCGGGCGTACCCGGCACCGATGTGTCCACGGACCTCGAAGGTGGCGCGGGCGAGGAGCGGGTCCTCGCGGCGGGCGGTCCGCCAACCGTCCAGCACCGCCTCGAGCAGGGCGATCGGGAGGTTGAGAGCACCGAGGTAGCCGAAGGTCAGCGGATCGTCCGGTCCGGGCCGACGGACCTGGGCGGGTACGCTCTCCGGGTCGTAGCCGTTGCGGACGGTCCGGATCCGGTCGGCCAGCTCCGGATAGCGCTCCCGGTAGAACCCGGCGATGGGGTCGTTGACGAACCAGAGTGAGATGGCCTGGCCGAAGACCTTCGCCTCCCACTGGCCGGCGACCGAGGTCTTCGGGAACGCCTCACCGCCGTTGATCACGTCGAGGGACCAGCCGTCGCGGAAGTCGACCACGTACGGGACCCGGGCCTCCTCCCACAGCCGCCACGCCCCGGTCAGGGTCACGTACGGCGTGGACGTGGAGACCAGCAGGTCGACCGGACGCTCTCGGTGGATCCGGAGCACCGCCTCCTCGATGGCCGGGCGCCAGGCGCCGAAGATCCGCTCCGGGAACAGCCGGGTGGAGCGTTCCCTCAGCTCCCTGAGCCACCGTCGGGGATCGATGGCGCGGGATTCGGGAAAGGCCCGGATGTCCGTCTCCAGGTCCTCGCGGGCCAGCGGAAGTTCGACGACCCGGACCCGTGGATCGACCCGGGCGGTGAGGCTGTGGTCCAGCCCGTACTCCCGCTCCCAGGCGGCGGCCACGAGGGTGACCACCGTGACGTCCCAGCCGACGGCACAGAACTGGTTGGCGGTCTCCAACAGCCGGTAGGTGGAGCTCTTCGCAGCCGGTGGGAACCCGATCGCCAGGTAGACGAGGTGTGGGCGGGACGGATCCCGCCCGACGGGCCGGGCGAACCCTGCTGTCCCGGGTGTCGTTGCCGGCGGGGAACCAGGTCCACTGTTCATCACTGTCGCCGATCTCGCATGAGGGGATTCGTCGCCGATCTCTTGTCTGCCGGGAAAGTCGACGTGGCCGCCCCGACGCCGTACCGGCGGAGCGGCCACGTCGCGTTGGGTCAGAGGCGGTACGAGTTGTCGCCGGTCGTCACGCCACGGGTGTCGAAGAACCGCTTGGCCACGCCCGCCAGGTGCTCGGCATCGTAGGCGCGGTGGTTCTGCACCAGGATGGCCAGGTCCGCCTCGGCGGCGGCGGCGTCGGGGTCGTCCACCCGCTGGACGTCGATTCCGGGCGCCCGCCAGTCGTGCACGTACGGGTCGTGGTAGCTGAGCTTGGCGCCGAGGCCGGCGAGCAGCCGGGCCAGCGGGACGGCCGGCGACTCGCGCTGGTCGGCGATGTCCGGCTTGTAGGTCACGCCGAGCAGCACGACGCGCGCGCCGTTGGTGGCCAGGCCCGCGTCGTTGAGGATGTTCTGGGCCCGCCGGGCGACGTAGTTCGGCATCGTGGCGTTGATCTCCTGGGCCAGCTCCACGAACCGGAACGGGTAGCCCAGCTTCACCCGGACGTTGTGGCTCAGGTAGTTCGGGTCGATCGGGATGCAGTGCCCGCCGACGCCCGGGCCCGGGTAGAAGGCCTGGAAGCCGAAGGGCTTGCTGCTCGCCGCTCTGATCACGTCCCACAGGTCGATGTCGAGCTCGTGACAGAACCGGGCCATCTCGTTGACCAGGGCGATGTTGACGTGCCGGTAGGTGTTCTCCAGCAGCTTCGCGGTCTCCGCCTCCCGGGTCCCCCGGGTCCGCACGATCGTATCGACGAACCGGCCGTAGAGCTCGGCGGCCCGTTCGGCGCAGGCCGGGGTGTGTCCGCCGACCACCTTCGGGGTGTTGTGCGGGCCGTACGTCTGGTTGCCCGGGTCGATGCGCTCGGGGGAGAAGGCCAGGTGGAAATCGACGCCGGCGGTGAGCCCGCCGGCCTCCAGGATCGGCCGGACCACCTCGTCGGTGGTCCCGGGGTACGTCGTGGACTCCAGGACCACCAGCATGCCGGGCCGCAGGTTGCGTGCCACGGTGTGTGCGGCGGAGCGGACCGCGGTCAGGTCCGGTCCGTGGTCGTCGCCGAGCGGGGTGGGCACGCAGATGATCGCGGCCCGCGCCGAGGCGATCTCGGTCTCGTCCGAGGTGGCCCGGAACCCGCCGCTGAGCATCGTGGCGATGTCGCCGTCGGAGAGGTCGTCGACGTGGGAACGTCCGGCGTTCAGCCCGTCGACGACCCGGTTGTCGACGTCGAAACCGAGCACGGACGCCCCGGACCGGACCGCCTCCCGGGCCAGCGGGAGGCCCACGTAGCCAAGCCCGAGAATCACCGCATCAGTCATTTTCCATCCCTAGAGCTGTGGTCTGTGGTACCGGGGGACGTAGGGGCGGGTCACTGCCCGACCAGCACCGTGACGTCCGGTTGGTCGATGGCCGGGGCCCCGACCGGGCCCGCCGGCAGCCGGTGCGGCGGCGCCAACCGGCGGTACAGCCGGTCCTGGACCACCGCCTGCGCCTCCCAGGTCCACGCCGCGAGATCGATGGACCGGTACGCCGCCCGGTACCGCTCCGGATCGGCGACGATCGCTCGCACCGCCCGGACGTACTCCTGGACGTCGTCGACCCGGAAGACCTCGCCCTGACCGTTCTCCCGGGTCGTCGCGGCCATCGTCTCGACGTCACTGACCACGATCGGCAGCCGCGCGTGCGAGTACTCGAAGAACTTGGTAATCAGCTGGATCTCGTGGTTGAGCCAGTGGTGGATCGGGATGACCCCGGCCGTCGCCGTGGAGAGGAACCGGACCACCTGGTTGTGCGCGACGTACGGCAGCACGTGCAGCCGGTCCGCCGCGCCCAGCTCCTTCGCCCGGTTGACCAGGCCGGTCAGGTACGGGCCGTGTGGGTCGTTGACCACGAACGCGACGTGCACCCCGGGCAGCTGCGGCATCGCCTCCACCATCACCCCCATGCCGCGCTGGGCCGCCGCCGCGCCGCTGTAGACGACGAGCGGCGTCTCCGGGCCCAGCCCGCAGACCGTGCGGATGTCCGCGGTGCTCTCGTCGAGCGGTGCCGAGACGTCGGCGGCGTTCGGTGTGTTGAGCACGACGGACGGCAGCTCCGGCAGGGAGTAGTCCCGCCGCAGCAGTTCGGCCAGCCGCTCCGACACGGTGATCACCGCGTCGACGTGCGGTGCGTACTCGCGCTCGTGGGCGTGGTTGGCCGGCATCCACCGGTGGTGGTTGGCGCGGGGCTTCACTCCGGGCAGGTACTCGTGCACGTCCCAGATGAGCTTGATGTCCCGGCCCCGGGCCCGGGCCCGGATCTTCGCCCGGGCGCCCACGCCGAGCATCCGGAAGTCGTTGGCGTAGATGATGTCGGGCGCCAGGGCGTCGACGGTCTCGCCGTAGGCCAGCTCGAAGTCCCACAGTTGTGGTTCGAGCCGCCGCCACGCCCGTACCCCGAGTACCTTTCGCCAGAACAGGGTGTAGGCCCGGTCCCAGGGGCTGCGCAGCGAGTTGCGCAGCCGTTGCGAGGTGGTGAGTTGCCAGTAGCGGAACGAGACCCACTTCTTGACGACCTTGGCAGCGAGTTCCCGCACCCGCAGCCCGGCCCGCCGCAGCGGCCCACCGGAGCCGCCGGCCAGCAGTGCCCGCCGTACCGCCAGGTCCGCCTGCCAGGCTCGGACCGCCTGGGCCCGGTGCGCGGCGATCCCGGTCGGCGGGTACGCGAACGGCGCGACGAGCCAGTGCCGCCGGTACTCGTGCCGGCGCTGGCGCAGCGGGCTGGGCATACGCAGGAGCTGGACCTGCGCCTCGCCCAGACGCCAGCTCGCCGGTTGGCCGGTCTGCGAGCGGCCGAGCAGGACGACGTCCCAGCCGGCGTCGGCCGCCGACCGCGCGGTCTTCTGCACCCGCGAGTCGCCGTTGACCCCGTTGTCGACGAGCATCACGATCCGGGCCGGCGCCGTCGGCGCCTCCGTCCCCGTCGCGACCATTGGTCCTCTCCTCCTCATCGCCGGGTCGGACCGCTGCTGTCGAGCAGACCGGTCCGGTCCCGTACGCCCACGCTGGTACCGGCCGCGCCTAGCGCGCGTCCGGCTTACCGCCCGCTGTCGCGACTGCGGTACCGCTTTCGCCCGCCGTGCCAAGGATCAGCTCGTCGAAGCCGGGCTTCACGACCTCCCAGTCCCAGTTGGCGATGGCGTGGTCCGCCGCCGCCTCGCGGATCGACCGCCAGCTCTCCTCGGTGGCGGTGGCCACGCGGATCCGTTCAGCCGCTTCCTCCGGGGTGTCGACCACCCAGTCCTCCGGGAAGAGGGTGCGGGCGCTCGCCGGCTTGCCGGCGAAGAACGGCCAGTCCCGGACCACTGGTACCGCGCCGCTGGCCGCGCCCTCGATCAGCGCGCAGGGGGCGCCTTCCCGGACCGAGCTGCTGACGATGACCCCGACGTCGCGAAGCGCCTCCGGGACGTCGTCGTGCTGGCCCATCCGGACTACGGCGCCGGTCGCCTCGAGGTCGCCGATCTCGGCCCGTAGATCCGCCCAGAACCGGCGGGTGTCCGGGTTCGTCTCCGCCCGGACCTCGGTGCCGAAGAAGAGCAACCGGTACCGCTCGTCGTGTCCGCGCAGGTGGCGGAGCACCCGCACCGCCCAGCCGGGGTCCTTGGCGATCGCCTTGACGCCCACCACCGCGAGGGTGAAGCGGGCGTCCGGCCGTTTTGGCCGCCGGAACGACCGCAGGTCCATCGAATTGCTCAGTACGTGCAGCCGGCATCCGCCAGAGGTGAATCCGGGTACGGCGGCGAGTGCGAGGTCGCGTAGGTGGTCGGAGACGAAGACGACGTCGTCCACCCGGGTGAAGTCCATCAGGTGGGGCCAGAGGGCGAACGCCTCGAAGCTGTGCAGCCGGGTCACGATCCGGGTTGACCCGGGATCGACCAGGGTGAACAGGACGGCTAGCGGGGCGACCCAATCGACGAAGACGACGTCGGCCCATTCGACGTGCGGGGTGAGCCACTTCCGGACCCGGTCGCCGTACGTCGACCTGCCACGCAGGATGTGCTCGACCATCGAGCGGGTGTCGTTGAGCAGCGGAACGTGTTCTCCGCCGTCCTCGCCCGGGTCCAGGAACCGGAGTTCGACGTCGGGACGCGCGTCGAAGTGGCGCCGGAGGGTCTTCAGGAAGCCGTGGTTGCCGTACGTGGCGATCAGTAGCCGCAGCGGCCGGTCGGTCGGAACCGGTCCGGGTACGCCGGTGCGGCCCCGGGGTGCGGACAGTGCCTGGACCGCAGCGCTGTCGTGCCACTGGGCGAGGAAGCGTCCCGCGTCGGCGGCCAGCGGCGACGACATCCGGTCGAAGTGCAACCGTCGGTTGAACAGCAGCCGCTGGACGGCCAGTATCGAGGCGGTCGCCCGGCGGGCGTCGCCCGCGGCGAGTAGTCCGTCGGCGACGGCCAGTTCGGCGGCGACCGCCGCCGGCAGGCTGGGGGGCGTGCCGTTCTCGAGTTCGGCGGTGGCCTGCCGCAGCAGCAGGTCGGCGCGGAGCCGACGGTCGTGGACCCGGGACAGCGCGACCCGGGCGGCGCGAACCGCCTGCGCCGACCGGCCGGCGCGCAGCAGGCTGGTCTGGAGCTGGCCGGCGAGTTCGCTGCGGGTCCGCTCGGGAAGTCCCGGCGCCGCCAGTACCGCCGTCCACAGCCCGGACCCCACCCGGGACCGGACGACCTGCGGGGAGGCGGTCAGTCGCAGCCCGACTCGGGCCGACTGGGCGGCCCGCTGCCGGACCGAACGGGCTGCCGCGCGTGCGAGCCTCATCGCCGAGCTCCGGTCGCCGGCACGCGGGCAGGCAGAGAAGCAAGGATCATTGTGGCGCGGCTCCCTGGTGTTGGTGTAATGTTCACCCTGGCGTAATGTTGCAGTCGCTGGCTCGGCTCGCCGTGCGCCGAAGCCCCGTGCCGTCAAGCGCGTCGAGTTTGCCACAGCCCCCCACCGCCGGCAACGGTGGAGTTCACCGCGTCCTGTGGCCGGTCAGCGCTATCCGTGCTACGGCGACCAACGCCAGATCAACATGAGATACCCGCCGAAACCGGCGGACATCACCAACAGGACACCAACCGCGAGCCAGGCCACGAACCGGTTGGCCCGGGCGAGCGCGGCCGCCGGCGGCAGCAGGAGCGCGAAGGCGGGCAGCAGGAACCGCGCCTTGGAGTGGAAATAGCCGTCCGCGCCGATCGTGGTGGCCAGCAGCACGCCGCTGAACAGCCACAACTGCCAGGGCTGGCGCTGCCAGAGGCTGCACGCGAGCAGAACGACGGCGGCGATCAGCACCACGCCGACCACGTAGAAGGCCAGGTTGTCCAGCTCCAGCTCCGACGGGCGGCTCAGGTACCGGTAGCCGGTCTCCAACGTGTAGCCGCCGCCGTCGTACGACATCGTCCAGAGGGTGTTCTGGATGTGGAACCAGCCGTCCAGGCGCCCGGTCTCGGTGGCGACCCAGAGCAGGTAGCCCAGCCAACCCAGCGGTGCCACCAGGAGCGCCGCCAGGGGGCGCCAGCCGTCCCGGCGGCGGACCAGCGCGATCAGCGCCGCCAGCCCGACCACCCCGATCAGCGCGGTCGCGGTCGGCCGGGTCAGCCCGGCGAGCACGGTCAGTCCGCCGGCCACGAGCCAGCGCCGGGTCAGCAGCGCGTACAGCGCCCAGCCGCAGAGCGCGGTGAACAGCCCCTCGGTGTACGCCATCGACTGGATGACGGCGTGCGGCAGGCAGCCCCAGAGCACGGCCAGCAGGATGCCGGCCCGACGCCCGTACAGGTGGTCGCCGACCGCGAAGAGCGCCCAGGCCGCCGCGAGCGCACCGAGCCAGCCGACCACCACGCCGGTGCCGGGGAAGCCGAACGGCGAGACGGGTTCGAGCAGCGCGACCAGGCCGGGGTACAGCGGGAAGAAGGCCAGGTCCTTCGGGTGGTACGGCCCGGTGTAGCCGTGCTCGGCGAGCCGGAGGTACCAGTCGGAGTCGGCGTGCGCCAGGGCCCGCACCGGGTCGCGGTCGGTGGCCAGCGCCCAGGCCACCAGCACGCTGACTCCGAGCAGCCGAACCGTCAGGTACGCCGCCAGCGCCGGCCAGGCCCGCAGCAGCGCCGACCGGCACCGGGCGACAAGCGGTGGCGCTGTCCCGGCGGCCGGTCCGGCGGCCGGGGCACGATGAGGCTGCTGTTCAGAGAGGGTGGTTTCCACGTCCGTCCTATCCGGGTGGCTGTCCGGGGCCGGGGCACGAAGGGGTGGCGACGCGTCGGCGGCGCCGACCGGCGGGGTCGGAACCTAGCACGCGACCGTTAACGTCCGGCGATGTCGAGCGACCCGGCGAGGGGCCGCCGACCCCGACCGACCGATACCGTCAGACAGGCGTGAAGGGCGACGAACCGACCAGGACACCCGCTTCCGGTTGCCGTACACTCGCCGAGGTTCTCTGGAGTGGCCCGGTGGGAGAGGCAGCGACACGGATCATGGACGGGTACGAGGCTGAGCCGGTCGGCCCACTGTCGTGGGCGTAGCACCGATGAGACCTCTGCGTGACGTGGCGGGGATCGTGGCGTGAGCGTTCCCGACGTCAGCGTGGTGGTGGCGGTGCACAACACCATGCCCTACCTCACCAGGTGCCTCAACTCCCTGGTGCGCCAGAGCATCGGTCGGCACCGGATGGAGATCATCGCGGTGGACGACGGGTCCACCGATGCCAGCGGTCGGGAACTGGACCGGTTCGCCCGGCTGTACCCGGAGACCGTGAAGGTCGTCCACCAGCCGTACTCCGGCGGTCTGGGCGCGCCGAGCAACCGTGGCCTGGAACGGGCCAGCGGCCGTTACGTCTTTTTTGTCGGCGCCGACGACTACCTCGGTCGGGAGGCGCTGGAACGCCTGGTCACCGCGGCCGACGCGTACGGCTCGGACGTGGTGTTGGGCCGGGTGGTCGGGATCGGCGGCCGGAGCATCGACCAGAGCGTCTTCGCTGGCAACGAGGTCCAGATCGGACTGTTCGACTCGGCGCTGCCCTGGTCGCTGTCGAACACCAAACTGTTCCGGCGCACCCTTGTCGAGCGCTACCACCTGCGTTTCCCCGACCTGCCGGTCGCCGCCGACCAGCCCTTCACGCTCGAGGCGTGCCTGCGGGCGGCACGGGTCTCGGTGCTGGCGGACTACGAGTTCTACTACGCGGCACGCCGGGTGGGCGCCGGCAACGCCACCTACCGGGCCGGGCACCTGGACCGGCTGCGCAGCATCGAGCGGATCGTCGCCGTCGTGGCCGGGCTGATCGAGCCTGGCAAGGAACGCGACGCCGTCCTGCTGCGGCACTTCAGCTGGGAGATCGCCCGGCTGTTGGAGGACGACTTCCTCGACCTCGACCAGCCGGTGCAGGAGGAGGTGGTGGCCGGGGTCCGCGCCCTGGCCGAGCGCTACCTCACCGACCACATCCGGGCGCAGTTGGAGATCGAGGCGCGGCTGCGGATCTCCACCGCCCAGCGCGGCAGCGTCGAGGACGTGCTCGCGGTCATCCGGCAGGACGCCGAACAGGGCGTACCGCCAACGATCATCGACGGCACCCGCTGGTACGCCGGCTACCCCGGCTTCCGCGACCCCCGACTGAACATGCCGGACGAGTGGTTCGACGTCTCCGAGGCGGCGCCGGACTGGCTCGCCCGGCTGGAGGCGATCGTCGCCACCTGGGACACCTGCCCGGACGGTGAACGGGCGCTGACGATCATCGCCCGGACCCCCCGGCGGGATCTGATCCCGCTCACCTCCGGTCCGATCGGGCTGACCGCTGGCGAGATCACCGGGACCACCCTGGAGACGAACCGGGACAAGGGCGGCACCACCCTGCGGGCCCAGTTCCGGTTGGGCCTGCTGCTCGACGGCGTGCCGGCCGCCGGGCGGCTGCACGCGGTACGGTCCCAGTTGACCGCCTTCGGTGCCGTCGGGTCGGCGCCGCTGCGGGCACCGATCCGTCCGCCGGTCTCCCGGCTGGTGGTCCGGCAGGGGGCCCGGTTCTTCCTGGTCACCCCGACGGTGAGTCACCGCGGCCAGTTCGTCATCGCGATTACACCTGTTACCCCCCGACGCGTCATCCAACGGTTACGGCGGAGGCGACCGTAGGCAGCAGCATGGCGCCATGAAGATTTGCGTCGTCGCCCTTGGAAAGATCGGCCTGCCACTCGCGGTGCAGTTCGCCGACAAGGGGCACTCCGTGGTGGGTGCCGACGTGTCCGAGCGGGTGGTACAGCTGGTCAACGACGGTGCCGTACCGTTCCCCGGTGAAGCCGACCTGGACGTCAAGCTCAAGGAGGCGGTGACCGCCGGCCGGCTGGTCGCGACCACCGACACCACCGCGGCGGTCGCCGAGGCCGAGGCCGTGGTCGTGGTGGTGCCGCTCTTCGTCGACGCCGACGGGGTGCCGGACTTCGGCTGGATGGACGACGCGACCCGGGCCATCGCCGCCGGACTCAAGCCCGGCACCCTGGTCAGCTACGAGACCACGCTGCCGGTCGGCACCACCCGCAGCCGGTGGGCACCGATGCTCCAGGAGGGCTCCGGACTCACCGTCGGCC
This sequence comes from Plantactinospora sp. B24E8, assembly GCF_039871735.1. Classification (NCBI taxonomy): domain Bacteria; kingdom Bacillati; phylum Actinomycetota; class Actinomycetes; order Micromonosporales; family Micromonosporaceae; genus Plantactinospora; species Plantactinospora sp. B24E8. Next base: position 319,943 of record NZ_JBDPMH010000002.1, read on the forward strand.
GCGACTTCTCCCTGGTCTTCAGTCCGGAGCGGGTGCTGACCGGCCGGGTCTTCGCCGACCTGCGCCGCTACCCGAAGCTGGTCGGCGGGGTGGACGAGGCCTCGGCCCGGCACGGCGTCGAGTTCTACGAGGCGGTACTCGACTTCGACGAGCGCGCCGACCTGCCCCGGCCCAACGGGGTCTGGGACCTCGGCTCGGCCGAGGCGTCCGAGCTGGCGAAACTCGCCGAGACGACGTACCGGGACGTCAACATCGGGCTGGCGAACCAGTTCGCCCGGTACGCCGACACCGTCGGGGTGGACGTCATCAAGGTCATCGAGGCCTGCAACACCCAGCCGTACAGCCACATCCACTCGCCGGGTATCGCGGTCGGCGGACACTGCATCCCGATCTACCCCCGGATGTACCTCTGGAACGACCCGTCGGCCACCGTCGTCCGGGCCGCCCGGGAGGCGAACGCGGCGATGCCGGAGTACGCCGTCGACCTGCTCGGCGCCGCGGTCGGTGACCTGACCGGTGTCGAGGTGCTGGTGCTCGGTGCGGCGTACCGGGGCGGGGTCAAGGAGACCGCGTTCTCCGGGGTCTTCCCGACGGTGGACGCACTACGGCGCCGGGGCGCGAAGCCGTACGTCTCGGACCCGATGTACACCGCTGGGGAGCTGACCGCGCTCGGACTGCCCGCGTACGACGGCGAGCCGGTGACGGCGGCGGTGATCCAGGCCGACCACGCCGAGTACCGGACCCTCGGCGCGACCGACCTGCCGACGGTGCGGGTGCTGGTCGACGGCCGGCGGGTGACCGACCCGGCCCGCTGGTCCGACGTACGCCGGCTGGTCATCGGCGGCTGACCGGGCCGCCACCCGCCGTCAGACTGGCGGGTGAGGCGGAGACTTTCCCACCCGGTACCCGGCTCGACCCCGCTGGTACCCGACGGTCACTGCGACGTTCAGTGCGCCTCCGCCTTGGCGGCCGGCGCCGGCGGGCGCTCCGGGTCCCGGGAGACCACCTCACCCCGGGCGTTCACCCAGCCCTTCGGTCGTGCCGGGTTCCCGGCGACCAGCTGGTACGGCGCCACGTCCCGGGTGACCACCGAGCCGGCGGCCACCATCGCGTACGCGCCGATCTCGACCCCGCAGACGATGGTGGCGTTCGCCCCGATCGAGGCGCCGCGCCGGACCACGGTCGGGGTGATCTCCCAGTCCGGGTTCTGCGCCCGGGGGCGCAGGTCGTTGGTGAAGACCGCGCAGGGGCCGACAAAAACCTCGTCCTCGATGGTCACCCCCTGGTAGACCGAGACGTTGTTCTGGATCTTCACCAGGTCGCCGACCACCGCGTTCGCGTCCACGTAGACGTTCCGGCCGATCACGCAGTCCGCGCCGATCCGGGCCGTGGACCGGATGTGGGCGAGGTGCCAGATTCTGGTGCCGGCACCGATCCGGGCACCCTCGTCGACCTCGGCCGAGGGGTGCACAACAACGGTGTCGGGCAGGGAGGAGTTTTCGTTCATCGCTCAATTCACCGGTTCGCAGGAGGTGCCCGGGGTGCGAAGAGGGGCCCGAGGCGGTCAGGGCGCGGGCCGGGAAACAGCTGACCGGGCGGCGCCCCGCCGGTCCGCGACAGGGCTCGCGGTCCGCCCGGGAGTCTAGCCGGCCGGGGTGGCCTTTTTGCTGCTCAGGCCAGCAACGGGCGGGCGGCGGAATGATGTCGGACCGGTGGCCGGGAGATGACCGGGCAATGGCCGACGGCTCATTCGGGAGGTCGGACGGTGCGGTCCGGCCGGTAGATCCGGTGCTGGCCGACCTGCTGCACGGTCGCGGTCGCCCCGGTACGCCGCAGCAGCCGGTGCAGTTCGGCCTCGGCCGGACCACCGGCGGCGAGGACGAACGCCGGACGGTCCGCCGCCCCCACCTCGGCGGCGTACGGCCGGTAGCGGTTCTGCCCCGGCCGCAGGGTGTCGCCGACCACCGCACAGACCACCTGTTCCCGGGCGATGAACACCAGCCGGTTGCAGGTCCAGTACTCGCCGTACACCCGGGTGAGGTCGGCCCGGCGCAGGGTGTCGGCGAGCATCCGGGCCTGCCGTTCCTCGGCCCGGATCGTGCCGATCTCACCGACCAGCTGCGCCGTGCCACCCGCGACCAGCGCGGTCAGCAGGGCCAGCACGGTCGCGGCGAGCATCCCGGCCAGCCGCGCGGCGGGTCCCGCCGCGCCCCGTCCGGCCCAGCGGGCGACCAGCCACAGCGGCCAGAGCACCGCCGGAAGGGAGATCTGCAGGATCGACAGGTACCGGGCGCTGGCCAGCGGGGCGGTCGCGGCGGACGCGCTGCGGGCGTACGCGGCCAGGGCGAGCGCGGCGCCGACGAGGAGAGCGAGCTGGCCGACGTACCGGATCCGGGTCGCCGCCCGGCCGGCCTGGCTGCCCGGCTCGACCGCCGCGGTCGACGGACCGGGGGTCCGGCCCGACGGCCCGGCGTCCTTCGGCGCGGACGGTTCCGCGGTCGGCCCGCCGGCCGACCTGACGGCCCGGACCAGCCCGACGACCGCGAGGACCAGCGCGGCGAGCAGCAGTGCCGGGTAGAGGCCGCCCCACCACATCTGCCAGGGCTGGCAGCGTTCCGGCGGGCAGAGTCCGGTGGCCAGCGGGAGACCGACCAGGATCGCCCCGTGCAGCCGCTGGCCGGCGGTGGTGACCACCGTCGTGCCCTCACTGACCTGCCGGAGTACCGAGATCGAGTCCTGTCCGGCCGGCGCGGTCAGGTTGTCCACGATCAGCGGGGCGACCCCGAGCAGGAACCCGACCAGCAGCAGCGGTCCGCCCCAGCCGAGCAGGGCCCGCCAGCAGCCGACGACCAGCAGCCCGAACGCGGCGATCAGGTACGGCAGCACCAGCCAGTCGTCCCAGACACAGAGCCCGGCGAGCAGCCCGAAGAGGCCGAACGCCCACCACCGGGGTCGGAGACGGCGTTCACCGAGGGCGAGGGCGATCAGCAGCAGGGCGAGGACCGCCGGTTTGATCTCGGGGCGCCCGCCGACCGCGGTGATCTGGTCCCGGATCACGCGTTCCGAGCCGAGTGCGAGCAGTCCGACGGTGAAGGTGGCCAGCCAGGGGGAGTAGAGTCGCCGGGTGAGTCGGTGGATCAGAAAGAGGAAGAGCGCGTAGAGCACGATCAGCGGCAGCCGCAGCAGTGTCCAGCTTGGAGTGAAGAGGACAAACAACGGCGCGGCGAGGAAGCTCTCCACGGTCCCCATGTAGTGCTGGCCGTAGAGGTACACCGGAAACGACCGGCCCTCGGCGATGTGCATCGCGACCAGGCCGAACGTCGCCTCGTCGCTGTTCGACCCCGGCACGGTGAGCAGGATCAGCGCCAGCCGGTAGCCGACCCCGAGCGTGCCGAGCACGAGCGCCACCGCGCCCGGCCGGTCGAGTGACCGGACCAGCCGACCTCCGCGCGGCACCGCCACCGACACGACCAACGCCCCCGTCGTCGTCCCGTCTCGGAGTCTTCCACAGTCGCAACGCCCCGAGGCCACGGATCGACGCAGGTGGTGGTGCGGCCCAGAGTTTTTGATCTTTCATGGACCCGGTAGTGGATCTGTCATGGCCCGGCTGGCGGGTCTGTGGCAGGGTGTCATGGTGTCGCTGAGCGGAATGCAGATCGCGCAGAGCCCCGGCTTCAGCCGTGGGGTTAGCACATCGAACCAGTGCGAACGATAGATAGCCCAGCGCTGTATGCTGCCCGGGTGTCCGTCACCATGCGGTCGAGCAGCAACGTTGTCTTCCAGTGTGCCTTTCACGTGGTGTGGTGCCCGAAGTACCGGCGGCAGGTGCTTGGCGGCCGGATCGAGGAACGGCTCAAGCAACTCGTCCATGAGGTCGTGGAGGAGAAGGGCGCGTGGCTGGTCGCGCTGGAGGTCATGCCTGACCATGTCCATCTGCTGCTCGAGGTCGATCCGCAGTATGGCATCCACAGGTTGGTCAAGGCCATCAAAGGCCGCACGTCGCGGGTGCTGCGCGAGGAATTTCCGTCGCTTCGCTCGCGGCTGCCGACGTTGTGGACCAACTCGTACTTCGTGGCGACCACGGGTGGGGATCCCTTGGCGGCGGTCAAGCGGTACGTTGAGCAACAGAAGGGCCGCTGAATGCTGACCGGCCGCCGCTACCTGCTGGCGTTCACACCCGGGCAGGCCGTCTACGCCGAGCAGGTGGGCGCGGCCTGTCGGGCAGTGTGGAACACCGCACTGGAGCAGCGCCGCGAATACCGACGGCGCGGGGCGTGGATTAACTACGTCGAGCAGGCCCGTCAGATGGCGGAGGCGAAGAAGGACCCGGACTGCACGTGGCTGGCCGATGCCCCGTCACACACGCTCCAACAGGCCCTGCGTGATCTGGACAGGGCGTGCCGCACGCACGGGACGTGGAAGGTACGGTGGCGATCCAAGACGCGTACCGCACCGTCGTTCCGGTTTCCCGACCCCAACCAGATCGCCGTGTGCCGGCTGAACCGCCGATGGGGTCAGGTTTGCTTGCCGAAGTTCGGCCCCGTCCGGTTTCGCTGGACCCGGCCGCTGGGCGGCACCATCCGCAACGCCACTGTTAGCCGCGATGGGGGGCGCTGGTACATCTCGTTCTGCGTCGAGGATGGCGTGGCGCGGGTGGAGCCGAACGGAAATCCGCCGGTCGGCGTCGACCGGGGCGTCACCGTCGCGGTTGCCACCTCCGACGGCGACCTGTACGAACGCGAGTTCGCCAACCCGGGCGAGCTACGCCGAATCCGCCGGTTGCAGCAGCGTATGGCCCGATCGTTGCGAATCCACGGCCGTAACCGGCGGTCTCAGCGCCGCGACGCCGTGCGCGCCCAGCTCGGCCGACTGCAGGCCCGCATCCGGGCACGCCGGGCCGATTTCGCCGCGCAGACTGCGGTGCGGCTGGTCCGCGAGCACGGCCTTGTCATTGTCGAGGACCTGCGGGTCAAGAACATGACAGCCAGCGCCAAGGGCACCACCGAGCAGCCGGGTCACAACGTCCGGGCCAAGGCCGGGCTGAACCGGGCCATCCTCAGCAAAGGCTGGGGCGGTTTCCTGGCCGCCCTCGAACACGCGGCGCGTTACCACGGAGCGACCGTCGTAAAGGTCAACCCCGCCTACACGTCGCAGACCTGCCACGCCTGCCGGCAGTTTGCACCCAAGTCCCGCGAGAGCCAAGCGGTCTTCCGGTGCGTTGCCTGCGGGCACCAGGCACATGCCGACGTGAACGCGGCCAGGAACATTCTCGCCGCCGGGCTGGCGGTGACACGACGCGGAGACCTCGCCGATAGGCGGTCTGCGAAGCGTCAACCACCCGAGGGGTTAGCGGCGTGAACGCGCCTCAACCACGGGAATCCCCCGGCTTCAGTCGTGGGGGGGAAGTCAAACCCGCCGGTCAGGCGCCCGCGCCCCGGCTGCACCGGGCGGCCCGCATCGAGGACGCGGTGCACCAGTTCATCGAGCGCCGGCTGGGCCAGGGCGGCTGGGACGTCACGATCGTCCCGTACGCCGGGTACGGCGCCCCGGGCTGGATCCGGGTCCTGGGCCGGGTGCTGCTGACCCGGCTGCGCCGCCGGCCCCGCCGCCGCCCCGAGAAGGTACGCGGCTGGCGCAGCTTCGCCACCCTGCCGGTGCAGCACGCCCCCGTGGTGATCGAGGCGGGTGGCCGCCGGCACGAGGCCCGGGCGGACCGCAGCGGCTTCATCGACCTTGTTGTCGAGGCCGACCTGGCACCCGGCTGGCAGAGCGTACGGCTGTGTAGTCCCGGTGCCGACCCGGTCGACGCCCCGGTCCGGATCGTCGACCCGGAGCTGCGCCTTGGCATCATCTCCGACATCGACGACACGGTCATGGTCACCGCCCTGCCCCGCCCGTTGCTCGCCGCCTGGAACACGTTTGTGCTCGACGAGCACGCCCGGATGGCGGTGCCCGGGATGGCGGTGCTCTTCGAGCGGCTGGTGAACGCGCACCCCGGCGCTCCGGTGCTCTACCTCTCCACCGGTGCCTGGAACGTCGCGCCGACCCTGACCCGGTTCCTGTCCCGGCACCTCTACCCGGCCGGACCGATCCTGTTGACCAACTGGGGGCCGACCGCCGACCGCTGGTTCCGCAGCGGACGGGAGCACAAGCGGGCCACCCTGGCCCGGCTGGCCGAGGAGTTCCCGGCGATCCGGTGGCTGCTGGTCGGCGACGACGGCCAGCACGACCAGGAGATCTACGCCGACTTCGCGGCCAAGTACCCGGACAGCGTCGCCGGCGTGCTGATCCGCCGGCTCTCCCCGACCCAGGCGGTGCTGGCCGGTGGTTTCCCAGCTCCGGCGGACAGCGTCGACGGCAGCAGCCCGGCCGCCGGGCTGCTCGGCGAGCGGTGGTTCTGCGCCCCGGACGGGGCGGGACTCTGGCGGCTGCTCCGGGAGGCCGAGCTGGCCTGATCCCCTCGGCCGGATCCCGGCCGGGGGACGCGGTGACCTCCCTGGTAGACAGGTCCGGTGCGCCTCCGTCTGATCCAGATCGACGCCTTCGCGGACCGGCTGTTCGAGGGCAACCCGGCGGCGGTGATGCCACTGCCGCGGTGGTTGCCCGACCCGGTGCTGCAGGCGATCGCGGCCGAGAACAACCTCTCCGAGACCGCCTTCCACGTCGCCGACCTGCCGCCGGAGGCCGGCTCGCCGCCGGACGGGGAACCCGGCTACCACCTGCGTTGGTTCACCCCGGTGACCGAGGTCGACCTCTGCGGCCACGCCACCCTGGCCGCCGCCGCCCAGCTCTTCGACGACCTGCACACCGACGCCGAACGGCTGCACTTCTGGACCCGCAGCGGCTGGCTGCCGGTGACCCGCAGCGACGACGGCCGGCTGGAGCTGGACTTCCCGGCCGGCCGACTCCGGCCGGTGCCGGCGGACGACCCGACCTCCGCCGCCGCCACCGCCGCGCTCGGCGTCGAGCCCGAGGTACGGCTGGTGGACACCGACCTGGTCTACGTGCTGGCGGACGCGGCCCAGGTCCGTGCGGTGGTCCCGGATTTCACCGGCCTGCGGGACCTTCCGGTACGCGGAATCGTGGTCACCGCCCCCGGCGACACCGACGGGGTCGACTTCGTCTCCCGCTGGTTCGGCGCCGCCGCCGGGCTCTTCGAGGATCCGGTGACCGGTTCGGCGCACAGCCAGTTGGCGCCGTACTGGGCGGACCGGTTGGGGCGTACCCGGCTGACCGCCCGGCAGCTCTCCGCCCGGGGCGGCACGGTCGGCTGCGAGGTCGTTGGTGACCGGGTACGCCTGCGCGGCGCCTACCGCCGTTACCTCGACGGGGTCGTCCTGCTGGCGGAGGACCGTTCATGAGTGGCCGCCGGGGCACCGGTCAGTCCGCCGGTTCCACGGAGCAGGCTTTTGGTCGGACACACCGCGAGGTCCAGGCCCGTCGCGCGGTCTCGACGGCCGCCTGCGGGTCGCGCATGACCGATTTTCCGGCGATGATCGCAAGAACCGGCAGGTCGAGCCGCCCGAGTCGTTTCTTGCTGATCCTGGTCGGCTGCGGCAGCCGAAGCCTGTAGTGCTGCATGCCCGCTTCGATCATGTCGGCGACCGGCTCGTCGCCGACCGGCACGCCGCCGGCGGTGTAGGAGTTGAAGCTGTCCCGCCAGGAGCCCGGCAGCCACGGCAGAGCGGCCGGGATCGAGCGCACGATGGTGCCGAGCGGCATGTCGGCGAAGACGTACACCGGGTCGACGACGGTCATCGACGCGATGTGGTCCGGTCGGTGCAGGGCGAGGTTGACCGCGGTCCAGCCGCCGATGGACAGGCCGACGGTGTAGACGTTGCCGATTCTCAGTAACTCGGGCACGTTGTCGGCCCAGACCGGCGTCGCCGAGGCGCGTCCCGGTAGCAGCAGCAGCGGAAGGTTCCCGCCGCCTGTGGTGCCGGCACCGGCGCTGGCGAAGCGGTAGACACGTACGAAGCCGAAGTCGGTGCGTACGTCGATGGTCTCCGCCGGGGTGGGCAGGACGGCGAAGGCCGTCCGGTGAGCCCGGAGGAAGCGGTCCTGTCCGTCGGCGTTGTCCCAGTGTCCGATGGGAGCGGGCTTACGCATCCCGAAGACAACGACGAGGGCGACGAGCCCGATCACGCTCAAGGAGATCCGTATCCGACGTGATGGCGGGCGGAGACGATCGTCGCTGAGCGGGGCTACGCCGGAGCGTCGCTGGCCGCCATCGCCGAACGCGCCGGCATCACGAAGGCGGCCGTGCTGTACCACTTCCCCGCGAAAGCCGCCGTCGTGTGCGCTGCCCACGAGCACGTCCTCTCCGCGCTCGTGGGCGACGTCGCTCGTGCGGTCGACGCCGCCGACGTTGCTGACCGGCCCGCCGCGTACGTCAGGTCGATGGTGGGACATCTGCGGGAGCACCCCCGGCACACCCGCATGGTCATCGAGGCGATGGTCCACGACGACGTCGAGCACGATCCGGCCGCCCGCTGGCCGAACTCATCGACGCGGCCCGACCCGCGCGCGGAGGCAGTGGTGACACCGACGTACGCACGACGGCGATCATCGTCGGCGGGGGTGTCGACGCGATCGTGGCCGAACGACTCCGTGACCCCGACTACGACACGGCGGCGGCGGCCGAGCAGCTCATCGAGATGCTCGGCAGGATCCTCGGCCCGTGACCACGGGCAACCTCGCGCCCGGCCGGCGGATGCCGGGGTGGGCCCTCGTCCTCAGCCCTGTCAGCGGCCTCGCAGGTTCGCTCCGACGCGTGACGGGCGGAAGTGTCGGTGGCCATCGGTACGGTCGACGTGACCGTACGTCGAAAGGGACACCATCATGAGCAGCGCCGAGACCACGGTAAGCGAGCAGAGCACCGTCAGCGAGCAGAGCACCGTCACCGGCGAGCGGGCCGACCTGCTGGAGTCACTGGCCAGGCACCGGTTCTTCCTCCGCCACACCGTGCAGGGGATCACCGACGAGCAGGCGGCCCAGCGGACCACCGTCAGCGCGCTCTGCCTCGGTGGGCTGATCAAACATGTGGCCGCGACCGAGCGCGAGTGGGCGAACTTCATCGTCGACGGACCGTCCGTGATGCCGGCCTGGAACGACCCCGCCACCTACGAGCAGCACGCGAACGACTTCACGATGGTGCCGGGGGAGACCCTCGCCGGTTACCTCGCGGAGTACGAGACGGTGGCCGCCCGTACCGACGAGCTGGTCCGGACCCTGCCCGACCTGGACGCCGCCCACCCGCTGCCGGAGGCGCCCTGGTTCGAGCCCGGCGCCACCTGGTCGGCCCGACGGGTGCTGCTGCACATCATCGCCGAGACCGCGCAGCACGCCGGGCACGCCGACATCATCCGGGAGGCCCTGGACGGCCAGAAGACGATGGGCTGACCGCAGGGTTCGCGTCTCGGCCGGGCGCCACGGCGCGGCCGCGTGCCCGGCCAGCGGTCTGTTGAGGATCCGCCCGGTCAGTGGCCCCGGAACGCCTCCTCCAGCCACCACGCACCACGCTCGCTGGTGATCTTCGCGTCCAATACCAGCGGCTGACTCCGAGGCCCGGCGAGCCAGTCCCGTACCGGGGCGAGGTCGTCGACGTCCCGGACGGTCAGCGCGGCGCAACCGTAGCCCCGGGCGATCGCGGCAAGGTCGGTGTCGGGGAAGCGGACCAGCTCCAGCGGGTGCCCGTCCGGTCCGAAGTGGTGCACCTCGGCGCCGTACGCCGCGTCGTCGTAGACCACGACCAGCAGCGGCAGGGCCAGCCGGACGGCGGTGACCAGCTCGGCCGCCGACATCAGGAAACCGCCGTCGCCGAGTGCCGCGACGGTGAGCCGGTCCGGCCGGGCCACCGCCGCGCCGAGCCCGCTGGCCAACCCCAACCCGATCGACTGGAACGCCTGGGTGAAACAGAACCCGGTGACGTCCGGCACCGACAGGAACATCGACGGATAGCCCATGAAGTTCCCGGAGTCGACCGCCACGGTCCGCTCCGCCGGCAGCAGGTCGTCCAGGCCGATGGTCAACGTCCTCGGGTCGATCCGCCCGTCGACGCCGCTGTCCGGATAGGGCACGTCCCGCCAGCGGCCCTGTTCGGCGATCCGTCGCCGCAGCTCCGGAGTCCGCTGGGTACGGGCCGGCCGCTCCAGACCCGGCTCCTTCTCCAGCCAGCGCAGCGCGTACCGGGCGATCCGGCCGACGTCGCCGCTGACGTACGCGTCGACCCGGGGATGGTCGGGCTGGACGGGTGACCGGTCGACCTGGACCACGGTCGCCGACGGGGAGATCAGCCGGCCGTGCCGGGTGGTCCACATGTTCAGGCTGCTGCCCCAGGCGACAACCAGATCCGCGTCGGCGATCAGTTCCGCGGCCAGCGGGGTGGCGAAACCGCCGGAGACGTCCAGATACCACGGATCACCGGCGAACAGTCCCTTCGCCGCCGCCGACACCGCCAGCAGCGCGTCGCACTCGTCGGCCAGCCGGACCAACTGGTCCCGGGCGCCCCGGGCACCCCGTCCCGCGACGAAAACCGGCCGTCGAGCCTTCGCCAACGCGGTGACCAGGGCCTCGACGTCGGGGACCGGCCTCGGCTGGACCTCGACCCTGCTGTGCCGGGCCGGCACCTCGACCGTCCCGTGCGAGGCTGGCACCTCGACCGCCTGGACGTCCAGCGGCAACCGCAGCAGCACCGTCGCCCCGTCGGCCGCTGTCCGGTACGCCGCGCTGACGTCCACGACGACGTGCTCGGGGCGTACCCGGTGGACGTCGGCGCCGAGCGCGGCCGCCAGCCCCGGCAGGTCGAGGTGGAAGTTGGACCGGGGCGAAGTCGCCTCCGGGGCCAGCACCAGCAGCGGCGTACCGCTCTTCGCCGCCTCGGTGATCCCGGTCAGCGCGTTGGTCAACCCCGGTCCCTGGTGCACCGAGAGCACCCCGACCTGACCCGAGGTACGGGCGTAGCCGTCCGCCATGCTCGCCGCGCCGCCCTCGTGTGCCGCCGCGACGAACCGCGCACCGGCCGCCACCAGCGCGTTCGTCACGTGGAAGTTGCCGCTGCCGACCACCCCGAAGACGTGCCGCACCCCGAGGGCGGCCAGCACCCGGCCGACCACCTCGGCGACCGGCATGCCCGCCCGGCTGGCGTCCGCCACTACCGCTCGACCAGGGCGAGCACCCGGCACGGGCTGCCGGAGCCGCCCACGATCGGCAGCGGGCCGGCGATCACCACCGCGCCGGTCGGCGGCAGGGTGTCGAGGTTACGCAGCTGGGTGAGGCCGTACTTGTCGGCACCGAGCAGGAACGAGTGGCACGGGAACGGCGGGTCGAACGAGTGCGCGGCGCCGGCGTCGGTGCCGACCGTCTCCACCCCGACCCCGAGGACCGACGTCTCCTCGGCCAGCCACCTCGCACACTCCACCGAGATCCCCGGGGTACGGCCGGCGTTGGCGTACCGGGCGGCGTCGTCGCCGTACACGTCCCAGCCGGTCCGGTAGAGCAGCCAGCCGCCGGCCGGCAGCCGACCGTGCTCCGCCTCCCACGCCTTCACGTGCGCGATCTCCAGCAGGAAGTCGGGGTCGGCGGCCGCCTCGGCGGTGTGGTCGAGCACCACCGCCGGGGCGATCAGTCGACGGGCCGGTACCTGCGACACGTCGTCGCCGTGCCGCCCGGAGACCCAGTGCACCGGCGCGTCGAAGTGGGTGCCGGTGTGCTCACCGGTGGAGATGTTGTTCCAGTACCAGGCCGGGCCGCGGTCGTCGTACCGGCTGATCTCGTGCAGGGCGAACGGCACGGTCTGGCCGAACGGCTCCGGCAGGGTCAGGATCGGCGTCTGCGCCGAGAGCGGGGCGGTGAGGTCGACAACCTCCACCCGGCCGGTGGCGAGCGCGGCAACAAGATCTCGCAGCACGGTCATGGCGAGCAAGGTACCGGACCGGACGCCCGCCGAAACCCGGCGATCGGTCGATGTCCACCGGTGCGCCCGGTCAGGCCGTGCCGGGGTTGGCCCGTCGAGGCGTCCCGGGCCGCCGCCGGTGACCCGGGCGTCCACCAGGGACGGTCGCCGCTCGGGTCACCGCAGGTGGGGCGGGCGGAAGACGGCGTCCGGGTCGTACCGCCGCCAGAGGTCGGTCACCCGGCGGCCGGTCGCCCCGGGATAGCTCCGGTCGAAGCTCGCCCGGCTGGGCCGGCTCTCGAAGTTGACGTACGCGCCGTCGACCCGGTCGGCCAGCCGGCGCCAGGCGCGGTCGAGTCCGGCCCCGGCCCGGGGCGGGAACGTCGAGGCGACCACCAGGGTCCGCTGGTGTCGGTGCGGGTACGCGGTGGCCTCCGCCGGTACGTCGTTGACCGCCCCGCCGACCGACCGGAGCTGCACCAGCGCCCGGTCCGGGCCGGAGGCGGTCGCGACCAGCGCCGCCGCGTCCTCGTGGGACATCCCGGCGAGTAGTCCGTTGGTGGTCTCGGCGGGCTGCTGTCCGACGTTCGCGTGCAGGTGTGCCGTGGAGACCAGGGCCGGGTACGGGACCACCTGGCTGCTCTGGTCCAGCAGCCCGGTGCCGATCTCGGTCAACGGCCGGACCGCCTCCCGCAGCCGACGTGGATGCCCGCTGGCGACCACCGCCACGATGGACAGCGCCGTCCCCCGCCCGTACGGCAGCAGCGAGACGGCGGTGCTGAGTTCCCGGGGCGCCTCGGCCAGGTAGTCGGCCCACTGCCGCAGCGCCAGTCCGTCCCGGCCGGCCTCGACGACAACCTGGGCCACGCCGATCCGATCGAGTTCCATCGCCTCGATCTCGAACGCGGTGACGATGCCGACCCCGCCGCCGGCGCCCCGGACGGCCCAGAACAGGTCCGGTTCGTGCTCGGCGTCGGCCCGGACGACGGTGCCGTCGGCGAGCACCACCTCGACCGCGCGGACGTGGTCGATGGTGAGGCCGTACTGCCGGACGAGCCAGCCGACGCCGCCGCCGGTGGCGATACCGCCGACCCCGACGTTTCCGTGGTCGCCGGAACTGATCGCCAGCCCGTGCGGGGCGAGCGCCTGCGCTACCCGGGCCCAGCGGGCACCCGGCCCGACCCGGACCAGCCGGGTCCGCCGGTCGAGCACCTCGACCCGGTTCAGCGCCGACAGGTCGATCACCACCCCGCCGTTGTTGGAGGAGTGGCCGTGCAGGCCGTGCCCGCCGCTGCGTACCGAGATCGGGCCGGCCTGCTCGCGGGCGTACCGGAGCGCGGCGACCACCTCGGCGGTGCTGGCCGGCAGCAGCACCGCCGCCGGGCTGAAGGTTTTGGTGTACGTCGAGCGGAGTGTCGGATACCGACTGTCCCCGGGTACCACGAGTTTGCCCCGGAGCGCGTCCGGCAGCCGGTCGAGCGCCGTCATCGCCGCCCCCGGATCTCGTCGACCGCCTGCCGCACCGCCGGTACGACCGTGCCGGCGAAGACGTCGAGCTGCTGCTCGTGGGCGGTCATCGGCCAGAAGACGAAGGTGTCGAAGCCGAGCTCGACCGCCCAGCGGGTGAGCGTGTCGATCCAGAGTCCGGTGGGGCCGACCAGGCCCTGGCCACCCCGGTACTCGCCGATCGCGCCGATCACGTTGTAGATCCGGCGTACCTCGCCCGGATCGCGGCCGGCGGAGCGGGCCGCGTCGTCGATGATCCGCTGTCGCTGCGGTACCTCGTCCGGTGGCACGTAGATGTTGAGCGGGGAGATCCAGCCGTCGCTGTGCCGTCCGGTGACCTCGAGCATCCGGCGGCGTTGGCTGCCGAGCCAGATCGGGGTCGGTGCCGCGGGTACCGGTCCGGCGGTGTACCCCTCGATCTGGTGCTGCCGGCCGGGGAAGACGACCGGGCCGCCGGCGAGGGCCCGCCGGAGGATCTGCAGCGCCTCCTCGGTGTACGCCACCATCTCGCCACCGGAGCGGCGTACCCCGCCCATCCCGGCGATCGCGTCGGCGAACGCGCCGCCGCCGACGCCGAGGGTGATCCGGCCGCCGGTGAGCGCGTTCAGTGACGCGGCGGCCTTGGCCAGCATGGTCGGTGGACGCAGTTGCAGGTCGGCGACGTCGGTGAGGAACGAGATCCGGTCCGTTCGGGCGGCCAGGTGACTGATCAGCGTCCAGGTTTCCAGGTAGCCCGGTTGGTAGGGATGGTCCTGTACCGCGAGGTATTCCAGGCCGCCATCCATCGCGGCCCTGGCCAACCTCGCGGTCCGGGGGGCCTGCTCGACCGAGGGGTCGAGGCTGAGGCCGAAGCGCAGTGGTTGTCCGTAGTCGGTCATGGCCCAACCGTCGCTCCCGCCGGACCGGCTGGCAAACCCAGGATTAGCTGCTTACTATTGATTAGTGACTACGACCCGAGAACGTACCCCGAAGGGCCCGACCGCCCGGTTCCCGCACATCGACGACCGCGGCTGCCAGAGCTTCCAGGACGCGCTGGAACTGGTCGGACGCCGCTGGTCCGGAGCGATCCTGCTGGCCGGCCTGCGCGGAGCCCGACGATTCACCGAATACCGGGCGATGGTGGACGGAATCTCCGACCGCCTGCTCGCCCAGCGGCTCAAGGAACTCGAGGCGGACGGGCTGATCGTCCGCACCGTGGTGCCGAGCATGCCGGTGCAGATCCACTACTCCCTCGCCGAGGAGGGCTTGGAGTTGATGCGGGCGCTCCAGCCCCTGATCGACTGGGGCAACCGCCGCCGGCACGGCGCAGTGGGCGGCTGAGCAGCAGGCCCGATCCCAGGATCAGTCCGGACGCAGCCAGAGTACGCCGAGCGGCGGCACCCGCAACGCCACCGAGGCGGGCAGCCCGTGCCAGGGCAGGTCCTCGGCGAGCACCGCCCCCAGGTTGCCGACCCCGGACCCGCCGTAGTGGTCCGCGTCGGTGTTCAGCACCTCGGCCCAGCGGCCGGCCAGCGGCAACCCGATCCGGTAGCCCTCGTGCGGCAGCGCAGCGAAGTTCGCCACGCAGACCAACGGCGAGCCGTCGGTGGCGATCCGGACGAAGGCCACGGTGTTGTTCGAGGAGTCGTCCGAGACGATCCAGCGGAACCCGGCCGGGACGGTGTCCTGGGACCAGAGCGCCGGGGTGTCCCGGTAGCCGCGGTTGAGGTCGCGGAGCAGACGGTGGAGCCCGGCCCGGCCCGGGTCGTCGAGCAGCCGCCAATCCAGTCCGCGGCTCTCGCTCCACTCCCGGTCGTCGCCGAGTTCGGCGCCCATGAAGAGCAGTTGCTTGCCCGGGTGCGCCCACATGTACGCCAGCAGCGCCCGTACCCCGGCCAGTTTCCGCCACTGGTCGCCGGGCATCCTGCCGAGCAGCGACCCCTTGCCGTGCACCACCTCGTCGTGGCTGATCGGCAGCACGTAGTTCTCGCTCCAGGCGTACACCAGGGAGAAGGTCAGCTCGTTGTGGTGGTGCTGGCGGTAGACCGGATCCTTGCCGACATAGGTCAGCGTGTCGTGCATCCAGCCCATGTTCCACTTGAAGCCGAAGCCGAGCCCGCCGGAGTCGGTGGGCCGGGTCACCCCCGGCCAGGCGGTCGACTCCTCGGCAACCATCACCACCCCCGGATGGTGCCGGTAGACGGTCGCGTTCACCTCCTGGAGCAGCGCGATCGCCTCCAGGTTCTCCCGGCCGCCGTGCTGGTTCGGCGCCCACTGCCCGTCGGAGCGGGAATAGTCGAGGTAGAGCATCGAGGCGACCGCGTCCACCCGCAGACCGTCCACATGGAACTCGTCACACCAGTAGAGCGCGTTCGCCACCAGGAAGTTGCGCACCTCGGGCCGACCGTAGTCGAAGACGTACGTGCCCCAGTCCGGGTGCTCGCCGCGACGCGGGTCGGGATGTTCGTAGAGCGGCGTGCCGTCGAACCGGGCCAACGCCCACTCGTCGCGGGGGAAGTGCGCCGGCACCCAGTCCAGCAGCACCCCGATCCCGGCGGAGTGCAGCCGGTCCACCAGATGGCGGAAGTCGTCCGGGTCGCCGAACCGGGCCGTCGGCGCGTAGTAGCCGGTCACCTGGTAGCCCCAGGAGCCGCCGAACGGATGCTCCATCACCGGCAGGAACTCCACGTGGGTGAAGCCCAGGTCGACGACGTACGCGGTGAGCTGCTCGGCCAGCTCCCGATAGGACAGCCCGGGACGCCACGAACCGAGGTGCACCTCGTAGACGCTCATCGGCTCCTGGTGTGGCGCCCGACCGGCCCGGTGGGTCAGCCAGTCGCCGTCGGACCACACGTACCGGGACGACCCGGGCACCACCGAGGCGGTCGCCGGCGGCACCTCGGTACGTCGGGCCAGCGGATCCGCCTTGTCCCGCCAGACCCCGTCGGCGC
Source organism: Plantactinospora sp. B24E8 (assembly GCF_039871735.1). Lineage (NCBI taxonomy): Bacteria > Bacillati > Actinomycetota > Actinomycetes > Micromonosporales > Micromonosporaceae > Plantactinospora > Plantactinospora sp. B24E8. The sequence goes on from NZ_JBDPMH010000002.1 coordinate 336,272, forward strand.
CGAGGATCCGGTACTTGTACCGGTGTCCCGGTGCCGCCTCCGGCACGAAGATCTCCCAGACCCCGCTGCGGCCCAGCGAACGCATCGGCCAGCCCTCGTGCGCGTCCCAGCCGGTGAAGTCGCCGACCAGCCGCACCCCCCGGGCGTTCGGCGCCCAGACCGCGAACGCCACCCCGGCACTGTCGTCCGGTTGGCCGGTCTCCGCCGGCCGGGCGCCGAGCGCCTCCCAGAGCCGCTCGTGCCGGCCCTCGGCGATCAGGTGCAGGTCGAGTTCACCCAGGGTCGGCGGATACCGGTACGGGTCGTCGCGCGGCTCACCACCGTCCACCACCAGCCGGTAGTCGAGCACCGTCCCGGGCACCGTCGCCTCGAAGACCCCCGCCGGGTGCACCCGACGCATCGGGTACGCGTCGGCGCCCACGACCAGCCGCACCTCGCCCGCCCCCCGGCGCAGGGTACGGATCACCGTCCGGCCGCCGTCCGGATGTGCGCCGAGCACGGCGTGCGGGTCGTGCGTCGTACCGGCGATCAGCTCGTCCATCCCACACCTTCCGATCCGGCGGCCGGGTCAGCATCCCAGACCCCGGCCCGGGACGGCAGCGGGGCGCCGTACCGGTGCACCGTGAAGACGTGGGCGGGCTGCAGGTACGGGTCGAGTCGTACCGCGTTGTGCTGCCCCCAGTCGTAGTGCGCACCGGTCAGTTCGTCGTGCACGGCGAACCGCTCGTGCCAGTCGAAGCCGAGCGCCGGCATGTCCAGCACCGTGTTTCCCCACTGCACCTGACCCGGGTCGACGGAGCAGACCACCAGGACGGTGTTGCCGGTCCGCTCGTCCCGCTTCGACCAGCAGAGCAGTGCCGGGTTGTCGATCTCGTGGAACCGCAGGTTACGCAGCCAGTACAGGGCCGGGTTGGCCCGCCGGATCTGGTTCAGCCGGGTGATGAACGGGGCCAGTGACCGGCCCTCGGCCTCGGCGGCCGCCCAGTCCCGGGGCTTCAGCTCGAACTTCTCGTTGTCGACGTACTCCTCGGCGCCGGGCCGGGCCACGTGCTCGAAGAGTTCGAAGCCGGCGTACATGCCCCAGCTCGGGGAGAGCAGGGCGGCCAGCACCGCCCGGATCTTGAACATCGGCGGGCCGCCGTGCTGCAGGTGCTCGGGCAGGATGTCCGGGGTGTTCGGCCAGAAGTTCGGCCGCATGTGGTCGGCGGCGTCAACCAGTTCGGTGCAGTACTCCCGCAGTTCCGTCGGGCTGGTCCGCCAGGTGAAGTACGTGTACGACTGGGTGAAGCCGATCTTTCCCAACCCGTGCATCACCGCCGGCCGGGTGAACGCCTCGGCCAGGAACAGCACGTCCGGCTCCTGTCGCTTGACCTGCCAGATCAGCCAGTGCCAGAAGTCGAACGGCTTGGTGTGCGGGTTGTCCACCCGGAAGATCCGTACCCCCTGGTCGACCCAGTGCAGCACCACCCGGAGGATCTCGGCCCGGATCCCCTCCGGATCGTTGTCGAAGTTGAGCGGGTAGATGTCCTGGTACTTCTTCGGCGGGTTCTCCGCGTACGCGATCGAGCCGTCGGCCCGGGCGGTGAACCACTCCGGGTGCTCGGTGACCCAGGGGTGGTCCGGCGCCGCCTGCAGTGCCAGGTCCATCGCCACCTCCAGCCCGTGCTCGCGGGCGGCGACGACAAACCGCCGGAAGTCCTCCGGCGTACCCAGCTCGGGGTGGATCGCGTCGTGCCCGCCCTCGGCTGCGCCGATCGCCCACGGCGACCCGACGTCGTCCGGTCCGGCGGTCAGGGTGTTGTTCCGGCCCTTGCGGTTGACCCGGCCGATCGGGTGGATCGGCGGCAGGTACAGCACGTCGAATCCCATCGCGGCGACCCCGGGCAGCCGGGCGGTGGCGGTGGCGAAGGTGCCGTGTTTCGCCGGCTCCCCGTCGGCGGCCAGCACCGCCCCCTCGGAGCGGGGGAAGAACTCGTACCAGGCGGAGAAGAGGGCCCGCTGCCGGTCGGTCCAGATCGTCCGGTCCGGCCCGTCGGTGAGCAGGGCTCGAACCGGGTACGCCCAGAGCAGCTCGGCCAGCTCCAGGGCGGGGGAAACCCGGTCGGCCAGCGCCAGCTCCTCGTCCCGCAGCGCCGTCACGGCGGTGCGTACCCGCTGTTGGGCGTCGGCCGGCATCGCGGTCGCCGCGACCACCAGCAGGTCGGCGCCCTCGGCCAGGTCGTTGGCCAGCTCGGCCGGCCCCTGCCCGGCGCCGACCTTCTTCACCACCGCGTCCCGCCAGGTCAGGTACGGGTCCTCGAACGCCTGCACCCGGAACGTCCACTCACCGACCACGTCCGGGCTGATCGTCGCGTACCACCGGTCGTCCGTGCCGGGCCGCATCCGCACCACCGGCCGCGGCTCGCCGTCCGGCCCCCACCAGGCCACCTGGCAGCCCATCGCCGCGTGCCCCTCCCGGTACGCCGTGGCGCCCACCGGGACCAGCTCACCAACCACCGCCTTCGCCGGATAGCGACCACAGGCCACGCTCGGCGTCACGTCCTCGATCGGAATCCGTCCGGTCACCCTCCCCAACCTACTGGCAAAGATCGACGGCCGCGCGGTGGAAGTGCGCTGCGCCAGCCCGGCGACGGTCGGAACCCGGCCTCGCTGGAGGCCTGGATGGCCACCTTCGAGGCGCCGCCACGCCGTGAGGTCACCCGGTTGGAGATCACCACGGACGGCGACGTGGCGTTCGCGACCAGCCTCGACTGCCTGACCGCTGTGCCTCGCGGCTCGACCGAGAGCTTCAGCCTGTGGTTCCGAATGACGCTGGGACTGCGCCGCGCCGACGGGCGCTGTTTGGGGCACCCGGGCACCGGGTTCGGCGCCCGGGTGCGATCGCGGCGCTGGTTCAGGCGGCGGGAGAGGATGCGGTTTCGGTCGGACCGCCGCCGCTCCCGCGGTCGTCGAGCACGAGGGGGCCGCGCCCGTTGACGGTGTACCGGATGTGCGTGACCTGCGGCGAGTGCACGACCCTGGTGGGTGCGAGCTCGATCGCCTCGAAGTCGCCGAGGTCGAGGCCGCCGTCGAGCAGGCGCATCCCCGCGCCGAGTACCACCGGGGCGATGTGGATCTCCAGCTCGTCCAGCAGGCCGGCTTCGAGTACCTGTCGCAGCAGGCTGCCACCGCCGGCGACGGCGACGTTCTTGCCATTCGCCACCGCACGTGCCTGCTCGACCGCGCTGGCGACACCGTCGGTGACGTACGTGAAGCTCGTTCCACCCTTGCGTACCAGGGTCTCGCGGGGACGGTGCGTCACGACGAAGACCGGCGCGCGGAACGGGGGTTCCTCGCCCCACGGCGCCTCACCGCCGTCGGCCATCCGCCTGCCCATGACGTATGCGCCGGCCGCCTCGAACGTCTCGGCCAGGATCTCCGAGTTCGTGTCCTGCTCGCCGCCGGCGAAGCCCAACCGCTCCCGCCAGGCCATCGCCTCGGTCGCCCAACGGGTGACCCGGAAGAACCCGGCGGCCTCTGCTGATTCCATCCAGGCGCCGTCGCCGCTGTCCTGAGGGCCGGCGTAGTACCCGTCAAGTGAAAGCGACATCTGCGCTGTTACCTTGGTCATCGTCCTCGCTCCGCTCTCTCGCGCCCTTGGTTCGGGCTGCTCACCTAGAGATCGGAGCGGCAAGGTTGATTTCTACACGCGTGCCGCGACGAACCGGCTCACTCGGTGCAGCGGACCGCCTGCTGCACGAGAAACCGCTGCTCGGCCCGGCTTCCAGCCAGGCGTGCGGCCTCCCGGTACGCCGCGGCCGCGTCGACCCGTTCCCCGGCGTGCTCAAGCAGGTGTGCCCGGACCGCCAGCAGTCGGTGATTACCGGCCAGTGGCCCGGACTCCAACTCGCCGAGCAGCGCCAGCCCAGCCTCCGGGCCCCGCACCTTCGCCAAGGCGACCGCCCGGTTGAGCGTGGCGACGGGACTGGGCGCCAGTCGATCGAGGACCTGGTACAGCCCGAGAATCTGGGGCCAGTCCGTGGCCTCGGTCGATGGTGCCTCGGTGTGTACGGCCGCGATGGCCGCCTGTATCTGGTACGGGCCGAGAGGCCGCATGGCGAGACTGCGGGTGACCAGGGCGATGCCTTCCGTGATCGCGGCTTGGTCCCACCGCGACCGGTCTTGCTCACTGAGCGGCACGAGGCTGCCGCCGGGTCCGGTGCGCGTCGCGCTGCGCGCCTCGGTCAACACCATCAGCGCCAGCAGTCCTACGGTTTCGCCGGAATTCGGCAGCCGGTCATGTAGCCGACGCGCCAGCCACAAGGCCTGCCGGGTCAGATCGGTCCGCTGCAGCACCGGCCCGGAACTGGCGCTGTAGCCCTCGTTGAACAGCAGGTACAACACGTGCAACACGGCCTGGAGCCGGGGCCCCCGCTCGGGCTGCGGCGGCAGCTCGAATCGGGCATCGGCGTCCCGCAGCCGCTGTTTCGCCCGTGAAATCCGCTGGCCCATCGTCTTCTCCGGCACGAGGAAGGCCGCGGCGATCTCGGCCGTGCTCAGTCCGCCGACCGCCCGTAGGGTCAGTGCCACCTGTGCCGACGGGGCCAGGGCCGGATGGCAGCACAGGAACAACAGCTCAAGCAGGTCGTCGCGCACCGGCTCCAGGTCCGGCGGCGGGGCGACCAGCGCATCGCGCGGGGTGGCGTGCAGAACGGCACGCTCCCGACGTTCCCGGGCAGTGTCAGTGCGCAGTTGATCCAGGTAGCGACGCGCGGCGACCGTCTTCAGCCACCCCAGCGGCTGCGCTGGGACGCCCGTGCGTGGCCACGTGCCGACGGCGGAGATCAACGCCTCCTGTACCGCGTCCTCACACCGGTAGAAGTCGCCGTAGCGGCGTACGAGCGCACCGAGCACCGGGGCGGCGAGTGTCCGCAGCAGTCCCTCGACCGACGCGTCGACCCTCAACGCCGAACCCAGCCGCCCGGCATGAACGGCCACACCTCGACGCTGCCACCGTAGCGCAGCCCTGGATAGGACTGGGCGATGTCCAGCGCCCGCTGGTCGACGTCGACATCCACCACGAAGAAGGAGCCCACGTACTCCTTCGCCTCCAGGTACGGCCCGTCCGTGACGACCGGACCGCCATGTGCCATCCGGACCGATCTGGCCTGCGGTACCAAGCCTTCCGCGCTGACCAACTCCCCGGACTCGGCCAACGCATCGTTGAACACGTCCACCTCACTGATGAGCACGGCGAGGTCGGCCGGTGCGAGCGTGTTCCAGATTTCCTCGTTGCCATAGACCAGCATCAGATACTTCATGGGACAGCCCTTCCGGCAGCGGCGGCGAGCACCGTTGTCACGGAGTGCGGGCCGCCGAGATCTGTGCACAAGACGGCAACGGTACGGCCTCACGCCCATCGGCTTCGCGCCGGTCGGCGCGACCGTGGTGATGTGGAACGACGCAGCGCGGCCCGACTCCGAACGCCGGCCCGGCCAACGCCTCTAATGGGGCTGCCTGTTCTGCGGCCGGACCGAGGTCGTCAGCGGGCGCCGATGGCGGAGCGGTAGACCGCCAGCGTCCGCTGGGCGATCGAGTCCCAGGAGAAGTGTTCGACCGCCCGTCGCCGCCCGGCCCGGCCCAGCTCGACTGTCCGGGCCGGGTCGGCGAGCAGCCCGTTGATTGCCGTGGCGAGGTCGGCGACGAACCGTTCCGGGTCCAGCGGTGTGCCGGTGCCGTCGTTGGCCTGGGTGATCGGCACCAGCAGCCCGGTCGAGCCGTCCGCGACGACCTCGGGGATGCCGCCGGTCGCGGTCGCCACCACGGCGGTCTCGCAGGCCATCGCCTCCAGGTTGACGATGCCCATCGGCTCGTAGATCGACGGGCAGACGAAGACCGTGCTGTGGGTGAGGATCTGGATCACCTCGGGCTTCGGCAGCATCTCGGCGACCCAGACGACTCCCTCACGGCTGGCCCGCAGCTCGGTGACCAGCGATTCGACCTCGGCGGCGATCTCGACCGTGTCCGGCGCCCCGGCCAGCAGCACCAGCTGGGCCTCCGCCGGCAGGTGGCGCGCCGCCCGGAGCAGGTACGGCAGCCCCTTCTGCCGGGTGATCCGCCCGACGTACGTCACGCTCGGCCGGTCCGGGTCGATGCCGAGCCGGTCCAGCACCTCGGTGCCGGGATCCGGGGCGTACTGGTGGGTGTCGATGCCGTTGTGGACTACCCGGACCCGCTCGGGGGAGACCGACGGGTAGGCGGCGAGCAGGTCCCGCATCATCCCGGCGGAGACCGCGATCACCGCGTCGGCGGCCTCCAGCGCGGTCCGTTCGCACCAGGACGAGAGGGCGTAGCCGCCACCGAGCTGTTCGGCCTTCCACGGCCGCAGCGGCTCCAGGCTGTGCACCGTCACGACGTGCGGCACGCCGTGCAGCAGTTTCGCCACGTGGCCGGCGAGGTTCGCGTACCAGGTGTGGCTGTGCACCACGTCGGTGCCGGCACAGCCGTCGGCCATCGCCAGGTCCACGCCCATGGTCCGCAACGCGGCGTTCGCCCCGGCCAGTTCCGGCGGATCCGGGTACGCGGTCACGCCCGGCTCGTCGTACGGCGGCTGACGCGGCGCGCCGAAGCAGTGCACCCGGGTGTCGGCCCGGGAGCGCAGTTCCCGGGCCAGGTACTCGACGTGTACCCCCGCCCCGCCGTACACGTCCGGGGGGTACTCCCGGGTCAACAGGTCCACCCGGAGTCGTCGGTCGCCGGGGAGGAAATCGCTCACAGCCGGCACCCTAGTGCAGCCGTCGTCGATCCGCCCGGCTAGCGGCGCCGGCAGTCCGCCGCCTGGTCAGGTGGACGGCTGTGGCGATTCCGCGGCTTCCGCCGATGCAGCGAGGGCGCGCTGGCCGTCCTGATAACCCATCTCTTCCAGCCTGAGCAGCCTGTCCCGGTCGGTCTCCAGCCGGTGCCCGAGCAGAGCCTGGTCAGCAGGTGCGATTCGGATGACCTTGATGCCGGCGGCCGATCCCCACTCGGTCAGCTCTTCGGTCGCGGCACCGAGCGGATTCCGGGCAAGCAGGAGATGTTTGACCGATGACGACAGGTTGGGCAGGAGCCTGACCACGAGCGACTCGCGAGGGGTTTCCAGCTCCCGGCCGAGGTAGGGCTTGGCCACGCTGGAGATCGCGATGACCGCCGTCGGGTTCCGCCGCATCGCCCGGAGTACCGGCAGCGGATCGCTGATGCCGCCGTCGATGTAGCGCCTACCGTCGATCATCACCTTCCTGGGATAGAGCAGCGGGATCGCCATCGTCGCCCGCAGGGCACGGTAGAGCTCCTGGTCCGAACTGCTCTGCGCGAGGTCGACGTATCGCGCCGAGCCGTCATGGGCGTCGGTCAGGCCGACCTCGAAGGTGAGCTCCCGGTCGGCGAGTGTCCTGGCGGACAACGAGGTGATCGTGTCGATGGTCTCGGCGAGGAGATCCACATCGACGACCTTCCGGAGGCGCCAGAGGTTGATGAACCGGTCGCCGCCGAGGCTGTCGAGGAAGAGGTGCACCGCCTCGGTGACCGTCCGGTCGCCGGCTCCGCCCACGTGGGTGGCGAGTACCGCTCCGGACACGCAGCCGGCGCTGGCGGTGTGGATGGTCCGCACCTGGGCGGCGAAGCCGCCCTCGACGACCGCGCGGACCGCGCCCAGGCAGTAGATCGAGCGCATCGCGCCGCCCTGGATCACAACGGAGATCATTTGGGCTCCTAAACGGATGATCGACCCGTGGTCGTCATGGTGAAAAGTATTTGACCACCTGGACGGAGATCGCGGAGATGGGGCCGAGAATCGAGAGGGCGCCGGCGATCAGCCATCTTTGTCGGATCGGTGTGGAAGGGATCTTGGCAATGTATTCCAGGCGCTGGTAGGAAACCAGGAGCAGCAGGAGGCCCTCGGTGTCCTTCCGATCGGCGTTCGCGGTGATCTCCTCCGCCACCTTCCGGGTCTGGGCCTCCTTGTCGCGCCGAACCTGACGACGGAAGTTTATGTTGACGGCAAAGAAGACATAGCCGACGACGCCGATGAACACGGAAAGGAGCAGGACGGTCGCGATGGTCCCGGTCGCGGGTTCCAGGAAGAACGACAGGGCCCAGGCGCTCAACAGGGTGCACAGCGCTCCCGCCTGCATGTTCGTGATCAGTTGGCGGAGCCGTAGCCAGCCGAAGAAGCCGTCCGGGTTCAGCATGTTGGCCCGGAACTGGTAGTCGTTCTGGAGTCTTTTCAAGAACGAGACATAGGTGAGCCCGACCACCGCCTCCGCGTAGACCATGTAGATCCCGACCGCGCCGAAGAGCGCCCACACGATGCCGCCGGGACGCAGCGGTTGGAGGCTCGCCCACCAGTTGTCGTACAGGTCGGGCGCGAGGAAACCGAAGAGTCCGGACTGGAGTGACAGGTTCGTCAGGGTGGTAAAGGCGAGGGCGACCATGAAGGCGAGCGGTGAGAACTTTCCCCACCGGCGCAACCGGATATTCACCGCTTCCACCGCTTCGGTGAGCTTTCGCCGACCTGCCTCGTCGTACTTGACGCAGCCGGACGCCTCCATCTCGGAGTGCAAACTCGCGGCGCCCCGGTACAGGGCGTATACCAGGGGTACCGAGGCGGCGATGGTGAAGGTCAGGATGATCGACGGATAGTCGCGCAGGTACGGAACCGCCAGGTCCGCACTGTCGGACTCGTTACGGAGGGCGAAAAGCCAGACATCGTTCCACAGGGTGTCCGCGTCTTTTGACCGTAGGAACAGGCCGGACGCGGCCGCCGACCAGATTGCCGCCAGCGCGGTGAGTGCCGCGATGACGACGGCGACCGTCAGGGTACCGACCGCGGCGCCGTCCAGCCTGTTTAGGATCAGCGGGTCGACGACGAACGGTTTCAGGTCCGGAATGGGCGCCGGCTCGCTGCGTTCCGTCTGTCTCGGAATGGTTTGCACCGTGCATCCTTCGGCTATCTGGCCGGGTGACCGGGTGAGTGCGGAGAGTTGTCGCAGGGACGGCGGGCGAGGCTGCGGACCAGCGACGCGTGCGAACGGACAGCCGTGATCATGTCGCGGTGCACCGGTAGGTCGAGGCCGATCTCGCGGAGGTCGGCCCGCAGCCGTGCCGTCACCGCCGGGAGTTCCAGGAACGTGAGGCTCGGTGCGAGATGGTGGGCGATGTGGAAGTTCACGCCACCACAGAGCCACCACCAGACGCCCTGTCGCCGACCCACGTCGGTGGTCCGGAGCACCTGATCGCACAGTGGCCATCGGGCCGAGTAGTCGTCGCTGTCGTCGGACAGTGCGGTGTTGTGCTGGACCTGGGTCACGAAGGAGACGAGGGTGCCGGCGCACAGGTGGAAGACCAGGAAGGTCGCCGTGGCGCCGCGCAGTGACTGCGTCAGGAAGACCGGAAGCCAGACGACCAGGGCCCCGACGTACTTGTCGAGGAGGAAGACCCAACCGGGGACTGTGATCGTGATTCCGGGAAGGTGGTTGTAGCGGCGGACGAGACGGGGCTCGGCCGGCTTCAGCATGTTCAGCGTCGAGAACGGGAGCAGGAACCACATGTGCACGTGCTGGGTCAGGTGCAGGGGTTGCCATCCCTGCGCGGACGAGACCCGGCCCAGGCGGCCGAACTGGATGTCCGGATCGAACTCCGGGTTTCCGGGGTACCGGTGGTGGAGCCGGACATGTTTGTAGGCCCACCATCTCGGGCTGAAGCCGACCGGGCTCGCCCCGAGTCGGGCTAGTAGGAAGTCGACGCCGGCCGGTAGTCGGACGCTCCGGTGCACCGAGTCGTGGAACCAGGAACCGAGCAGCGAGACGGTGGCTATCGCGAAGACCATTATCGCGGGCAGATTGTGGGGAAACGCAAACGAGATCGTCCCGGCGTAGCCGCCGAGCAGCGGCACGACGCGGGAGGCGGTGTCCACGGATATCCGCGCGATCGAGGGGTGGCGCCGATTAGCCAGCTCGCGAGTGCGGAAACGGCGCAGTCTCGCCTCGAGATCGTCCGACCTGCGGAGATCGGCGGTGACCGCTCCGTCGGACTGCCGCTGGCGGGATGTTCGGCCCAAGCTCACAGTATCGACCTTTACCTGTGGTATGAACACCGTGCCGGTCCGAGGTCGGGAGTGCCCCAGTATTGATCGATACGACTATAGTGGTTGTTTCTGCGGCCTCCTTCATCCGAACGGGCACCCTTGGTGTCGCCTCGCCGACCCAGAAATGCCGCTCCCGCCCCCGGGTGGCGATCGTCAGATTCGCGCACCTTGGCTCGGCGCGCCGACGTCGGCGGGCTCGGCCCGTTGGCGTTGTCGTTGTCGACCGGGCCGGCCATTCCGATCGGCTCGGCGGAGGTTAACCGGTGATCAGGCTGACGCCGATGGTGATCATCGTGATCGCGATCAGGGTGTCGAGCAGACGCCAGGCCAGCGGGCGGGCGAAGACCCGGCCGAGCAGCCGCGCGCCGTACCCGAGGGCGGTGAACCAGAGCACGCTGGCCAGGGCCGCTCCGGCGCCGAACCACCAGCGGCCACCGGCCGGGTGGGTGTTGGCGAGCGAGCCGAGCAGGAGCACGGTGTCGAGGTAGACGTGGGGGTTGAGCCAGGTCATCGCCAGTACGGTGAGCACCGCCGTACGCAACGAGCCGCCGCCGCCCTCGGCCCCGCCGCTCAGGGTCTGTGCGCCGAACGCGCGGCGGGCCGCGAGCAGGCCGTAGCCGATCAGGAAGGCGGCACCGGCCCACCGGACGACGGTGAGCGCCACCGGTGCCCGGTCGACGACCGCGCCGACGCCGGTGATCCCGGCCAGGATCAGTGCCGCGTCCGAGGCGGCGCAGATGGCGACGACCGGCAGCACGTGCCGGGCCCGGATGCCCTGTCGGAGCACGAAGGCGTTCTGGGCGCCGATCGCCACGATCAGGGAGAGCCCGACGCCGAAGCCGGCGAGCAGGACGGGCAGCGTGTCGGCGGGGAGGGCGGTGGCGGGCAGCGCCAGTGGGGCGGTAGCGGTCACGGGCCGACCCTAGAGAGGCGAAGGTCCCGGCTCCAGCTAATGATTCTTAACCAACATTAGGATCGCTTAACGTGGACCTCCAGTTCGAGCAACTCCGTACCTTCGTGGCGGTGGTCGACCACGGTTCGTTCGAGGCTGCCGCCCGGCAGTTGCACGTCACCGCTTCGGCGGTCAGCCAACGGATGAAGGCGCTGGAGACCACGGTCGGTCGGGTGCTCGTCGAACGGGGAAAGCCGGCGCGTGCCACCGCCTCCGGCGAGCTGGTCCTGCGACTGGCCCGGCAGGTCGCCTTGCTGGAGACCGACGTTCTGGACCAGTTGGGTGCCCCGTCCGCCGCCGATCGGGAGGGATTCACCAGGATTCCGGTGGTGGTCAACGGCGACTCGCTGAACACCTGGGTGCTGCCGGCGCTGGCGGTGGCGGCCCGGCAGCGGATCTGCGTCGACGTCCACCGGGAGGACCAGGACCACTCGGTGGAACTGCTCCGCCGTGGCACGGTGATGGCGGCGGTCACCTCCGACTCCCGGCCGGTCCAGGGTTGTGCGGTACGCCCGCTCGGGCGGATGCGGTACCGGCCGATGGCCAGCCCCGAGTTCGTCCGGACCTGGTTCCCGGACGGGCCGACGGCCGAGAACCTGTCCCGGGCGCCGGTGCTCGTCTTCGACCGCAAGGATGATCTCCAGCACCGGTATCTGCGTCGGCGGACCCGTCGGAGTCTGGACCCGCCCCGCAGTTACCTGCCGTTCTCCGGTGACTTCGCCGAGGCGGTCCGCCTGGGCCTCGGCTGGGGCATGCTGCCGCGTCAGCAGAGCGCCCGCTACGAGGCCGCCGGAACGGTCGTACCTGTCGATCCGGACGCCGTGCTGGACGTGCCGCTGTACTGGCAGCAGTGGCGGCTCGAGTCCCGGCAGTTGACGGTGCTGGCCGACGCCGTCGCGGACGCCGCCGCCCGCTCCCTGGACCGGTGAACCGACGCCACCCAGGCCCGCGCTGGTCGTCGCCGGCGCGGCGGGAAGAGGACGATACCGATCTTGGCAGGACGAACGGGACGAGCCCTGTGCGGAGTCCTGCCGGCTCCGTTACCGTCGTGGCATGTCAGCCAAGGTCCTCGCGATTGTCCTGGCCGGGGGAGAGGGCAAGCGTCTCCTCCCGCTCACCGCGGACCGGGCCAAGCCGGCCGTTCCGTTCGGCGGCATGTACCGCATGATCGACTTTGTCCTGTCCAACCTGGCCAACGGTGGCTTCCTCAAGATCGTCGTACTGACGCAGTACAAGTCGCACTCGCTCGACCGGCACGTCACCAAGACCTGGCGGATGTCGAACCTGCTCGGCAACTACGTCACGCCGGTGCCGGCGCAGCAACGACGTGGCCCGTGGTGGTTCGCGGGCTCGGCGGACGCCATCTACCAGAGCTTCAACCTGATCAACGACGAGCAGCCGGACTACGTGATCGTTTTCGGTGCCGACCACATCTACCGGATGGATCCGCGGCAGATGATGGCCGACCACGTCAACTCCGGTGCGGGCGTCACCGTCGCCGGCATCCGCCAACCCCTCTCCACCGCCGACCAGTTCGGCGTGATCGAGGTGGGTGAGGACGGCCGACGGATCCGTGCCTTCCGGGAGAAGCCCACCGACGCGCGGGGCCTGCCGGACGACCCGGACCAGATCTACGCCTCGATGGGCAACTACGTCTTCACCACCAAGGTGCTCTGCGAGGCGGTCGAGCGCGACGCGGCCGACAAGACGAGCAAGCACGACATGGGCGGCAACATCATCCCGATGCTTGTCGAGCGGGGCGAGGCCAACGTGTACGACTTCCGCGACAACGAGGTGCCGGGCAGCACCGACCGGGACCGCGGCTACTGGCGCGACGTCGGGACCCTCGACTCGTTCTACGAGGCGCACATGGACCTGATCGCCATCCACCCGGTCTTCAACCTCTACAACTACGACTGGCCGATCTACACCGACCATCCGCCGTGGCCGCCGGCGAAGTTCGTACACGGGCTGGGGGAGCGGGTCGGACGGGCCGTCGACTCGATGATCTCCCCCGGCGTGGTGATCTCCGGGTCCCTGGTGGAGAACTCCGTCGTCTCGCCGAATGTCCGGGTGCACTCGTGGGCCAACGTGCAAGGCTCGGTACTGATGGAGGGGGTGGAGATCGGACGGCACGCCGTGGTCCGTAACGCCATCCTCGACAAGAACGTGGTGGTGCCGGAGGGCGCGGAGATCGGCGTGGACCTGGAACGGGACCGTGAGCGTTTCACGGTCTCCGACCGTGGCATCGTGGTGATCGGCAAGGGCCAGCGCATCGAGCCCTGACCGGTCGTCACCGGCCGCACCGGCGCTCCGGGCGACACGCGGGTACGACCGCCTGCGCGCCGCCCGGTCCGGCGGGTGCGACGATGCGCGGGCTCGGTCGGCCGGTGGGCGACACGTCCACCCACAGCGGAAATGAGGAGAGTTCTGATGTCGGTCCACGCCCGTGCCGGCCAGCCCGCCCAACCCGAGGACCTGGTCGACGTAGCGCGGCTCGTCACCGCCTACTACGCCGAGCACCCGGACCCGGCGGATCCCGGGCAGCAGGTCGCGTTCGGTACCTCGGGCCACCGGGGATCGAGCCTGCGGGGCGCCTTCAACGAGGACCACATCCTCGCCATCACCCAGGCGACCTGTGACTACCGGCGGGAGAACCGGATCGACGGCCCGCTGTTCCTGGGCCGGGACACCCACGCGCTCTCCGAGCCGGCCGCGGTGAGCGCGCTCGAGGTGCTGGCCGCCAACGAGGTGACCGTGCTGGTCGACAGCCGGGACGGCTACACCCCGACCCCTGCCCTGTCACACGCCATCCTGAGCCACAACAGCGGCCGGAGCACCGGCCTCGCCGACGGGGTTGTCATCACCCCGTCGCACAATCCGCCCACCGACGGCGGCTTCAAGTACAACCCGACGCACGGCGGCCCGGCCGACACCGATGTGACCAGGTGGATCCAGGACCGGGCGAACGCCCTGTTGGCCGACGGACTCCGTGGCGTCCGCCGCATCCCCTACGCCCGGGCCCGGGCCGCCGAGACCACCAGGCCGTACGACTTCCTCGCCAGCTACGTCGACGACCTCCCGGCCGCACTCGACATCGAGGCGATCCGGGGAGCCGGGGTGCGGATCGGCGCGGACCCGCTCGGCGGGGCCAGCGTGGCCTACTGGGGCGAGATCGCGGACCGGCACGGGCTCAACCTGAGCGTGGTGAATCCGCTGGTCGACCCGACCTGGCGGTTCATGACCCTGGACTGGGACGGCAAGATCCGGATGGACTGCTCGTCCCCGCACGCGATGGCGTCGCTCATCGAGCGGCGGGCCGACTACCAGGTCGCCACCGGCAACGACGCGGACGCCGACCGGCACGGCATCGTGACTCCGGACGGCGGGCTGATGAACCCCAACCACTACCTGGCGGTCGCGATCTCGTACCTGTTCCGCAACCGGCCGCAGTGGGGCGCCGAGGCGGCGATCGGCAAGACGCTGGTGTCGTCCTCGATGATCGACCGGGTCGCGGTCGACCTGGCACGTACCCTGCTCGAGGTACCGGTCGGCTTCAAGTGGTTCGTACCGGGGTTGCTCGACGGTTCGGTCGGCTTCGGCGGCGAGGAGAGCGCCGGCGCCTCCTTCCTGGCCCGCGACGGCCGGCCCTGGACCACCGACAAGGACGGCATACTGCTCAGCCTGCTGGCCGCCGAGATCATCGCGGTCACCGACCGGTCGCCGAGTGAGCACTACGCCGACCTGGTGGCCCGGTTCGGCGAGCCGGCGTACGCCCGGATCGACGCCCCGGCGAGCCGCGAGGAGAAGGCGGTGCTCGGGCGGCTGTCCCCGGAGCAGGTCACCGCGACCGAACTGGCCGGGGAGCCGATCACCGCGACCCTGACCACCGCACCGGGTAACGGGGCGTCGATCGGCGGCCTGAAGGTCAGCACCGAGTCCGGCTGGTTCGCCGCCCGCCCGTCCGGCACCGAGGACGTCTACAAGATCTACGCCGAGTCGTTCCGGGGACCGGACCACCTGGGCAGGCTGCAGGAGGAGGCGCAGGCGCTGGTCACCGAGGTGCTCAAGGGAGCCTGACGGGCCGGTGGCCCCGGGGGTGCAGAGCCAGGCGGATCAGGACCAGCTGTCCCCGGCGTCCAACCGCTGCCGGAGCAGGGTGGTCAGCGGGATCGAATGCCCGTCCGGCCCACCCTCACCGATGACCAGCTTTGGCGGTTGCGGTGGTGGTGACACCCCGGTCAGCCGCGCCCGCAGGCTGGCCGGCACGGTGAGCAGGTAGAAGTTTCCGGCGACGTCGATCGCGTGGACCCGAGCGGAGTCGAGGTACCAGCCGAGGATCGGGGTGCGGTAGCGGGTCTGCCCGTTGTAGGCGACGGCGGTCAGCCGGGTCGGGCGCAGGCCACGCTCCTGCGCCTCCCGGACGAACGCCGCGACATGCTGCCGGGCCTCGTCGGTCTCCGCAGCCCGGCGGCGTTCGTCGGCGGCGGCGTGGGCGGCCACCGCGCGACGTCGCTGTTCCGCCCAACTGCCGGCTCCGTCTTCCGCCACGCCTGCGACGGTACGTCGTCCCGGTTCCGACGGCACCGAAGGGGTCAGGCGACGCCTGCCCAGTTCCTACCTGCCCTGGTAGGGCGGGCCGGGGTGGGTGGGCGGACCGGCCTGGCCGGGTGGACCGTACCCGGGCGGGGGATAGCCGGATGTTGGTGGATAGCTGGGCGCCGGATAGCCCACCGGGCCGCCACCACCGGGCGGCGGATAGCCGGCCGGTACGGGTGGTGGGCCGCGTCGCCGACGGGACCGGGCGACGAGCCAGACGACCAGGCCGACGCCGACCAGGACCACCAGCAGACAGAGCCCGCCGAGGACGTACGCGAGCGGGCTGAGCGTGACGCCGGTGCCGCCGTCGGGCAGGGGCGCGGCGGCGGGCTCGGAGGGTACCTGGGAGGTGGGCGGTGCGGCGCTCGGCGTGGGCTCGGCCGGGGCGGGCTGGACGTCGGCGGTGAGCGCCTTGACCAGGTTGAGCGAGCCGTAGCCGTACTCCGGGTCACGGCCGGGGGCGCCCTTGTCGTCGGCGGTCGCGGTGAGCCGGTGCACCACCTCGGTCGCAGACAGGTCCGGGAACTTCGACCGGACCAGCGCCGCCGCCCCCGCCACGATCGCCGTGGCATTGCTCGTACCGGTGCTGGTCAGATAGATCCCAGACCGGCTGGTGGAGGCGATGTCCGCCCCTGGCGCGGTGATCCCCATCTCGGCGCCGGTCACCGTGATCGGGTCCAGTCGGCCATCCCGACCGAGGGCGCCGACCGCCAGGACTCCGGGGTATCGGGCGGGGTAGATGATGCGATCGGCGTCTGTGGTGTTGCCCGACGCCGCCACGAGGACAACATCGGCGGCCAGTGCGCGCTCGACCGCTTCCTTCAGGGCGGTGGTGGTTCCGCCGCTCACAGAGAGAGAAACCACTTTTGCCCCGCGTGCCACCGCCTCGTTGATCGCGGTATGCAGGTTGCCTCCCCTGCTGACCTTGGCCTGCGCGTTTCGGATGGGCAGAATCTTGGCTTGGGGGGCGATGCCGAGGGCGCCATCCGTATTGCCTGGCCCGTGCCCGTGTGCGGCGATGAGGCCGGCCATGGCGGTGCCGTGACCCTGGGTGTCCCGCAGACCCTGGGTATCTTCCCCGGTCAGGTCCAGGCCAGGCAGTACGTTACCGGTCAGGTCACGGTGTTCGGCGTTCACACCGGTGTCCACCACCGCCACCGTTACCCCGGCACCACGACTGATCTGGTGTACCTCGTTGATTTTCAACGCACGTAGATGCCACTGGCGATCCCGTGCCTCGTCCGCCATTGCCGGCAGGGGCGCCCCCAGCATCGCCGCGAGCACCCCACTCACTACTGCCGCGCACCAGCGCGAGCCTTTCAACGTCACCGGTCCTGCCCGAGGACCCCGGTTCCAGGGTCGTGCCGGCTGACGCTGCGGTTCGGCTCGATCGAGGGCGCGACACCCTCCTCAACGGCCCACGGGTTGTCCGGGTCCCAGTGTTGGGAGTCGCGGTCATCGGAGCCCTGCTGACCCCGTCGACCACCCGGACCACCGGCCATGCCGGCACCACGGCCCCCGGCCGCTCCGCCGCCAGCCCCGCGACCGCCGGCCGACCCTCCGGAGGGCCCGATCACGCCGCCGACCGGATTGGCCCGAGGTGCACCGCCGGCCGGATTGCCCCTGGGGGCGGCCCCGCCGCCCATCGGCATACCGCCGCCACCGATCGGCACGCCGCCGACGCCTCCGCCCGGCCGCCCACCGATCACGCCGCCCGGGGGTACGCCGCCTCCGCCTCCGCCGATATTGGCAGCGCCCAGCGGCCCGACCCGCCCGGCACCGGGCCCCGAGACGGAAGGGATCTTGCCGCCGCCGCTGAGCGGCGAGACGCCCGGGATGAGACCCGGAGTACCCAGCCCGGGACCGGGTCCGACCGGTGGGGGCAACGGGCTGCCCGGAGGCGGGGGAGGAATCGGTGTCGGCGGTGGCACGGTGGGCGTCGGAGGAACCACGCTCGACAGCCCGGGACCATCCATGTCATAACCCGGCAGCTCGGAGTCCGGTAGCGTTCTGACCGGCCCCGACTCGGGAAGGTGCCCGTCGATGAATCCGGGCCGGGATTCCACCACGTCCCGGTCAAGGCGGTGCCGAGGAGGTGGGATCACCGGCGGACGAACGGGCCGCTCCTCGGACTCCTCGCCGAACTCGTCGCCACCCCCGGCTTCGCGGATCTCTGGTGGAACATATTCCGGTGGTGGTTGCACGCGGTTGCCGCTGTCGCGCGCGGTTGTGTCGAGTCGAGCCATCACCGCGCGGGCCTGGCGGTTGAGTTCTTCCTGCCGGCCGTCCTCGACCGGCGGTGTGGTCACCGCGCCGTAGATGTTCTCGCCCGCCCAGTCGCCCAGCAGCCGGCCACCGACCCCGCCGTACGCCTGGCCGATTGTTCCGCCGATGTTGCCCGCCTGCTCCACCTGGCGCTGATAGTCGGCGAGCTTCTGCTGGTTGTTGACGTACTCCTCGTAGATCGGCTTGAGCGTAGTTTCGGTCTGCTCGATGCCGTCCGCGACGTAGTTGATGTGCCTCGCGTTGTTCGCCGATGCTGACGACGTCTGCTGTGCGGCGTCGATGAGGCGGTCCAGCTCGGCCATGTACGCGGCGGCGGCGGCGTTGGTTTCGGGCGGCCAGATCTCGGCGAGCTGGCGCCGACAGTCGAGAAGCGCCGCCGAGTGCTGGTCAAGCATGCTGGACGCCCGCTGCCACGCGTCGACCTGCGTGCGACTGGGTTGGAGCTCCTGGCGAGCACCGGTGACCATCTGCCAGAGTTGTACGACGTTGAAGGGACCGGGCGGCATCAGACGTACCTCCCCGTGCTCGGTTGGGGCGACGGGCTTGGCTGGGGCGACGTCGGTTGCTGCTGCTCGGGCGAGACGAGGACGTTGTTCACGTCGCTGACCTTCGCCTGTGACAACTCGTCCGCGTCGCGGTAACTCTTGGCGATGCGCTCCGCCGCCTGTGCCAGCCGGAGCGTTCCGAGGTCCAGATTGTCCAACGCCTGGCAGGTCTTCTCGATGCAGACGTGGTAGTTCTGCCGGAGACTCTCCCAGTCAGGGCCGGGGATGCCGAGACCGATCGTCGAACCGGTCGACGCCGCCTCGTAGACCGGAGGTAGCTGGGTGCGGTAGCCCTCCTGCAGCTCCTCGCGCATCACCTTGGCGGCCTTGGCCAGGCCGTCGATGTTGACGCTGATCTGCTGGAACAGTGCCGCGGCCGCGACACCGGCGGCGGCGCCCATCTGGGCGCCGATAACCGCGCCCATCGCAGCCGCCGTGCCCCCTGGATCGACCGGGCTCATCCCAACCCCTCCCCGCAGGTGTTGTGGAACATCAGCGCCGCTCATTGTAGCTGAGCCGCGACACTTCGCTGATGCCTCGACAGTGGCCCGATCGGCCATAATCCACTGTCGACAGGCCGCCGCCACGGAGATGCCGGCCGGGCGCTCCTCACATCCGGTCGAAGTAGGTGCGAACCTCAGCGACCACCGTGTCGAGCTGTTCGTCGGTGAGTTCGGGGTAGAGCGGCAGGGAGAGGCATTCCCGGGCCCACGCCTCGGTCACCGGCAGGTCACCGGGGCGGTATCCGAGCGAGGCGTACGCGGGCTGCAGGTGCAGCGGGACCGGGTAGTGCACGCCGGCACCGATGCCGGCCGCGTGGAGGTGGCTCAGCAGCGTGTCCCGGTGCGCGGTCCGGACCACGAACAGGTGGTGAACGCCGCGCCGGTTCGGCGGTTCGGCCGGCAGGACGAGGTCGCCGACCCCGTCCAGCCGGGACCGGTAGGCCGCCGCCAGCTCCCGTCGCCGTTGGTTGCTCGCCCGCAGCGTGGCCAGTTTGACCCCGAGGACCGCCGCCTGCAGGGTGTCGAGCCGGGCCGCGTACCCGACGACCAGGTGTTCGTACTTCGTGGTGCGGCCGTGGTCGGAGAGGCGGCGGATCTTGTCGGCGAGCGCCGGGTCCGAGGTGGTGATCGCGCCGGCGTCACCGAACGCCCCGAGGTTCTTGCCCGGATAGAAGGAGAAGCAGCCGATCCGGCCGTAGGCCCCGGCGCGTACCACCGTTCCGTCGTCGTGGACGAACTCGGCGCCGTGGGCCTGGGCGGCGTCCTCGACCAGCGGCACCCCGGCCGCGGTGGCGAGCGCCCCGATCGCGCTGAGGTCGACCGGCAGGCCGTACAGGTGCACCGGTACGACGGCCCGGACGCGGTCGATGACCGACTTGAGCGCGTCCGGGTCCATGCCCCCGGTCTCGGCGTCGACCTCGACGAAACGCGGCCGGGCCCCGAGCCAGGTCACCGGTTCGGCGGTGGCGACGAAGGTGTGCGCCGGCACCGCCACCTCGTCGCCGGGGCCGATGCCGAGCGCGGCGAGGCTCAGATGGATCGCGGCGGTGCCGGAGGAGACGCCGACGGCGTGCCGGGTGCCGCAGAACGCGGCGAACGCCGACTCGAACTCACCGACCTCCCGGCCCAGGATGAACCGGGTGTCCTCGACGACGGCCCGGACGGCGGCGTCGATCGCGTCCCGGTGCCGGGCGTACGAGGCGGCGAGGTCGACCAGGGGGATTCGGGGCATGGCAGGCTCCTGTTCGGGAACGGGCGGGCGGGTCACCGGGCGGGTCAGGACGCGGCGGGGGCCAGGTCGGGGTACGGGCCGCCGGGGCGGGGCCGGGCGTCCGACGGCACCTCGATCCGGGGTACGGTCACCGTCGCCCCGCCGGCCCGCAGCGAGGCGTCGGCAGCCTCCAGTACGGCGACCACCCGGGCCCCGTTCCAGCCGTCGGTCCTCGGCCGGGCGCCGGTACGGACACAGTCGAGGAAGTGCGCGAGTTCCAGCGCGAGCGGCTCCGCCGTGGCGAGCACCGGTACGTGCACCGCCTCGTCGCGGAGCCGGTAGTGCCGCACGCCGGTGCCGTCCGGGTCGACCGGGTCGGCGCCCTTGTCGAAGATCGTGAGCCGGGCGGTCGGGTTCAGGTCGTCGTAGACGAGCATCCGACGGGTGCCGACGACCGTGGTCCGCCGGGTCTTCGCCGGGTCGAGCCAGCTGACGTGCATGTGTGCGACGATGTCCCCGGGGTAGCCGACGGTGACGAACATGACGTCCTCGACACCGTCGTGCAGGTAGCGGCCACCCTGGGCGGCGACCCACCGGGGGTCGGTGCCGAGCAGGTGGTTGGCGATCGACACGTCGTGCGGGCCGATCGACCAGAACGTGTGCAGGTCACTCTGGATCCGTCCCAGGTTGAGCCGCTGCGAGTGCAGGTAGAGGACGTCCCCGATCTCACCGGACCGGATGTACTCGCGCATCCGTTCGACCGCCGGTACGTACTCGAAGGTGTGTCCGACCATCAGCACCAGGTTGGCCCGCTCGGCCGCTTCGGCGAGGGCGACCGCGTCGGCGAGCGACATCGCCAACGGTTTCTCCACGAAGACGTGCTTGCCGGCGGCCAGGGCCCGGCGGGCCAGCGGTGCGTGGCTGGGCGCCGGGGTGGCGATCACCAGGGCGACGACCTCGGGGTCGTCGAGCACCAGGTCCAGGTCGTCGGTGGCGGTCACCTGCGGGTAGCGTTCGGCCGCCGTGTGTCGTCGCTCCGGGCTGGAGTCCACGAGGTAGTGCCAGCGGGACTGTGCGAGCTTGTCGAGGTTCCGGGCGAGGTTGGTGCCCCAGTATCCGAAGCCGACCAGGCCGAGCTTTTCGGTCACGTGTCCTCTCCAGGGATCCAGATCGGGAACGGGTTGTGGGCCGTCGCAGATTCCGTGACGTACCGGTCGACGTTTGTTCGCGGATCCCGCTCACATTTTGCCGACTGTCGTACGGTGATCGTGGAGCGCGGCTCCGGGGTGATGATTCGGTTGGGTCGAGCGCCACCGTCGGGTTTCATCAATGGCAGATGATGCTTGACGGACAATGCCCGGACGACAATTCCTCCGGGATCCTGCTACGGCATTCCGCGACTCGCCAGCCGGCTGTCCGCTTCCCGACCCGCCAGCCGTTCTTCCGGCCCGGACCAGCCGTTTTCCCCGACCCGCAGCAGAGACGGCCGGCGGGTCAGGTCGGCTGGGATGACGACGGGCGGGCGCTGCGGCTGTTCGGCACCAACGGCGCGGGCAGCGGTCCCTGGTCGGGCTGACCGCAGAGCCAGGCGAGTCGTTCTGTGACCTTCTCCGGCTCGTCGTACGGGTCCAGCGTGGTGACCTCGGACGGGTTCAGCGCCGGCACCGACACGTGGGAGATCAACGGGTGCAGCGGGCGTACGTCGATCTCGCCCGTACCCAGCAGATCCTCGTGCAACTTCTCGCCCGGGCGCAGCCCGGTGTAGACGATCCGGGCCGGTCCGGGCGCCTGGGCCGCGAGTTGTCGGGCCAGGTCGTCGATGCGTACCGGCTCGCCCATGTCGAGCACCAGCGCCTCGCCGTCCCCGCCGATCGCCGCCGCCTGCAGCACCAGGTGCACCGCCTCCTGCACGCTCATCAGGTAGCGGGTGACGTCCGGGTGGGTGACGGTGATCGGCAGGCCGGCGTCGATCTGTGCGCGGAACGCGGTCACCACCGATCCCCGGCTGCTCAGCACGTTGCCGAACCGTACGCTGAGGAAGGTGCCGGGGGAGTTGGCGGCGGTGTGTGCGGTCAGTCGTTCGGTGATCCGTTTCGAATAGCCCAGGACGCTGATCGGGTTGGCCGCCTTGTCGGTAGAGATGTTCACGAACCTGGCGACGTCGCGAGCCGCGTTCAGAACCGACAGTGTTCCCCACACGTTCGTCTTGATCGCCTCTCCCGGATGGCGCTGCAGAAGGGTGAGGTGTTTCAGTGCAGCGGCGTGGAAAATGATGTCCGGTCGGCGGTTGCGAATGGTCCGGGCGATGCCCTCCGCGTCGCGGAGATCGGCCAGGATCAGTTCCGGTCCGTCGAGCAGCGCCCGCCCGCTCAGCGAGAGTTGCAGGCTGTGCAGGGCGGACTCGTCGCGGTCGAGCATCATCAGTTCGCCAGGGTCCGCACGCAGGATCTGCCGGCAGAGTTCGGAGCCGATGGAGCCACCGGCACCGGTGACCAGGACCCGTCGGCCGGTCAGTGCGGAGTCGGCGGTGACCAGGGCGGAGACGACCTGCCGGCGACCGAGCAGGTCGTCGATCTCCGCGTCCCGTACGTCGGCGACGCTGATCCGGTGGTCGACGAGTTCGCGTACCGGGGGCAGCACCTTGAACTCGGCGCCGGCGGCCAGGCTGGCGTCCCGGACGGTGCGGATCAGTTCCGCGTCCGCGTTGGCGACGGAGAAGATGACGGTCGTGGCGCCGGTCCGGGTCACCGCGGCGGCGATGTCGTCCCGACCGCCGAGCATCCGGACCCCGTCGATCCGCAACTGCCGCTTGTCGGGATCGTCGTCGAGCAGCCCGACCGGGAGGTAGCGGCTCTGCGGGTCGCTGACCATGGCGCGGAGCAGGCCCTGGCCGGCCGAGCCGAGTCCGAAGAGCAGCACCGGGGTGGCGGAGTCGGTCCGGGGCCGTAACGCCCGGTCGATCTGGTTCCGGTACGCCGCCCGCGCGGCGAGCATCAGCAGCAGGGCGACGGCCGAGCCGACCAGTGGGGTGCTCGCCGGCACCGGCCGCTCCGCCTGGGCGAGCACGGCCAGGAACACGACCACGGCGCTGATCGCCACCGTCGCGGCGAGCGCCCGTAGCTCCGACAGGCTGCCCACCGGGTGCCGACCCAGGACCCGGCGACCCATCGCGGCGACCGACTCGTGCAGGACGGCGGCGATCAGCGCCACGGCGAGCACCTGGACCAGTTGGCCGACCGTGAGGTCGAACTCGTACCTGGTCCACGCGCCCGCCCCGAATCCGATCGTCCAGGCAGCCGAGTCGCTCGCCAGCAGCGTCACGTTGCCCAGTCCGGGCTCCTTCCACCGAGGGCCGGACTGACTGTCGGAGTTGTCGACGGGTGCGGCTGCGCTGAGCGGCATGGCGGCTCCTGCTCTGGTGTCGGGGCTGCGGTCCTGGCCGCGATGGCGGGGTGCTATCCGGCGGGTAACCCACATCTATCCGCTTCCAGAGGGGTAAGGGGTTGGTTTCACATTTTTGGTGCGGGATAGCCGCGCCCGTGACGTTTGCGGCTATCTCCTCGTTGAAGCGGGTGCCCTGACCGGAAGTGGGCGCCCCGACCGGATGCGAGACAGGCTGTGACACTGACCGGAAACGTCGTGACCGGACCCGGCCCGGTGGTCGTCGACTCCGCCGGTGGTGCCACCGGCGGGGCGGCCCGCTGGCGGGCCGAACTGGACACCTTCCTCGACTCCGCCACGTCGACGCCGTACTCCGACGGGTCATCCGTACGCGTCATCGGTCAGCGACAGCAGCTCACCCCCGGCTGGTTGGTCCGCCGGGAGCGACTGGCCGGGCGGGCGACGCTGGTCGTGGCGCCGAACAACGTCTCGTTCGCGGTCGCCGGTGCGAGCCGGACGGTGCTGCTGCGCAACGCGCTGCACTTCCTGTACCCCGCCGAGGCGCACCTGCTGTCCCGGATGCCACGGGCGTTCCGGGTGCAGATTCCGGTCGTCCGGCGGCTGCTGTCCCGGGCGGATCTGGTCGTCGTCCCGTGTGCCGCGATGGGGGACCGGGTGGTCCGGTACGTGCCGGGGGTGCGGGACCGGATCGTGGTCCGCCCCCATCCGGTGACCCCGGTCGGCCCCCGGATCCCCGGCGCCGATCCGTTCATCCTGGTCCCCGTCGTGCCGGGGCCGTACAAGAACCTGACCCCGCAGCTCGCCGCGCTGCTCGCGGCGCTGGACCGGGCGGGGCGTCGGCTCCGGGTGACGGTGACCGCGCGTCCGGCCGACCTGCCCGCCCCGTTGGCCGGGCATCCGATGCTCGATCCGATCGGCATCGTCGCGCACCACGAACTGGGTCGACTGTGGCGTACGGCGACCGGCGTGTTCTACCCGTCCATCCTGGAGGCGTTCGGTTATCCGCTCGCCGAGGCCCGGGCGTACGGCGTACCGGTGTTGTCGCCGGCGAGCGAGCAGAGCCGTGAGGTGGCCGGCGGTGCGCTGCTGCCGTACCGACCGGAGGAGCCGGACAGTCTGGTCGCCGCGCTCGACGGTTTGGACCAGCCGGTCACGGCCGACCCGGCGGCGTTCGACCGGAACGACTACTTCCGGTGGCTGCTACGGCTTCCCACGGCCGGGATCCCGGCGCCGACCGCCCCGGCCGAGGCCGACTCCGCGCTCACCCGCGACTGAACCCGCCTACCACCCGTGGGTGAGCCCGCCCGTGACTGAGTCCGTCCGCGCCCGTGACTGAAGCACGTGCCTGACCACGCGCCCGCACCCTCACCCGCCCCGCCGGGTCGGGCCGGTGCGCCCCGAACCGCCGCGTCCCCGGCCGGTCGGGGGTTGCAGGGTGGTGGGGGTGAGTAGCAGCAGGCCGATCAGGAGCCAGGCGATGGTGGCCACCCGGTTCGCGGTCAGGACCGGCAGCCCGAGGGACGCGCCGAGCAGGACGATGATCAGACCGCTGGCGAGGCGGGAGGTGGGGCGGTCCAGTGCCGACCGCCGGGTGAGCCAGGCGGCGACCAGACAACCGAGTACCGCGGTGTAGATGAGCACCCCGACGAGGCCGGCGATCGCCAGCGCCTCCACCCAACCATTGTCGTAGGCTGCCGCGACCCCGCCCGCGCCGAGCCCGAACCACGGTGACGCGTCGAGCACGATCTCCCACACGTAGCGCAGGGTCGGTGCCTCCCCGAGCCGGCCCGCGGTGTAGAAACCCACCAGGTCGGATCCGCCCCCGGTCGGCCGCAACAGTCGGGTGAGGTAGTCGATGCCGATCCAGGGCGGCAGCAGGCCGTACTGGCCGGCGACCATGACCAGCACCAGGGCCGACGGGAGCGCCCACAGCCGGGCGCCGACGATGCCGAACGACCGGACCAGTTGCCAGAGTGCGATCGGCAGTCCGATCATCAGGAAGATCTTCGAAACGCTGAGGATACCGCCGATCGTCAGCAGCGTCGTGGTCACCACGAAGGCGAACCTGCTGTCCCGGTAGCGGTAGATCGCCGCGAGCAGGGCGAGCGAGTACAGCGCACCACCCTCGGCCGGTTGGTTGAAGATGCCGGTGAGCCGGCCCATCTGGGCCGCCCGCGCCGCGACGCTCTCCCCGGCCGTGTTGTTCTCCCAGAAGACCTCGAGCAGCGGGGTGATGTTGTACTGCAGGGAGATGCCGCACAGGATCGTGTTGAGGCACATCGCGACGATCAGCACCGTGCACACGGTCCGGAGCAGGCGCCGGAGGTCAGCGCCCGAACTCGCCAACATCAGCGCCAGGGCCAGCGCGGCGAGCGGCAACAGGAGATTGTCCAGCCCGGCCAGGACGCTGCCCGACTCGACGCTGGTGAGGACCCGGGTCGGGGCGGAACCGCCGACGACGGCGATCAGCAACTCGACGACCAGGAGCGCCACCAGCAGGGCACCGACCGCGGTCACCCGTAGGCGGCGGCCGGAGAGCAGACCGGCCAGCAGCAGCGAGTAGACCACGATCTGCTCGGTACGGATCCCGGCCTGCGAGGTGTACGGCCCGAACACCCCCACGGTGGCCAGTGCCGCCACCCCGTATGCGAGGCGGTTCCCGCCGAACCGGCGTCGGGAGCCGACCCGACTCCCGACGGCCGGCAGGGGCGCCGGCAGCGTCGGGAACGGGGCAGGTCCGCTGTGGGCGTGTCGTGCCTCCACCATCGTCGGTTCTCCACCTCTGCTGCGCGGGTCGGTCCGGGTGAGATCACGGCACCGGCCGGGGCGGCCCGGCCCACCGATCACGCCGGTCCGGGTCGCCACGGCGGGCGGTCCGTTCGGTGGCTTGTGGCGGGTGCGTCGTCGCGGGCCGGTGCGGACACGTACGGGCCGGTGCCGGCGGATCCGTCAGGTACGGCCGGAGCAGCCGTGGGCCGTCGGTGCCGGCGGCTGAGCCACCATGCGTACAACCACGCGGCAGCCGAGGAGGTGACGGCGGCGAGTACGTAACCGGTCAACGTGGTGGCGAAGGGGAACAGGGCGAGGAAGACCAGTACCCCGGTCAGGTTGACGGTGGCGTTGGCCCAGGCCAGCCCCGAAGCGGTCAGCCGGCCGATCAGGCCCTGGGTGAGGTAGACCAGGAAACCGCGCAGACAGAGGATCCGGGCCAACGGCACGGCGCCGACGAACGCGCCGCCGTACGCCAGTGGGAGCAGCCAGCCGACGCTGAGCGCCACCCCGGCGGTGATGGTCAGGGCGAGCGCGAGCCCGGCCCGGTCGGGTCCGGCGGCGGCCGGGCGCCGGCCGGTGAGACCGCGCAGCAGGTTTGCCGAGCCGAGCAGACCGACGAGTTGTCCGGCCGACGCCGCCACGGCATAGCTGCCGATCTCGCCGGCGGTGAAGTAGATCGGCATCAGCAGCAGGTCGACGCGGCTGCCGAGCAGGTAGAGAACACTGCCCACGTGGTACGTCAGGGCGAAGCGGAACAGTGGCCACGGTCGGCTCCGATCCGCGGCGGTCCGCCGGGGACGGGGAACGGCGGAGCGGCCGCGCCGGAGGAGTCCACCGACGAGGAGGGTCGGCAGCCACAGGCTCGCGCAGAACGCCACGATGAAACCGGGGACGGCGAGGGCCGGCCGCCAGGTGGCGAGCAGAACGACCACGGCCACGCCGCAGAGGTAGGCGACGGGCTGGGTGAGCCGGAGCACCGCGTACCGCTGCCAGCGTCCGGCGAGCAGCAGGAGAGTGGCCCGGACGTCGAAGGTGACCGTACCGAGTACCGCGACCGGCATTCCGACCAGGAACAACCAGCCGTCGAGCAGCGAGTGTGCGACCGCGATCGACAGCACCGCGGCGACCCCGCCGGCGGAGAGCATGGTGCCGAGCCCGACCAGTACGAGCCGACCGCCGCCCGTGGGTTCGCCGGGGACTCTGTCGGACGGCAGCCCGCCGGGGACTCTGTCGGACGGCAGCCCGCCGGCGGCCCCGTCGGAGAGTGTGGCGCGGCCGGCCCCGGCGCGGCGGGCCAGCAGCGCCTTGTCGATGGAGAGCCCGCCCGTCCAGCCCATCACCTGCGCCCAGGTGGTCAGGATGACGAGGTGGCCCCGGCCGGTCGGGCCGACACAGCGGGCGATGAGGACGCTGGTGACGATCAGCAGGGCGGGGCCGAGCAGGATCGCCAGTTCCAGGGAACGTTCCCGGGTCAGCGACAGTACGGCCCGACGTACCAGGGTCGGGGTCCGGGCCGGCCCACGACGTGCCTCGCGGTTCCGGCCGGTTCGCCGTCCGGAACGGGCGAGATGTGTCAAGCGCTCCGTCCCACCAGGTACATCGACTGGCCGTCGGTCTCGGTGCCGTGCGTGAAGTCCCGGACCGCGAGCCCGGCCTCGTCGAGCAGGGAGTCGAAGAACTCCAGGTCGTAGCGGACACAGTGCAGTTGCCCCGACCAGGAGAGCGGGCCGTACCCGGCCGGGTCGACCGCCTCCCGGTCGACGTCCTTCTCCACGAACGCGGTGAAGAAGGCGAGCCCGTCCGGCCGCAGCGTCCGCCGGAACTCCCCGAGGTACGCCCGCACGTCGGCGGTCCGCATGTGCGAGTAGACCGAGTACGCGTAGATCACGTCGTAGCTGTCGTCGGCCGCCGGCAGCCGGGTGTCACTGGTCCCTGCGGCGTTGTACCGCTCGTTACGGGTGTTGACGAAGGTGAAGTCGTAGCCGGGACGGCGGCCGATGTGCCGACCGGCCCACTCGATGAGATGGCGCTGTACGTCGACACCGTGGTACCGGTCGATCCGACCGAGTCGTTCGGCGATGCCGATGGCCAGCCGTCCGGCGCCGCAACCCCAGTCGAGCAGCGTCGACCGGTTGTCCAGCCCGGCGAGGGTGACGAGCCGGTCGGTGTCCGCGAGCGCGCCGGCGACGAAGTCGCGGTCGTCCTGGAAGTGCTTGCCGCCCATCCGGAACGGCCGGGGCGGCAGCGGGATCCCGCTCGCCGGCCCGCGCCCCTGGTGGGTGCGGACCAGGGCGGCGGTACGGGCGTCACGGAGCAGTTGTTTCATCTCTGGTCCAATCCATGTCTGGTCCCTTGGCGGCGCCGGTCCGGTCGGCCGCCGCGATGATGTCGTGGCAGTAGCGGGCCGCCTCGACCTGCGCCCGCAGCACCCGCCAGCTGCGGAGCAGCCCGGTCGCCTGGTGTTCGACGTGGGTGACCCGGAGGGCAGGTTCGAAGAGCACCGGCAGGCCTAGGCGGTGGCAGTGCTCGGCCACCGTGATCTCCTCACCGAAGAGGAAGGGGCGGTGGCGCAGGCTTCCACCGGCCGTGAAGTACCGCTGGTGCAGGGCGATGAACGAACCGTGCGGGGCGTAGATGAGCCGGGCGTGGCTCGCCCGGTCCGACGTACCGGGCGACCTCCGGGGGCGGACCCGGGTCCGTACCCGGTCGGCGAGCAGGGAGGCCTGCGCGGTGAGCGGGTGGGCCAGCTTGGTGCGCAACCGCCGCATCTGGCGGACCGTGGGCCGGGTGGTCAGGTGGGGATTCTGCTCCCGGCCGGCGGGAACGCCGACCACCGACGGTGCCACCACCGGGGTACGACCGTCCAGCGTCAGCAGCCGGGTGAGGAACGTCGGATCCGCCAGTCGCACGTCCACGTTGGAAACGACCGTCCAGATGGCGGTCTCCGGAGTCTGGTCGAGCAGCCAGCGGGCGCCGCCGAAGTAGCCGAGGTTGCCGGGGGCGGCCCGGACCGACACCCGCGGGTGGTCCCGGGTCACCTCGTGGAGTTTTGTCAGCTCGTGGGTGTCGTCGCTGTTGTCCACCACCGTCATCCGCCAGTTGGTGCAGTCCTGGGCCAGCAGCGAGCGGAGGTAGCCGTCCAGCGCGGTGGCACCGAAGTAGTTCACCGCGACGACGTGCACGGCGGCGGTCATCGGCCGGCCTCCCGTCGACCGTTGGACGCCGGGGTGGGCACGCTCGACAGTCGGGTGGGCCGCAGTGGACGTGGTGTGTCCGGCTGGCTGGGCAGGCCCGCCACCGGGCGGTCCGACGCCGAACGGTCCGCCGGCTGCGCGGTCGGGCGGGGGCCGCAGACCCGTTCGACGTACTCGGCGGCGTCGGGCAGCGCGTCGAACTCCGGGGCGAGGACCGCGACCCGGACCAGGTCGTGCCAGGCGCCGTGCCGGAACACGGCCTCCCGGTCCCGGCCCTCGACCCGCCAACCGCACTTGCGGACGTACGCGCCGAGGCTGGCGGCGTTGAAGTCGAGGATGGTGCTGTGCAGCCGGCGCAGGCCCACCTCGTGGAACGACCACGCCATGACCAGCTTTATCGAGTCGCTGCCCGCTCCCTTCGGCGCCAGTCCGGGCATCAGCTTGACGGCGGTGAGGGCCGACCGGTTGTGCCAGTCGACGTCCCAGAGGCCGGTCAGGCCGACCGGCCGGTCCGTCGACGCCTCGGTCACGGTCAGCCGACGGTTGCGCGGGTCCCGCAGCGCGTGTGGGAACCACTCCCGTTGCGCGTCGGGGGCGACGGGCCAGTCCCACCCCACCACGTGGGTACGGACCGCTGTGGTGTTGGCCAGCTCGGCCAGGAAATCCAGGTCGTCGGCCCGCATCGGTCGTAGGCCGACGAGTCGCCCGGTCAGCATGGCGCACCCTTCGGTGGCAGGTTGTTGCCGTCCGACCGGTGGCGGAGGCGCCCGGAGGTCGGACGGGGGAGCGGCGGCACCGCCACGGTGCCGGCCACCGGGGCGGCCGTCCCGATTGGTGTCGCGGGTGGCGTCGCCAACAGAGCCGTCGTGGTGCGGGCCGGCGGGGCCGTGGTCGTGCGGGCCGGCGGGGCTTCCTGCCGGACGACCTGACGTACCAGCGTGCCGACCCGCGCCATGTCCCGCTCGGTCCACCGGGCGTCGGTGTGCAGCATGAGCATGCGTGCGGAGTAGTCCAGGTGCCGGGTGCCGGACTCGCCGGGACGCAGCGTCCAGAGCACCGCCGGATAAACGGCCCGGGCGATCAGCGCCCGGCGCAGCTCCTCCCGACGCCGGTGCGAGTCGCACTCCAGGACCACCCCGAACGGGTACGCCCGCGCGGTGAGCCCGGGCAGCGTGGCCAGCCGGTCGGCCAGTACCGCGGCGTTGGTGATCCGGCGTACCCGTAGCTCGTCGACCGGCAGCGCGTGGAGCAGCTGGGCGGAAAGGTCCGAGACGGCGCTCACCCCGGCCGACCGCAGCCGTCGTTCCCCGTCGGCGTAGCCGGCCAGGTACGGCTCCTTGGCCAGCCCGGCGCCGCCCAGGTACGCGGTCTTGAGGCACATCGCCGACAGGATCGTGCCGGCGGCCAGCCGTTGCCCGTCCGACGGTGCCGGAGGCGGCGGCAACGGAGCGCCGACGGTGGACCAGAGCATCCCACCGTCGGGTAGCGGCAGGGTCTTGCGCAGCGAGGCGAAGGCGTAGTCCGCGCCGAGGTGTGGCAGCCAGGGTGCCAGCGGGTCGTGGGTCGCGTCGACGACCACCGTCGGACCGGCTGCCGGGGTCGGGGTGGGCGGCCGGACCGGCGGGGTGCCGAAGTACGAGACCAGGACCAGCACCTCGTCGACGCCGACCCGGGGTGGATTTCCGACCCCGGCCGGCCCGGCGTCGTAGCGGTGGACCGGAAGCACCGCCGCGACGTCGTCGGCGACCTCGGGGCAGTAGTACTCCGGCAGGTGGACGGCGGTCCAGCCGTGCTCGCGGCGGCCGAACTCCAGCAGTGCGACGAGCGCCTGCCGACCCGAGCCGTAGAGTCGGAACTCCTCCGCCGGCCCGGCCCAGCCGCCGCCGGTCGGCAGCCCGAGCGGGAACGCCGACCCGACCTCCCAGCGGTCCGCAGCGAGGCCGCCCCGACCGGTGCGGCCACCGGCCTGACCGGAGCCGGAGCGGAGCCGACCGCGTGCCGTTCCGGTCCGGGCCGCGCTGTCCGGAGCACCGACCGGCCCGTCCGTCAGGTTGTCCACAGTGCTCACTCGACCCGCTCCAGGACCGGGGTGAGCAGCTGGACGTCGTCGACCTCGTGCAGGCTCTGGCCCCGGATCTCACCGCGCCGGAACGGTTCGACCAGGGTACGGACCAGGATCCGGGCGTCGAGCCAGAGCGACCAGCTGTCGACGTACCGGACGTCGAGGTCGAGGCGCTGGCCGAGGGTGAGCGAGCGCCGGCCGCTGGTCTGGGCGAGGCCGGTGATACCCGGACGTACCTCGTGCCGCCGGGCGTGGTGGCTGGTGTACCGGGGCAGGTACTCCATCAGCAGCGGCCGGGGGCCGACCAGGCTCATCCGTCCGGTCAGCACGTGCACCAGCTCCGGCAGCTCGTCGAGACTGGTCCGGCGGAGGAACCGGCCGATCCGGGTGGAGCGGACCTCGTCGGTGGTCCAGATCTCCTCACCCGGCAGTGGGTCCCGCATGGTGCGGAACTTGGTCAACGCGAACGGCACACCGTACCGGCCGGGACGGAGCTGCTGGAACAGCACCGGCCGACCGGACGTGACCAGGATGGCCAGTGCGACGACCCCCATCAGTGGGCCGAGGACCAGCAGCAGCAGGCTCGCCAGCACCACGTCCAGCAGCCGTTTGACACGTACGGCGGTCACGGGCGGTCCCCTCCGATCCGGTACGCCGGGAAGAATCCCGACGACTCGAGGTCCTCGACAGCGCGGTGGAGTTCCCGGGCCCGTTCGGCCGTCAGGGCGGCGTAGCGGTCCGGATCCACCACGACGGCACCGACCCAGAAGGGCGTACGGGTGCCGCCGAACGAGCGCTTGAACTGGAAGAGGTTGTCGTCGGGGCGTACCCCGCCCCCGAGGTGCACCAGCAGGCAGCCGGTTTCCGCCGCCCACTCCAGCACCGTCCACAGCAGCAGGTTGTTGGCTCCGTCCCGGGCGCCGCGCGGGTCCGACCCGGCGAGGTGGTAGTGCACCCGTTGCCGGTGCCGGAACAGCAGGGCGCTGGCCACCACCGTGCCGGCCGCGTCGTTGACCTGCACCAGGTGCAGGTCCGGGCCGACCCCGTCGACCAGCCGCCGGTAGTACTCGTCGGGGAAGAGGTAGCCGGGGGCGCCGCCGACCCGGGCCATCGTCTCCGCGTACCGCTGCCGGAAGGGCGACCCGGGCGCGACGTCCGCGGCGGTCGCGGGCCGCAGGGTCACGGTCTGCCCGGTGTTGCGGGCCTTGCGCACGGCGGTCCGGGACCGGCCCTCCATCGCCGCCCAGACCGCCGCCGGACCCCGGTCCACCGGCACGGTGATGGTGTCGGCGAGCCGGGTCAGCCGGACTCCGGGCAGTTCGTGGGTGCGTTGCACCGAGGTCAGGTCGAGTGGGGAGAACCGCAGGAAGAGGGTGACCAGGCCCTGGTCCCGCCAGGCGTCGACCGCGTCGGCCCAGAACCGGGCCAGGTCCGTGCCGTGCCGGCCGGCCCGGACGTGCAGACCGGAGTAGCCGTACGGGCTGACCGCGTCCGAGGCGCCGTCGTCGAGTCGACGGACGACGTACGGGACCAGGATATCGCCGTCGCGGTGCGCGAGTCGCCACTCGCCGCGCTCCGGTACCGCGGCGGCCGCGCCGTACCCGGGGGTGAAGTACACGTCCGGGTACGGCAGGTCGAGCGCGGTGGTTTCCGGGCCGCCGTCCCGGACGGCGAGGCCGACCGTCACCGTCGGCTCTCCAGGAACTGCGCGACCGCGCTCATCACCCGGGTGTTCTGCGCCTCGGTCAGCCCGGAGCCGCTGGGCAGGTTGAGCCCGTCCGCGAAGAGTCGCTGCGCGGCGCCGGTGAGCCGGGACCGGGCGTCGGCGAAGACCGGCTGCAGGTGCATCGGCTTCCACACCGGCCGGGTCTCGATCTCCTGCTCGGCGAGGTGCCGGGCCAGTTCAGCGGCCTGCCAGCCGGCCTGTCCGGGGTCGACGACGATGGTGGTGAGCCAGCAGTTCGCGCCCGGGTCGCCGTCGGCGAGCAGGTGCACGCCGGGGGTGGCGGCGAAGAGTTTCGCGTACCGTTCGCGGAGCCGGCGGCGACGGTCGATCATCCCGTCCAGCCGGCGCAGCTGGGCCCGGCCGAGGGCGGCGAGCAGGTTGCTGAGCCGGTAGTTGTAGCCGACGTCGGTGTGTTCGTAGTGTGCGACCGGCTGCCGGGCCTGGGTGGAGAGGTAGCGGCAGCGGGCGGCCAACGCGGTGTCGTCGGTGACCAGCATGCCGCCACCCGAGGTGGTCATGATCTTGTTGCCGTTGAAGGAGAGGACCCCGACCCGGCCGAACGAGCCCGCCGCCCGGCCCCGGTGGGCCGCGCCGAGCGCCTCGGCGGCGTCCTCGACGACCGGAACGCCGGCCGCCGCGCAGACCGGCAGCAGCCGCTGGTAGTCGACGCAGGCGCCGAACATGTCCACCGGGACAACCGCCCCGACGGCACGCCCCTCCCGGCGCAGTTCGGTCAGGAGTTCCTCGACGAGGTCGACGTCGACATTGCCGGTGGCCGGGTCGCAGTCGACGAAGACCGGCTCCGCGCCGGTGTAGACGACCGCGTTGGCGGTGGCCACGAAGGTCAGGGTGGGGACCAGGACCGTCTGGCCGGGGCCGACACCGAGGGCGAGCAGCGCCAGGTGCAGGGCGGCGGTGCCGGAACTCACCGCGACCGCCTCGGCGGTGCCGACCCGGGCCGCCATCTCGGCCTCGAAAGCGTCGAGTTCCGGGCCGGCCGGCGCGACCCATCCCGAACGCAGGGCCCGGATCAGGTACGACTCCTCGAGCGGCCCGATGTCCGGGGGCGAGAGCAGGATCCGGCTCACCGGACGGGCTCCGCCTCGGGTACGTCCCCGGGGGAGCGGCGGACGGGCGGGCTCGCCGTACGCGGGGCAGCGTCCACGTGAGTGCCTCCAAGGCGTGACCGGTTCCTGACGTGGAGTGTTCTATCAGACCCCGTCGCGCTTTGGTGGATTTTTCAACTCTTCTAGCGGAACAGAGAGTTATGCCGCACATAGCAGGTCAAGGCGTGACCTGACGGGCCTGTTGTCGTTGACGCTGATGTCACACCAGACAGAACGCGGCCGACCTGTGCGAAGACACGGTCGGTCCGCGCCGGGATCGGGCGCGGTCGGTGGTTCCCGCCGTCTGTCCGTCGTCCACCGGTGAACCTGTCGTCCACCAGCCAACGAACAGGAGCGCCCGTGCCCATCCTGCCTGCCGGACGCCGGGTGCTGATCACCGGCGGTACCGGGTCCTTCGGACAGACCATGGTGCGTCGGCTGCTCGCCCGCAACGTCGGCGAGGTACGGGTACTCAGCCGCGACGAGGCCAAACAGGACCTGATGCGGCACCAGCTCGGCGACGACCGGGTCCGCTACCACGTCGGTGACGTCCGGGACTACGACAGCGTGCTGCGGGCCACCCGGGACGTCGACTTCGTCTTCCACGCCGCCGCGCTCAAGCAGGTGCCGTCCTGCGAGTTCTTCCCGCTGGAGGCGGTCCGGACCAACGTGCTGGGCAGCGCCAACGTCATCGAGGCCGCCGAGCGCAACGGGGTCGCCTCGGTCGTGGTGCTCAGCACCGACAAGGCGGTCCAGCCGGTCAACGCGATGGGGCTGACCAAGGCGCTGATGGAGAAGGTCGCCCAGGCGCACGCCCGACACAACCGGTCCGGCCGCACCGTCGTCTCCGGCGTCCGCTACGGCAACGTCCTCTACTCGCGCGGCTCGGTGATCCCGCTCTTCGTCGAACAGATCAAGGCCGGTCGCGCGCCGACCGTGACCAACCCGGGGATGACCCGGTTCCTGATGTCGCTGACCGAGTCGGTCGAACTGGTGGAGCACGCCTTCGCACACGCCCGACCCGGCGACATCTTCATCCGCAAGGCTGCCGCCTGCACCATCGGCGACCTGGCCCTGGCCCTCTGCCAGCTCTTCGACGTGCCCGGCAAACTCGACCTGATCGGCATACGGCACGGGGAGAAGCTCGACGAGACCCTGGCCAGCCGGGAGGAACTCGCCAAGGCGGACGACTTCGGTGACTTCTTCCGGGTTCCGATCGACGCGCGCGACCTGAACTACGCCAGCTACGTCACCGAGGGCGACCCGACGATCCCGCTCGGCGAGGACTTCAACTCCGCCAACGCGCCCCGGCTCGACGTACCGGAGATCATGGAGCTGCTGCGGACGCTGCCGGAGATCCGGGCCGAGCTGGCCGCCCGAGAGCTGGCGCTGACGCCGTGAAGGTCGCGCTCACCGGGGCCGGGGGTTTCCTCGGCTGGCACGTCCGGGTGCTGGTCCGCGCGCTCGGCTGGCCCGAGCCGATCCGGCTGACCCGGGCCGACCTGGCCGACC
Source organism: Plantactinospora sp. B24E8 (assembly GCF_039871735.1). Taxonomy (NCBI): domain Bacteria; kingdom Bacillati; phylum Actinomycetota; class Actinomycetes; order Micromonosporales; family Micromonosporaceae; genus Plantactinospora; species Plantactinospora sp. B24E8. Next base: position 372,243 of record NZ_JBDPMH010000002.1, read on the forward strand.
CGGCGGCCGTCGCCGCCGCGCTCCACGGCAGCGACCGCCTGCTGCACCTGGCCGGCGTCAACCGGGGCGACCCGGCCGACGTGGCGGCCGGCAACGTCGAGGTCGCCGCCGCGCTCGCCCGGGGCCTGCGCCGATGCGCGGCACCACCGCCGACCGTCGGCTTCGCCAACTCGGTCCAGGCCGGCAACGGCACCCCGTACGGCGACTCCAAGGCGGCCGCCGCCGCCACCCTGGCCTCCGCCGTCACCGGGCGCTTCGAGGACGTCCGGCTCCCCAACCTGTACGGCGAGCACGGGCGGCCGTTCTACAACTCGGTGGTCGCCACCTTCTGCCGGCTGCTCGCCGACGGCCAACTGCCGGAGATCCACCAGGATCGCGACCTGGAACTGGTGCACGCCCTCGACGCCGCCGCCCGGCTGCTCGGCGTACCCGAGGGCGGTGCCTGGGATCCGACCATGCCCGCCCTGCGGATCGGGGTACGCGCCCTCGCCGAACGGCTCGGCGCCGCCGCGTCCGCGTACCGGTCCGGTGAACTGCCGCCACTGCTGGGCCGACACGACGTACGACTGTTCAACACCTACCGGTCGCACTGTTTTCCCGGGCACTACCCGGTGCCGTTGACCCGGCACGCCGACCACCGGGGGGAACTGGTCGAGACGGTCCGGTCGTACGGCGGTGGCGGGCAGACCTTCGTCTCCACCAGCCGGCCGGGAGTCACCCGGGGCGAACACTTCCACCTGGCGAAGGTCGAACGGTTCGTGGTGCTGCGGGGTCGGGCCGAGATCGCACTCCGGCGGGTCGGCGACGCCGAGGTGGTCCGGTTCACGGTCAGTGGCGACGAGCCGGTGCTGGTCGACATGCCGACGATGTGGGCGCACCGGATCACCAACATCGGCGACGGCGAACTGCTCACCCTCTTCTGGGCCAACGAACTCTTCGACCCGGCCCGACCGGACACCTACCCGGAGCGGGTCGGCGGCCTCAGCACAGCGGAACCGGAGACGGCGAACCCGCCGGCCGGGTCGCGGCCCACCGCCTCGGCGGTGGTCGGCGGATGAGGATCGGGTTCGTCACCCAGTGGTACCCGCCGGAGCCCGCCTTCGTCTCCGGCGAACTCGCCCGGGAACTCGCCGCCCGGGGACACGAGGTACGGGTGCTGACCACCTTCCCGAACTATCCCGGCGGGCGGATCTATCCCGGCCACCGGCAGCGCTGGAACGACACCAGCGGCGACGGTGGACTGACCGTACGCCGGGTGCCGGTCTATCCGAGCCACGACTCGTCGGCGGTCGGCCGGGTCGCCAACTTCCTCTCCTTCGCGGCCACCAGCTCGCTCGCCTCGGTGCGCCACCTCGCCGACGTCGACGCGGTCTACGTCTACCACCCGCCCGCCACCGCGTTCGCCGCCGCGGCGCTGACCCGACTGCTCCGGCGTACCCCGATCGTGCTGCACGTCCAGGACATGTGGCCGGAGTCGGTGACCGCCTCGGACATGAGCCCGACCGGTCGGGTCGGTCGGGTCGTCGACCGTACCCTCGCCGCCACCATGCGCGGCCTCTACCGGGGCGCCGCCGCGATCGCCGTCATCGCCCCGTCGATGGCAGAACTGGTGGTGGCCCGGGGCGCCGACCCGGACCGGGTCCGGGTGGTGCTCAACTGGACCGACGAACGGCTGTTCCGGCCGGCGCCGGTGCTGGAGACCGCCCGGGCCGCCCTCGGACACCGGGGCCGCTGCACCGTGATGTTCGCCGGCAACATCGGGCCGTTCCAGCGGATCGAGACCGCCGTCCGGGCTGCCGCCGCCGTCGGCGACCGGATCGACCTGGTGCTGGTCGGCTCCGGTACGGAGGAGGAGCACGCCCGCCGGCTCGCCACCCAACTCGGCGCCGACAACGTCCGGTTCCTCGGTCGGCGGGCGCCCGAGCAGATGGCCGAACTCTACGCCGCCGCCGACTACCAGCTGGTCTGCCTGCGGGACCTGCCCGGCCTGCGCGGCACCGTGCCCTCCAAACTCCAGGCCGCGCTCGCCTGCGGCCGACCGGTCATCGTCTCGGCCGGCGGCGACGCGGCCCGGCTGGTGGAGGCGACCCGGGTCGGGCTGACCTGCCCACCGGAGGACCCGGCGGCGCTCGCCGCCCGGTTCGCCGAGGCGGCGGTCCTCTCCCCGGCGACCCGCGCCGAGCTCGGACGGCGGGCCCAGGAGGTCTACCAGGACCGGATGTCGCTGCGGGTCGGCGCCGACCAGATCGAGGACATGCTGACCAAGTCCGCCGTACCGACGCGCAGTGGAGGGAACTGGTGACCGAGTGGAGCGAGGTCAGTGGTGGGCGCGGGGTCGGTCATGACGGCACCGAGCGGAGCGAGGAGGCGGGGTGACCGAGTGGAGCGAGGTCAGTGGGTGGTGCGGGGTCGGTCATGACGGCACCGAGTGGAGCGAGGAGGCGGAATGACCCGGGTGATGACGGTGGTCGGCACCCGGCCGGAGATCATCCGGTTGTCCCGGGTGCTGGACCGGTTGGACCGTACGGTGGAACACCTGCTCGTACACACCGGACAGAACTGGGACCGGGCCCTCTCCGACGTCTTCTTCACCGAACTACGGCTCCGGGAACCCGACCGCTACCTGCGGGTCGACACCTCGTCGCTGGGCCGGGTGCTCGGCGGTGTCCTGACCGGCGTCGAACAGGCGATCACCGAGCTGCGCCCGGACGCACTGCTGGTGCTCGGCGACACCAACAGCTGCATCGCCGCGCTGATGGCCCGCCGGATGCGGGTGCCGGTCTACCACATGGAGGCGGGCAACCGGTGCTTCGACCTGAACGTGCCGGAGGAGACCAACCGGCGGTTGGTCGACCACGTCGCCGACTTCAACCTCGTCTACACCGAACACGCCCGGCGCAACCTGCTCGCCGAGGGCCTGCACCCGCGCCGGATCCTGCACACCGGCTCGCCGATGCGGGAGGTGCTGGACCACTACCGGCCGGACATCAACGCCTCGACCATCCTGCGGCAGCTCGAACTGGAGCCGGGCGGGTACTTCGTGGTCAGTGCGCACCGTGAGGAGAACGTCGACGACCCGGCCCGGCTCGGTCGGCTGCTCGACTGCCTGCGTACGGTCCGGGACGTCTGGCGGCTGCCGGTGCTGGTCTCCACGCATCCGCGTACCCGCAAGCGGCTGGAGGCGTTCGCCGTCGACGCCGGCACCCTGGAGGGGATCGCCTTCCACGAGCCGTTCGGCCTCTTCGACTACGTACGTCTGCAGTCGCAGGCGCGATGCACCCTGTCGGACAGCGGGACGATCAGTGAGGAGGCCGCGATCCTCGGCTTCCCGGCGGTCACCCTGCGGGAGTCGATCGAGCGTCCGGAGGCGCTCGACGCCGGCGGCATCCTCATGACCGGGTTGGAGCCCGACGGCGTACGGGAGGCGGTCGCGGTCGCGGTCGAGCAGGTGGCGGTGGCCGGGGTGCCGTGTCCGGTGGACTACCAGGTGCCGGACACCTCACGTCGGGTCGTCGACTTCATCCTCTCCACCGTGCGGCGGCACCACGACTGGGCCGGCATCCGGCGCTGACGGCATCCCGGTACTTTGGGGCCCCGGCTTCGGGTGCGGCCCTCGGTCGGGGCTGCACCGGCGGGCGGGATGATTGACGGTTCGCGGCCGGCTTCCGGACCGCTCAGTACCGCGTCGGGTGGCGCGGGTGCGGATCGTCGTGACGCTTGGGACCCGGTTCGGGGTGTGTCGCCGTGGCCACCGGGGAGCGGGTGGACCGGACCAGGGCGGGGCCGGCGGTCGATGTTCGGCGGTGGACGACACGGGTACGGCCACGTGTCGCGGCCCAGGCGCGGGTCAGCCCGGTCCGCAGCAGCGGCTGGAGGCGGGCCTCGACGGTCCGGCTGATCAGCCAGGAGAGCGCGCACATGCCGACGACGACGCCAACCAGCAGCACCCACCGGTTCACCCCGGGGGTGAAGAGGTTGAACAGGGCGTAGCCGACGGTGGCGTGGACGAGGTAGAGCGGGTACGTCATCTCACCGAACGGCAGCAGCGCCGGGCCGCTCCACCGGGCCAGCGCCCCGCTCGCGACCAGGGCCATCACCAGGAAGATCGCCGTGACCACCAGGACGACCACCACCGGGTCGAGCCCGGTCGCCTCGGTCCGGTTGCGCAGTTGTGCGAGCTGGACGGCCTGGTAGCTGGCGTTCAGGTGACAGAGCCCGAACAGTACGGCGAGTTCGCGGGTCCACCCGGACCGGTGAACGAGGTGGAGCACCATCCCGGCGATGAAGTAGTGGCTGTACAGCGGCTGTACGACGAGGGCGACGACCGCCTCCGCCGGAACCGGCAGCAGTTCGAGCAGGACCGTGGCGGTGAGCCACCCCCACAGGAGGAGCCGGGTACGCCGGACCGTCAGGCCGAACAGCGCGAAGACGAAGAGCAGGGCGTAGAACCGCCACTCCGACCACAGCGTCCAGTAGACGCCCTCGACGTACTCGACGTTGATCGTGGCCGGGAACATCGTCAGGTTCACCAGATACTGCGGCAGGGTGACGTCGTTGCGGCCCCGGGCCCCGAGTACGACGACGGTCAGCGCGGTGAGCGTGACCGCCACCCAGTAGGCCGGATAGAGCCGGGAGATCCGCGAGATGAGGAAGGCGCTGGGACGTCGTCCCCAGAGGCTCATGAAGACGACCAGGCCGCTGATCATGAAGAAGAGGTCGACGCCGAGGTAGCCGTACCGGGTCACCGCGCCGAGTTCGGGGGCGAAATCCACCTCGGACTCGTTGCTGGCGTGCGCGAACGAGTAGTGCAGCAGCACCACGGCGAGCGCGGCGACGAACCGCAGCAAATCGATCTCGTGCAGGCGCCGTCGTCCGGGCGTGGGCTCCGGGTACTTCCGGGGCGACTGCTCCACCATGCGACTTCCTCTGTCGTGCGTCGTGGTCGGCGGCGGCAGACCGGACCGGTGCGGTGGCCCGTCCCGGAAAGGGGTCGTGCCGGTGCCGGACGGGTCCGCCGATCATTAAACGCACAACCGGACGGCACGTAACGTATCGGGCGCCGGCGCGACCGGCGCTCGCCTCCCGGGCTCAGTGTCGACGGACGGCCGGCGCGACCGGCAGCGTGATGGTGAACGTCGTTCCGACGCCCAGTTCGCTGGCGACCCGGATCACCCCACCGTGGTCGGTGACGATCTGGCGGACGATGGCCAGACCGAGGCCGCTGCCTCCGGTCTTCCGCCCCCGGGCCGAGTCCGCACGCCAGAACCGGTCGAAGACGTGCGGAAGGGCCTCCGGCGCGATCCCCGAACCGGTGTCGGCGACCCGGAGCACCGCCGAGTCGCCGGAGTGTTCGGCGCCGAGGGTGATGGTCCCGCCCCGGCCGGTGGCCCGCAGGGCGTTCGTGACCAGGTTGCCCAGCACCTGCCGCATCCGGTCCGGGTCGACGTACACCGGCGGCAGCGGTCCGGCTGACACGGTCAGGGTGACCCCGGCCGCGTCGGCGCCGGCCCGGTGCGCGGTGCGGCAGGTCTCCAACAGTTCCGCCAGGTCCACGACGGTCCGGTGGTACGCCAGGCTGCCGGCCTCCGCCAGGGCCAGGTCCTGCAGGTCGTCGACGATCCGCTGCTGCAGGACCGCCTCCTCGTGCAGCGAGGCGAACAGCTCGGGATCCGGGTCGATCACCCCGTCGGAGAGCGCCTCGAGATAACCGCGCAGGTTTGCCAGTGGCGTACGCAGTTCGTGCGCGACGTCCGCGACCAACCGGCGTTGCCGCTCCTCGCCGCGTTGCAGCGAGTCGGCCATCCGGTTGAACGAGCGGGCCAGGGTGGCCAGTTCGTCGTTGCCGTCGACCGGCACCCGACTCGTCAGGTCGCCCCGGCCGAGCCGCTGGGAGGCGGCGGTCAGTGTACCGATCGGCCGGAGCACCCGGTGGCTGAGCAGTGCGGTCACGATGATCGTCACGGCGGCCACCCCGGCCGCGGCGGCGAGCAGCGGACCGATCACCAGCGACCGCCCGCCGACCCCGACGTACACCTGGGCCCGCTTCGGTGCCACCTCGTCGATCCGGTCCGCGAAGACCTGGGCCAGGCAGTCGTGGTCCGGCTCGGTGTCGACGGCGACCACACACTCGCCGACCCGGCGCCGGTCCTCCTCGAGCGCGGCTGCCGGCTCGCGGGGGTAGCCGCTGCAGGAGCCGACGATCGGACTGGAGCCGGCGGTGGCGGTATCGGCCTGAACACCGGGGACCCCGTACGAGGCGGGGGTCAGGACCACGTCGACGCCTCTACGGGTCAGGCAGGCGGCGAGCCGTACGTCCGCCCGGTAGGTCTGGATCCTCTTGAGCGTGATCGCCGCCGCGCCCTGGTCGACCCCGGTCAGGTCCAGGGACGGTCGGGGGTTGATCGGGGCGTTGACCGCACCGATCGCGCGTACCTGTCGGGTCGGGTTCGCCTCGTGGTCGGTGTCGACGATCACCTCGCCGTTCTCCGTGATCAGGTGGATCCGCTGCCCGGTCTGCCGGCCCAACCCCACCACCAGGTTGCTGACACCCTCCCAGGTGCCGTGGCGGAGTCCGTAGTCGGAGAGCTGGTAGGCGATCTCGTCGAGCTGGGCCGAGGCGGCACTGTCCGGCTCGTTGATCTGCTGGGTGGCACCGCGCAGGATCAGCCAGGCGGTGACGGCGGTCGCGCTGACCGCGACGAGCATCACCAGGCCGAGTACCCGGAACCGGAAACTCACGCCGGGGAGTCCGCCCGGGTGACCGTGGTGGCTGCCGGACGCGATCCGGTGTCGGCGGGCGGGTCACCGCCGTCGGCCTGCTGCCCGGTGGGCGGTTCGGCCAGCCGGTAACCGCGTCCGAAGACGGTCTGGACGTACCGGGGCTCGGCCGGATCCTCCTCGATCTTGCGGCGCAGGTTCATCACGTGCGCGTCGACCGTCCGCTCCAGCACGTAGTGGTCGAACCCGAAGGCCCGGTCGATGATCTGGGCCCGGGTGAACGCCCGGCCCGGCTCACCGGCCAGCACCTCCAGGATCCCGAACTCCTTGGCGGTGAGCGTGATCAGGCGTCCGCCGATCCGTACCTCGAACCGGCCCGGGTCGACCTCGAGGTCCCCGACCCGCAGCACCGCCTGGTTGCCGGCGCTCAGGACGCCCGACCGACGCAGCAGGGCCCGTACCCGGGCGGTCAGCTCCCGCGGACTGTACGGCTTGGTGAGGTAGTCGTCGGCGCCGATGTCGAGACCGAGGAGGACGTCGTCCTCGGTCGTCCGCGCGGTCAGCAGCAGGATCGGCAGGTTGGACTCGGTCCGGAGGATCCGGCAGACGTCGAGCCCGTCCATCACCGGCATCATCACGTCGAGGATCGCGAGGTCCGGCCGGCGGGTCCGGCACTGCTCCAGGGCTGTCCGGCCGTCGCCGACCACCAGCACACTGTGGCCCTCCCGCTCGAGATAGACCCGAACCAGGTTGGCCTGTTTCGGGTCGTCCTCGGCGACCAGTATCCGCGCGCTCATGTTTCCCCATTCTGCCTGCTTGCCGCTGGTGTCGATGAGAGCGGTCCGGCGGTGAAGAAGTGATGAAAATTGCATGGAGAAGCTGTCGGACAAAGACCACATCGGCCGGGGACGGAATCTTCACCGGTTCCGCACAATCGCTGGCTAATGTTGCCGCCATGGCACTCGAAGTGTTGCTCATGGCCGGGATGTCCGGCGGATCCGGTGACCAGGAGAGTCGGCGTCGGGCCGTACGTCGGCGGATCCGGGAGACCGTCGCGGTCCGGCGGGCCTGCGCGGAGGTGAGCGCCCAGGTTGAGCTGGCGACGGAGCCGGGTGCCGAGGTGGCCCCGGAGCCGAGCCTGCCCTGACTCCGCCCTGAGCCGACGGAGCTGGCGAGGGTCGTGGCCTGACGGCCCCGACGGAGCTGGCGAGGGTCGTGGCCTGACGGCCCCGACGGAGCTGGCGAGGGTCGTGGCCTGACGGCCCCGACGGAGCTGACTAGAGTCGTCGCCTGACGGCCCAGCCGGGCCGGCCCGGGCGAAGGGTGACGGCGTGCTGCACCTGCGGATCATCGTGCCGACCGACCGGTCGGCCGACGTACTCGACCTGCTCTCCCGCGAAGCGGCGGTGACACACGTCATCGTGCTGCCGGACGCCGCCCGGACGCCGCCCGGAGACGTCGTCCTCTGCGATGTCGCCCGGGAAGGGGCCGACGAGGTCCTCGACGCGCTCCAGGCGCTCGGCGTGCACCGGTCCGGCGCGGTCGTCGGCGACGGCGTCGACGTGACCCTCTCCGCCGCCGCCGACCGGGCCGTCGACGCGGCACCCGGGCTCGGCACCGACGCCGTCGTCTGGGAGGAGGTCGCCCAGAAGACCGGCGAGGAGACGCAGCTCTCCGCGACGTACCTGCTGCTGATCACCCTGGCGACCATCATCGCCGGCATCGCGGTGCTGCTCGACCAGCCGATTCTGATCATCGGGGCGATGGTGGTCGGCCCGGAGTTCGGCCCGCTCGCCGCGCTCAGTGTGGCGCTGCTGCGCTGGCGGCCGTCGGTGATCCGCCGGTCGCTGCTGGCGCTGGGGGTCGGTTTCCTGGTCGCGGTGGTGGTGACCGTGCTCGCCACCTGGGTGCTGACCGCCGCCGACCTCGTCAACGAATCGATGCTGCTCGCCGAACGCCCGATCACCGACTTCATCTGGCGCCCGGACGCCCTCTCCTGGGTGGTCGGGTTCCTTGCCGGGGTGGCCGGCATGCTCGCGGTCACCTCCAACAAGTCCGGCTCGCTGGTCGGCGTGCTGATCTCGGTCACCACCGTGCCGGCGGCGGCGAACGCCGCGGTGGCGCTCGCCTACGGCGTGTTCGAGGAGGCGGTCGGCTCGGCCGTCCAACTGCTGATCAACGTCTGCGCGATCGTGCTGGCCGGGGTGCTCACCCTGCTGGTCCAGCGGCTCTGGTGGCACCGGGTGACGGCACGTCGCCCCACCCTCCCGGCCCGCCGGATGCCGGCCGTGCTGTCCCCGAGGATCGCCCCCCGGCGGCCGGAGGCCTCGGAGGCGTCGGACCCGGCGGCCTCCCGTCCGTGATCCTTCGCCGCTCCGCGGCCCCGCTTTGCCGCCGACGACAGTCGTCACGCCGACGATCCGGGTTTGACCACCCCGTCCGCGCCGCCGGCGGCGCCGGTCACCGGACCGTGGTGACGGCGCGGCGCCGGCGCTGCCAGTACGCGACAGTGACCACCCCCAGTAGCGGCCCCCACAACAGCAGCGGGGCGTAGCTGGTGATGAGCGCGGCGAAGTGCCAGTCGTACGTCGTCAGAAGGTGTCCTGCGGGAAGTTTCTCGCCCTGGACGGTACGCCCGGCAGCCACCGCCAGGATGCTGCCGGTCCACAGGACCGTCAGCGTGGCGGCACCGAGGGCGGCGGGGACGACGGCGGCCAGTGCCGGCACTCTCCGTCCCCGTAAACCGGGGATCCAGCGGGGGAACATCTCCCCCCACCGGGCGATCAGCCCGATCGCGGTGAACGCCAGCAGTTCGGAGAAGAGCGACAGGACGACCACGTACACCTCCATGGGCAGCCACGACGGAACGTCGCCCTGGCCGGCGTTCGCTTGACCGCCATCGAGAGGTACGTCGAAGATGATCACCGCGACCCGCCAGACGGCGGAGGGCAGCACCGTGAACGGGATGACGTAGGCGGCGATTCGCGCCCAGCGGGGGACGCCGGCTACCGGAGCGTGGGCAGCTGACCAGGCGGCGCGCAACCGCCCGGGTGGGGCTGGCACGGTCGGGGCCGCACCCGGCGGGATGCGTCGTCCCTCACTTGAAGCGTTCCGGGATGAGGTCCGGTCGGGTGGGTCGGCGGGGGAGAGGCCGTCGGGGACCACAGCCAGCAGCCGGGGAACCGGGCGACCGCGTAGTCCCGGCACCCAACGCGGGAACTGCTGCCCCCACTGCTGCACCAGGCCGAGGACGAGCAGTCCGGCAAGCGGCGGAACGACGGTGATCGCCACGCCGGTCGGCGTCGAGAGGCCCCGGTGGATGCCGTCCAGTTCGCGGTCGGAGATGCCGAACGGAACGCCGAGCGCCCAGAGCCCGTGTGGTACGGCCCAGCCGGCGATCGGCAACGACACGGCGACGTACGCCCAGCGGCGGGTCCACCGCGGCACCGGCCGGTAGCCGGCAGTCAGCGGTCCGCGCTGTGGGCCGCTCCCGTTGGCGAGTCCGCAGAAAAGGACACCGCCGGCCACCAGCGCCAGCCGGGCGCCGAGGTCACGCCAGTCCGAGGGACGTCCGGCGAGTGCTGCCGGGAGTTCGAAGAGCAGATGCAGCGGGGAAGGCGACGAGCAGGAGCAGACCCGCGGCCGCCCAGCCACCGGCGGCCGTCCAGCGACCGGGAAACCGCACTGCGCACACGGTCACCATCGCGAGGAGCGCGGCGGCGCCCAGGGCTCCCCAACCCGACCAGAACGGCAGCACGTCCACCTGGTCCGCGCCGCAACCACCCGCAGGATCGCCCAGGTCGGTCCGGTCGCACGCGGTGTACCCCCACCGACCGCCCACGATCCAGTACAGACGCAGGGTCGCCTCACCGGCGACGAACAGCAGGCAGGCCACCGCCCACCACCCGGCCCGCCGGTCTCGGGTGGCCCCCGCCGATGGCTGATACCGCGCAGGGCGTTCCGGCATGTCGACTCCCCGTGGTGGCGGCCGTGCTGTCACCCTATTTCTCGGCGGAGTCCGCTGTGGACGTGCTGAGCCGCACTCAGCCGACGCTCAGCCGTCGGGGCCCTGGTACGGATTGTCGGCACCGACCACACGGTGTGGTTCGCGGCAAAGCTGGTGCGGAGGCCGTCGCGGGCACGACGACATCCGCACCAGCTCTCGGCGCACGGCCGGTGTACCGCCGGAACTCAGCGGCAGCCCCAGCTCTCCTGCACCGTGATCGTGACCGGCACACGCTGCGTCGACACCCCGTCGGATGCCGTCAGTACCGGCTGGTACACCCCGAACGGCAGCGGTGGCAGGGTCATCGCGATCAGGTTGATCGCGGTGTGACCGTCGCTCGATCCGGGTGGGATCGGTGCGTGCGGCAGGCTCGTGGTGGTGCCGGCCGGCAGGTTCCGTGCCCCGACCTCGAGCGGCCTCGACCACGTTCCGTCGACGGTGATCCAGAAGTACGTCCACCAGGACTGGTCGGCCGGGATGCAGATCCGCTGTCCAATGTTTGTCAGCTGCCAGCTGGGCACCGGCGGGCGGTGACCCGCCGCCGTGGCCGGCTGGCTGCCGACCAGCACGAGCGTCAGCGCGGTGATCAACCCGAGCGCCAGTCGGGCGACGCCGAAGGGCGAGCGTGTCATCAAGGCCTCCCCAAGCTCGTCAGCCGGGCGGCCGACACCCGACTCCGCCGTCATCCGAGTCGCCGCACCGAAAACCACAGCTTGCCGGTGCTGTTTCAGAGAGATATCAGAAGTCGACATTCCGGCCGGTGGGCCCGATCGGAAGCGCCACTCCGGCCGGACGTCGCGCACGGTGCTGCGCCGGGTGGTCGGTCAGGACAGGATCTCGACGTACCCGTCGGCTCCGTGCACCCGGATCCGCTGCCCGTCCCGGATCAGCCGGGTGGCATCCACCACGCCGACGACGGCCGGCAGCCCGTACTCCCGGGCGATCACCGCGCCGTGGGTCATCAGGCCTCCCACCTCCGTCACCAGGGCCGTGACCGCGACGAACAGGGGTGACCAGCTCGGATCGGTGTGCGCGGTGACCAGGATGTCGCCCGCCTCGACATCGGCCGCCGCCAGGTCGAGAATGACCCGGGCCCTGCCCTCGACCGTCCCGGCGGAGACCGGCAGCCCGACCAGGGCTCCGGCCGGCACGTCGTCCCGCCGGTACGCCCCGACGAACGCCTCGCCGTCCGACGTGAGCACCCGGGGTGGGGTGAGCGCGTGGTACGACCGGAACGCCTCCTCACGTCGCCGGATGAGCTGGTCGTCCACCTGGTGCGTGCGTACTGCGGCGTGCAGTTCCTCGAACGTGAGATAGAAGATGTCTTCCGGGTCGGTGAGCACGCCGGCCCGTACGAGGCGCCCGGCCTCCGCCAGCAGGGCCTGCTTGTAGACGAGGTAGCGGCTGACGATGCCGTACTTCGGGTACTCCCGGTAGCCGACGAAGGTCCGGACCCGGTCGATCATCCGTTTGGTCTCGTCGGCCTTCCGCGTGCCGTCCGGCAGCACCCGTAGGCGGGCGAGCACCTCCTGTTCCTTCTCGTGTGCCTTCTGCCGCCCCTGTGCGAAGCGCCGCGCGGCGGCACCCGGTGCGAAGTTCCGGACGTTGTCGAGGATCAGCGGCACGAGTGTGCTGGGGCGTTCGCTCCAGCGTGGCCTCGTGATGTCTATCTCGCCGACGCAGCGCATGCCGTACCGGTCCAGGTAGCCCTCGATGGCGTCTCGTGCCTCGGTCCCACCGGCGAGTTTCGGCAGCTCGTCCAGGAAGCCCTCGTCCTCGACGCCCTGCAGGAACGTCACCACCTCGGGGTGGGGGCGGATCACGTCGGCGACGTCGAGCAGCGCCAGGCCCATCTCCGAGGTGATGTTGTCGGGGACGGAGAGCGTGAGCGTGTCGGCCGCGTTCTTCTCGCCGAGCCACTCCCGCAGGTTGTCGTTGAGCCACCAGGTGGCCTCCATCCCTGCCATGATCACCCGCATGCTCAGCGGATCACCGAGGATCCGTTTGTGCTCGGCGAATGCCTCCAGCAGGAAGTCGAACAGCGCCGGTCCGGTCAACGCCGCGATGTCTCGGCGCAGTGCGGCGATGGACGCCTGGCTGCGCGCGATCAGGTCGGTGACGAGGGCCGGATCCGTGTCGATCGGCGCCGGCGGGCCGCCGGCCGGCGGGCCGCCGGGACCTGCGTTCGGAAGCGACGGGACGAAATCGCGGTCGAGCACGGTCTCCAGCGCGTCCCTGACCAACGGATCGGATCTTCCCGCGAGGTCCAGGAGGCTGGCGCGGCTCGTGGGCGAGGCCAGGGCCCGGGTGGCGTCGACGAACAGCCTCCCGCCGGCCTCGTGCATCGGTGCCATCGCCGTCAGCTGCCACACGGAGATCCCCAGGGGCTTCATCGGGTCGGTCATCATCTGCTGGTGGCCGACCGAGACGTACACGTGGTTCTCCTGGTCACCGGTTGCGGGAATGGGGAACAGCGTGGTGATCGGCCGGCTCTGCACGATCTGGAAGTCGTCGTCGACCAGGCACCATTCGATGTCCTGCGGCCGGCCGAAGTGCGCCTCGATCCGCCGGCCGAGCCGCACGAGCCGGACGACCTGGACATCCGTCAGCGTCGGCTGCTCCTGCCGCCCCGGGTCGATCGCCACCTCCCGCGTACCGCCGTCCGGTCGGGGCTGCACGGCACGCTGTTTGGCGGCGATCGTCCTGCCGACGATCTCGCCGTGGCGCACCGTGTAGACGTCCGGACTCACCAGGCCGGAGACCAGGGCCTCGCCGAGGCCGAAGCTGGCCTCCACGGTGGCCACCTTCCGGTTGCCCGTGACGGGGTCGGCGGTGAACAGGACGCCGGCCACCTGCGGGAGGACCATCCGCTGTACGACCACGGCCATCCACACCGTACGGTGGTCGATGCGGTTCCGCTGGCGGTAGGTCACCGCCCGCTCGGTGAACAGCGACGCCCAGCAGCGGCTGACGTGGTGGAGGATCGCCGCCGTCCCCACCACGTTGAGGTACGTGTCCTGCTGCCCGGCGAAGGAGGCCGTCGGCAGGTCCTCGGCCGTCGCGCTGGATCGGACGGCGTAGGCGGCCCGCTCGCCGGACCGGGTGAGCGCGCCGGTGATCGCCGCAGCCAGCTCGTCGGGGAGGGTGATCTCCTCTATGGTCCGGCGGATCTCTGCACTGAGCGTGCCGATCGCCTTCCGGTCGTCCGGGTCCAGGCGCGACAACCGGTCGAGCTGGGCGTCGACGGACGGTGCCTCCGCCATGATCCGCCGGAAGGCGTCCGTCGTGACGCAGAAGCCGGCCGGCACCTGGACGCCGTCGACATCTGACAGCCCGCCCAGGTGTGCGCCCTTGCCGCCGACAAGCGCGATCTGCGTCTCGTCGACCTGCCGGATATCCACCACATACTGCTCGCTCATAACGACACCATTTCCGTCGGTAGCCGTGCTCCCGCGCTGGGCGGTTCCCGTTTCCGCAGGTCGCGGCCTCGGCCGACGATTCTGCGCCACGACCCGGGCCTTGCCGCAAGCCCCCCGGTGCGATATATGTTGGTAGTGGCAGGGAGAGTGTTCTTCCTGCCTTTGTCTTTGTTGGCAAGCCCCGCCCTTGTTGGCAGGCCCCTTCAACGTTCTGCGGCGGCGATCAGCACTCTGCGGCGGCAACTCGTCCCTGTGCCGGCGACGCCCCGACGGTCCGGCCGACCCGGCCCGGGCACAGGTCGAGATCCGGGTGTCGCCAACTCGACTGGCAGAGCATTTCGACCCGGTAGCGCGTCCGTTCGGACGCGCCGGAGTCACGCGGACAGAGGCGAGTTGCCGAGGGCCGACATCGCGTGCGGCGCTTCCGGCCGTCAATGCCGTTTCGGTGGCCGTAACACGAGCCTGTCTGCGGACCGGACGAGGCGGTCGTCGTCGACGGCGAACGACACGCCGTCGAGCCGTTCTTCGGGTAGCCCCTGGTTACGGTCGCGTCGAAGGTACACGGAGAGCGGCGGCGAGACGACGGGGTCGGCGTCGGTGTGGAAACGGACGCGGACCGTGTAGGTGCCGGATCGCCTGGCCGTGATGACGACGTGGAAACGATCTGGTTCGCCGGGAGGGATGGTGCGCGAGATCGGGTAGCCACGGCGGGTTTCCGTTTCCGGATCGAGCACGGCGACCACCGCTTCGCTCGGCGTCAGTGGAGCAAACATGACCTGGTGGGGGTCGTACCTGAAGCGGTCCACGACGATCCAGAGTTCTCCCTCGGCGGGTCGGTCCAGGGGCGTCAGGGCCACCGCCTCCCGGCGTACCCGAGCCTCGGTTGCGGTGCGGTAGGCGACATCGAGCGTGAGGCGTACCGGTAGTTGCCTCGTTTCGATCTGTGACATGAACCTGATGTGCCACCTCTGCCGGGCATCATCGGGTCCGCGAGAAAGATCGGAAAAGTACTCCTGAACGTGCCACTTCTCGTGATGGGAGAGCAGCATCCCGAAGTCGTCCAGGTCCGTGACCGCCGGCTGACGTGCTTCCATGGCCGTCACCACCCGCTCGCGCAGGGAACCACGCCTGGTGGTGAGTTCGTCGAACTCTTCCTGATCGATCCGGTCGAGCGGAACGGTCAGGACTTCACGGCGTTCGCCGGAGTCGATGTCCGCGACGGCGGCAAGGCCTTCCGACGGAAGGAGGCGCGCCAGGACGGGGTCGGTGATCCTGACCTCACAGTCCCGCGCCGCTCCCCAGCCGACGTTGCTGACGGTGACCCCGAGCCCACGAGGTCCGCTGCGTTCGTGGGAGAAGGCCAGGACGGGTGTGGAGTCGGGCTCGAACGAGATCACCTCGACATCGAAGTGGTGTAGGACGGACGAGACCGTGCCGCGGTTGACGAACTTGAAGTCCAGTGCCGCGCAGTGCGTCCACACGCCGGCAACGTGCAGGTGATCGTCGACCGACGAGTCGACCAGCACGGTGTCGGACCGTCGGGGCGGCGGAGCCGGACTGGCGTGCGCCGCGACCCGATCTGTCGGGTACGGCGAGCCGGGTTCCCGGTCGCCCTGGGCGCGGCGGCCATGGATGACGTCAAGGCCGATGGACAGCGCGCAGACGGCGGCCAGCAGTGGCCAGAGCAGCCACGGGCTCGACAACCATCCGGTCATGCTGTTGCTTGCCACATTGATGGTGATGCCCGCGGCGGTGCTTACCAGGACCACCGTCACTGACCGGACGGGCAACCGTCTCATGTGAGGTCCGACGTCCTTTCTCGCTTCCCGGCAGGAGACCGGCGACCCGGTTCGCGCTGACTGCCGGCGCACGTCCGGGCGGGGCAGCAGCGTCGACTCCACCGCTCGTCCGGGTCTGACACCGCCCATACTCGCCCATCAATTCAAGAAGATCCCGGCGTGGAGCGGAAGGAGCGCGCGTTCAACGGCCGTCGACGGTGCCTGCGTGGGCGGACCCGTAGGGTGTGCGACGCCGTACTCGGCTGTGCTGAACCCACAGGTTCTCCTCGACGTATACGCCGCGATCCCGTTCCCGGTCGATGAGCACGAGGTTGAGCGCACCGGGGACCACGTATTCCCGGGTGACGGGAAAGACCATGTCCGTCCAGCTCTCCCATTCGGCGACGGTTCCCTCGATCGCCATCGATCTCGGAGCTGGACCGAGGACCCGGGCTCCCATCCGCTGGTGGGTGCGGATCCACGGATCGATCGAGAGCCCGTCCGGGCGGGTCCATTCGGCGTACTCGGCCATCGGCACCGTCGGGTAGCGGTACTTCCACGTCGGTCGGAGCGGTGCGACCAGCTGCCTGAGCCCGTCGTGGCGCGCCCGTCGTGCCAACTCCTCAAGCACGACCCCGGCCAAGCCCCGCCGGTCGTGTGCGGCGTTCACGGCGACGGCCATGAAACTCAGGCTCGTGGGCTCGACGCCGGTTTCCCGGCCGTCCACCGCACGGATCAACGCGTCGTCATAGCCGGATGGCAGGTCGTCGACGTTGCCGTCCCAGGCCATCGGCACTCCCCAACCGCCGGCGACGACCGTGCCCTCCTCGAGCACCATGATGTCGTACCGCGCGAAGTACTCCTCGGCCCGGCCCAGGTACCTCTTCGGCACGTCGTTGTGGAAAACGAACTCCGGCCAGCGTTCCTGGAACACGACGGCCGCCATCTCGTGCAGCTCGGGCCGATCGGCGCGAGTAACGATCTCCACGGCGGCAAGATATCGGCGGTGATCTGTGGACGCAACGGAATAGTCCGGCCTACACCCTGTGCCCGACCCGCAGGACAAGGACGTATGCGACAGCGAGGCCCCGCCGGACCCGGGGTCCGGCGGGGCCGTCACACGTGGTGTCGAACGCTCGGAGCGTCCACGTCATGCCGTGTGTCACGGCCGACGTGCGAAGAAACCTCGGTCAGGCGAGGCCGGCCCGGCGCAGGGCGTCGGCCATCGCGCTGTTGGCCGCACCGCCGGAGCCGCCCTGGCCGCCGCGACCGCCCCGGGACTGCTGACCACCCCGGCCCTGACCCTGACCCTGGCGGGACTGGCCCTGGCCCTGACGCGACTGACCCTGGCCCTGGCGGGGCTGGCCGCCGCCGCGCGGCGTACCCCGGTCCTGGTTGCCCCGGTCGGTGCCGGCGCCACCGGACGGACGCTGGCCGGCCTCGGCCTCGTCCTCCAGGCGCAGGGTGAGCGAGATCCGCTTCCGGGGTACGTCCACGTCCAGCACCTTCACCCGGACCACGTCCCCGGGCTTCACCACGTCGCGCGGGTCCTTGACGAAGGTCCGGGACATCGCCGAGACGTGCACCAGACCGTCCTGGTGCACCCCGACGTCGACAAACGCGCCGAACGCCGCCACGTTGGTGACGACACCCTCCAGCAGCATGCCCGGCGTCAGGTCGCTGATCTTCTCCACCCCGTCGGCGAAGGTCGCGGTCCGGAACGCCGGACGCGGGTCCCGACCCGGCTTTTCCAGTTCCTTGAGGATGTCGGTGACGGTCGGCAGTCCGAACGTGTCGTCGACGTAGTCGGCGGGCTTGAGCTTGCGCAGCATCGCCGTCTTCCCGATCAGCGTGCCGAGCTCACTCCCGGTCGACGCGAGGATCCGGCGGACCACCGGGTACGCCTCCGGGTGCACGCTCGAGGCGTCCAGCGGATCGTCGCCGTTCGGGATCCGCAGGAAGCCGGCGCACTGCTCGAACGCCTTGGGACCGAGCCGGGGGACCTGCTTGAGCGCCTGCCGGCTGCGGAACGGGCCGTTGGCGTCCCGGTGCAGCACGATGTTCTCGGCCAGCCCGGCGCCGATCCCGGAGACCCGGGTCAGCAGTGGCGCGGAGGCGGTGTTGACGTCCACCCCGACCCCGTTCACACAGTCCTCCACCACCGCGTCCAGCGAGCGGGAGAGCTTCACCTCGGAGAGGTCGTGCTGGTACTGCCCGACCCCGATCGACCGGGGGTCGATCTTCACCAGTTCGGCGAGCGGGTCCTGCAGCCGGCGGGCGATCGAGACCGCGCCGCGCAGCGAGACGTCCATCCCCGGCAGCTCCTGGGAGGCGTACTCGGAGGCGGAGTAGACCGAGGCGCCGGCCTCGGAGACCATCACCTTCGTCAGGTTCAGGTCCGGGTGCCGGCGGATCAGGTCGGCGGCGAGCTTGTCGGTCTCCCGGCTCGCCGTGCCGTTGCCGATCGCGACCAGCTCGACGCCGTGCGCGCGGGCCAGTTTGGCCAGCGTCTCGACCGAGGCGTCCCACTGCCGGCGCGGCTCGTGCGGGTAGATGGTGTCGGTCGCCAGCACCTTGCCGGTGTCGTCGACCACCGCGACCTTCACCCCGGTCCGCAGGCCAGGGTCCAATCCCATGGTGGGCCGGGTGCCGGCCGGCGCGGCGAGCAGCAGGTCCCGCAGGTTCGCCGCGAAGACCCGGACCGCCTCGTCCTCCGCCGCCTGCCAGAGCCGGACCCGCAGGTCCGCGCCGAGGTGGATGAGGATCCGGGTACGCCACGCCCAGCGCACCGTGTCGGACAACCACCGGTCGCCCGGCCGGCCCTGGTCGACCACCCCGAACCGGGCGGCGATCTCTCGTTCGTAGCGGCTCGGCCCCACCGGTACGTCGTCCGGCGCCGGCGCCTCCTCCGGGTCCAGGGTCAGCTCGAGCACGCCCTCCTTCTCACCCCGGAACATCGCCAGGATCCGGTGCGACGGCAGCTTCGGGTACGGCTCGGCGAAGTCGAAGTAGTCGGCGAACTTGGCACCCGCCTCCTGCTGCCCGTCGCGTACCCTGGCGACCAGCCGGCCCCGCGACCACATCTGCTCACGCAGCGAGCCGATCAGGTCGGCGTCCTCGGCGAACCGCTCGACCAGGATGGCCCGGGCCCCGTCCAGCGCCGCCGTCGGGTCGGCCACCCCGGCGTCCGGGTTCACGAAGCCGGCCGCCACCGTGCGCGGATCCTGGTCCGGGTCGGCGAGCAGCGTCTCGGCCAGCGGCTCCAGCCCCGCTTCCCGGGCGATCTGGGCCTTGGTCCGCCGCTTCGGCTTGTACGGCAGGTAGATGTCCTCCAGCCGGGCCTTCGAGTCGGCCGCCATGATCTGCGCCTCGAGCGCCTCGTCCAGCTTGCCCTGGCCGCGGATCGACTCCAGCACCGCGGCCCGCCGCTCGTCCAGCTCCCGCAGGTAGCGCAGCCGCTCCTCGAGCGCGCGCAGCTGGGCGTCGTCCAGCGAGCCGGTCACCTCCTTGCGGTACCGGGCGATGAACGGCACCGTCGACCCGCCGTCGAGCAGCTCGACGGCGGCCCGCACCTGCCGCTCCTGGACGCCGAGTTCCTCGGCGATCCGCTGGTCCACCGAGCGCGGCTGTACAGAGATTGTCACGATCCTGATCCGCCTTTTCCCCACTGGTCGTTCCGTCGTGCATTGTGCCGCACGCGTCGCCGTACGCCCGGGAAGGTGGGGCCGGAGGCGGAAAGGGGTCCGGTGACCGTGGACACCGGTGGTCAGCGACGGAGGGAGACGGTGCCGGCCGCGACGGTGGAGTCGACCGCGTCGACCAGGTCACCGAGTTCGGGCGGGAGCAGGCGACGGGCGGCGGCGATCCGGTTGGCCACCACGGTCCGGTTGGTCGGGATCAGCGCCCGGATCAGCCCGGCGGCCTGGACCAGCCCGGCCAGCGTCGCGGTCCGTACGTCCAACGGCTGCTCGGAACGTTCCAGCACGGCGACGAGCCGTACCCGGGGGCGGGCCACCCGGTTCGGGTCCAGGCCGGGCCAGCGCACCGTGGTCCGCAGGTTGAGACTCCGGCTGGTGGTACGGCGGACCGCGCCCGCGCTCACGAGTCGGTCGCCGACGTGGTCGCGGGCCCGGGAGGCGAGGAACTCCAGCCACGACCGCACCGGATGCCCGTCGCCACGGCGCACCATCTCCCCGAGGACCCGGTCGGTCACCGGCTCCTGCCAGGCCCGGTCGTCGGCGACGTACACCTGGGAACGGAGGAGGGTGATCCGCGCGTCGAACAGGAGTTCGGCGACGAGGGCGCCGGCCAGCGCGGAATTCACCATCACCGCTGAGGCAAGCGCCTTCCCGCTGTAGTCGTCGTGCGCGATGAGAAAGAGTTCGTCGGCCAGCCGTTCGCCGGGTTGGCCGGAGTGTCTGGTCATTTGTCATCCTTGGCCGGCCGGCGGGGCTTGCCGGATCGGTCAGCGTCCAATGTCGATGCGAGACGGTACGCCATGGGCACTTTCCGTTCAACCCGTGCCAGCCCTCCGTCATCCAATACCGGGGTGTGTCGATCCCTTGTCGCAGGCCGTGATCACCCCTACGCTCTCGGATGTTTGTGCCATAACCCTCCGGTTTTCCGTTCGGGACCGGTTCCGCGCCGGAACCGGCTTCCCCGCACCGAGAGACGTCGACATATGTCCTCCAGTTCCGCTTCCGGGTCAGGCCTGCGTCAGGGCCGCCTGGGCGCCGCGCAGCTCGCCCTCTTCACGGTGGCCGCCTCGGCACCACTGACCGTGCTCGGCGGTGCCGTCACCACCATGTACGCGGTCAGCGGCAACGTCGGCGCCGCGCTGGCCTATCCGCTGCTCGCCGTCGTGCTCGGCGTCTTCATGGTCGGCTACGCGGCGATGAGCCGGTTCGTGGGCAGTCCCGGGGCCTTCCACACGTACGTCGCCAACGGGCTGGGCCGGGCCGGTGGGGTCGCCGGTTCGTTTGTCGCGCTGCTCGCGTACAACGCCGTCCAGATCAGCCTGTACGGGTTGTTCGGCGCGGTCGTCGCCGACTTCTCGGCGGCCCGGCTCGGGGTGGACCAGCCGTGGTGGGTCTGGTCGCTCGTCGCGCTGGCGGTGGTCGGCACGCTCGGCGTCCGGCGGGTGGACCTCAACGCCGTGCTGCTGGCGACCCTGCTCGTCCTGGAATGCCTGGTGATCCTCGTCTTCGACCTGGTCGCGTTCGGCAGCCCGGCGGAGGGCAGCGTCACCCAGGCCGGCCTGGACCCGGACAACCTGTTCGCGGCCGGGTTCGGCGGGGTGCTGGTCCTGGCCGTCGTCTCGTTCACCGGGATCGAGTCCGGCCCGCTCTACAGCGACGAGGTGTACGACCCCCGACGTACCGTGGCCTGGGCCGGTTACCTCGCACTCGCCTTCACCGGAGGCTGCTATGCCCTGTCGGCCTGGGGGCTGACCGTGGTCACCGGCCCGGCGCAGACCCCGGCCGCCACGGCGACCGCCGGCCCGAGGGCGGTCTTCGACGTCCTCGCCGAGTACGCCCACCGCACGGTCGCGGATCTCGGGTACGTCCTCTTCGCCGCCTCGGCTCTCGCCGCCCTGCTCTTCTTCCACAACGGAGTCGCCCGGCACCTCTTCGGGCTCGGCCGGGAACGGCTGCTGCCGGCGTACCTGCGCCGGACCGGGATCCGCACCGGCGCCCCGGTCGCCGGCTCGCTGACCCAGTCGGTGCTGGCCCTCGGCGTGGTGCTCGGCTTTGTCCTGGCCGACCGGGATCCCGTGTTCCACCTCTTCACCTGGCTCAGCGGCGTCGCGGCGGTCGGGCTGGTGCTGCTGATGCTGCTCACCTCGGCGGCGGTTGTCGGCTTCTTCCGGGGCCGGCCGGAGCCAGGGGTGAACCTCTGGCAGCGGCGTGTCGCCCCGGGGATGGCGACGGTGCTGCTCCTCGGCGTCCTGGTCGTGCTCGTGGTCGACGTCGACAGCCTGGTGGCGCCGGACGACCCGAGCTACCTGGCCTGGCTGCTGCCCGGCCTCGTCGCGGTCACCGCCCTGTTCGGGCTCGGCTGGGGGCTCGTGCTCCGCGCCCTGCGCCCGGCGGTGTACGCGGCGGTCGGTGGTGGACCGGCCCAGGTGGCGCCCGGCGAGGGCGCCGAACCGTCCCTCTCCCGCTGATCCCTCCGCAACGCCGACCACCAGCCGGTCACCTTCGGGCCGACCCGGCCAGCCGCACAGTCAGCCGAGCGATCGCCACCATCCGTCGACCGCTGGCGGGCGGTCCACCACCACCCGCTCGCCGGGCCGGGGTACGGCCAGCCGGACGTCGCGGACCGCCGCCTCCCGGCACAGCCGGTCGACCGGATCGGCCCAGCCGTGCGGGGCGAGGTTGAAGGTCGCCCAGTGCACCGGGATGAGCAGTCCGCCCCGCAGGTCCAGGTGTGCGGCGACCGCCTCCTCCGGCACCATGTGCACGTTCGGCCAGGCGGCGGAGTACGCCCCGATCTGGATCAGCGTGACGTCGAACGGGCCGTACTCGGCGCCGATGGTGGCGTACCCGTCGAAGAAGCCGGAGTCGCCGGAGCAGAAGACCCGTCGGCGCCGACCGGTGACGACCCAGGACCCCCAGAGGCTCCGGTCCCGGGCGAAGGCGCGTCCGGAGAAGTGCCGGGCCGGGGTGGCGACGATCTCCAGGCCGGCGACGCTGACGCGTTCCGCCCAGTCGAGTTCGACGATCCGTTCCGGTGGCACGCCCCAGCGTTCGAGGTGGGCGCCGACGCCGAGCGGCACCACGAACGGCGCGGACTGGGTGCGGCGCAGCGCGCGGACGGTCGCCGTGTCGAGGTGGTCGTAGTGGTCGTGCGAGATCAGTACGGCGTCCAGCCGGGGGAGCCGGTCGAGCGGCACCGGGACCGGGTGCAGCCGCCGGGGACCGATCCGGGCCGACGGTGAACAGCGTTCGCTCCAGACCGGGTCGACGAGGATCCGCCGGCCCTCGATCTCGAGCAGCGCGGAGGCGTGGCCGTACCAGATGACGTCGAGCTGGCTGGCGGGGCCGGGCGCCGGGGCGACCGGTGGTGGGCCGGCGCCCGGGCCGCCGGCCGCCCGGCCGGCCGCCGGGGCGGTTTCCCGCCCGACCGGCGGCGCGGCGTCCGGGGCGAGCACCGGGATGGTGCCGGTGGGGCGGCGGGGCTGTCGGCCGAAGAAGAGTTCCCACAGCGCGTCCCGGCCACTGCCGGGCAGCAGCGTCCGGGTGGTGACCGGGTTCCGGAACGCGCCCGCGTGGAACTGGGGGGAGCGGCGTACCCGGTCGGCGCGGGCGCCGCGCGGCTGCCGGCCGAGCGCGACCGGCACGTCCCGGACCGCCCAGGCGGCGGCCGCGAACGCGGTCAGGGCGACCGCTGCCCGGGTCCACCGCCGACGGCGGGCCCGGGCAGCGGTCAGCTCCGTGTCACGCCGCGCCGATCCGGCCCGCATCCGTCCGTCACCTCTCGCCCCCGGACGTAGGGTACGCCCGGCCGGGCCCCGGATCCGGGGAGTCCGGCCAGGTCAGCACGGGACGGGCGACGAGGTCAGCCGCCGTTGCTCGGCTGGTAGCGGCGGGCCCGCCGACTCGGCGCGTGCGGGTTGTTGAGCCCGTCCACGGCGGCCAGGAACTTCGGTCCCAGCACCGCCCGGGCCTGCACGGCGGGATGGGTGGCGCCGAAGTTGTCCGGGTCGGCCTGGCCGTCCGCGAACAGCACGTACGTCAACACCGGGGCACCGGCCGGGCTGAAGATGACCCCGGCCTCGTGTCGGGCGTTGGCGAACCAGCCGGCCTTGGTGGCGACCCGGGCCCGTTCGTCCGAGGACATGGTGCGGCGGATCCCGTCGTTGAAGGCGATCGGCGAGCGGAGCAGGTTGAGCAGGAAGGTGGTCGAGGCGGGCGAGAGCAGGGTGCCGCCGACCAGCGCCTGCAGCAGGTCGTGGGTCTCCCGGGCGGTGCTGGTGCCGAGGAAGAAGCGGTTCGGGTTGGCGACCGGCTCGACCTGGGTGTTCGGGAACCCCTTGCCGACCAGGATCTGGTTGATCTCGGCGGCCGGGGCGACCAGGCCGCAGAGCCGGACGGCGGTGTCGTCCGAGACGGTCAGCAGCGCGGCTAGCACGTGGCCCAGGGTCACCGAGCTGGGATAGGCGTTGTCCAGGCTGAAGATGCCGTCACCGCCGGGCACCACGATCGCGGCGGTGACCTCCACCCGCTGGTCGAGGGTGAGCAGGCCCCGGTCGACCTTGTCGAGCACGGCGGTGGCCACCGCGATCTTGTTGACGCTGTACGCCTCGACCACCGTCTCCGCGTTCTCCTGCACCGCGATCTGCGGCGTACCGTCCGGGCCGGCGACGCTGATCTGGGCGTACCAGTTCCCGCCGGCCCGCGCCTTCGCCCCCTGGTACGCCCAGGCGACCCGCCCGGCGGGGGAACCGCCGCCGCCCGCCTCGTCCGTGCCGGCGGCGCCCGGTGCGGCCGTCGCCGGTCCGGCCAGCCCGAGTACGGTACCGGCGGTCGCCGCCGTACCGATCCCCAACGCGGTCCTACGGTTCACCCTGCTCGCCACGTGCTGGCCTCCCGTGTGTCGGTGTGCCGGCGGCCACCGCCGGGCGGCGGACGACCGGACGGGATCGATCTCCGTGTCGTCCCGTCCGGCCACCATAGGCGAATCCGCGCTCCCGTGTGGGCACCCACCCGCGCGGACACCGGCATCCGGGGTGGCGTCAGGTGCCCGGCGTGCCGTTACGTTCCCGGGTGGCCCGCAGGTAGTCCCGGTTCAGCCGGCCGATGCTGGAGAGCGGGATCTCCTTCGGACAGACCGCCGAACACTCGCCGATGTTGGTGCAGCCGCCGAAGCCCGCCTCGTCGTGCGCGTCGACCATGCCGACCACCCGGGTCAACCGCTCCGGCTGACCCTGCGGCAGCAGGCTCAGGTGGGTCACCTTCGCCGCCAGGAACAGGGTGGCCGAACCGTTCGGGCAGGCCGCGACGCAGGCGCCGCAGCCGATGCAGGCGGCGGACTCGAAGGCCGCGTCCGCGTCCGCCTTGCGGACCAGTTGGGC
Organism: Plantactinospora sp. B24E8; assembly: GCF_039871735.1. Classification (NCBI taxonomy): domain Bacteria; kingdom Bacillati; phylum Actinomycetota; class Actinomycetes; order Micromonosporales; family Micromonosporaceae; genus Plantactinospora; species Plantactinospora sp. B24E8. The sequence goes on from NZ_JBDPMH010000002.1 coordinate 397,239, forward strand.
GTGCGCCTCCGGCGCGCTGCCGGTCGGCGCCGTGACGTAGCCGCCCGCAGCGATGATCTTGTCGAGGTTGCCCCGGTTCACCACCAGGTCCTTGACCACCGGGAATGCCCTGGCCCGCCACGGCTCGATGTCGATGGTGTCGCCGTCGGAGAAGTGTCGCATGTGGAGCTGGCAGACCGTGGTCGCCTTCTCCGGGCCGTGCGCCATGCCGTTGACCACCATGCCGCAGGCGCCGCAGATGCCCTCCCGGCAGTCGTGGTCGAACGCGACCGGGTCCCCGCCCTCCAGGGTCAGCTGCTCGTTGAGTACGTCGAGCATCTCCAGGAACGACATGTCGGGGGAGATGTCGGTGACCGGGTAGGTCACCATGCGGCCGGGATCGTCCGGACCTTTCTGGCGCCAGATCCGCAGGGTCAGGTTCACTTGTAGCTCCGCTGGGTGGGGTGGACGTACTCGAAGTTCAGGTCTTCCTTGTGCAGCACCGGCGGACGGTCGGCGCCGGTGAACTCCCAGGCGGCGACGTACGCGAAGTGGTCGTCGTCGCGCTGCGCCTCACCGTCCGGGGTCTGGCTCTCGGCCCGGAAGTGCCCGCCCGCCGACTCGGTACGGTGCAGCGCGTCGATGCACATCAGCTCGGCGAGTTCGAAGAAGTCGGCGACCCGGCCGGCCTTCTCCAGCGCCTGGTTGAGCCCCTCACCGTCACCGGGCACCTTCACCCGCTGCCAGAACTGCTCCCGCAGGGCGCGGATCTCGGCCAACGCCTTGCGCAGCCCGGCGTCGGTGCGCTCCATCCCGCAGTGGTCCCACATGATCTGGCCCAACTCGCGGTGGAACGAGTCGACGGTCCGGTCACCGTTCACCGCGAGCAGCCGGTTCAGCCGGTCGGCGACGTCGTCGCGGGCGGCGACCACCTCCGGGTGGTCGTCGGTCAACGTCTCGAACGGCCCGGCGGCCAGGTAGTCGGCGATCGTGCTGGGCAGCACGAAGTAGCCGTCGGCGAGGCCCTGCATCAGTGCCGAGGCACCGAGCCGGTTGGCGCCGTGGTCGGAGAAGTTCGCCTCGCCGATCACGAAGAGCCCCGGGATCGTCGACTGGAGGTCGTAGTCGACCCAGAGCCCGCCCATCGTGTAGTGCACCGCCGGGTAGATCCGCATCGGCATCTCGTACGGATCCTCGCCGGTGATCCGCTGGTACATGTCGAAGAGGTTGCCGTACCGGTCGGCGATGGTGGACCGGCCGAGCCGGTCGATCGCGTCCGCGAAGTCGAGGTAGACGCCGAGCCCGCCCGGCCCGACCCCCCGGCCGGAGTCGCAGACGTTCTTCGCCGCCCGGGAGGCGATGTCCCGGGGGACCAGGTTGCCGAACGCCGGGTACATCCGCTCCAGGTAGTAGTCCCGCTCGTCCTCCGGGATCTGGCGGGGCGGACGGTTGTCGCCGACCGCCTTCGGCACCCAGACCCGGCCGTCGTTACGCAGCGACTCGCTCATCAGGGTCAGCTTCGACTGGTGGTCGCCGGAGACCGGGATGCAGGTCGGGTGGATCTGCGTGTAGCAGGGGTTGGCGAACAGCGCCCCCTTGCGGTGCGCCCGCCAGGTGGCGGTGACGTTGCAGCCCTTGGCGTTCGTGGAGAGGAAGAAGACGTTGCCGTAACCACCGCTGGCCAGCACCACCGCGTCCGCGTACTCGGTGCTGATCTCGCCGGTGACCAGGTCGCGGACCACGATGCCCCGGGCCCGGCCGTCGACCACGATCAGTTCGAGCATCTCGTGCCGGGAGTGCATCTCCACCCGGCCCAGCCCGATCTGCCGCTCCAACGCCTGGTACGCCCCGAGCAGCAGTTGCTGGCCCGTCTGACCCCGGGCGTAGAAGGTGCGCTGCACCTGGGCGCCGCCGAACGAACGGGTGTCGAGCAGCCCGCCGTACTCCCGGGCGAACGGGACACCCTGGGCCACCGCCTGGTCGATGATCTCGACCGAGACCTCGGCGAGCCGGCGGACGTTCGACTCCCGGGACCGGAAGTCGCCGCCCTTGACGGTGTCGTAGAAGAGCCGCTGGATCGAGTCGCCGTCGTTGCGGTAGTTCTTCGCGGCGTTGATCCCGCCCTGCGCGGCGATCGAGTGCGCCCGGCGCGGGCTGTCCTGGTAGCAGTACGACTTGACCCGGTAGCCCAGCTCGCCGAGGGTGGCCGCGGCCGAACCGCCGGCCAGCCCGGTGCCGACCACGATCACCGTCAGCTTGCGGCGGTTGGCCGGGTTGACGAGTTTGGCGCCGAACCGGCGGCGCTGCCAACGGGTCTCGATCGGCCCGTCCGGCGCGGCCTGGTCGGCGATCGGCTCGCCGTAGCTGAAGAGGTCGCCGTCCGGGCTGGCCGGTGCGCCCGCGAGTTCGGTGCCGATGTTCTCCTGGCGGGTGTATTCCATCGATGCCTGTCCTGTTTCGGTGACTCGGGGGCGCCGGCCCAGCAGGTTGTGCACCGCGGCGCGGAGCCGTCCGGCCGGCTCGGCGCCGCGGCGGCCCGTCGACCCGTCGTCGTCGGCCACCGGCCGGACGTCGGCGTTGGCGCTGGTCGGTACGGCGGCCCGGGGGTCCATCCGTTCGCCGACCACGGGGTTTGTCGGTTCGTCAGCTCGTGGGGTCATCGCGGGTCACCTCACCAGGCCGGCGAGAACGGAGAAGGGCACCACCAGGTAGCCGGCGCAGAGCAGCACGGCGAAGGCGAGGGCGGCGCCCCGGGCCCGGCGCTCGCCGCGCGGGGTTTGCTGGCCGAGGCTGCGCAGCGCGCTGAACATGCCGTGCCGCAGGTGGAAGCCGAGGGTGACGATGGCGATGACGTAGAACAGGGTCACGTACCAGCGCTCGGGTGCGAAGTCGGCGACGACGTTCGCGTACGGCCGACGCGGGTCACCGACCGGGTTCAGGTCGCCGGTGGTCAGGTCGAGCAGGTGGTAGACCACAAACGCGGCGATGATCACCCCGCCCCAGCGCATGGTCCGGGCCGCGTAGCTGATGTGCACCTTGGGGCGGTGCGCGTACCGGACCGGGCGGGCCGCCCGGGCCCGGCGGGCCAGGACGGTGGCGGCCCAGATGTGCGCGACCAGGGCGACGCCGAGCAGCACCCGTTGGGCCCAGAGGTACCAGGTGTCCGGCAGCACCGGCGAGCCGATCGTGCGCAGCCAGTGGGCGTAGTGGTCGAAGTCCGTCGGCCCGACGAAGATCTTCAGGTTGCCCAGCATGTGGGCGATGAGGAAGAGCACCAGCAGGATGCCCGTCACCGCCATGACGACCTTCAGGCCGATGCTGGACCGGATCGGCGCCCGCGTCGATACAGCTGTCACCAGCCAAACGCTAGGTAACCTCGGATTAGTCGTCCAATGCATCGAACGCCCAGTGTTGATAGCCGTAGGCTATGCGGGTGCAGCTGCAGCAGTTGAGGTACTTCGTGGCGGTGGCCGAAACCCGACATTTCACTCATGCCGCCGACAATGTCGGAGTCACCCAGCCGTCGCTCAGTAAGCAGATTCACTCGTTGGAGGCGGAACTCGGCGCCCCGCTCTTCGAACGGGTACGCGGCAACATCGCGCTGACCGCCGCCGGCGAGGTGCTGCTGCCGCTCGCCGAACGGATCCTCGCCGACGTCGACACCGCCCGCCGGGAGGTCCAGGAACTCGTCGGGGTACGTCGGGGCCGGATCCGGCTCGGCGCCACCCCCAGCCTGGTCACCTCGCTCGCCCCGGCGGTGCTGCGCCGATTCCGGGACGCCCACCCGAACGTCGAGGTACGCATCGAGGAGAGCGGCTCCCAGGACCTGGTCCGGGACCTGCTCCGGGGCGAACTCGACCTGGCCCTGATCATCCTGCCCGGACAGGGCCCCGACCCGGCGCTGCGTACCGAGCCGGTGCTGCGGGACAGCCTGGTGGTCGCCTCGGTCAACCCGCTGCCGATCGTCGACCCGACCGGCCCCCTGCGCCTGGCCGACCTGCGCGACCAGCCGCTGGTGATGTTCCGACGCGGCTACGACCTGCGCGACGTGACCCTACGGGCCTGCCGGGAGGCGGGCTTCGAGCCCACGCTGGCGGTCGACGGTGGAGAGATGGACGCCGTGCTCAGCTTTGTCGAGGCCGGGCTCGGCGCCGCCCTCGTCCCCGGCATCGTGGTCGCCCGCCGCCCCCGGCTCTGGGTCACCCGACTCGCCCCGCCCGGGGTGCAGCGGACCATCGCGCTGGCCCGGCGACGGGAGGTGGAACCGACCCACGCCGCCCGGGCCTTCCGCCGGATCCTGCTCGACTACATCCACACCGCCGCCGAGAACTCCACGCTGCCGCCCGGTGTCACCCCGTACTGACCCGCGATCGGAGTACCGGTGCGTCGTCGCGCCGTAATGGTGCCGAGCGCGCTGAGGTTACAACCATCACCATCCTATCGGCGGAGCCGGCGCGTGCCACTCGGTCGATCGACCGTGTTGACCAGGGGTTTTCCCGCCTACGCTCGCTTGCGCGCCACAGTCTTCCCGCCGCCACCCAGTTCTGGAGGCCCTCGCTGTACGCCAACAAGGCATACCACGCGTACTACGACAAGCCCCTTCGCGCCCGGCTGCGCGGGTTGGCCCGCAACCCGGCCATCCCTGGCAATCTGCTGCGACGACTCGTGACCGAACAGCCCAAGGAGGTGCGCTACCCCCTCGCCATCCGCCGGGAATGGTCCGACGAGCAGGTCGAGGCCCTGCTCGACCACCCCGACCCCGAGGTACGCGTCGAACTGGCCCAGGCCCGGTACCTGACGCCCGAGCAACGGGCGAGGCTGGTCGAGGATCCCGACCGCCGGGTGTTGGGGGCGCTGGCCGAAGGGCCGGATATTTTCGAGCTGCGTATCGCGAAGCGTGATCCGGTGCTGCCCGACTGGGCGTACGACCGGCTGGTCGAACGGGATCCCCGCCTGCTCGTGTACATCCTGGAGAATTGGCGGATACCGCAGGAGGTACGCGACCGGTTGTCGCCGCCCAGACCGGCCACTGCACCCGCCCCGCCGGTGGACGAGGCTCCGCTCGATCGCCGGGAAGCCGAACTGCTGGTGGGCAACGACAACGAGTGGACCAGGACCTGTGCCGCCGTCGATCCCAGGTTGCCGGTCGACCTCGTCCACAGGTTGACGACCGATCCGTCGCCCCAGGTCCGGCTGGCGGTGTCGATGCGTCCCGAACTCAGCGAGGAGGAGCGGTCGGCGATCGATTACCACGTCGGTCCAGACGACCGCATCCACCCGCCGCGCTGGCCGCAGGTCACCCGCGACCCGGCGGTGCAACGGCGGTGCGTCCACTCCGCGCACATCGGCCTGCGGCGCAGCGTCGCGTGCAACCCGTCGCTGCTACCGGACCTCGTCGCGGTACTCGCCACCGACGACGATTTCGCGGTACGGCTGCTGCTGTGCGAGAACCATGCCAACGTCCCCGCCGAGACCGTGCTCACCACCTATCTGCAGGCCAGGACGCTGAGCCGGGGCCGGTTGCTGAACCACCCGGCCTTCGAACGGATCGGGTTGGCCCGTCTCGCCGACTCTGCCGACCCCGGGGCACGCTGCCTCGTCGTGCTCGATCCCGAGGCGCCGGCACCGCTTATCGAGCGGCTCAGCCATGACCCGCACCCGGCTGTCCGGTGTTCTGTGGCGGCCGATCGACGGCTCTCACCTGGCCGGGTGTGCGACCTGTTCGACGATCCCCTGACCACCGAATACGCCTCAGCCAACCCGCACCTGCCGATCCCGGTGATGGAACGGATCCTCGGCGACGCGGTCGGGCTCGCCGACGAGCCCGTCGAGGGGAGCCCGGCGGTCTACCTCGGCAACTGGAAGGCCGACGAACTGCCGCCCGACGAGGACTGATCCAATCCACAGGCACCTGACCTGGGGCGGAGGTGGCCGAGATCCATTCGGCCGCCTCCGCCGCACCCGTACGGGCCGCGACCACCGGGTCCGGGAGCGCGGCGCGTGTCGTACCCGGCTCCTATGCTGCCCCGGTGAGCAGCCTCGTGCGGTACGTGACCGTCCAGGACGGAGTCGTGTCACGGCACGCGATGGGTGGGGGCGCCAGCATGGGCGTCGACTACTACCTCGCGATCGGGCCGGCGGGCGTGCTGCGCTGGCTGGGCGCGCTTGACGAGGACTACGACGGCGACGACGGCTGGGCCGACGACGGGCTGTGCCGGGACGCAGTCCTGCTCGACGCGGACCGGCGCCGTCTGCTCTTCCACACCGGATTGGACCCGTTCGGGTGCGACGGGGCCTACGCGGCCCGGGCCGCGTTGCTCGACGGATACTCGCGGACCTGGCCGGGCTGGACGATCGAGTGGGCCTACCACGGCACCGGCGACCTGGTCACCGCCCTCGGCGAGGACCGCAGTGTGGTGCGTGAGGCCGACCCCTTCCGTACGGAGCTATACCCGTACGGTCGAGGCGAGCCGGACGACCCGGTCAGGTACGTCGTCAGCGTGGTCGACGAGACCGGCTGCCGCCGGTACGCGCTCAACGCGTGGTCCGAGCAACCGTGGCGACTCGGTCCAGAGTCGTTGCTCGCGGCGCTGCCGGCCGAGGAGCCGGTGACCGCCTGCCGCACGATGCCCAAGGCCGGTCTGCACCTCGATCTGCGTACCCGCCGCGCGGGTCTGTGGAGCATCGAGATCCTCCGAGGACTTGCGGACTGGTGGCCGCAGCGCTGGCCCGACTGGGAGTTCGAGTTCTGGGCGGACGACCCAGCCCCACACCTTGCCCGGGCCGGAAAACTCACCCTGCCTCCGGTCGACATGGACCTGGCGGTACGTGAACTTGCCCACCGGCTTGACAAGCACTGGCCGGTGGAGGAGATCTGGCGGAAGCGGGAGGTCGACGTCGACCGCCTGTACCGGATGAACTTCTCTGGCATCCGCGCCCACCTGGACGCCCGGGTGACCCCTGCCGAACTCGACACGGCGGTCAACGCCATTCTCGACGGACGGCCACTGTACGCGTGATCGTCACAAGGTGAGCAGAGAGGTCCCCGCCGTGCGGCGGGGACCTCTGTTCGTCCCAGTGGGGATCAGATGCGCTTGGCCAGGTTGACGAAGCCGCGCCAGGCGTGGGGACCGAAGGTCAGCACCGGGCCGGTCTGGTCCTTGCTGTCCCGGACCAGCACCTGGCCGGGTAGGTTGTCGGCCACCTCGACGCAGTTGCCGCCGTTGGAGCTGCTGCGGCTGGACTTCCGCCAGGCCGGCTCACGTGTACTCATCGATAGCCCTTGGTCAGGTTGACGAAGCCGCGCCAGGCGTGGGGACCGAAGGACAGCACCGGGCCGGCCTGGTCCTTGCTGTCCCGGACCAGCACCTGGCCGGGTAGGTTGTCGGCCACCTCGACGCAGTTGCCGCCGTTCGATCCGCTACGGCTGGACTTCCGCCAGGCCGGCTCACGTGTACTCATCGATAGTCCTTAGAATCAGGTCTCGTGTGTGCCCTATGGGCAGTGCGCGGGCGGACAAGGCTTCCCAGGTCCACTCTAAGGTGGTGACATCGTCCCCGTCTGCCACGACTCGGCCGCGAAGTTGATCGTCAAGGTAGCCAACCGGACGCTTGCCCACCAGGTTCGCCACAGCGAATGCGCCCGTCAAGCCCGCGTGAATCCCGGCGCTGAACGGAATAACCCTAACGCTCACTCCGGGTGTTTCGCCGATCTTGACGAGGTGGCCGAGTTGTTCGCGCAGGAGGGCTGGTTCTCCGTATCGGAGTGCCGGCTCGCCCATGATGGCCGATAGGGTAATCGGACTTTCACGGTGCAGGGTCGCCACCTGGCGGGACATTCTCGTCCCGGTCATCTCATCGACCTGAGCGGGGCTGTGCGGCCCGGCGCTCAGCACTGCGCGGGCGTACGCCTCGGTCTGGAGCAGGCCGGGGACCAGCGTGGGCTCCCACGTGCGGATCATCGTGGCCTGCTCCTCGTGGACGGCCCACGGACGCAGCCAAGGCGCTGCCGCATCCTCTCGTGCCGCGTCGGCGGCCTTCACCACCTCCCCGTCGCCGCCGAGTACCCGGTCCAGCCGCTCGGCGGTGTCTGGCTGCGGCACCAGCCGCCCATTCTCGATCGAGGTGATAAGCGACGTACTCACCTTCACCAGTTTCGCGAGTTGGCCTTGCGTAAGAGATCGCTCGCCTCGCCGTTGCTTCACCAGCTTGCGCAGATCTTGCATGCCGTATCACCGCCGTATACAGAAGGGTCCAACCTCATCCCATCGGTTTCACCGCCTCCAATATTCCGCCTTGGGAGCCTTTGGTCCAGGGTGGATATCGACGGAGCGAAACGGCCTGGCGCGAATCGGGTGACCGTGTGAGCCGGTGCCCGAAGGGGCGACCCGGGCCGCGCCCGTCGCGACGGGGACCGCCCACCCGGCAGCGCCGGTACGAGGCGCTGGGCGGTCCCCGTCCTCTCTGTTCGGACGGATGTGAGGTGACGTCGTGCTGAGGAGACATCGGCGATACTGGCGCCGGCTCTGGCTCTACTGCTGGTGCGGTTTCCGCTGGAAGTGCCCGGACGCGGTGCCGACCGTGCCGATGCCGTTCGACCCGGACCCGAACACTCCCGGGCCGGCCGTTCCCGTGTGGTCGCCGACCACGGCTCCGATGCCGGCCGTGGTGCTGCCGCACGTCACCCCGGACGCCCCGCCCCCGCTGGCCCAGCCGCGAGCGGTGAACCAGGGGCCCGGCTGGAACGGTCCCACCGGGTTCGGTCATCGAGCCGGCCGCCCCGGCCGACTGACTCCGGCCCAGGAGTCTCGTACGAGCGCGAGACCCTGACATGGGCACGATCGTCATGCGAGGCATAGCCGCGCTCGCCGGCCCGGACCACGAACACGCGCCCCAGCGCCCCATGTGGTTGTGTCGCGCCTGCGGCGGTGACTGGCCCTGCGCGCCCGCCCGAGATCTCCTGCCGAGGCAGTTCAGGCTGGATCCCCTGGCCCTGTTCGTGTACCTCGGGATCTGCCTCTACGAGGCGACCGAAGACCTCTACCGGCTCAACCCGAATCCCGGTCCGGACCCGGCCGTCCTGCACGCCCGGTTCATGGGATGGGTGCCGACGGACAGGATGATCAGGAGGGCGCTCGCTCGACGGTTCGCGGCCGGCTGGCCCGCCACCAACAGCGGTCCGTAGCTCGCCGGTCCCGGCTAAGTCCTGTCGTCATCCGCTCTGGCGGCGGGCCCGGGCCGGGCCGTTGATCGAACGGCCTGCGGACGACGGAAGGGGACACCTCCACCGTTGCGCATTCACACCTGTCGCAGGAAGGTGTGGGCATGGGACTCGCGACGGTGCCGCCCGACAGCCACGTACACAGCGAGTGGTCCTGGGACGCGCCGCTGGCATCGATGGAGCTCTCCTGCGCGCGGGCGGTGGAGTTCGGGCTGCCGGCGATCGCGTTCACCGAGCACCTCGACCACACGGTCTGGACCGTCGCGCTCGACGGCGTCCACCGGGACGAGCATCTCGCGAGCCTGGCCACGCCGGACGGCGTGCTGACGCCCCCGGCGTTCGACGCGTCCGGATACCTGGCGGCGATCGAGACGTGTCGCGAACGGTTTCCCGACCTGCGGATCCTCAGCGGTCTGGAGCTGGGTGAACCGCACTGGCACGCCGCGGCGTGTGGCAAGGTGCTCGGTGCCGGTCGCTACGACCGGGTGCTCGGCTCCGTGCACTGCCTCCCGGAGCCCACCGACCCGGACCGGTTCGCCGAGCCGCCGGGCCACTACCGGCACCGGGTCGCGGCCGACGTCGTCCGGCAGTACCTCGCGGAGGTCGTCCAGCTCGTGAACCGGAGCGAGGTGTTCTCCGTACTCGCCCACATCGACTATCCGGTCCGGTACTGGCCGGAGCGGGACGCCGGCCCGTTCGACCTGTCGATTTTCGAGGCGGAGTTCCGGCACGCGTTGCGGGCCACCGCCCGGTCGGGTCGGGCCCTGGAGATCAGCACCCGGATACCGTCGCTGCACTCGGCCCTGATCCGGTGGTGGCACGAGGAGGGCGGTGAGGCGGTCTCGTTCGGCAGCGACGCCCATGAGCCCTCGGCCGTCGCCCGGGGCTTCCGCGAGGCGGCGGCCATGGCGCGGGCCCACGGTTTCCGGCCGGGCGAGAACCCGTACGACCTCTGGCCGCGTGCTAACTGACCAGCGGGACAGTTGACCAGGAGGTGACGATGGAGCAGCCGGTCGATGCTGCGGAGTTCGGCGGACGGACCGAGGTGGTGCTGGTCCGGCACGCGTTGTCCGTACCGCCGACGGCCGACGGTCCGGACCAGTTCACTCGGCCGTTGACGCCGGACGGTCTGCGGCAGGCGAAGGAGCTGGTCAGGGATCTGGCGGTACCGGCGCCGGTTGCGGTGTGGAGCAGTCCCTACCTGCGGGCGATCCAGACCGTCGAGCCCACCGCGTCGGCGCTGGGGCTGGTGGTACAGACCCGGTGGGAGTTGCGCGAGTGGGACGACGGACTCACGTTCACAGTGGACTGGAAGCGGCACTACACAGCGAGTTGGCTGGACCCGTCGTTGGTCCGGCCGGACGGCGAGAGCCTCGACCAGCTCACCGAACGTGCCGTGGCCGCGGTCCGTACCCTCGTCGGGACGTATCCGGGCCAGCGGGTGCTGGTCGGCAGCCACGGCACGTTCGTGGCCCGGGCGCTCTGCGGTTTCGACGTACCGGTGAGCCGGGCCTTCTGGGATGGGATGCCCATGCCGGCGGTCTACCGGCTCGGCTTCGACCTCCCCTGCGCCCAGCCGGAGGTGTCCGGGCCGGGCCTGCCCATCGGGACGACCCCGGGGCCGGCCCGATGAAAGGTCGGGTCAGCGTTTCCGGACCAGGGTGACGCCGTCCCGGACCGGAAGCATGACGGCCTCGACCCGGTCGTCGGCGGCGATGGCCCGGTTGAGCTGCCGCAGGACGCGCGGGCCCGGGGCACCCGGTTCGGGGTCGAGCACCCGGCCGCCCTGCAGGACGTTGTCGAGGACCAACAGGCCACCGGGGCTCAGTCGTTGGACCAGGGCCTCGTAGTAGTCCGGGTAGCCGGGCTTGTCGGCGTCGATGAAGGCGAAGTCGACGACCGGCTCGTTGGGCAGGGTCCGGAGCGTCTCGATCGCCGGTGCGATCCGCAGGTCGATCTGCTTATCGACGCCGGCCCGCTGCCAGTATTTCCGGGCGACGGCGGTCCACTCCTCGGAGACGTCGCAGGCGATCAACTGGCCGTCCGACGGCAGTCCACGGGCGATGCAGATGGCGGAGTAACCGGTGAAGACGCCGACCTCGACGGCGTACCGGGCGCCGCTGAGGCGGACCAGCATGGTCAGCAGCTGCCCCTCGTCGGCGGAGATCTGCATGCCGGCGGCGTCCGGGAACGCGGCGGAGGTCTCGGCGGCGAGTTCGCGGAGCAGATCGTCGGCGGGGGAGGAGTGGGCCAGGACGTACGCGGCGATCTCGGAAGCGAGTGGTTCGGTCACGGGGCCTAGCCTCGCCGATTCTCGACGCGATCGCACGCTCCTGGGATGGCGAGTTCCCGGTCAGAGCCGCGATCGACGCTGTGGCACACGCACTACCTGAAGGCGATCGGGGTGGACCGGATGTACCAGGTGAGGTGCCGGTCGCCGTGGTCGTCAGGACCCCAGTAGTCGACCACCGCGTACCGTCGTTCCGCCCCGGGCAGGGTGAAGCTCTGTCGCGTCTCGGCTCCGGTGCCCGAGACGGCGGTCAACACGTGTGGCCCGGGTGGCGCCTCGATCGGAAAAAGGATCCAGTTGTGCTGACTGCCCACCTCGAAGGGCTGGTCGACGACCACGGTGTCGTCGATTCTCACGGTGACGGTCACCGGGTCGTCCTCGAACGACTGGTTGCTCACCCAGAGGTGCAGATCGGCCTGCTCCTTCTCGACGATCCGGAGGGCGGGGGGAGTGGGACCAGGCTGGGCGGACGGGGTCGCGGAGCCGGAGACCTCGACACCGGCCGCCGGGGCGGTAGGCGTACCCGACCCGGTGCAACCGGCCACCGCCAGCACTGTGGCTGCGGCGAGAACAGCCGTACGGATGGACATGGCCGCCTCCCTCCACCCGGTCAAACGAGCGAACGCGGTGGCGGGTTCCCCACCGAGCCGGCCGGCGCGGGGCGACCTGGACGCGGAGTGGGATCGCCGGTGTCGGCCCGCAGGTGCGAAATCCGGTTGATCGTCGGGGCGGTGCTCAGCCACAGTGGTGCCCATGACGTTCTGACGGACCGCTCCCGGTATCCCCAGGCACCACGGCACCGAACTGTGCCGTGCCGCCGCCGTCCGCCCATTTCCTCCTTCCCCCGAGAAGAGAGCGTCGTTGTCTGCGTTGCCCTCCCGGCAGGCATCCCTGCCGAAATCCGGTGCCACCGTCACCGTTTTCGCCGCCCCGACCAGCTGGATCGAATCCGACGCGCTCGCGCAGTGCCACCAGGTGGCCGCTCTCGACGGCATGATCCACGTCGCCGGCATGCCAGACCTGCACCCCGGCAAGGGCGCCCCGATCGGCGCCGCCATGTTGTCGACCGTGCTGTATCCGTTCCTGGTCGGCTCCGACATCGGCTGCGGCATCGCCGTCTTCCCGATCAGACTCAAGCGGGTCGTACCCGAGAAACTCGCCGCCCGGTTCCCCGACCTCGACCGGGCGCTCGACCCGGAACGCGACGCCGACGACCCGGCCTGGGCCGTACTGGACGGGGAGATCCCCGCCGGTCACGTCGAGGGCCTCGGCACCGTCGGCCGGGGCAACCACTTCGTCGAACTCGCCCGGGTCGGCACCGTCCTCGAGCCGGACCACGCGGACCGGCTCGGACTGGCCGCCGGCGACCTCGTCCTCATCGTCCACAGTGGCTCCCGTGGGCTCGGCGAGCGAATCCTGCGGGCGCACACCGAGGTACACGGCGCCGGACCTGCGCCGGATCCCGCCGGCTACCTCGCCGCCCACGACGCCGCCGTACGGTGGGGCTCGCTCAACCGGCGGCTGATGGCGGCCCGGGTCGCCCTCGCGCTCGGCGCCGAGCCGACCGAACCGATCGTCGACGAGTGCCACAACTCGGTCGAGATCCGGGACGGCGCCTACCTGCACCGCAAGGGCGCGGCCCGGGGCGACGGCCGGGACGTGCTGGTCGCCGGCACCCGGGGCACCCCCTCCTACCTGGTCGCCGGGCACGCCGGTGCGGAGGCGAACCATTCCGTGGCACACGGCGCGGGCCGCAAGATGTCCCGCGCCGACGCCCTGCGCCGGGGGCGGGCAAAACACACCGTCGAGGAGTTGCGCCGTACGGCGGTGGGGTCGCTTGTGGTCTGCGGCGACCGCCAGCTGCTCTTCGAGGAGGCGCCGACCGCGTACAAGCGCATCGAGCAGGTGATCGGCGACCTCGTCGACCACGGACTGGCCACCCCGGTGGTCAGCACGGTGCCGGTGGTCACGTACAAGACGGCCGACCTCGGGGCCGTGGGTTCCGGCGACCGCCGGGACCCGCGCCGCCGGCGGGGGCGGTCGTGACCGTCCACCTGCTCATCTCGGCCGGGCGGGGCCCGCAGGAGTGCGCCTGGGCGCTGGGCCGGCTGCTGTCCCGGTTGGAGGCCGAGGCCGGGCGCCGGCAGTTGACCACCCGCCGGGTCGAGACGATCTCCGGGGACCGGCCGGACACCTACCGGTCGGTCCTGGTCGAGATCTCCGGCGTCGGCGCCGAGACGTTGGCCGTCGAGTGGTCCGGGACGCTCTGCTGGCAGGCGCCCAGCCCGTACCGCGCCGACACCGGTCGGAAGAACTGGTACGTCATCGCCCGGCCCTGCCAGCTCGACATCCCGCGTACGCGATTCGTGGAGGCGGACGTCGACATCGTCGCCTGCCGGACCGGTGGTCCCGGCGGTCAGCACCGGAACAAGGCGAGTACGGCGGTCCGGGCCACCCACCGCCCGTCGGGTCTCGTGGTGGTGGTCGACACCGAGCGGCAGTTCAGCCTCAACCGTCGGATCGCCCTGAAGCTGTTGCGGGAACGCATCGAGCGTGGTGACGAGCTGGCCGAACGTGCCGCCGTCACCGCCCGCTGGCGCATCCACGACGAACTCGTCCGGGGCAACCCGACCCGGGTCGAACGTCCGGACGCCTCGGAACAGGATCCGCCCCGGCCTGGTCAGTCGGACGTGGGCTCCGCCGTGGTGCGGCGTCGTACCAGGAGATCCGCCTCCAGCAGGCGGCCGGAGAGCCGGCCCGCGCGGTAGATCTCGTCCTTCGTCATGTTCGGCACGATCAGGTGTGCCTCGTGGATGCCGTCGCCGCTGCCGACGGTCAACAGGGCCAGGTACCAGCGGAGTGCCTGCACCAGGTCGACCGGCCCACCGAACCCGTCGCGGTACCAGCACGCCGCCGCGAACATGCTGCCCCGGTCACCGGCCTCGGCGCCGCGCAGGTACCACCGCAGCGCCTCCTCGTCGAGGTCCAGCTCGCTGAGCCGGTCACCCAACACGGGGTACGCCTCCACCACCCCGGCCTCGGCGGCCTGGCGCAGCCAGGGCACCGCGTCGGCGGTACGGCCGGCGAGCACCCCGAGGTTGAACGCGGCGAACGCATCACCAGCCTCGGCCGCGGCCTGGTAGAGCGCCGCCGCCCGGATCTCGTCCGCCGGGGTGCCGATGCCGTGTTGGACCAGGAAACCGAGGCTGCGCTGGGCGACCGGATCACCGTCCTCCGTCGAGGCGGTCAGCAACTCCACGCCGCCGACCGGGTCGTTCAGGTGGTAGGCGAGAATCACCCCGAGCATGGTCCGCGCCTTCGGGTCGTGCCGGGCCGGTTCCCGCAACCTCGGCGCGAGCAGCGTCAGCTCCCGTTCGGCCTGCGCGATGCCGGCCTTCGCGGCCAGCAGGTAGCAGGACGCCGCCTCCGGCAGGTCCTCCCGGTGGTACGCGAAGAGGGTGCCTAGGTCGAGCAGAGCCAGCGCCTCGCCGGCCTTCGCCGCCGCCCGCCAGTGCCGCTCCGCCTCCTCCTCGTCCACCGGTACGCCCTGACCGGTGGCGTACATCAGGCCGACCATCCGGCGTGCGCCGGCATTGCCCGAGTCGGCGGACCGTTGGTACCACCGCAGGGCGGTGAGGTGGTTCGGTGCGACGCCCCGACCGGTCGCGTACAGCACCCCGAGATTGTGGGCGGCCTCGGCGTTGCCCAGTTCGGCCGCCCGCTCGTACAGGCGGTGCGCCTTCACCGGGTCGGCGGGTTCGCCGTGACCGTTGCTCGCCAGCAGACCCAACAGCAGCAGTGCCCGGTGGTCGTCGCCGGCCGTCGTCAGCTGTTCCCGTGCCTCGTCGAACTCGCCTCGCTGCACGGCGAGCAGACCGCGGTCGTAGGCCTGCAGCGTCACGGCGGACAGTGTAGGGAGCGCGGGAACGGGGTCGAGGAGGCAGGACCGGCGCCGGGCGTGCTGACCGCCGGGTCCCTCAGTGCCGGACCAGGCAGAACGGATGACCCGCCGGATCGGCGTAGACGGCCCAGCTGCGCCCGTCGACGTCCTCCTCCAGCACGGTGGCGCCCAGTTCCCGTACCTGTTCGTCGGCGCGGTCCAGGTCGGGCACCCCGAGGTCCAGGTGGAACTGCTGCGGACGGTCGGGGTCGGGCCACCGTGGCGGCTGGTGGTCGGCCGCCCGCTGGAAGGCGAGCACCAGGCCGGACGGCACGTGCAGGGTGGCCCAGTCGTCGTCCAGCGTCCACCGTTGATCCGGCTGGTTGACGCCGCCGCCCAGCAGGGACCGGTAGAACTCGGCGAGGCGTACCGGGTCGGGGCAGTCCAGGACCACACACTGCAGTTCCGCGATCATGTTGCGATCGTAGGGCCCGGTCCCGGGCGGTCGTACCGGACCGGTGCTCCACCCATTAATCGACTCTTCTCGAATTTCACGTTTGCTGGGGGTGTGGGCCGGCAATTGAGCGATCATGGCTCTGCTGCTTGATCTCGCCAACATTCTCGGCGGCTTCCTGCTCGCGATCACCCTGCTGCGTCGCCTGCCCCGGATCGGCGACGACCTCGGCCGGTTCGCCGCCCGGGTCGGACCGTTCGGTTGGGTGGTCGGGATCGTCGCGCTGGTGGCGGGTGGCTACTTCCTCCTGGTCCACCTGACCACCGGCCCCCGACTGTTCCACTTCGAGGTGGTCGGGATCGCGGTCGGTCTCGCCCTGCTGTGGTCCCGGCTCACCGGCCGGTCGGCCCCGGAGGCGGAGCGCCGGGACACCGCGAGCGGGCCCGGACTGCTGCTCGCGATCCTCGGGTTGATCGCGATCGTGGTCGGCATCCAGGGCCTGTTCACCCCCGACGGGTGAGCGGGCGGGCCGTCCCCGCCGACGCCAGCCCGACGCCCGGTTGGCGGCTACCGACAGGGGAGCAGCCTGAGCATCTCGTCCACCGAGCCGGCCGGATCGGTGATCGGGAACTGGGTCGCCCGGATCACCGCGTCCGGGTCCACCAGCAGCGACAGCCGCTTGAAACGGTCGACGCCGGCCGCCCGGAAGGTCGGCAGCAGCAGCCCGGCGGCGAGTCGACTGTCCTGGTCGGACAACAACGGGTACGGCAGCCGGGCGTACTCGGCGAAGGCGGCCAGTTCGTCCGGGCGCTGGGTGCTGACTCCCCGGATCTCGGCGCCGGCGGCGGCGAAGTCGACGGCCCGGGAGGCGTAGGTGAGGGATTCCAGGGTGCAGCCCCGGGCGCCCGGGATCTCCGCCCAGCCCGGCGGCAGGCTCTGGGCGCCGGGGGCGAAGGCGCCGGGAAAGAAGTAGAGCACGGTCCAGCGGCCGTCCGGTGCGGTGACCGGGACCGGTGTGTCGTCGTGCCGGCGCAGGACGACGTCCGGCAGTTTCCGGCCGACCAACTCGTGCACCCGGCGGCTCTCGGCCGAGCCGTCCTCGGCGGTGGCGGTCAGCGCGCCGTCACCCATCACGTGCCGGGTGCCCCAGTCCTGCAGCGCGATGAGGGTCGGCAGCAGGCCCTCGCCCTTCGCTGTCAGGACGTAGTCGTAGCGCGGTGGCCGGGTGGAGTACGCCCGCTTCTCCAGTACGCCGTGCGCGACGAGCCCGGCGAGGCGTTCGGTGAGTGCCCGACGGCTGACCCCGAGTTCCCGTTGCAGGCCGTCGAACCGGGTGTTCCCGCCCGCCACGTCGCGGATCACCAGGAACGTCCACCAGTCGCCGATGACTCCCAGCGCCTGGGCGATGCCGCAGTCGGCGTCCGCGAGCTCAGACCGTTTCACGAGGTCAAGTATAGTGCGTTTCATTCTGGAACTTACTCGTGGCGGGGGAATGATGACGGACGGTGAGGGCGGCGCGAGGGTCTTCTGGCGGTGGTGGACGGCCGGCACGACCAGCGGGCTCGGCTCGGCGGTCGGCGCGGTCGCGCTGCCGCTGACTGCGGTGACGGTGTTGCACGCCTCCGCGTTCGAGATGGGCCTGATCGTCGCGGCCAGCTACCTGGCCTGGATCGTCATCGGCCTGCCGGCCGGGGCGATCGTGCAACGGCTGCCGATGCGCCGGGTGCAGATCGTCGCCGACCTGGCCCGTGCGGCGGCGGTCGTGTCGATCCCGCTGACCTGGTGGACCGGGCACCTGACGATCGCCCAGCTGGTGGTCACCGCACTCGTGATCAATTTCGCGGACGTCCTCTTCGACGTGGCCAACTCGACGTTCCTGGCCTCGATCGTCAGCAAGGAGCAGTTGCAGGCCCGGAACAGCCTGACCTCCGGAACCCACGCCACCACCCAGCTCGGCGGCCCGTCCATCGGTGGCCTGTTCGTCCAGTTGATCGGCGCGGTGCCGACCCTGCTCGTCGACGCCGTCAGTTACCTCGTCTCGGCACTGCTGCTGCGTACCCTGCCGGAGCGTCGGTCGACGGCACCGGACCGGTGGCCGCCGGTCCGGGCCATGATCCGGGAGGGCTGGCACTTCGTGGTCCGGCACCCGGTGATGGGCCCCTGCATGTGGGCCGCCACCGCGGCCAACGCCGTCTGCGGCGCCCAGCACGCCCTCTACACGCTCTACCTGATCCGGGAGCTCCACCTGACGCCCGGTCTGGTCGGGGTGCTGCTGGCCGCCGACGGGGTCGGCACCCTGCTCGGTGCGACCCTGACCAACCGGATCACGAACCGGCTCGGCACCGCCCGCGCCCTGATCGTCGCGGGATTCGTCGCGGTCGCCGGCGCGGTTGTCGTGCCGCTCGGCACCGGCTGGCCGGCGCTGGCCGCGTTCGCGATCGGCAACGTGGTGTTCTCGATCGGTGTGGTGGTGCTCAGCGTGGTGACCCGTACCTACCGGCAGATCGCCAGCCCGCCCGAACTGCTGCCGCGGGTGATGGCGACGGTGCGGTTCGTCTCCTGGGGGGCGATCCCGATCGGCGGTCTGCTCGCCGGGCTCCTGGCCGGTCTGCTCAGTGCCCGGACCACCCTGTTGATCTTCGTTGCCGCAGCGGTGTGCATTCCGGCGGTCCTGCTCGCCTCGCCGGTCAGGCGGTTGCGCGACCTCACCGACCATCACGAGCCGGTCCGGACCCCGGACGACGACGCCGTCCTGCGGCTCGAGCGCAGCGGCCCCCGGCCATGACGTCGGCCGCCCGCAGCCGACGGACCGGATGCGCGGATCCGACTTGACCCTCACGTGACGTCAGGCTGGAGGGTTGGGCACATGAGCGACCACTACAACGCTTTCGAGCTCAGCCCGGTGCCCACTCCCGGTCCGGACGCGGTGGCGCCGGAGCTGTTCCGGGGCATCTACGGCATGCCCGCCTTCGTGACGATCCCCACGACCGATCTGGCGACGTCGGTGGACTTCTGGGTTCGAGGGCTGGGATTCTTCGAGCTGTTCAGCATCCCCGGCACCCTCGTGCACCTGCGCCGGTGGGCGTTCCAGGACGTGCTCCTCGTCTCGGCGCCGACGGTTCCGGCGCAGGCACCGGCGATGAGCGTCAGCTTCTCCTGCGTGCTCAACCAGGTCGACTCCCTTGTCGAGGACTGTCGTGCGGTGCGCCCGGACTCGGTCGACGGCCCACGGGACACGCCCTGGAACACCCGCGACGTGGAGGTGATCACCCCCGAGAAGGCACGGAGGTCCGGAGGGATGGCAGGCGATCGCCGATGCGGTCGCCGACCTCGAGCGTGCGCTCGGGGACGCGATGGACGCCGGGGTCATCCCTGGCAGTCCAGCGGCGAACCAACTCGTCGAGCGGCACCGCGAGATCTTCGCCTCGTACTTTCCCCTCACCCGGCAGATGCAGGTCTGTCTGGGCCGGATGTTCGAGGCCGATCCGGGATTCGCCGCCCACTACGACGGCATCCGCGCCGGCCTGGCAACGTGGTTCCGGCGGAGTATCGACGCCGCTGCGCGCGCCCATGGCATCGACCCCGACACCGCTACCTGGCGGTAGCGGCGCGGGCGACACCGGATCGGGCGGGGCGGAGATCCGTCGGTATCGTCCAGTCATGTCGCTCACTGATCCCATGCTGGCCGTCGCGGCGGCGGAGGCGGGTGCCGAGATCGTCCGGAACCGCTACGGCGCCGAACTGGAGCGCGTCGAGAAGTCCGCGGGGGATTTCGCCACCGCCGCCGACCTGGAGGCGGAGCAGGCCATCCTCGACCTGCTCCGATCCGCCCGTCCGGACGACGCCGTGTTGGGTGAGGAGAGTGGACGGAGCGGCGCCGGCGATGCCGACCGGACCTGGCTCGTCGACCCGCTCTGCGGCACGCTGAACTTCGCCGCCCGGACCCCGCTGGTCGCGGTCAACGTCGCGTTGCGCACCGGAACCGACGTCACGGCCGCGGCCAGCGCCGACCCCTTCGCCCGCGAGGTGTTCTGGACCGACGGCGACCAGGCGTACGTCCGTCGGGACGGGGTGGACGAGAAACTGCTCCCGTCCGGTGGGTCCCGGCTGGTGGACGTCAACCTCGACCCGCCGTTTCCGAGTTTCCGGGCCGTACGACTGCTGGCGGACGAGGGCTTCGCCGAGCGTTTCCTTCCCCGGGTGCTCTCCACCACCCTCGCCGTCGCCTGGGTCGCGGCCGGGCGGCGGGCGGCGTACGTGACCGACGGCGACCTGCGGGACAGCGTGCACTTCGCCAGCGGCATCGCCCTGTGCCGGGCGGCCGGCTGCGTGGTGACCGGCCTGCGGGGGCAGCCGGTGCACACCGGTGCCGGCGGGCTGCTGGTGGCGGCGGACCAGGAGACCCACGCCGCGCTGCTGGCCCTGGTCGAGCGGCAGTTCGGGAACTGAGAGCGGGATGGGGGACGGGGACCCGCGATGAGTGGGAACGAACCGGCCGACGGATTCGCCGCGAGCCGGTACCGGTACCTCCGTCCGCCGGTCGGGGACGGACGCTACTGCGTCGGCAACGTCACCGAGTGCTACGACTACACGGACGACGGCGGGGTACGGATCCCCTGGGGTGGCACGATGACGCCGGAGGAGGCGGCCCGGGTGCGGTCCCTGCACCTGCGCCCGTCCCGGGCACAGTTGCGGAGGCCGAGGCTGCCGGCGTTCCTGCCCGACCTGGGGAACCTCGCCGCGCTGCACCTGCCGACGCCGCTGGTGCCCCTGCTGACCCCGACCGGCGTGCCGGCCGGCCTGCCCACCCTCGTGATCAGCCACGACCACCTCTCGCCGGTCCCGGAGGCGCCGCTGGCCGCCGATGCCGTCCTTCCCGGACTCCGCGCGGTCATGTTCGTCAACTCCAGTCCCGTACCGCCCCTCGCCCAGATCCTCGACCCGCTGCCCCCGCTCGAGTTCCTGTCCACCGCCCTCGGTGATGACGAGGTGCTCCGGCAGATCCGGGACCTGACGACGCTACGTCACCTGGAACTGGCCCACCTCGGAAACGTGGACGTCTTCGCGCACATCACCGCTCCGCTGCGGGCCATGGAGATCGGCGGCACCGGGACCCGTTTCCCGGTCGCCCGCCTCGCCACCCTCCCGACCCTGCGCGCGCTGCGACTGAACGGACTCCGGGCCGAGATCGACTGCCGGGTCTTCCGGGAACTGCCCGAGTTGGTGGAACTCACCATCCTGAACAGCAAGCGGATCACCCACGTCGAGGCGTTGCTGGAGTGCCGGAAACTGTCCCACCTCAGCCTCACCAACTGCGGCAACCCGTTCCGGAAGGGGATCGGGGAGCGGTTCCGGGACGGGCGGTTCGACCACCTGGACATCAGATACGCCTGACCGGATCGGGCGGTGGTACCAGAGCCGGGGCGGGGGCGACGTCAGGTGCGGGCCGGCGGTGCGGTGCTCTCGCGTACGACCAGGGTGGTGCTGAGTTCGACCCGGTGCTGGAGGAGCGGCTCACCCGCGGCCACCGCGAGCACCATCTCGGCGGCGGTGGCGCCCATCTCGGCGAGCGGCTGCCGGACGGTGGTCAGCGGCGGCGAGCACCAGCGGGTGTTGTCGATGTCGTCGAAGCCGACCACGCTGAGGTCCTGCGGAATCCGCAGGCCGAGTTGCGCGGCCGCCGCGTACAGGCCGAGGGCCTGCAGGTCGTTGCCGCAGACCACGGCGGTCGGCGGGTCCGCCAGGTGGAGCAGTTCGAGACCGAAGTCGCGGCCGCGTTCGAAGAAGAACCGGCCGCTGCGGACCAGCCGCTCGTCGAGCCGCAGCCCGGCGATCTCCATCGCCGCCCGGCACCCCTCCAACCGGGCCCGGGCGGCCACGTAGTCGGGTGGCCCGCTGATCACCGCGATCCGGCGGTGGCCGAGATCGAGCAGGTGACGGGTGGCGGCGATGCCGCCGCTCCAGTTCGTCGCGCCGACCGACGGGATGGTGTGCATCGGTTCGCCGGTGGGGTCGAGGGCCACCAGCGGTATCCCGCTGGCGGCGAGCTGGGCGTGCTGCTCGGGTGTGAACCGGGAGAACGCGGCGATCACCCCGACCGGGTGGCGGGCCAGCAGCTGCTCCGCCCAGGACCGGCCCGGCGCGGTGCGGCCGTTCGCCTCGATGAACCCGACCGCCAGCTCGTGCCGTCGGGCGACCTGTTCCACCCCGCGCATGATCTGGATCGCCAGGTGACTCTCCAGGCCGTAGAAGACCACCTCCAGGGTGGCGCTGGCCGGTGTCTTGTCCGGGCGCCGGTAGCCGTGCTCGCGGAGCAGCGCCTCCACCCGTCGCCGGGTTTCCAACGCCACCCCGGACCGGCCGTTGAGCACCTTGGACACGGTCGGCTTCGACACCCCGGCCAGTTCGGCGATGCTCGCCACGGTCGGTTCTCCCCGTCGGCGTCCCCGCCGTGGCCCGTCTGTTATCTGCCCCGCCACGTGCCGCAGTGTACGCAGTCGGTGACGTCTTCATCCATCATCGTCGCTGCATGTCTCGATCGTTCTCGTCCGGCCGGTGAGAATGCGCAGGTCAGTGCTCCTGAGTGGTGGTCAGGGCGACGGCAGGGTGTAGGTGCCGTCGGCGCCACGGACGAGCGGCGTCACGGCCACCACGGCATCCAGGTTGATCGGTCCGTAGATGTGCGGAAAGACCACACCCGGCGCCACCTCGTCGTCGCGTACCGGTGCGGAGAGCCGGGTCGGGTCGATGCCCAACAGGAGTAGCGGGCCGGCGTCGGCGTAGAACGCCTCGGCGACCCCGAGGACCTGGTCCCGGCGGGCGGCGTGGACGAAGCCCTCCTCGGCGAGGGTGCGGCCCCGGGTCGAGACCCGGTAGTCCCCGCTGGCCTGGGCCGCCGTCCAGTCCGCCGCCTCGGCGATGTGGAAGATCACCGCTGGACTGTACCGCTCCGGTCATCGACCAGGTTGGACGTATTGACGCTCTGGTAGCAGGTCGGTAACCTCTGGACAACCCGCCGCAAGAACTAAACAAACCTCTGCTCTTTTTCCGACTAACAGCCGCAACTTCTACCCCGATGGCATCCCATCGGGGTAGATCCGCCTGCGCTCGTGGGACCACCACCCCGGGCACCGTCCGCTCCGGAAGGAACAGCGATGAGACGATCCAGACGTGTCCCGGGGGTGGCGACGGTCGTCGCGGCCACCGTGGTCGCCACCGTCGGGCTGTCGGCACCAGCCACCCCCGCCGCCGCCCGACCGGACCTGCCGGCCGACCGGCCGGTCCGGATCCTCGCCGAGGGCAACCTCGCCCAGGGACGACCCACCCAGGCCAGTGGTCACGCCGACGTCTACGCCCCGTCCCGGGCGGTCGACGGCGACCAGGGCAGCTACTGGGAGAGCGTCAACCACGCCTTCCCGGGCTGGCTACAGGTCGACCTCGGCTCTTCGGTCACCGTCGACCGGGTCGTGCTGCGGCTGCCGACCTCCGGCTGGGGCACCCGGACCCAGACCCTGAGCGTGCAGGGCAGCACCAACGGATCGTCCTTCACCGACCTGGTCGGCTCGCGGACGTACACCTTCGACCCGGCGGTCGACGGAAACTCGGTGACGGTCAGCTTCACCGCGACCACCACCCGCCACGTCCGGGTCAGCATCAGCGCCAACAGCGGATGGCCGGCCGGGCAGCTCTCCGAACTGGAGGTGTACGGGCCCAGCGGCGGCCCCACCGACACCACCCCGCCCAGCGTGCCCGGCACCCTGTCCTACACCCAGTCGGGTACGACGATCCGGCTGAGCTGGGGCGCCTCGACCGACAACACCGGCGGCAGCGGCCTCGCCGGGTACGACATCCACCGCAACGGCGCGCTGCTGCAGACGGTCGGCGCGGTGACCACCTTCGAGGACAACCCGCCGCTCTCGACGACGGTCTCCTACCAGGTACGGGCCCGCGACGTCGCGGGCAACCTCTCCGCGCCCGGCAACACCGTCACCCGTACCGGCAGCCAACAGCCGGGATGTCAGAACGTCGCCCGGGGCAAGCCGATGACGGCGACCGGCTCCACCTTCGTCTACACCCCGGAAAAGGCCAACGACGGGGCACTGGACACGTACTGGGAGGGAGCCGCCGGCTTCCCGCAGTCCCTGACCGTCGCCCTCGGCGCGAACCACGCGGTCACCGGGGTCAACGTCAAGCTGAACCCGGACCCGGCGTGGGGCACCCGTACCCAGAACTTCCAGATCCTCGGCCGTGACCAGGCCTCGGGCACCTTCACCAACCTGGTCTCGGCGGCGAACCACCAGTTCGTCCAGGGCAGCAACGTGGTGTCGATCCCGGTCACCGCGACCACCGCCGCCGTGCAGTTGCGGTTCAACAGCAACACCGGCGCACCGTCCGGACAGGTGGCCGAGCTGGAGGTCTGCGGCACCCCGGCGGCCAACCCGGACCTGGTGGTCACCGCGGCGACCTGGACGCCGACGGCGCCGACCGAGACGACCCCGATCACGCTGGCGGCCACGGTCCGCAACACCGGCTCGGCGGCCGCCGCCGCGACCACGGTCAACTTCAGTCTCGGCGGCACGGTTGTCGGCAGCGCGCCGGTCGCCGGGCTGGCGGCCGGCGCCTCGGCCACCGTCACCCACCAGGTCGGTACCCGGCCGCAGGGCAGCTACCCGGTCGCGGTGGTGGTCGACCCGACGGACACGGTGATCGAGCAGGACAACGGCAACAACAGCCTCACCACCACCTCGCCGCTGGTCGTCGCCCAGGCGCCCGGGCCCGACCTGCAGGTTTCCGGCATCACCGTCAACCCGACGAACCCGGCCGTCGGCGCGACCGTCACCTTCACGGTGGCGGTGCACAACCGGGGCACCACCGCGACCGGCGCGACCACCGTCACCCGGCTCGTGGTCGGCGGCACCACCCTGAACACCAGCACCCCGTCGATCCCCGCCGGGGCCACCGCCCAGGTGCCGATCAGCGGCAGCTGGACGGCGACCAGCGGCGGCGCCACCATCACCGCCACCGCCGACGCGACAAACGTCGTCGCCGAGACCAACGAGGGCAACAACATCGGTACGCGGTCGATCGTCGTCGGTCGCGGCGCGGCCGTCCCGTGGGTGTCGTACGAGGCCGAGGACGGGCGTTACCAGGGCACCCTGCTGGAGGCCGACCCGCTGCGGACCTTCGGACACACCAACTTCGCCACCGAGTCCTCCGGCCGCAGGTCGGTACGGCTCACCGGCACCGGACAGTTCGTCGAGGTCACCTCGACCAACCCGGCGAACGCCATCGTGGTCCGCAACTCGATCCCCGACGCGCCGGGCGGCGGCGGCACCGAGGCCACCATCAGCCTCTACGTCAACGACACCTTCGTCCGGAAGCTGACGTTCTCGTCCCGGCACAGCTGGCTCTACGGCAACACCGATGAGCCGGAAGGACTGACCAACACCCCGCAGAGCGACGCCCGACGGCTCTTCGACGAGTCCCAGGCGCTGCTGTCCCAGACGTATCCGGCCGGCACCCGGTTCCGGTTGCAGCGGGACGCGTCCGACACGGCCGCCTTCCACATCATCGACCTGGTCGACCTGGAGCAGGTGGCGCCGGCGACGGACCAACCGGCCGGCTGCACCTCGATCACCGCGTACGGCGCGGTGCCGGGCGACGGCATCGACGACACGGCGGCCATCCAGCGGGCGGTGACCGACGACCAGAACGGGGTGATCGGCTGCGTCTGGATCCCGGCCGGGCAGTGGCGGCAGGAACAGAAGATCCTGACCGACGACCCGTTGAACCGGGGACAGCACAACCAGGTCGGCATCCGCAACGTCACCATCCGGGGCGCCGGGATGTGGCACTCCCAGCTCTACACGCTGACCGAGCCGCACCTGGTGGTCGGTGGCATCAACCACCCGCACGAGGGCAACTTCGGCTTCGACATCGACGACAACACCCAGATCTCGGACATCGCGATCTTCGGCTCCGGCCGGATCCGGGGCGGACCCGGCGGTGCCGAGGGCGGCGTCGGGCTCAACGGACGGTTCGGCCGCAACACCAGGATCAGCAACGTCTGGATCGAGCACGCCAACGTCGGCGCCTGGGTCGGTCGCGACTTCGACAACATCCCCGAGCTGTGGGGACCCGGTGACGGGCTGGAGTTCACCGGCATGCGGATCCGCAACACGTACGCCGACGGCATCAACTTCAGCAACGGCACCCGCAACTCGCGGGTTTTCAACTCGTCCTTCCGGACCACCGGTGACGACGCGCTCGCGGTCTGGGCCAACCCGTACGTCAAGGACCAGTCCGTCGACATCGCCCACGACAACCACTTCGTCAACAACACCGTCCAGTTGCCGTGGCGGGCGAACGGCATCGCGATCTACGGCGGTTACGGCAACTCGATCGAGAACAACCTGATCTACGACACGATGAACTACCCGGGCATCATGTTGGCGACCGACCACAGCCCGCTGCCGTTCTCCGGGCAGACACTGATCGCGAACAACGCCCTCTACCGCACCGGCGGGGCCTTCTGGAACGAGGACCAGGAGTTCGGCGCCATCACACTCTTCCCGGCGACCCGGGACATCGTCGGGGTCACCATCAGGGACACCGAGATCCACGACTCGACGTACGACGGCATCCAGTTCAAGACCGGTGGCGGCAACATGCCGGGGGTGGTGATCAGCAACGTCCGGATCGACCGGTCCAACAACGGCGCGGGCATCCTCGCGATGGGCGGCGCCCGGGGCAGCGCGACCCTGACGAACGTGACCATCACCAACTCGGCCACCGGCAACATCGTGGTCGAACCGGGATCGACCTTTGTGATCAACGGCGGCTGACCCGACCGGCACCGGCGGACGTGCTCCCGAGGCGCCACGCGTCGGGAGCACGTCCATGACCGCCCACGGCCGCCCGCCGTGCTCGGGGGCGACCCCGTCCCGGCTTCCGGTCAGTCCTCGGCCTGCCGGCGCAGGAACTCGCGTTTGAGCTGTTCCCGGTGCTCGTGATCCCGCTTCCGCCAGTCGGCCATGTCCGCCTCGGAACGCTGCCGTACCTCCTGCTCGGGATCCCAGTCGATCCCGAGGTCGCGGATCTCCCGGTAGACCATCTCGGCCGGCACCCGGAGCCGGCGCAGTCGGGCGAGGAGGTCGACCGTGTTCAGCCCGGCCAGGGAGACGGTGACGGTCTCGGCGGAGTCGTAGAGCACGGTCGCCTGCCACTGGGCCGGTGGTGCTCCCTCGATCCGCAGCGCGACCGCCTGGTGGGGCGGGGTCGCGGAGGCGAGGAAGACGAGGACCGGATCGTCGGAATCCACACCGGCGGCGGTCCTACCCGGAGGGCCGACGGTTCGTCGTCGCCGTACCCGCGCGGGAGACCGCCGTCAGCGCACCCGGGGGAGGACCGTCAGAGCACCTGGGAGAGGAACTGCCGGAGCCGGGGACTGCGTGGCGCCGCGAAGAGTTCGGCCGGTGGGCCGGCCTCGACCACCCGGCCCTGGTCCATGAAGACGACCTGGTCGGCGACCTGCCGGGCGAACCCCATCTCGTGGGTCACCACGACCATGGTCATGCCCTGTCCGGCCAGGTCGGCCATCAGCGACAGCACCCCCTTGACCAGTTCCGGATCGAGCGCCGACGTCGCCTCGTCGAAGAGCATCACCCGGGGTGACATCGCCAGGGCCCGGGCGATCGCCACCCGCTGCTGCTGACCGCCGGAGAGCCGGCCCGGTCGTACGTCCGCCTTGTGCCGTAGGCCGACCAGGTCGAGCTGGCGCAGTGCCACCTCGTCGGCCTCGTCCCGGGAGAGGCCCTTGAGCTGTCGGAGGGCCAGGGTCACGTTGCGCCGTACGGTCATGTGCGGGAAGAGGTTGAACTGCTGGAACACCATGCCGATCCGCTGGCGCAACTCGTCCGGGTCGCCGGAGAGCACGCTCTGCCCGTCGAGCAGCACGTCACCACGGTCCGGCTCCAACAACCGGTTGATGGTCCGGAGCAGGGTCGACTTCCCGGAACCGGACGGGCCGATCACACACGCGGTCTCGCCGCGGCCGACCTCCAGGTCGACGCCGCGCAGCACCGGATTGCGTCCGAACGCCAGGTGGACGTCCCGGGTGGCGACGCTCACCGACTCGAAGACCCGGCCGGCGGCCGGGTCGGACGAGACGGCCGGCGACGTCAGGTCGGTCACCGCCACGGTCCGGTTGTCGCCGACCCGGTCCGTCGACGGCTCGGCTCGGTCACCGTCGGACATGGGGGCCTCCCTCCGTCGACGTGGGCAGTGGGGTCTCGCCGGCCGGCGCCAGCGGATCCTCGGGCTCCGGCCCGGCGGCCCGACCGTCGCGCAACCGCCGGTCGACCCAGTTCACGAGGTGGGTCAGCGGCACCGTGATGGCCAGGTAGCACAGGCCGGCGAGCAGCAGCGCCGACTCGTTTCCGGTGTTCGCGGCGTAGTCCTGGCCGATCCGGAACAGCTCCCGCTGGCTGGCCACCAGGCCGAGGAAGTAGACCAGGCTGGAGTCCTTGATCAGGGCGATCAGCTGGTTGACCCAGGCCGGCAGGACCCGGCGTACGCCCTGCGGGATGATGACCAGACGCATCGCGGCGGCGTGTGACAGCCCCAGGGCCCGGGTCGCCTCCAGCTGGCTGGCCTCCACGCTCTGGATGCCGGACCGGAAGATCTCCCCGATGTACGCCGCCGCGATCAGCGACAGGGCCAGGATGCCGAGCGGGTACGGGTTGGGTCCCCACCAGGCGAGCCCGAGGGGGGCCAACCCGACCCCGATCAGCAGGATGGTGACCGCGGCCGGCAGCCCCCGGAACACATCCGTGTAGATCCGTGCCGGCCAGCGCAACCATCGGGTCCGGGCCAGGCCGGCGACGGCCAGCAGCATGCCGAGCAGGGTCCCCAGGATCGCGGAGACGAGCGCCAGCAGCAGCGTGTTACGCAGCCCGACCGTGAGCATCTCGGGTAGCGCCTCGCGCATCGACTCCAGGTCGAAGAACGTCTCCCACAACGTCCTCAGCGTCTCCATCGCTCCACCTGTCTCTGCTCGCTCGTCTCCTGTGGAGGGTCAGGCCGCCGGCGTACCGGTCGGGCTGGCCGGCGCGGTCGGGGCGCCGCTCGGCGTGCTGCCAGCGCCGGCCTGCACCGGTGGGAAGGTCACGGTGCCGCTGCCCGGCTTGAAGGTCTCCGGGATCGGCCGACCCGGGTAGTACTGGTCCTGGAGGCGGGTCCAGGTGCCGTCCTGGACCACCTCGTCGAGCGCCTTGTTCAGGGCCTCGCGCAGCGGGTCGTTCCCCTTGGCCACCGCGAACGCGGTCGGCGCCGAGCTGAGCTGCTTCTCGGCCAGTACGATCTTCCCGCCACTGTCCTGCGCGGACTTCTCACCGATCTCGGCCGGGGCGATCCAGGCGTCGGCGGTCTTGGCCTTGAGTTGGTTGATCGCGCCGTTGTAGTCCGGCACCCGGACCGGGTCGAGCCCTTCGGCGGTGGCGTAGTCGTCCTGGACGGTGCCCTGCACCACCACGACCCGCTTGCCCTTCAGTTCGGCGAAGCTCCTGATCGGCGAGCCGGCCGGTACGTCGAGTCCGAAGTAGCCGAAGTCGTAGCCGTTGGTGAAGTCGACGGTCTTCTTCCGCGCCTCGGTGATGGTGATCGAGGACGAGCCGGCGTCGAACTTGTGGTTGTTGACCTGGGCGAGCAGTGCGGAGAACTCGGTGCCGACGAACTCGACCTTCAGGCCCAGCCTCTGCGCCACGGCGGTCATCAGGTCGTTGTCGAAACCGGTGAACTTCCCGTCCTTGAGGAAGACGTTCGGCGGCGCGTCGGTCAGCGTGCCGACCCGCAGCGTGCCCGGTTGCAGCAGGTCGTACGGGTTGTCGGCGCTGTCGGCGGAACCTCCGCCGCAGGCCGCGACCGCACCGAGCAACGCGACGGCGGCGACCCCGGAGAGCAGGCGGGTGGTCAGGGTGTTGAGGCGCATTGTGTGGAAACTCCAGGAAATATCCGGCGGGCGACGCCGACACGGACGCGCGGCCCGCGACCGTGCACCGGTCGTGGGCGTGCCGCAGCGTCGAGGTCAACCGCCTCGAGGGGATCAATCAGATGGTCGGAGATCCGCCGACCGGCGGGCGGGGTCAGGCGTGACCGCGACAGAGCATGGTGCTGATCCGGCACAGGTCGACATGTCGACGCCACCGGTGCCAGGTGACATGGAGCCGGCTCGACCGCTCGGCCCGGGTGGTAGGCACTGCGAACCTCCATCGGTCCTGGCGGTAGCACCCGCACCCGTGGTGGGGGGTTGCTGCGACGTCGACGAGCCAGGTCTCTCGGTCGCTCTGGATGGCCGGTGCAGAGTCTACGCAGCCGGTGGCCCGACGTTCCAACTGGTCAGCGCGGTTGGCGCTGTAATCCTTGCCACGCTTCGCCCGGCCGCCTGGCCGGGAGGGCCCCTTCCGTGCCACCGGCTACCGCCCGGGCGGCAGGAAGGTGCCCTCCGGACCGTTCAGACCTAGCGGACCGTGATGGTCAGATGACTCGACATCGTGGCTCCGGCGCTGTCGGTGACCGTCAGCCGGGCCGTGTAGGTACCCGGCCGGGCGTACGAGTGGGTGGCCGAGGTGCCGTGCACGACCGGGGTGTTGTCACCGAAGTCCCAGGCCCGGTCGGTGATGGTCCGCCCGGCCGCCGGGGTGGCCGTACCGGTGAACGCCACCGACAGCGGCGCCGTCCCGGTCCGGGGGTTCGCGGTGACCGAGACCGTCCCGCCGGTCTCCCGTTTCACCCCCGCGCCGTTGAAGCGCAGCCAGTCCAGGGAGAGCAGGTCGGGTGTGCCGCCGGCCTGCGCCGGGTTGACGAAGACCAGGTAGAGGGTGAACGTCCCGCCCGGGTTGGCCAGGTTGACCGTCGGCGAGACCACGTTGTCCCAGCCGCCGGTGCTGCCGACCGGCATCGTGCCGAGCAGCTGCCCGGTCGGCGAGTCGGCCCGGAACTCGACGGTGCCGCCGGTGCTGCCCGAGCTGACCGCGGCGGTGACCGAGCCGATCCCGGTCAGGTTCACCGGACCGAAGCTGATCCACTCGCCGTGGTCGACGTCGCCGACCCGCCGGCCGGCCCGGGCGGTCGTCCGCTCCAGCACCTGGATCCCCTGGGCGGCGTCGAAGTGCTCCGCCTCCCTGTTCTTCGGCTGCAACTCGTGCCAGACCGAGCCGACCAGCGCCAGCACCCCGCCGGCCGCGCCGCCGTCGGTGTACTGGGCGGTCAGCACCGTGTAGAGGTTCTGGCCGGGCCCGTGTCCGTCCCCACCGTTCGCCTCCGTGGTGACCGTGCCCGAGCAGCCGAGGTAGTTGTCCATCGGGTGGCTGTGGCTGTCGTGGCCGAGGTGGGTCTGGGTGACCACCCGGTCGCAGGCGATGCCGCTCTCCTCCGGGTCGGTGACCGTCACCGCGTACGGGATCTGGTCGC
Organism: Plantactinospora sp. B24E8; assembly: GCF_039871735.1. Classification (NCBI taxonomy): domain Bacteria; kingdom Bacillati; phylum Actinomycetota; class Actinomycetes; order Micromonosporales; family Micromonosporaceae; genus Plantactinospora; species Plantactinospora sp. B24E8. The sequence continues at coordinate 428,529 of NZ_JBDPMH010000002.1, forward strand.
CGAAGTCGAAGAAGCCGCCGTTCGGCACGCTCAACGCCACCGCCGGCCGGGTGTTGCCGACCGTGATCTGCGCGGTCGCCACCGAGCTGAGCCCACGGGCGCTGGTCACGGTCAGCCGGGCGGTGAACTGACCCCGCTCGGAGTACGTGTACGTCGGGTTCGTCGCCGTCGAGTCGGTGTCGCCGTCCCCGTCGAGGTCCCAGGCGTACGTGATCGGCGTGCCGTCGGCGGAGGCGGAGCCGGTACTGGAGAACCGCACCGTCAGCGGTCCCGGGCCGCTGTCGCGGTCCACGCCCACCTTCGCCACCGGCGGCCGGCCGTTCGCCACGTAGTCGATCCGGTAGATCCCGGCGCCCTCGTTGCTGCCGCCCCGGCCACTGCCGCTGCCGACCCCGAAGTCGATCACGTAGAGCGAGCCGTCCTGGCCGAACTCGGCCTCGAAGGGCTGGATCCAGCTCATGTCACCGAAGATCCCGTTGATCGACTGGAGGTCGCCGACCCGGGTCGGGCCGAAGCGCGGGTCGGCGAAGGTCTGCGCCGTGTCGTGGATTGACAGCGTCTTCCACCACTGCCGGGTCAGTTCGTAGACGATCCACTTGCCCTCGTAGTACTCCGGGAACTTCGTCGGTCTGGGGTTGGCCGGGTCGTAGTCGTAGACCGGGCCGCTCATCGGCCCGCCGCCGCCGGTGCCCAGCTCGGGGAAGGCGGCCGAGGCCGAGTAGGCGTACCAGACCAGTGCCGGGCGGGCCGCCGGCAGGTTGGTCAGCCCGGTGTTGTTCGGCGAGTTGTTGACCAGGGCGCCGCAGTCGAACTTCGGCCCCGGCGTCGAGGTGGCGAAGTTGTAGTCGTTGAACGGCACGTTGTCGCCGGTGCAGTACGGCCAGCCGTAGTTGCCGGCACTGGTGATCCGGTTGAACTCCACCGTCCCCTCCGGCCCCCGGTTCGGGTTGGCGGCCCGGGCGTCCGGCCCGTAGTCGGCGACCAGCAGCGCGTCGGTGAGCGGGTCGACGGTGATCCGGAACGGGTTGCGCATCCCCATCGCGTAGATCTCCGGCCGGGTCCGGGCCGTACCGGGGGCGAAGAGGTTACCGGCCGGCACCGCGTACGTCCCGTCGGCGCGGGGGGTGATTCGCAGGATCTTGCCCCGCAGGTCGTTGGTGTTCCCGGAGGTGGCCTGCGCGTCCCAGGCCCGCCGGCCGGCCCGCTCGTCGATCGGGGTGAAGCCGCCGGACTCGAAGGGATCGGTGTTGTCCCCGATGCCGGCGTAGAGGTTGCCGTGCCGGTCCATGGCCAACGAGCCGCCCATGTGCGAGTTGGCCCGGCCCTCGCCCCGGTAGGTGGGGATGGTCAGCAGTCGCCGCTCGCTGCCCATGCTGATCGTGTCGCCCGCGACCGTGAACCGGGACAGGTTGAGCTGGTTGGCGGTCTTGTCCGACCAGAGCAGGTAGAGCCAGTTGTTGGTGGCGAAGTTGTTGTCCAGGGTCAGCCCGAGCAGCCCGTCGGACTGGCTGGTCTGGGTCGGGGTGTAGGCGAAGTCGACAAGCGTACGGACGGCCAGTGTCTCCTGGTCGATGACCTTGACCGCGCCGGTCCGCTGGATGTAGAAGACCCGCCGGTCCGGTGCCACCGCCAGCTCGAACGGGTCGGCCAGGTCCTCGGTAACCAACGGCACCCGCTGGAAGTCGCCGGTCCGGGTGGCGCCGCAGTCGCCCGGCACGGCGCCGGCCGCCCACTCGATGCCGCCGCGCAGGTGGGTCAGGAACGCCGGCTCGGCGAAGGCGGAGCCGGCGTGCCCGCCGGCGGTGAACCAGGACCGGCCGCCGTCGTAGTTCTGGCACCACGAGTACGCGTGGTCGTGCCCCTCGTCCAGCCCGGGGATGCCGTCCCGGACCTTGACCTGGGCGAGGGTGTGCACCTTCCCGGTCGGGTTGGTGCGCCAGTTGTACCACTCCTCGCCGCGCTCCCACAGCTCCGGCAGGTCCTTCGTGGACGGGTGCGCGTCGTCCAGCACCTTGATCCGACCGGGGTACGTGCCGCCGGTGGCGGAGAAGTCGGGATGGAAGTCGAAGATGGTGCCGACCAGGCCCTCGTACCAGGCCCAGTCGCGTTCGCTGGCCGAGGCGGCGTGCAGCCCGACCCAGCCGCCACCGGCCCGGACGAAGTTCTGCAACGCGACCCGCTGCGCCGCGTCGAGCAGGTCACCGGACTCCGGGGTGGAGTTGGTGTTGTTGAAGACCAGCGCGTCGAAGCGGCCGAGGTTGGCGTCGGTGAAGGCGGCCGCGTCGGTGGTCGCCTCGACCTCGAAGTTGTGCTCGGCGCCGAGCCGCTGGATCGCGGCGATGCCGGCCGGAATCGAGTCGTGGTAGAAGTTCGTCGTCTTGGAGAAGACCAGGACCCGGAACCGGGGTGCGGCCGAGGCGGGGACGGGCGCCGTGCCCAGCAACAGGGTCACGATCGCGAGCAGGGCGAGGACGGTCGTGCGGTGGCGTCTCATACGGGCGCTCCCGGACTGGAGGAACGGGGAAATGGAAAGCGCTTACCGCCGCCGACCTGCCCAGCCTAAGGGAACCAATTTCGATACGTCAATCTCCGGCGTCGCGCCGCCCGTCCGGACCCGCGCGGGTGGTGCGGGTCAGCGGCCCTCGGCCAGGTCCATCGCCCGGTAGATCCGCTGCTCCGAGATCGGGTACGGCGTACCGAGCGCCTGGGCGAAGACGTTGACCCGCAGTTCCTCGATCATCCAGCGGATCTCCCGGACCGCCTCCTCGTTCCGGCGGGCCGGGGGGAGGGCGGCCAGCATCTCCTGGTACTCCTTCTGGACCTGGGCTATCCGGGCCTGCTGCTCCCGGTCCCGCCCCGGGTTCTGCGGCAACCGGTCGAGGCGGCGCTCGATGGCGGTGAGGTAACGCGGCAGGTCGGCGAGGCGGGCGTACCCGGTCTGGGTGACAAAACCCCGGTGCACCAGGGCGGAGAGCTGGGCCCGGATGTCGGCGAGTGCGGACACCAGGGCCAGGCTGTTGGTCCGGCCCAGCCGCTGCTCGACCGCGTACGCGGTGGCCAGCACCCGACGTACCCGGTCGACCACCGCGAAGGTGGTGTCGATCAGGTCGGCCCGTACCCGGTCCCGCAGGGCCGTGAAGCCCTCGGCGTCCCAGGCCGGTCCGCCGGCGTCGGCGACCAGCTTGTCGACCGCGGCGTCGGCGGCATCCTCCAGCAGGTCCTGCACGGTGCGGTGCGGGTTGCGGCTCAGCGCCAGTTTGGCCTCGTTGCTCAGCCGGCCCTGCAGGAACTTCGCCGGCGAGCCGAGGCCGAGCCGGAGCAGCCGTCGGGTGCCGGCCCACATCTGCACCTGCTGCTCGGCCTCGGTCTCGAAGACCCGGACCGCCACGCTCTCGCCCTCGTCGGCCAGCGCCGGATACGCCGTCACCAGGTAGCCGCCCCGGACCTGTTCGATCGAGCGGGGCAGGGTGCCGATGCTCCACTCCCGCAGCCCGGTCCGTTCCACCTCCGGCGCGGCGGCGGCCACCATCCGACGTACCTGGGTGGTGAGCTGGCGTTGCAGCGCCGGCAGGTCCTTGCCCTCGGCGACCGTCCGCTCGCCGTCGTCGTCGATCACCCGGTAGGTGGGCCGCAGGTGGGCCGGCAGCTTCGCCAGGTCCCACGCCTCCCGGGGCACGGTCACCCCGGTCAGCCGGCGCAGCTGGTGGGTCACCGCGTCGAGCAGCGACTCCCGCCCCGGCGTGATCGCGGCCAGCACCGCCCGCGCATAGTCCGGCGCCGGGACAAAGTTCCGGCGTACGGCCTTCGGCAGCGACCGGATCAGCGCGATCACCAACTCCTCACGCAGCCCCGGCACCTGCCAGTCGAAGCTCTCCGCGTCCACCCGGTTCAGCACCGGCAGCGGGATGTCGACCGTCACCCCGTCCGTGTTGGTCCCCGGCTCGAACCGGTACGTCAACGGCAGCGTCACCCCGTCGGAGTGCCACTCGTCCGGGTAGTCCGCCGGGTCGACCCCGCCCCGGCCCTCGTTGACCAGCATCTCCCGGTCGAAGGTGAGCAGGTCCGGCTGGTCCCGACGGGTCCGCTTCCACCAGGCGTCGAAGTGCCGGCCGGAGACCACCTCGGCGGGGATCCGGGCGTCGTAGAAGGCGTACACCGTTTCGTCGTCGACCAGGATGTCCCGGCGCCGGGCCCGGTGCTCCAGCTCCTCGATCTCCTCGAGCAGCTTCCGGTTGTCCGCGAAGAACCGGTGGTGGGTCTGCCAGTCACCCTCGACCAGCGCGTGCCGGATGAACAGGTCCCGGCTCAGCGTCGGGTCGATCCGACCGAAGTTGACCTTCCGGCCGGTGACCAGCGGGATGCCGTACAGGGTCACCTTCTCGTACGCCAGCACCGCCGCCTGTTTCTTCTCCCAGTGCGGCTCGCTGTAGCTGCGTTTCACCAGGTGCTGGGCGAGCGCCTCGACCCACTCCGGCTCGACCCGGGCGGCGACCCGGCCCCAGAGCCGGGACGTCTCGACCAGTTCGGCGGCCATCACCCAGCGCGGCGGCTTGCGGAACAGCGCCGAACCCGGGAAGAGCGCGAACCGGGCTCCCCGGGCGCCGAGGTAGTCGTTCTTCTGGCTGTCCCGGAGCCCGACGTGGGAGAGCAGCCCGGCCAGCAGGGACTGGTGGATCCGCTCGGTGTCGATGTCGTCCGTCGGGCTGTCCGCCGTACCCGCGGTCTGCGCGACGCGCGTGGCCCGGCCGCCCCGCTCGGTCTGCGTCGCCGGCTCGGTCTGCGTCGCCTGCTCGCCCCGGGGCCCGCGCTCGCCGCGTCGGCCACTGCCGGGCCGGCCGGTCGCGCCGTCGGACATTGTCCGCAGCACCTGACGGAGCTGGCTGTAGATGTCCTGCCACTCTCGGACCCGCAGGTAGTTGAGGTACTCGGCCTTGCACATCCGACGGAACGCGCTGGACGACAGGGCCCGCTGCTGCTCCTGCAGATAGCGCCAGAGGTTGAGTAGCGCCGCGAAGTCCGACTCCTTGTCCACGAACCGGGCGTGCGCCTGGTCGGCCTGGGCCTGCTTGTCGGCCGGTCGCTCCCGGGGATCCTGGATGGAGAGCGCGCCCGCGATCACCGCCACCTCGTCGGCGCAGCCGTTGCGTTCGCCCTCCAGCACCATCCGGGCCAGGCGTGGGTCGACCGGTAGCTGGGCGAGCCGCCGCCCCAGCGGGGTGAGTCGACGGTCCGGGTCGGCCGCCGACGCCGCCTCCAGCGCGCCCAGCTCCTGCAGCAGGTTGACCCCGTCGGCGATGTTGCGCCGGTCCGGCGGGTCGATGAACGGGAAGGCGGCGATGTCACCGAGCCCGATCGCGGTCATCTGCAGGATGACCGAGGCGAGGTTGGTACGCAGGATCTCCGGGTCGGTGAACTCGGGCCGGCCGAGGAAGTCCTGCTCGTCGTAGAGCCGGATGCAGATACCGGCCGAGGTACGCCCGCACCGGCCCTTGCGCTGGTTCGCCGACGCCTGGGAGATCGCCTCGATCGGCAGCCGCTGCACCTTCAACCGGTGGCTGTACCGGGAGATCCGGGCGGTGCCGGGGTCGACGACGTACTTGATGCCGGGGACCGTCAGTGAGGTTTCGGCGACGTTGGTGGCCAGGACGACCCGTCGGCCCCGGTGCGGCTGGAACACCCGGTGCTGTTCGGCGGTGGAGAGCCGGGCGTAGAGCGGCAGGATCTCGGTGTCCCGCAGCGCGGGCCGGTTCTGCACCAGCCGGTTGAGCGCGTCGGCGGTGTCCCGGATCTCCCGCTCGCCGCTGAGGAAGACGAGAACGTCGCCGGGCCCCTCGGCGGCGAGTTCCTGCACCGCGTCGCCGATCGCCTGGATCTGGTCCCGGACGTTCTCCCCGTCCTCGTCACCGTCCTCCTCGGCCTCGGTCACCTCGATCAGCGGCCGGTACCGGACCTCCACCGGATACGTCCGACCGGAGACCTCCAGCACCGGCGCCGGCCGGGGCTCACCACCGGGGGTGTCGGCCGGCTGCGCGAAGTGCCGGGCGAAGCGTTCCGGGTCGATGGTCGCCGAGGTGATGATCACCTTCAGGTCGGGGCGGCGGGGAAGGAGCTGTTTCAGGTATCCGAGGATGAAGTCGATGTTGAGGCTCCGCTCGTGGGCCTCGTCGATGATCAGCGTGTCGTACTGCCGGAGCATCCGGTCGTGCTGCAGTTCGGCGAGCAGGATGCCGTCGGTCATCAGCTTGACCAGCGTGTCGTCGCTGACCTGGTCGGTGAAGCGGACCTTGTAGCCGACCACGCCACCCAGCTCGGTGCCGAGTTCCTCGGCGATCCGGTCGGCGACGGTCCGGGCCGCCAGCCGTCGGGGCTGGGTGTGCCCGATCAGCCCGCGGACGCCCCGGCCCAGCTCAAGACAGATCTTGGGCAGCTGGGTGGTCTTCCCGGAACCGGTCTCGCCGGCCACGATCACCACCTGGTGGTCCCGGATCGCGGCCAGCAGGTCGTCCTTCTTCTCGCTCACCGGCAGGCCGGCCGGGTACGTGATCACCGGCACCGCCGCCAGCCGGCGGGCCAGCCGCTCCTCGGCACGGGTCAGCTCGGCGGCGATCTCGGTGAGCCCGGCCTGGCGGCGCTGCGGGTCGCGGACCTTGGCCAGGCCGTCGATCCGGCGTTGGATCCGACGCTGGTCGCGGAAGATCAGCTCCGGTAGCCGGGCCCGCAGGTGTGCGAGGTCGGCGGGGGCGGGTACGACTGGGGCGGGCGATGGAGTCTGCATGTCGTCGCCAAGAATAGGCAGGCCCGGGTGCCCGCCGCCCGCGAGTTACCGGTCACCCCGGGCCGGACGCCCCGGCTGCTTCCGGGCCGGTTGGAAATCCCGCCGTGACCAGTCGGACGGCAGCCGGTACGACCAGCCCGGCCGCCACCCGTCGGGGGCGGTGAGCAGTTCGGCGAGGTCCCGGCCGTTGAGCAGGTGCTCCAGCGCCCACCGGTTGCTGGCGTGCGCCACGACCAGCACCCGGGTGCCGTTCCAGGCGGCGGAGATGTCCCGGAGGAAACCGGCGACCTGTTCGACCACCTGCCGGTAGCTCTGTCCGTGCGGGAACGGCTCGTCGAGGTGTCGGAGCCGCAGTTCGGCGATCTCGGCAACCGGGGCGCCGTTGAACCGGCCGTGGTCGCACTCCCGCAGCCGGGTGTCGAAGTGCACCGGAAGCTCGCGCAGCGGGAAAGCGATCTCCACGGTTTCCACCACCTGCGGCAGGTCGGAGCAGAAGATCGCGTTCAGCCCGTCGGTCCGACGACGTTCGCCCAGCTCGCGGGCGTCCTGGCGGCCGCGTTCCGAGAGCTGCCCGGGCAGCCAGCCACCGGCGATTCCGGCCTCGTCGTCGGTGGTCGCCCCGGGTGTCTCGTAGACGATGTCGACCGCCATCTCCCCAGCCTGCCAGCCGTCGGCTCGCCGGACCGGCGTTCGCCCGCCGCCGACGCCAGCAAAATCGCGCAGCCTCATCGAGATCGCGCAACTTCAGGGAAACAGTGGCTACCGGCACGAATCGAGACCACTATTTCCCGGAAGTAGTGTGATCTTGGCCGCGTCGGTGGAGCGCCGCCTGTAGTTCCGCGACAAATCCGTCGAAGTCGTCCCGGAGGCGCTGGGCGGTCACGTGCAGCACGATCCAGTTGTTGCCGAGGAGCCGGTTGAGTCGGCGGCGATCGAGGTGGAACTGTCGGGGATCGCTGTGCCAGAGGCCGTCGTACTCGACGGCCACCTTCACCTCGGGCCAGGCCAGGTCGAGTCGGGCCACGAAGCGGCCACGATCGGAGACGACGTACTGGGTCTCGGGGCGGGGGAGACCGGCCAGCACGAGCCGGACCCGGAGCCGGGACTCCTGCGGTGACTCCGCGCCCGGATCGGCGAGGTCGACGGCGCGCAGCGCAAGGCGCCAGCCTCGGTCACCGGCCCGGGCGAGCGCGTAGTCCCGCAGCCCTGGCGCGGTGACGATCCGGCGGGCGAGGAATTGGTCGATCATGGTTACCGCTTCGACCGGATCGAGCCACCGGGCCAGATCCCAACAGGTGCGGTGTGCCGTCGTCAGCGGAACGCCGTCGCGACGACGGACATCCTGGTCGGTCAGCGTGGTGGTGTGGATCCGCAGCCCGGCGACCGGGCCGAACCGGGTTCCGGCCGGCACGACGACCTCGACCGGAGCCTGCTCGTCCAGGTTGGTGGCACCGTAGAGGCAGGCGGCCGAGCGTCCGGCGATGGCCGCGCCCTCCGGGATCAACCAACGTGCGACGAGGGCGCATCGGGTGCGGTGCGAGACGGGCAGGTCCGCGTCCGCGTAGATGTCCCGGAAGAGCGGACGCCAGGTGGAGCTGCGGAGTTCATTCCTGGTCAACAAACCGTCGGCGATGGCCTGGGAACCACGGAAGACCGTGCCACGTAGGCGCGGCGGACGTCGGGCTGCTCGGGGCATGCCGTACAGGGTGGGGGAAGCGGGACGCGTCCGGGGGACCCCTGTGGATAACCAGCTCACGCCGCTGCTCAGGCGGACGGGCCCCGCCACTCAGCTGGACGGGGACCGCGCCGACGTGGCGCGGTCCCCGGGATGCGGTCGTGCGCGATCGTGTCAGGCGGCGGTGGACCAGATGGCGGTGAACGCCGCGGCCTCACCGGCCAGCCAACGCTCGACCTGGTCGCCCCGGACCGCCGGGTCGGGCCGGTGCACCACCCCCCGACGTACGTCGACCAGCACCGGCTCGGCACCGGGCAGCACCTGCGCCATCTGGCGACCCATCAGGTGCAGGGTGGCGAGCAGCGCCTCCTGGCTCGGTGGCTGCTCGTCGAAGTGCAGTCGGACGGCCTCCCGCCGGCCGTCGTCGTGACGCAGGCCGAGATGTGGATTGATCTTCACCGGCAGGTCGCCGATCATGCCGAGGGCGTCGTGGGTCTGGGCGAGCTGCACCGTCGACAGGTCGCCGAGCGAGTGCAGGTAGCTCACCGCACCGGGCACCAGTGCCTCGTAGAGCGGACGCCAGCGTGGCTTGACGGTGCCGGCGATCTCCGACAGGTGCCGGCCACCGGTGCGGAAGGCGATGTCCGCCTTGAGGGCCTTGACCAGCTGGCCGTGCGGGTTGAAGCCGGACCTGCTCGCCCGCTGCTTGCGCAGCCCGCCGACGAAGGTCGCCTTGGCCGGCCCGGTCCGGTCGACGTAGCGGGTGAAGGCGAGCAGGGTGGCGTACGGCAGCGGCGCGGGGGTGGGGGTGGGAGCGGTGGAGGCGGACGTCTGCACGGCTGTCCTCCCAGTTCAGAAGCCGTTTTAGTACACACATTCTAATCGATTTTCGCCGCTGCGCCCACCCTGATCCCAGGTTGCTGCTGTCGCGTCCGTCCGAACCCTGCGAGTGTCCGGGGAAGTCTGCGAGTGATCTTGCGAGCCGTCCGGAACAGGTTGCGAGTCACCCGTACGCGCCGAGTTGGTCGCCGGAACAGGGCGTCAATGGAGAGCAGGATGCCGTGGGTATGAGCGTCGATTCTCCGACGGGCTCCCGGGCGGTGGTGCCGGTGACCTGGAACCGGGCGCGGATGCCTGCCGGGCGGTTGAACTGCCTGAACGTCCGGCTGGCGGACGAGGAGATGCGTGAAGTCTCTGCGGCGGCCCGCCGGGCGGGTTTGACTCCGACCGGGTACGCGGAAGAGGTAGCGGTCGCGGCGGCCCGGGCGGATGCCCAGGGCGGCGCCGCCAGAGCCACGCGGGCCGAGCTGGCACGGGTGCAGCGGGAGGTGTTCGCCGTTCGGGCTGCGCTGGTCAGCGCGGCGCGGTCGATCGCAGGCGGCTCCGACGGGTCGCTGCGGGAGGTAGTCGAGCGCCTTGACGGGGTCGCTGAGCGGCTGCATGGCCTGCTGAGACGGGTCTCGGCGTGATTCCGCGGGTGCGGCCGCGCAGCGCGAGTGTCCGCGAGGTGTTGCGCTACTTGTTTGGCCCGGGTGAGAACGGCGAGCATCACGACCAGCGGCTGGTCGCCGCGTGGGAGACCGCAGCGATCGGCGGGGTTGCCGAGCTTCAGCCGCCGACGGCCGGTGGCAGTCTCTTGGTCGCCCGGGTTGCCACGCTCCTGGAACAGCCGGTCCTCGCTGCCAACAACCCGCCGGACAAGCCTGTGTGGCATTGCTCGATCCACAATCACCGCGACGATCCGCTGCTGCCGGACCAGCAGTGGGCGCAGATCGCCGTCGCGTTCGCCGACGGGGGTCGGGCTGGCGCCGGCTGGTGATCGGGCGTCGGCGCGGTGGGTAGCGGTGCACCACGCCGATGATCACGTTCATCTGGTGGCGACACTGGTGCGTCAGGACGGCCCGACCGTGTGGCCTCGCAACGACTACCGCCGCTGCCAGTCGGTGGCTCGTGAACTTGAGGGTCTGCTGGGGTTGCGGGCCGGCAGGCCGTCCCCGATCGAGGCAGGGGCCGGGCAAGGCTGAGTCGACGCTGCGGCCCGTTGCCGGTGAGGTGAGCAGCGTCGGGCGCGGATCCGGGGCGAGCGGCGTCCGGCGGTCCTGTGATGGGATACGACGCGTGATCGAATCGCAGGCGCCGATGTTGGAGATGCTGTGGGAGCCGCACGACCCTCGCCACGCGCTCGACGAACGGTTCGGCTTCAGCGATTCAGAGTCGGCCAGCCGCTGGGTTGCCGCGATGCTGGACAAGCACTGGGGCGTTCGCATCGACTCCTGCGAGCGGATCGTCATGAGCGGCGGCAACGCGCTAGCTTGGGTCGGCACGCCGTCCGGCCGACTGCTCGCGAAATGGTCGGTAGTCCTCGACCGTTTTCCGCGTCTGATGGAGACGGCGCGTCTCACGAGCTGGCTCCACGGCCGAGGGCTGCCGGTCTCAGTGCCGGTCCCCGCACGAGACGGCCGCCTTCAGGTCGAGGTCGACCGTGTCTCGATGGGTCTGCAGCGCGAGATCGTGGGCGACCTCCTCGACACCGCCGATCTCAACCAGGTGCGGGCGGCCGGAGTCATATTCGCCCAATTGCAGGACGCGCTGGCCGCATACCCGGACGCCGATCAGTTTCTCGCCCCCGCCGTCTCGTCCAAGCCGTTGACGGTCCGGGTCACCGACTGGCTCGACTCCCGCGCCGACCATCTGCCGATGGCTGCTCGTGACACGCTGCGCGGGCTGGTCGCCAGCGCGCCGCCCGACCGACTTCCCCGCCAGCTCGTCCATTTCGATATCCGGTCCGCCAACATCTTGTGGGCTTGCGGCGGGGTCGCCGCGATCCTCGACTTCGAGGAGGCCCAGCATGATCACCGAATCGTCGAGCTGGCCCGCGCGGCGGTCCTGCTCGGCACCCGCTACCACAACTGGGGGCCGGTGTCGGCCGAAGTTCGCACAGAGTTCCTTACCGGCTACCAGTCCGAGCGACCGCTGACCCCAGCCGAGGCGGGCTGGTTGAACATCGTCCTGCTCTGGCAGGCCCTGGCGATGGTGCCGCCCGGCGACGACCCGACCGGGTGGGGACCATCGGCCCTGAGCCAGCTGAGCCAGGAAACCGCAAGATAGTTCCGGACGATCGCATCTCGCACCGTCCGGACCTACCTTGCGAGCCGCTGGTCAGCGTCTTGATCATCCGCAACCTTGGAACGGACGCGACACCGCGGACCGGTGGGCCGGGCCGCGGCGCCGTTTCCAAGGTTGTTCCGGGCGCTCAGGCTTAAGGTCGACCGGGATGACGAGGGTGGGTGCCGGCCCGGCCCACGTCGGCACGTCACCGTCAATCGTGATCACGTCCTGGCCGGCGAAACTTCTCGTCGTTGGCCGAGAAGGACCCCGCATTCCTGGCCTGGGTGCCGCGACGCGGCAGCCGCATTCACCCCCACCGACGGCGAACCTGGCGGCATCCGGTGGGCACCGGGAGCGCGGTCAGTCGCGCGACGGCACCTCAGGCGGACAGCTGCGCGGTGTCGCCGCTGCGGAGGCGGTCCAGCTCGGCGAGGTACATCGCCTGCATGCGGTCATAGTGGCGGGCCAGCAGCATGATCTCCTCGACGCTGTAGCCCTCGATGAGCCGTCCCGTCCGCTCGGCGAACCGCTCGTACGGTCGCTCCAACTCGGCGACCCGCTCCGGCCGCAGGGTGACGATCACCCGCCGCCGGTCCGCCGGATCGCGCTCGGCCGTCACGTAGCCGGCCTGCTGGAGTCGGCGGAGCATGCTGGTCACCGCCCCGGTGGTGAGGTTGGTCCGCTCGGCGACCTGCCCCGCGGTGGCGGATTCGACGTCCGCCAGGTAGTCCAGGCACTCCAGGTCGCTCACCGTGAGGCCCAGCCGCTCCGCGATGGCGTACCGGAACACCATGGACAGCCGTGACATCTCCCGCCCGGCGCGCATCAGGTCGGCGATCGCGGACGTACGGGCCGGCTCGTGGGACATGCCGCAATCATGCCTCCGGTACGGTGACCCGGTGCAGCCGAGGTAACACGCGGGTCAGCACCCAGTGTGGTGCGGCCGCGCCCCCGGTGAGGCGGCGCATCAGTCCGGCGGCGGTGTCGACGGCACCGAAGGCGTAGGGCACCATCTCGTCCTGGTAGCTGGCGATCGCCTCCTCCACCGGCGTGCCGTTCGCCCGGGCCTCGACGAGCCTGTTGCCGAGCAGGGCGGCGTCGCGGAGCGCGGTGTTGCCGCCGTGAGCGCCGAACGGCGGCATGACGTGCACGGCGTCGCCCATCATCGTCGCCCGGGGTACCGCCCACCGGCGCGGGCGCCGGCCGGTGGCGAAGAGGTTGAGGACCGTGGCGTCCAGTTCGGCCGTGTCGACCAGCCGCCGGATGAGCGGATGGAAGTCCGCACTCATCCGGACGGCCAGGTTCCGCAGCGCCAACAGGTCCCCGCGGACGCCGGTGGGCACCTCCTCCTGTCGGAGCAGCAGTCCCCACATGACGTAGTCGTCGCCGGTGGGCGCATAGCTGCCCGGGGCCAGGCGTGCGAACGCCTCCCGCGGGTTTTCGCCGAACCGCATGGAGGTGAAGAAGAAGGCGCGGCCCGGCTGGTTGGCGATGGCCAGGACCCCGCTGGTACGCAGCGCGTCCGGGATGACGCTCGCGCCGCCCGGCCGCAGGGGCGACCGGCCGTAGACGCCCGCCATCGGGGTGTTCGCCGGTTCCGCGTCCGGCATGAGCTGCGCGCGTAGCGCCGAGCCGACGCCGTCCGCGCCCACGACGACGGTTGCCGCGGCGGCCCCGCCGTCGGAGAACCGCAGCCGCAGCCCGGCCGGGCCGCCGCTGTCCACCGCGACGGCGTTCTTGCCGTAGTGGATGCGCCCGTCCAGCCCGTACTGCAGGATCGACCGCAGGGTCAGCCGGTCGACCTGACGGGTCGCGTGCGGCTCGTCCTTGAAGGTGATGGTGAATGCGTCCCGGAGCCGGCTGTCGGTGAAGCGCAGGCGCCCGCCGGGCTCGTCGCCGGTGGTCAGCGCCAGGTGGTACAGCGAGCGGGGCAGGCTCTCGCGCAGCGCCTTCAGCCCGTACCGGTCGAGAATGATCCGGTAGCCCTGCCGCCGGACGAAGGGGCCCGGGTCCCGCTCGTAGACGTGCACGTCGACGCCGGCGCGCATCAGGTACTGGGCGAGGCAGAGGCCGGAGAGGCCGGCACCGGCGATTGCCACGGAGAAGTCAGTCGATATGCCCATGTGAATATCTTAATGACTAAGATGATTTGGGCAAGGCGGCCGGCATGCCACGGTCCGCCGACGGCCGGCGCACCGCCCTGATCCCGAACGCCCTCGACGGGCTTCCCGCGCAGACGCGTGAAACCGGCCTACGACGCGACCTCGATGATCTCGAAGCGGCCCCGGTGGCGCCCGGCGCCAACGTCAAGGTCAGCGGGCGTTCTCGTCACGGAGACCGACGCAGTCGTGCCTCCAGAAGGCGTCCGAATAGACAAAAGTCCCCGTCATCCACGGCTCGTACGCGGTCAGCGTGACCACCTGGAAGGCCTCGTCGGGGACGCGCAGCGAAGGCTTACGGAAGCCGCGTTCGCCTGCGGGAGCGAAGCCAAGGCGGGAGTAGTACCGCGGGTCTCCCTCCAGGAACACCAGCGGCACCCCGCGATCGTCGAGTGCCTGCAACCCATGGCGGACCAGTGCGGAACCGACCCCCCGGTGCTGCCACTCCGGGGCGACGGCGAGCGGACTCAGAGACGCGACCTCGACAAGTTGTCGGGGCGCGTCGAGCAGGCATCGGCTGAACATGACGTGCCCCACGACCCTGTCGGCGTCCTCCGCCACGAACGATGCGACGGTCGGATCGTCGCGACGTAGGGCATCCACCAGATCCGCCACAGACTCGCCGTGTTCGCCGCCGAAGGCGCGTCGGTGGATCGCGCGCACCGTCTGGTGGTCGTGGACGCCTTCGTTCCGGAGGAGCATGGCCGGGACGGTATGCGGCGCCGGCGGGGCGGGCAACCGGATAACCCGCGCCGTGCCGGGCGCCGCGTAAGCGGCCCCGGGCCTCGATGACGAGTCGATCGGCTACGCCGCCCCGGCCGCCGGACCCCGGCCATTGCGCACCGACGGCGGCTTTGGGGCGGTACGTGACCCGAATCACAGGTATTGCCAGCCGTCAGTCCGGCTCTCCCACCCCTGGACCATCCCTCGTGGGGTGCTGACGTCGACAGAGCGCGCCTCACGGACCGCCCGGGTACTCTCCTGAACGGATGCGGCCCCGTGGCGCCGGATCGGCATCTGAGCCTGGTCGACGTGAGGAAGCGGTGACTCGTCCGGTGGTCGGCCCCGCAATACCGTGGCCGCATGCCTGAACTGATCCTGCCGACCACCCACCTGCATGCCGCCTTTCTGGAGTGCCGGGACGACTGGGGGCCCGGGCTCCACGAGGACGGCTTCGGCCTCGGGACCGACGACGACGTGGACTCGCCCGAAGGCTTCGCCACCTGGGTGCGGCAGCGGCTCCGACTGACCCATCCGGCCGGAACCCCCTGCCCGGCCGAAAGACACGCCTCACCCCGCTGGATCGTCGAGGACGGCCAGGTACTCGGGGGCATCGCCCTGCGGCACTGGTACGACGACAACATCGGTCAGATCGGTTACGGCGTACGCCCGTCCGCGCGCCACCGGGGCCTGGCGAGCTGGGCGCTGGGCGAGATGCTCAAGGAGGCCCGCGCCGCCCTCGGGCTGGACCGCGTCCTCGTCCCCTGCCTCGCGGACAACGTCGCCTCCGCCCGCACCATCGAACGCAACGGCGGAGTTCTCGACGGCATCCGCGACACCCCGCACGGCCGGGTACGGCGCTACTGGATCATCCTGGACCGGTGACCCCGACCGCCGACGTCACCCCACCGTCGGACCGTCAACCACGCGGCTGCGCCAGCGGGATGTCGACGTGGCCCTGTCTGACATCCCGCTGGCGCAGCGCCTGCGGCTCAGTTCACCGCCCAGGGTTCAGTTCACCGCCCGTGGCTCAGTTCACCGCCCGCCTGACGAGCGCGCCGATCCTCGCCTCGTCGTCGGCGGTCAGTTCGGTCAGGGCGTACGAGGCCGGCCACATCGCACCCTCGTCGAGGTGTGCCACGTCGCTGAAACCGAGCGTCGCGTACCGTGTCTTGAACTTCGCCGCACCCTGGAAGAAGCAGACCACCTTGCCGTCCCGGGCGTAGGCCGGCATCCCGTACCACAGCTTCGGCTTGAGCGCCGGCGCGTTGGCCTTGATCACGGCGTGCAGCCGCTCGGCGAGCAGACGGTCGGAGTCGGACATCTCGGCGATCTTCGCGAGCACCTCCTGCTCCGTGTCGGCCGTGGCGCCCCGCCGGGGCCTGGTCTTCAGTTCCTTGGCGCGCTCCTTCATCGCGGCGCGCTCCTCGTCGGTGAAACCGTCGTGCTTGCCGGTCTTGGCGGTGGTGGTCGTCTTCGTCGTGGTCGACATGGCAGTGTTCCTCTCGGTCAGGGCTTGTTCGTGGGGATTGCCGGTTGTTTCGTCCTGGACGGATCCCGTTTGTCGCTGGCGGGTTGTCCGGTTTCCTCGACGCTTGTCAGAACCAGGTCACCAGTTGCCCGCCTGCTGGCGGGTCGGCGCGTTGAGCCGGTTGAAGGCGTTGGTCATCGCGATGTTGAGCAGCAGCGCGGCCAGCTCCTTCTGGTCGAAGTACGTGGCGGCCACGTCCCACACCTGGTCCGGCACCGGGTCCGCCTGGTCGGCGAGGCGGGTGACGGCCTCGGTCAGGGCCAGCGCCGCGCGTTCCTCGTCGCTGAACCAGGGCGTGTCCCGCCACGCGGCGACGGCGTGCACCTGGTCGTCGGTCGAGCCGTGCCGACGCGCCTGCTGGGCGCCGCCGGCCACGCACGGGCCGCAGCCGTTGATCTGGCTGGCGCGCAGGTGGCTCAGCGCCAGCACCCTGCCGTCCACCCCGGTGGCCGTGATGGCGCTGTTGAGTGCCATCAGGGCCGGCATCGCCTCGGGCACCAGCATCGCCGGGTTCGGCATGCGCTCGGTCCGCATCGTTTCTCCTCTGTCGTGTGCGTCGCTGACGGAGAACATCGGATCATCGAAGCGGTGGCACCCGCGCGGTCCGTGGGACACCGTGGGACACGGTGAATCGGGCTGACCAGCGCAAACGCGCGGCTGATCCGGTTCGGTGGTACGGGACGGGACGGGTACGGTGGTGCGGGTGTCCAGCCCCCAGGAGCAACTGGTGGCTCAGCTCGCCCGGCTGAAGGAGCTGAGCGGGCTCAGCCTGCGTGCCCTTGCCCGTGAGGCGGGCCTGAGCAGTTCTTCGCTCTCCCGGTATCTGACCGGTCAACTCGTACCACCGTGGGAGGCGGTCGTGGCGTTGTGCCGTGCCGTGGGCCGTGACCCTCGACCGCTGCGCGCGGTGTGGGGCGAGGCGGCCAAGGCCGGCCCGGTCCCCGCGCCGCGCCGCAACGACCTGCCGGCCGACCTGTTCGACTTCACCGGCCGGGCGGCGGAAGCCGGTCTGGTCGAGGAACTGCTGGGCACCGCCGGCGCGGTGGCGATCGACGGCATGGCGGGCGTCGGCAAGACCAGCCTGGCTGTGCACGTGGCGCACCGGCTCGCCCCGAGCTACCCGGACGGCGGGCTCTACCTCGATCTGCACGGCTTCACCCCGGGCCACGAGCCGGTGGAGCCGCATGTCGGGTTGGGGCGGCTGCTGGACGCGTTGGGCGTCACACACCCGCCGGCCGGCACCGCCGAACGCGGTGCGCTCTGGCGGTCCGAGCTGTCCCGGCGACGGGTGCTTGTGGTGCTCGACAACGCCGTCGACGCGGAACAGGTGCGCCCGCTGCTTCCCGGCGCGGGGAAGTCCGCGGTCCTGGTCACCAGCCGCCACCGGTTGGTCGACCTGGACACGGTGCCGCCGGTGTCCCTGGAGCCACTCGCCGAAGCCGACGCGGCCCGCCTGTTCGGTCAGGCGGCCGGCGTCGCGCTCAGTGGGGAGGAGGCGGTCGACCAGGTGCTGCGCGAGTGTGGCGGGCTTCCGCTGGCGCTGCGGATGGCGGGGGCGCGGCTCCGCCACCGTCCAGGCTGGACCGTGGCGGTGCTGGCCGACCGGCTGCGCACCAGCCCCAGCCGATTCGACTCCGTGTTCGGCATGTCGCTGCACCAGCTGGACCCGGGTCAGCGTCGGGTGTTCCGGCTGCTCGGCGTGCTGCCGGGCGCGGATTTCGACCCGGCGGTGGCGGGCGCGGTCGCCGACCTGCCGCCCGAGCGGGTCGCCGCGGTGCTGGAGGAACTTGTCGACGTCCACCTGGTCCAGGAGCCCTCGCCCGGGCGGTACCGGATGCACGACCTGATCCGGCGGTACGCGGCGGACCTCGCCGCCGCCGAGGAGCCGCAGGGCGAGGCCGCCCTGCGCCGGGTCCTGAACCACTACTTGGCGCAGGCGGTCGCCCACGAGCGGACGCTGCCCTCGCCGTACCGCCGGGAACCGGCACCGGGCGATCCGGCGCAGGCCATGGCCTGGTTCGACCTCGAGTACGTCAACCTGGTCGCCTGTCTCGACGCCGCGGTGCGGCTCGGTGTGGACGAGGTGGTGGCCGAACTGCCGCAGGCCATGCGGGTGTGGTTCTTCCGGCACCGGGGGACCG
This sequence comes from Plantactinospora sp. B24E8, assembly GCF_039871735.1. NCBI lineage: Bacteria > Bacillati > Actinomycetota > Actinomycetes > Micromonosporales > Micromonosporaceae > Plantactinospora > Plantactinospora sp. B24E8. The sequence goes on from NZ_JBDPMH010000002.1 coordinate 446,638, forward strand.
ACGACCAGGCGCGGCTGCTCGACGCCGCCGCGGCCGCCGCAGGGCGTCTCGGCCGCGACCGGCAGCGGGCCATGCTGCTCGCCGACCTCGGCTTCGCCCGGGCCGCCGCCGGACGCCTCACCGAGGCGCTCGCCGCCTACCAACTGGCCGAGCAGTCCAACCCGGACGACGACGTCGCGGCCGGGCTGGCGTTGCGCATCGGCTTCGTACGTCGGGACCGCGGCGAACTCGAAGCGGCGCAGCTGCACTTCCGGCGGGCACGCGAGCTGTTCGAGAAGATCGGGAGCCGGGCCGGACAGGCCCAGACGCTGGCCTTCGACGGATGGGTGACCCTGCACCTCGGGCGGCGCGACGAAGCCGTCGAACTCGCCCGGGCCTCCGCCGCCCTGGCCGACGGACCCGGGCAGATCACCGGACTGGGGATCCTCGGTCTCGCCCTGGCGGCGGAGGATCCGGCGACGTCGTTGCGGACGCTGCACGAGGCGTTGCGGCTGGCTGAGGAGAACCGTCTCCCGCACAACCAGGCGTGGTGCCACCTCCATCTGGGTGTCGCGCTGCGGGTCATCGGATCACTCGACGAGGCGCTCGAACACCATCGGCGCGCCCTGGAGTTGCTGGAGCCGTTGGCCGAGGTGCAGCTGGAGATCGACTGTCGGCACGCCCACGCCGAGACGGCCCGTCTGGCGGGTCGCTACGACGAGGCGCTGGCGCTGCTCGACCGGGTCATCGAGGTGGCGGGTGAGCTGGGCCGGCCGTACGACGAGAAGCGCGCCCGGGACGCCCGGGGGATCGTCGTGGCGAGCGCGCCCGGCGACCGTCCGGGGTAGCCGCGAATCGCCCGGACCGATCCCGGCGCGCGGCGGCCGGGGTCCCGGTCGGGGCATGGGGCTGGCCTGAGGCACGGTCCGTCGGAGAGCGCGCTCGGCGGGGATCCTCTTCGCGCGACATCCCCTGCCAGAGCTACCCTGGCTCGCCGGCATCCTGCGCCTCGGGTAGGCCTCACCGTGGTTTCCGGCAGGGCCAACGACCGGCGGACCTGAGTCTGACTGCGGGCTCTTTCATTGGTCGTGGTCGGTTTCAATGGACGTATGCCGTTTCGTGGTCAGCCGGGTACTGGAAACCGCCAACGTGTGTCCGCTTCGAGGCGGTGTTTGAGAGCTGCGGACCAATACCCGGACGGGCTGCGGATGCCTCGTTCCTCGCGACCGGCGGCGGCTCGGCTGGAGGTGGGGCCGATCGACGTCAAGCCTGACCCGTGGCAGCGTTTGGTGGCCATCGGCAGCATCCTGTCGGTGTTGATCGTGGCCATCGGCCTGTACATCACCAATGAGGCCAACCGTGAGACCAGCGCGGCCAACCGCGAGCAGCATCGCCTCACCGCTCAGGGGCAGATCACCGATCGGTTCGCCAAGGCGGTGGAGCAGCTCGGTCAGCCCGACGCGGAAAAGGTGGACGTGCGTCTGGGCGCGATCTACGCCCTGGAGCGCATCATGCGCGACTCCGCCGTGGACCAGCCTGCCGTCATCGACATCCTCGCCGCGTTCATCCGGGTTCACGCCCCCGCAACCAAGCGGAGCACAACTCCGCCTTCTTCAGCTCCTCACCCACCGGTCGATATCCAAGCCGTCGTCACCGTGCTGGGCCGCCGCGATATCACCCGCGACGGCACCATCGGAAACGAGACACTGCCTATCCGCCGTCTCGACCTCTCCGACATCAATCTGGTCCGCGCAAACCTGGCTTACGCGAACCTGACCGGCGCGAACCTGACCCAAGCATTTCTGAACGGCACGAAGCTGGAAGGCCGGGTCGACGCGAGAACCGCGGATGCGGTCGCGAATGCGGTCGCGACGTTGACCGGCGCGAACCTGAGCGGCGCGAACCTGAGCGGTGCGGACCTGAGCGGCGCCGACCTGAGCGGCGCGAACCTGAGGTGTGCCAAGACCGATGACCGCACGCGGTGGCCCGCGGGGGTGCCGCGGCCGGTGTCGTGTGCTGACTGACTTCCACCGGGCCTACCCGGCCCCGCGATCAGGTAGATCCCGGCGGAGGCGACGGCCCGAGGGCACACGACGTAGTCCGCCCGACCGTGTTCCCTGCCCGCCGGGTCACGCCGCCCCGGTGCAGCCTGGGCCGGACCCGGAGGTCAGAGCTGTCCGACGTCGGTGATCCGGACGACCGCCGCACCGGCCGCGTCGGAGGCCGCCAGGTCGATCTCGGCGCTGATGCCCCAGTCGTGGTCGTCGTCCGGGTCGTCGAAGATCTGCCGGACCGTCCAACGTTCCCGGCCCTGGTCGATCATCAGCAGCGCCGGTCCCCGGGCCGCCGGCCCGGTGCCGATCTCGTCGTACTCCTCGAAGTACGGCTCCAGCGCGTCCGCCCACGCGTCGGCGTCCCACCCGTCGGCACCGTCGAGTTCGCCGAGTTCGTCGAAGCGGCGCAGCGCCGCCAGCTCGACCCGGCGGAACAGGGCGTTGCGGACCAGCACCCGGAACGCCCGCACGTTGCCGGTGACCGCCGGGGGACGCTCGTCGAGGACCTTCTCGGCCGCCCCCTCGGTGGGGTTGCGCAACCGCTCCCACTCGTCGATCAGGCTGGAGTCGACCTGGCGGACCAGTTCACCGAGCCACTCGATCAGGTCGACGAGTTCCTCGGTCTTGGCGTTCTCGGGGACGGTCTGCCGCAGCGTCCGGTACGCGTCGGCGAGGTAGCGCAGCACCAGCCCTTCCGAGCGGGACAGCCCGTAGAAGCTGACGTACTCGGTGAAGGTCATCGCCCGCTCGTACATGTCCCGGACCACGGCCTTCGGCCGGAGTTCGTAGTCGGCGACCCACGGGTGGCCCCGCCGGTACATCTCGTACGCGGCGTCCAGCAGCTCGGCCAGCGGCTTCGGGTGGGTGACCTCGTCGAGCAGTTCGAGTCGGGCCTCGTACTCGATCCCCTCGGCCTTCATCGCGGCGACGGCCTCGCCCCGGGCCTTGAACTGCTGCGCCGACAGGATCTGCCGGGGATCGTCCAGGGTGGACTCGATCACCGACAGGACGTCCAGGGCGTAGGTGGGTGACTCCACGTCCAGCAGTTCGATCGCGGCCAGCGCGAACGGCGACAGCGGCTGGTTGAGCGCGAAGTCGAGCTGCAGGTCGACGGTGAGGCGTACGCGTCGGCCGGTCTCGTCCGGCTCCGGCAGTTGCTCGACCACCCCGCCGGCCAGCAGCGCCCGGTAGATCGCGATGGCCCGTCGGATGTGCCGGCGCTGCGCCGCCGGATCCTCGTGGTTGTCGGTGAGCAGGTGCCGCATCGCGGCGAACGCGTCACCGGGCCGGGCGATGACGTTGAGCAGCATCGCGTGGCTGACGTGGAAACTGGAGGTGAGCGGCTCCGGCTCGGCCTCGACGAGGCGGTCGAAGGTGGGCTGGCCCCAGCCGATCGACCCCTCCGGCGGCTTCTTCCGGACCACCTTGCGGCGCTTCTTCGGGTCGTCGCCCGCCTTCGCCAGGGCCTTCTCGTTCTCGATCACGTGCTCCGGCGCCTGCACCACCACCCGGCCGAGGGTGTCGAAGCCGGCGCGGCCGGCCCGGCCGGCGATCTGGTGGAACTCCCGTGCCTTGAGCAGCCGGGTCTTCACCCCGTCGTACTTGGACAGTCCGGTGAAGAGCACGGTCCGGATCGGTACGTTGATCCCGACGCCGAGGGTGTCGGTGCCGCAGATGACCTTGAGCAGTCCGGCCTGGGCGAGGGTCTCGACGAGTCGCCGGTACTTCGGCAGCATCCCGGCGTGGTGCACCCCGATGCCGTGCCGGACCAGCCGGGACAGTGTCTTGCCGAACCCGGAGGTGAACCGGAAGTTGCCGATCGCCTCGGCGATCATGTCCTTCTCGGCCCGGGTCGCGACGTTGACGCTCATCAGCGCCTGGGCCCGTTCCAGCGCGGCGGCCTGGGTGAAGTGCACCACGTAGATCGGCGCCTGCTTGGTGCCGAGCAGCTCCTCCAGCGTCTCGTGCAACGGCGTCATGGCGTACGAGAACATCAGCGGCACCGGTCGTTCCGCGTTCTTCACCACCGCGGTCGGCCGCCCGGTCCGTCGGGTCAGGTCGTCGACGAACCGGGTCACGTCGCCCAGCGTGGCGGACATCAGCAGGAACTGCGCCTGGGGCAGCTCGATCAGCGGCACCTGCCAGGCCCAGCCGCGGTCCGGCTCGGAGTAGAAGTGGAACTCATCCATGATCACCAGGCCGACGTCGGCCCGGGCGCCGTCCCGCAGCGCGATGTTGGCCAGGATCTCGGCGGTGCAGCAGATGATCGGGGCGTCCTCGTTGACGCTGGCGTCCCCGGTCAGCATGCCGACGTTGTTCGCGCCGAAGATCTCGCAGAGCGCGAAGAACTTCTCCGACACCAGCGCCTTGATCGGCGCGGTGTAGAAGCTCACCCGGTCGTCGGCGAGGGCGGCGAAGTGGGCCCCGGTGGCGACCAGGCTCTTACCGGACCCGGTCGGGGTGCTCAGGATCAGGTTGGCGCCCGAGACGATCTCGATCAGCGCCTCTTCCTGGTGGGGATAGAGGGCGAGTCCGCGCTCCTGTGCCCAACCGGCGAACGCGTCGAAGAGGGTGTCGGGTTCGGCGCTGCCCGGCAGCTGGTCAGTGAGCGTCATGGCCGGTCCATGGTGCCTGGCCGACTCTGCCAACGCCAATCCGCCCCCGTCCCGAATTCTTCCGCCCCGTCTGGCATCGTCCCACTCCCGGGGCGTCGGCGCGGACGGTCAGTGGCGGCCCGGACGGTCAGCGGCGGCGGAAGATCAGGTCGAAGGCGGGCCGGTCGACCCGGGTGGCCCGCCGCTCGAACTTCGTGACCGGTCGGTGGGCCGGCCGTGGTGCGTACCCGGGGAACGTGTTGACCAGCTCCGGGTCGGCGGTCAGCGTGGCCAGCATGGTCTCGGCGTACTCGGCCCAGTCGGTGGCGCAGTGCAGCACCCCGCCCGGGGCCAGCCGGGATCGGAGCAGTGCGACGTGCGCGGGCTGGATCAGTCGACGCTTGTGGTGGCGGGCCTTCGGCCACGGGTCGGGGAAGAAGACGTGGATCGCGGTGAGCCGGTCCGGCGGAATCCGGTGCCGGAGCAGGTCGAGGGCATCGCCCCGGGCGATCCGGACATTGCGCAGGCCGCGCCGCTCGACCAGGCTCAGCAGGTTGGCGATGCCCGGGGTGTGTACCTCGACGCCGAGGTAGTCCCGGTCCGGGTCGGCGGCGGCCATCTCCGCCGTGACGTCCCCCATCCCGAACCCGATCTCCAGTACGACCGGCGCGTGCCGGTCGAAGAGCGCGGCCAGGTCGACCGGGGTGGGCGCGGGGGGAGGCCCGGGCGGGATCTCCAGCCCGTACGTCGGCCAGAGCCGCTCGAGCGCGTCGTGCTGCCGGACACCGAGCCGCCCCCGACGCGGGTGGAAGGTGCGGATCTGGGCGTGGTGACCGGTCGTCGCCGCGTCCCCGGGGTCCGCCACCGTCCCGGTGGTACGGCGGTCCGGGGACGTCCCGGCGGCGGGTTCCGCAGGTGTCCCGAGGGTCTGGTCCTGGCTGGTGACGGTCACGGGTACCTGAGCCTACGCGATGCCCGGTCGACGCAGCCGATCTTGACCGATAACCCGCGACCGGATGTGCCGGACGCCGTCAGATGAGAGGATTTCTCCGTACGGCAGGCCCGGTGGCCCCCGCGTCCGGCCCTGCCCGAGGCGCCGGGAAGGGGGAACGTGTTCAGCCGTCGACACCGGGCCGCACTGTCGGCCGTCGTGTCCGTCGTATCGGTCGTGCTCGCCGGGATACTCCTCGGCGCGGCCCCGGCCCGCGCCGCCGACGTCTTCGTCCAGCTGAACCCGAGCACGGTCGAGGCTGGGTACATGGTCGGGATCAAGGCCAGTTGCCGGACCAACACCCAGCCGGCGACGGTCGAGTCGCCTGCGTTCGGCAGTGTCACGGTGCATCCGCAGGCCGGATTCCTCACTGCGGTGGCGACCGTGCCGAAGACCACCCGGGCGGACACCTACCGGGTCCGGCTGAGCTGCCCGGACGGCAGGAACGCGTCGACCAGGCTCGTGGTGGTGGGCGGTGCCCAGTGGCCGGATGGTGGGCAGTGGCCGCACCGCGGGCCGGCGACCGGGTTCGGCGGTACCGCCGGAGATGACCCGGGGCAACTGCTGGTCGTCGGCGGGCTCGCGGCCACCGCCCTCGGTGTGCTGCTCGGCATGGTCGCGCTCCGCCGACGGCGCCGGCCGGCGGCCCCCGGGCGGATCTGAGTACGCGTCCGATGTCCCGCATGTCCACCGCCCGCCGGCCGAGGCTCGGCGGCCGACGTCCGGCCCCGCACCTGCGACATCCGGCCGCCCGGGGTGGCCCGGCCGCTCGGCAGCGCCGGAGTACGGTCGGCCCGCTCGCGGTGATTCTTGTCCTGGTCGGGGTCTTCGCCACCGGGGCCGGACTCGGGCGGTCGGCGGACGGGCCGTGGTGGTGGCTCAACAGCGGCAGTAAGGCTCCGCCGTACGAGTTCCCGGTGTTGGAGCCGAGCCGGCCGGTGCGCCTGGAGATCCCGTCGATCAAGGTGGAGGCGCCGGTGCACCGGGTCGGGCTGGCCGAGGACGGGACGATCGCCGTACCGGATCTGGACCGGCACAACGAGGCTGGCTGGTACGACCGGGGGCCGACCCCCGGGCAGTTCGGCCCGGCGATCATCGTCGGCCACGCGGACACCCGTACCGGACCGTCGGTCTTCCACGATCTGGCCAAGCTCCGGGCGGGTGCCCGGATCGAGGTGGTCCGGCAGGACCGGTCGGTGGCGATCTTCGAGGTCAACTCGGTCGAGCGTTTCGACAAGGACGCCCTGCCGGCCGAGCGGGTCTACGGCGACTACCAGCGTCCCTGGCTGCGCCTGATCACCTGTGGTGGACGGTGGGTGGGCGGCAGCACCGGCTACGCCGACAACATCGTCGTGTTCGCCTCGCTGGTCGACTCCCGAGATCGCTGAGGCGGGGGACCCGGTGTGGGCCGGCCTACCCGGTCGGTCCGGCCTGCTGCACCACCTCGAACTCCAGGAGCGTGGCCCCGGTGGCGACGGGCTTCGGTCGCGCACCGTCGGTCCCGGTGCGGGCGTGCGCCTCCCGGGCCGGCCCGGCCGCCCAGGCCTGGTACGCCTCCTCGCTCTCCCACTTCGTGTACACGAAGTACCGGGACTCGCCGCCCACCGGCCGGAGCAGCTCGAAGCCCAGGAATCCCGGGGCGTTCTCGACCGCGCCCTGCCGGGCGGCGAACCGTCGTTCCAGGTCGGGACCGGCGCCCGGTGGCACCTCGATCGCGTTGATCTTCACAACTGCCATGACTCCACCCTATTCGCGAGTTGTGGCCGGTCAGGCGCCGGCAGGTTCGGCGTCCACCACGATCGGGGCGTGGTCCGAGGGCCCCTTGCCCTTGCGCGCCTCCCGGTCGACGTACGCCGAGCGGACCGTGCCGGCGAACGATTCGGTGGCGTACACCAGGTCGATCCGCATGCCCTTGTTCTGGTGGAACATCCCGGCCCGGTAGTCCCAGTAGGTGAACGGGTGTGGACCCTTCATCGGCGTCGGTACGACGTCGACCAGGCCGAGGGCCCGCAGGTCGGCCAGGGCCTGTCGTTCCGGCGGGGTCACGTGGGTCGAGCCGACGAACAGCGACGCGTCCCAGACGTCCGCGTCGGTCGGTGCGACGTTGTAGTCGCCGCAGACCGCCAGGGGGCGCCCGGTCCGCACCTCGGCGGCGAGCGCGTCGCGCAGCACCGACAGCCAGGCCAGCTTGTACTCGTAGTGCGGCGAGTCCGGGGTACGGCCGTTCGGCACGTAGACCGACCAGACCCGTACGCCGGCGCAGGTCGCCGAGATCGCCCTCGCCTCCGGGTCCGGGAACCCGGGCTCGTCGGCGAAACCCACGGTCACGTCGGTCAGTCCGACGCGGGACAGGATCGCCACCCCGTTCCAGCGGCCGTCGCTGTGGCTGGCCACCGTGTAGCCCAGTTCACCGACCTCGGCGACCGGAAACGACCCGTCCGGGCACTTCGTCTCCTGCAGGCAGACGACGTCGGGCCGGGTGTCGGCGAGCCAGCCGAGCAGCCGGGGCAGCCGGGCCTTGACCGAGTTGACGTTCCAGGTAGCCAGACGCATACCACCAGCCTGCCGGATGGCCCGCCGTCACGCCCGCCGGACACCCGGCCGCGCCGGGCTGGCCGTGCCGCGCCGGTCCTGGTGCGCCGCGCCGGTCCTGGTGTGCCGGGCCGGGGCGGTGGTGGCGTGGGGTGACCGGCCGCGGCGTGCCCGTCGTGGTGTCAGTCAGCTGCCCGGCGTCTCCCCGGGCCGGCCGTGCTCGGCGAGGAACCGCTCCAGCTCGGCGCCGAGTTCGTCGGCGGTCGGCAGCGGCCCGGCGGGGTTGGCGAGCAGGTTGGGACCGCTGCGGCCCCTGGTGAAGGCGTCGTACTGCTCCTCCAGAGCCCGTACCAGCGAGGCGGCCTCGTCGGTCTGGGCCACCTGCTGGTCGATCTCGACGCGTACCGCCTCGGCGGCCTCGCGCAGCGGCTCCGAGGGAAGCAGCAGCCCGGTGGCCCGGGAGACGGAGGTCAGCAGCAGTTCGGCGGCGCCCGGGTATTCGGACTGCGCCACGTAGTGCGGTACGTGCACCGCGAACCCGATGGCGTCCCGTCCCTGCTGTCCGAGGCGGAACTCCAGCAGGTTGCCGGCGCCGCCCGGCACCTGGATCCGCTGCAGCCACGACTCGTAGCCGATGATCAGCTCCGGTCGGGTGGCGTGCGCGGTCACCCCGATCGGACGGGTGTGCGGCACGGCCATCGGGATCGCGTTGAGCCCGACGGTGAGCCGGACGCCGAGCCGCTCGATCAGTCCGGTCAGCGCCGCGATGAACCGCTCCCACTGGAAGTCCGGCTCGGGGCCGGAGAGCATCAGGAACGGCGTGTCGGCGTCGTCACGGAGCAGGTGCAGCTCCAGCTTCGGCGCCTCGTAGTGCTCCCAGTGGTCTTCCACGAAGATCATCGTGGGGCGCCGGGAGCGGTAGTCGAGCAGCTGGTCGACGTCGAAGGTCGCGATCGTCCGGCAGTCGAGCGTCGACATCAGGTGTTCCCGGGCGAGCCGGGTCGCGTTTCCGGCGTCGACGAAGCCGGAAAGTGCCTGAATCAGCACCGGTTGCCCCAGCTCGGGCAGGTCGTCGGTGAGTTCGTAGAGCTCGTTCGGGTCGAGCACCGGTCAGGACCTCCTCAACGGGGTACGCCGGGACGCGTCCGTGTCGAACGGCGCCCCGAGGTAGCAAACGCTGCCGCTATCTTGGTCCATTCCACCGAGCCACCCGGCGACGCCCGCCCGCATCGTGGCCTTGACCGCCGGGGGAGCGGCGGAGGCGTCGACGGAGCCGGTGGCGAGCGCCGCCAGTTCGGTGTCGGTGCAGCCCAGCACGTCCCGGGCCAGCAGATACTGGTCGAGCAGACCGGTGCCGAACAGCAGCGGGTCGTCGGTGCCCAGCGCCACCGGCACACCGGCGGTCAGCAGCGCACGCAGCGGTGTCGCGGCCAGGTCGGCGGTGACCCCGAACGGCGGATATGAGCTGGGGCACACCTCCAGGGCGACCGCGCGGGCGGCCAGCAGGTCGAGGGTGGCCGGGTCGACGGCGGCGGTGAGCCCGTGGCCGACCCGGTGCGCGCCGAGCAGCGTCACACAGTCCCGCACGTGCCAGGCGGCCTCGTAGAAGCCGCCGTGCGGCACCACGAGCAGCCCGGCTCCGGTCGCGATCCGGACCGCCGGGACGAAGTCGGCGATCCGGCCCCGCCGCTCGTCGTTGGAGAGTCCGAAGCCGACGACGCCACGGTCGGCGTACCGGGCGGCGAGCCGGGCCACCCGGAGGGCCTGGTCCGGCGGTCCGGCCCAGCTCGCGGCGAGCACCACCCCGGTACGTCCGCCGGCCGTCCCGGCGAGGACCGCCTCCACCACCGGCTCCAGCCCGCCGAGCCGGGCCGCGTACGTCGTCGGATCGACCTGGATCTCCAGCCAGCCGCCACCGTCGGCGGCGGTGTCCGCGGCGGCCTCGGCGACCACCCGGGCGAGATCGTCAGCGGTACGCAGTGTCGCGCGGGCCAGGTCGTACCGGCTCTGGAACGCCGACCAGCCGTGCACGGCGCCGGGCGGCAGCGGGTCGGGCACCGACAGCCCGTAGCGGTCCGCCAGCTCGGCGAGGGTGCTCGGGCGCATCGAACCGGTCAGGTGCAGGTGGAGGTTGGCCTTGGGGAGGCGGCGGAGGTCGGGTCGGCCCCGGCCGTCGGTGACCTGGGTCATGCCCCACGGTCTCACGACTGGGCCCTGACGGGGATCGGGCGGTGGGCCGATCGGCCCGCGTCGGATCGGTCGATCGGCGGAGCGGCCGCCGACCGGGTCCTGGTGCCGGACGTCGGGTGGTACCTGTGCGATAGGCCGGCATCGAGCGCGGCGCCTGATCTGCCATGCTTGTCCGGGTTGGCCGTTCCCGTTCACCTCTGCCGGTCGCTGACCGGTTACTCAGCCACCAGGTGTGGCCAGCGCCACTCGGTGACTCCCCGTAGTCGACGGTTTGCCTGCCTAGCCTCGTCGGATGCGTGACGACGACCTTTCTGAGCTGGAGCACACCGCCGTACGGCGCACTGTCCGATCGGATGATGTCCCCTCGTCCGTACCGTCCTCCGGGCTGGCGGACGCCGGCCGGCCGCGGTGGCGCTCCTGGTGGGCGGCGACCCTGGTCATCCTGGCCGGCCTGCGGCACCGGCTCGGTGGCGGGAACCGGGCCTGGTACGCGGCGGCGGGCGTGCTGTGCTGCCTCGGCCTGGTGGCCGCGGTGGTCGGCGGAACCCGGTCGGCGGACCCGACGGCCGATCCGGGCACCGCGGGTCCGGGGGACCGGGTGGCGCTCTCCCGGCCGGACCAGTCGACCGGCGGCGTGGGGGCCGGCGGCCCGGCCGAGCCGTCGACCGCCGCCGGCGCGGCGAAGAAGACCGACGACTCCGGCCCGGCGACGTCGAAGACCAGCCCCGGTGAGTCGCCGCCGCTGGCCGACTCGGCACCGGTGGCCGGCCTGACCCAGGTGCAGATGGACAACGCGCGGGCGATCGTCCGGACCGGACGGGACATGGGCATGCCGCGCCGTGCGCTGGTCATCGGGGTGGCCACCGCGATGCAGGAGAGCAACCTGCTCAACCGGGCCAGCGAGGTGGTGCCGGAGTCCAAGCGGTACCCGCACCAGGGGACCGGCTGGGACCACGACTCCGTCGGACTGTTCCAGCAGCGCAGCAGCAGCGGCTGGGGGCCGGTGGGCCGGCTGATGGACCCGGCGTACGCGACGGCCCGGTTCTTCGAGGCACTGCGGCAGGTCCCCGGCTGGCAGCGGATGCGGCTGACCGAGGCGGCCCAGGCGGTACAGGTCTCGGCCTACCCGGAGCACTACGCCAAACACGAGGGCAACGCGACCCGGGTGGTCGACGCGCTGCTGCCCCGGGACCACTAGGGAGCCGTTCCGGCGGGCGGTGCGCTGTGCCCGGCCGCCAAGGATGGTCGCTCCTTGTCCCGGCGGGCCATGATGGAACTCCCCACCCGGGCCGGTACGGGGCTGGCCGGTGTGATCGAACCGGGGATCGGGTAAACCTGGTGCAGGACCACCACAGGAGGACCGAGATGGCGTCGTTGATGCACCGGATCCAGATGTTCCTCAGGTCGCCCCAGGGGCGACAGCTGATCGCCCGGGGCCGGCGCGAGCTGGCCAAGCCCGGCAACCAGCAGCGGCTGCGCCGGATCGTCAGCCGGCTGCGGGGCCGGCGCTGAACCGTACGCCGTCCCGCTGCCACCGCCGGACCTCGTTCCCATCCCACGCACTCGGAGTGTCCCTTGACGGAGTCCGCACCGTTCCCCGCCGATGACAACGTCACCCCGTCGACGGAGGTGACGAGCCCGCAGGCCGACGGGCCGGCCACCGCGTCCGTGGCCGCCCGGGTGGCGCCGGCCACCGGCCGGGCGACCCCGTCGGTCCCACCGGGCCCGCTGGCCACCGCCGCTGAGCTGGGGCCGGACGGTCTGCCGGTCGAGCCCGAGGACGCGGACCCGTCGGCGGTGCCGCCGACCGGCCTGTGGGACCGGATGAAGGCCGACCCGCAGTACGCCCCGGAACATCTCGCGCTGGAGGCGGTCCGCCGGCTCGGTCCGCAGGCCCGGGAGTGGGTCGAGCGGATCCGGGCCTGGTATCCGCAGCTCTCCCCGGACGAGATCGCGCAGCTCGCGATCCGGAAGTTTGTCATCCGGGCCCGACTCTCCGGCGCCATCTCCGGGGCCGCCGGCCTGGCCGGTGCGGTGGCCGACGTCGGCGTACTCGCCTGGACCCAGGCCCGGATGGTGCTGCACGTCGCCGCCGCGTACGGCCACGATCCGACACACCCTGACCGGGCCACCGACCTGTTGGTCCTGCAGCGGGTCCACAAGATCGCCCAGACGGCACGGTTGGCGCTCGGCGTGGCGGCCGGGCACGAACGGGCCGGTGCCCTGCTGGGCAGGTCGAACACGCCGCTGCGGCAGGCGATGCTGCGGCTGGGTCTCAAGCTGGCGCAGATGGCCGGGATCCGGGCCGCGAAGCGGCTCTTCGCCAAGGCCGTGCCGGGTGCCGCGATCATCCTCGGCACCTGGGCGAACTCGTCGGCCACCAAGGACCTGGCGGCCCGGACCCAGGAGCTCTACCGCCCCCGGGCCATCATGCCGCCACCGCCGTCGGCACCGGCCGACTGAGCCGCCGTGCGCCGTCGGGTCGGCCCGGCAGATCGGCGGGTGTCGCCGCTGCCCGGTCGGCCGGCGGCCGGGCGCGTCCCGCCGCTGTTCAGTCGGCCCGCCGGGCCAGGCCGGATGCCCGCCACGCCACCTCGGCGAGCTTGTTCTGACCGTCCACATTGGGGTGGAAGTAGTCCAGCCGGTTGACCATGTCCAGGCTGAACCGCACCCGGTGCACCGCCCCGCCGTCGTACCGGCAGCGTGACCCGTACGCCCGACAGGCGGCGGAGAGCTCCTTGTTGTAGGCGTCGATCCGGGCCCGGAAGGTCGAGCGGCGGGTCTTGTCGACCTCCGCCGTCGACGTCGGGTTCGCCAGCAGCGACGGGCAGATCCGGTTGCCCCAGGCCCGGACCGCCCGCTCGTCGTCGTGCCCGATCTCCCACAGCCGGTACAGGTCCGGAATGCTCACCACCAGGACCTGGGCCCGGGGTCGGCCCTCCTTCAGCACCCGCAATCCCCGGTCGAGACTCTCCCGGAAGGTCCTGACCTCCGTCATGTCCTCGATCCGGGTCCGGCAGGCGTCGTTCGCGCCGACCAGCACCGTCACGTAGTCCGCCTTGCGGCGTACCGCGCCGGCCGCCTGGTCGGCCAGGGCGCCCACCCGGGCGCCGTTCGACGCCTCGTTGCGGACGTTGCCCCGGATCGCGGGATTGGCCTCCAACAGGCGCCGGTAGAGACTGTCCACCCGACTCGAGCTTCCGGTCGCCCAGGAGTTGCGCTGGCAGGCGGCCAGGGTCAGGCAGGAGCCGAAGCCGGTGGTGATCGAGTCCCCGAGTGCGGCGATCGACGACGGCAGTCCGGGGCGCGGCGAGTCGGGTGGGGGTGGTGGTTGTCCACCCTCGGCTCCCCCCTCGCAGGCCAGGGCAAAAATCGCCAGGACGGCGGTGATCGCGGCGGTCCATCGACTGACCATGCTTCTCCCCGTACGGAGCGGAGCGGAAAGAATTCGCATGGTTACTCTACGGGTGACGCTGTCGTCCAGGAACCCCGCTGTCGACAACCCGGGTCAGCGTCGGGGCGCTGGTTGGCCGCCGGTGACCGCCACGAAGGTCTCCGGGCGGATGGTCACGATGACCCGGACCGGGGCGTCGGTGATGTCGTACACGTTGGCGTAGCGTTCCTGCAGAGACCGGTAGAACGACGCCTGGGCGTCGTCGTCCTCGACCTTCTCCACCACCCCCCGGACCTCGAGGAAGCGGTACGGGTCGTCCGGGTCGGCGATCGACAACGCCACCCGGGGGTCACGCTGGAGGTTCTGGAACTTCTGCCGGGTCCGGGTGTGGGTCATCCTGATCCGCTCACCGTCCCAGTCGAACCACATCACGTTGCTCTGTGGCGCACCGTCGGGGCGCAGGGTCGCCAGGTGGGCGAAGAGTGGACGGGTCAGCAGGTCGGCGTGGGTCTCCGGCAGTACGGGCACGTCGGTCATGTTTCCTTGGTACCCCGGCACGCTCCGGGCATCCCACCCGGTCGCCGCGCGGATCAGGTGATGGCGTGGGCAGGTTAGCGGGGCCGGGTAACGGGTAGTTCGGCCAAATGGCCACGAGATCGCAGCCCCGCGGGCGAAAAGGGACGGTCGGGCACGCGTACAGCGCGCTCAACCTCCGTCTGTTGCTGGCCTCCTTCGGCCTGGTGGTCTGTGTGGTGCTGGGGGTGTTGGCGTTGCGCGCCGATCTCCTGGTGCTCGCGGTGATCCTCTTCGTGCTCGCCGCCGTCGCCGTGGTCGACCTGGTGGTGGTGCAGCGGCGTCGGGTCGCGCGGCGCCGGGAGGAACCGCCGGGGACCCGCCACTCGATGTTCGAGTGATTCACGTGGCGGCCGTGCCCCGGGTCGGGATCCGGCACGGTCGCCGATCCCGCCGACCACAGGGGGTACGACGTCATGTCGATCGCCACCATCGACCCGACCAACGGGCAGGTACTGAAGACCTTCGACGAGATGACCGACCAGCAGTTGGAGGCCGCGCTCGCCCGGGCGGCGGACGGCTTCGCGCAGCTGCGTAGCACGGGTTTCGCCGAGCGGGCCCGGTGGATGACGGCGGCGGCCGACCTGCTGGACGCCGAACGCGACGCCGTGGCCCGGATGATGACCACGGAGATGGGCAAGACGTACGCCTCAGCCAAGGCCGAGGTGAGCAAGTGCGCCGCCGCCTGCCGCTACTACGCCGCGCACGCCGAGGGCTTCCTGGCCGACGAGCCGGCGGACGCGGCGGCGGTCGGCGCGACCCGGGCGTACGGCCGGTACCAGCCGATGGGGCCGGTGCTCGCGGTGATGCCGTGGAACTTCCCGCTCTGGCAGGTGCTGCGGTTCGCCGCCCCGGCGTTGATGGCCGGCAACGTCGGGCTGCTCAAGCACGCCTCCAACGTGCCGCAGACCGCGCTCTATCTGGACGAACTGTTCCGGCGGGCGGGTTTCCCGGTCGGCGCCTTCCAGACCCTGCTGATCGGCTCGGCGAAGATCGACCAGGTGCTCGCCGATCCCCGGGTCCGGGCCGCCACGCTGACCGGCAGCGAGGGCGCCGGCCGGTCGATCGGGGCCAGCGCCGGGAGGTACCTGAAGAAGACCGTGCTCGAACTGGGCGGCAGCGACCCGTTCGTGGTGATGCCGTCCGCCGACATCGAACGGGCCGCCGAGGTCGCCACCGTGGCCCGCTGCCAGAACAACGGCCAGTCCTGCATCGCCGCCAAACGGTTCATCGTGCACACCGACGTCTACGACGAGTTCGCCGACGCCTTCGTCACGCGGATGGCGGCGCTGACCGTCGGCGACCCGATGGAGGACGGGACCGACATCGGCCCGCTGGCCACCGAACGGGGCCGCGCCGAGGTGGCGGAGCAGGTACGCGACGCGGCGGACAAGGGGGCCAGCGTGCTCTGCGGCGGGCGACGCCCGGACCGGGCCGGCTGGTGGTATCCGCCGACCGTGGTCGCCGACCTCACCCCGGAGATGCGGATGTACGCCGAGGAGGTCTTCGGCCCGGTCGCCGGCCTCTACCGGGTCTCCTCGTACGAGGAGGCGATCACACTCGCCAACGGCACCAACTACGGCCTCGGTTCGAACGCCTGGACCCGGGACCCGGCGGAGCAGGAACGCTTCGTCACCGACCTGGCCGCCGGACTGGTCTTCATCAACGGCATGACCACCTCCTATCCGGAACTGCCGTTCGGCGGGGTACGCAACTCCGGCTACGGCCGGGAACTCTCCGCGCAGGGCATCCGGGAGTTCTGCGACCTGAAGGCGGTCTGGGTCGGCGAGGGCAGCGCCGGGGCCGGCGCCGGCGCCGGTTCGCACAGCGAGTGACAACCCCGCGATCCGCCGGCAGCCCGGGATAGACCACCGCCCGGACTGGGTACGGAGGACCGCCATGACGGTCTTCGGTATCCACGCCTCCCACGAACAGATCCACCCTGCCGCGCTGCTCCGGACCGTGGTCCGGGCCCAGGAGGCGGGTTTCGACGCCGCCATGTCCTCGGACCACTTCTCACCGTGGAGCGCCCGGCAGGGGCACTCCGGCTTCGCCTGGTCCTGGCTCGGCGCCGCGCTGCAGGCGACCACGCTGCCCTTCGGGGTGGTGAACGCCCCCGGGCAGCGGTACCACCCGGCGATCGTCGCCCAGGCGATCGGCACCCTCGCCGCGATGTACCCGGGCCGGTTCTGGGCGGCGCTCGGCACCGGGGAGGCGAGCAACGAGCACGTCACCGGGGACGGCTGGCCGCGCAAGGAGGTCCGGACCGCCCGGCTGCGCGAGTGTGTCGACGTGATCCGGGCACTGCTGGCGGGTGACGAGGTCAGCCACGACGGACTGGTCAGCGTGGACCGGGCCCGGCTCTGGACCCGGCCGGAGCAACCACCGGCGCTGGTCGGGGCGGCGGTGTCGGAGGCGACCGCCCGCTGGTGTGCCGAGTGGGCCGACGGGCTCATCACGGTCAACGCGCCCGTCGACCGGCTGCGGCGGATGGTCGACGCGTACCGGGGAGCCGGCGGTCGCGGCCCGCTCCACCTCCAGGTCCACCTGAGCTGGGCGCCGAGTGAGACCGAGGCGGCGTCGATCGCGTACGAGCAGTGGCGCAGCAACGTCTTCGCCCCGCCGGTCTGCTGGGACCTGGAGACGGCGGAACACTTCGACGTCGTCGCCGCGGACGTGCCGGCGGAACGGGTCGCCGAGGTGGTGAACATCTCCGCCGACCTGGGCCGGCACACCGCCTGGTTGCGGGAGTACGTCGACCTCGGCTTCGACGGGATCTACCTGCACCACGTCGGCCAGGAACAGGACGCCTTCGTCGACACGTTCGGCGCCAAGGTCCTGCCGGAATCGCGCGGGTAGGACCACTCAGAGTTCACGGGCCGCCGCGAACAGTTCGCGGAACTCGTCGAGGTATCCGTTGGCGGCGGCCAGGTCGTACCGGGCGGTGGGCTCGACGTGCACCTCCGGGTCGTCGCCGGGCGGCAGGGTGAGCCACAACAGCGGCACCCCGGTGCGGCGCCGCCAGCGTCGGGTGACGGCCGGGGCCACCGCCTCCAGGATCCGCAGACAGTCGGCGCGGACCGGGATGGACAGTGACCGGAGCTCGGCCAGGGCAACCTCGCTCATACCGTCGATCATGTCACCTGGCCGCCCGTGGCCGCGCTCACCATCAGCCGAGCCGGCGCTCCAGCAGCTGACCCGGCCACCGGCGGTCGGTGAGCTGGACGGTGAAGGGTGCGGTCGCGGTGAAGCCCTGGCTCTCGTAGTACCGGATCAGCGCGCCGTCGCCACCCGCGTAGCAGTCCACCCGGAGCAGGTCGAGACCGCGTTCGCGGGCGAGCCGCTCGGCGTACGCGAGCAGCCGGGCGCCGATCCGGCGTCCGGCGTACGCCCGATCGGTGACCAGCAGGTTGACGTAGAGTTCCGGCTCGGTCGCCGGCGGCACGTGCGGTACGGCCCCACCGACGACCAACGCGCCGACCGGGACGCCGGCCGGGCCGCTGGCCGCGGTGTTGGCCAACTCGGCGACGTACAGCTCGCCGTCGGCGGCCCAGCGACGCACCTGGGCGATCCGCCGTGGGTTGTCCGAATGCGGTGCGCTGCCCCACTGGTCGACCCGGCCCCGGGCGACCAGCCACCGGGTGGCCCCGTCGAGCAGGCCGAGCACCACGGCGACGTCCCCGGGCCCACCCGGCCGCACCACCAACTCCTCCGTCGTCGCCTGCTCCGGCTCGTCGCTCCCCACGCCGTCCATGGTGACAGAACCGGATTCACCGTCGTCACCGCAGGGAAACAGATGATTCGTAGCCGTCCATCGCACCGTCCCGTCCCCTGGAGGTTTTGATGGCGCCGACCGCCGCCGACCGGTTCCCCACCAGACACCTGCCCGGGGTGACGGTCCGGGAACTGCCACCACCACCCGCGTCCGCGTGGCGGATCATCGGACCCGGGGTGGTCGCCGCCGGCGTGGGGCTGGCATCCGGTGAGTTCATCCTCTTCCCGTACATCGCCTCGCAGGTCGGTTTGGTTTTCCTCTGGGCCGCCGCGGTGGGCCTGGTCACCCAGTGGTTCCTCAACATGGAGATCGAGCGGTACACCCTGGCCACCGGGGAGACCGCGCTGACCGGGTTCTCCCGATTCTGGCGGCACTGGGGACTGGTCTTCGCGGTGATGGTCTACTTCGCCAACCTCTGGCCCGGCTGGGCGTCGAGCTCGGCGACCATGGTGACGTACCTCTTCGGTGGTGACGTGACCTGGATCGCCATCGGCATGCTGCTCACCATCGGCGCGGTGCTCACCCTGGCACCGGTGGTCTACACCGCCCTGGAACGGGTCGAGTTCGTCAAGGTCGGACTGGTGCTGCTCTTTGTCGTGGTGGCGGTGGGCTTCGCCATTTCCGCCCGGGCCTGGGGCGGGCTGCCCCGGGCGGTGACCGCGCCGGACTTCCCCACCGAGCTGGGCTTCGCGCTGATGCTCTCCGCACTGGTCTTCGCCGGAGCCGGCGGCGGACAGAACCTGGTGCAGTCCAACTGGATCCGGGACAAGGGCTACGGCATGGGCCGGTACGTGCCACGCCTGGTCAGCCCGGTCACCGGTCGGGAGGAGGCGGCGCCGGAGGGCGCGGGCTTCGTCTTCGAGCCGACCGACGGGAACCTGGGCCGCTGGCGACGCTGGTGGCGGCTGGCCAACCAGGAGCAGCTCGTCACGTTCCTGCTGATCTCGTTCGTCACGATCGTGCTGATGTCGCTGCTCGCCTACTCCACCGTGTACGGCGTACCCGGCCTGGCCAACAGCGTCTCGTTCCTCCGGGTGGAGGGGGAGCGGCTACAGGAGCTGGTGGGGCCCTGGTTCGGCGTCCTGTTCTGGGCGGTCGGTGCGCTCTCCCTGTTCGCCGCCGCGATGGGCATCGTCGACTACACCAGTCGACTCGCCGCCGACGTGATCAAGACCTCGTACCTGCCCCGGCTCTCGGAGAGCCGGATCTACTTCGTACTGGTCTGGGGGCTGGTGGGGCTGGGCTGCGTGATCCTGCTGGCCGGACTCGACCAGCCGCTGCTCCTGCTGGTCATCTCCGCCTGCGTCGGCGGGATGATGATGTTCGTCTACTCGATCCTGCTGCTGGTGCTCAACCGCCGGGTACTGCCGGAGCCGATCCGGCCGCGCGGCTACCGCGTCGCCGCGCTCGTCTGGGCGGTGCTGCTGTTCGGGGTCTTCTCCGCGCTGACCGTCTGGCAACAGGGGGAGCGCCTCCTCGACACCCTCCGCTGAGGGTGGGGAGGGAGGGACCCCGGCCCATACGGGGGATGGGCAGGGGTCCCTCCCGACCGGCGACGGGCCTGGCACCGGTCGGTGGTGGTGGGCAGGTCAGCGGCAGGCCGCCCCGTTCAGGGTGAACAGGCCGGGGTCCGGGTTCGCCCCGCCGGCCGTGGTGGCGTTGAAACCGAACATCACGCTGCCACCCGGCATGATCCGCGAGTTGTACGACTCGTTCGTCGCACTGACCGTGGCGCCGGCCTGGCTCACCTTCGCCATCCACGCCTCCCGGACCTTCTGGTCCCCGGTGAACGCGAACCGCAGCGTCCAGCCGGTGATCGGCGTCGTACCGGTGTTCCGGATGGTCGCCTGCCCGGTGAAGCCGCCACCCTCGGCCCAGGTGCCGTAGTTGGTGTACGTCACCTGGCAACTCGTACCGTTGCCGGCCGGTTGCGTCGCCGCGCCCTGGTCGGCGAGGAACGAGGCGATCCAGGCGAGCGCCGAGTTCCAGTTGATCGCCACCTCGTTCGTCGCGTACGAGGCGATGTCGTCGACGTAGCAGAACATCGGGGCGCAGCCCGCCAGCAACTGCTCGGCGAACGGGTCGTCGAGGCTGGCGTTCGCGCCACCGGCGATCGAACCGGCCGGCGGGTTCGGCAGCGACTCGTCGTACTGGTTGCCGAAGATCCGGCTGTGCTGGTTCTGCGAGGACTTCTCGCCCCAGCCGGTGACGTACGACTGGTTGAGCGCGTTGCGGCCGAAGACGTAGTCCATTCCCTGGATCGCCCCGTCCCGGTACTTCGGGTCGCCGGTCAGGTCGTACGCGGTGGCGAGCACCACCGCGTTGTTGATGATGTTGCTGTTGGCGCCCCAGAAGTAGGCACCGGGGTGACCCGGCATCGGCAGCCCGTACGCCTGGGCGCGCAGTGTGGCCAGGTAGGCGTCGGCGGCGGCGGTCACCGAGGCACGGATCCGGTCCCGCTCGGCGGCCGGCAGCCCGTTCGGCACGGTGGCCAGGTCGAGTCGGCCCAGGGCTGCCGTGCTGCCCCAACCGAAGCCGTGCTGGCCGAAGATCTCCTCGTCGGTGTGGTGCGGCGAGGCGGTCAGGTCGGCCAGGTAGGACGCCCCGCCGGTGGTGAGGTACAGCTCGGCGGCGGCCCAGTAGAACTCGTCGCTGACGTCGCCGTCGCTGTAGGAGCCGCCGCCGTTGCCGTCAAGCGGGTCGGCGTACCGGGTCGGGTTCGCCTTCGCCGCCGCGTACGCGGTCGTCGCCGCGGTCCGGCACCGGTTGGCGAACGTGGCGTCGTACGGGGCGTACAGCCGGGCGCACTGGGCGGCGGTGGCGGCCAGGTTCAGCGTGGCGGCCGTCGACGGCGGGTGCAGTTCCCGCAGCTCAGGGTCGTCCTCCGGCTGCAGTGGCAGGCCGGTCCAGTTCCGGTCGTGGATCTTGTGGTGGGCCATCCCGGCCAGCGGTCGCCCGGCCGGCACCTGCATCCGCAGCAGGAACTCCAGCTCCCACCGGGCCTCGTCGAGGATGTCCGGCACGTTGTTGCCGCGCTCCGGCAGCCGCAGGGTGTTGTCGCCGAGCGCGGCGCCGCCACCGGCACTGGGCGCGGTCTTGGTCCGCTCGAAGGCGTTCAGCAGCTGGTAGGTGGCGATGCCGCCGTTGACGACGTACTTGCCGTGGTCGCCGGCGTCGTACCAGCCGCCGCGGACGTCCAGCCGGTAGTCGCAGACCCCGGGCTGGCACGGCACGTCGGTGTCACCCCGGTTCGGCGCCACCCCCAGGTGGCCGGCCGGCCGGGCGTACTCCTCGCCGACCAGGTCGCCGTCGATCTCGATGCCGCTGCGCTGGATGTAGAAGAACTGCAGCGAGTCGGAGCGGAGCTGCTTCCACACCTCGGCGGAGATGTCGAACGGGTGGCTGGTCTCGCCGTCGGCGGTCAGCGTGTAGCCGCTGCCCGGGGTGCGGTAGCCGGAGAAGTCGACGCTGTGCGTGTGCTGCGCCGACGCCGGGTCGACACCACGCGGCGTGCTCTGGCCGCTGGCCACCACGGTGCCGGCGCCGTTCTTCAGCTGCCAGGCCAGCGGGTCGGTCGCCTCGGTGACGACGGTCGCGTTCTTCGGGCCGTCGGGCAGGTAGCCGACCTGGTTGACCCGGACCCGGGGGCCGGTGTCCGGGGTGTACGGCGGTTCCTCCTCGCCGCCGCGCAGCGAGACGTTGTCGACGCAGAACGTGTACGCCTCCGCGTTGCCACCGACCTGGAACGCGACCTGGCCGAGTTCGGTGTCCTCGGTGGCGGTGAAGCTCCGCTCGACATGCTGGACCTCGCTGGTCAACGCGACGTCCTCGACGAAGTACGACGTGTACGGGTCGGCGCCGAGCTGCACCGCCGTCCGTACCGTGGCGCCGGGTTCGGCGGTGGCGTCGAAGGAGAGGACGTACGTCTCGCCGGCGATCAGCGCGACGTCGTTCTGCCCGACGCCGCCGTCCCACGGGTTCGCCAGCCCGCCCGGCACGGCGGAGCAGAGCCGACCGTCGACGACCCCGGTGGAGGTGGTGCCGTAGGAGTACCAGCCGGAGGTGCCGTCGGCGAAGTCGCCGTTGGTGATCTGCTCGGCGCCACCCGGCGGCGGGTCGGTGGGGGCGTCGCTGCTCAGCGAGACGTCGTCGAGGCAGAACGTGTACGCCTCGGCGGCCCCGCCGAGCTGGAAGGTGAGGGTGCCGTTGGTCGAGTCGATGGCGCCGGTGAACTCGTACCCGAACTCCCCGCCCTCGGGGGTCAGGCTCACCTCCCGGGAGAGGGCGGTGGTGTACGGCTCCTCGTCGAGCTGGACGTTGGCCCGGACGGTGACCGGTACGTCGGCGGAGGCGCGGAAGCTCAGCGTGTAGGCGGCGCCGTCGGCGAGGGGGATGCTGTTGTGCCCGAGGCTGGCGTCCCACGGGTTCGCCAGTCCGCCCGGCACCTCGGCGCAGAGCTGCCCGTCGACCACGGAGAGCGGGAGGTTGGCGGTGGACCACCAGGGTGCGGTGCTGTCGGTGAAGGTGCCGTTCACGATGTGCTCGGTGGCCGCCCTCGGCTGGGCCGGTTCGGCGTACGCGGCGGAGGCGCCGCTGCCGAGCAGCAGCGCGGTGGTGGCGAGCAGGGTGAGGGGGTGGCGGCCGATGGCCGGCCGGCGGGCGCGGTGACGGGGTCGGATCACGGGAGTCCTTCCGGACGCGGTGCGGAGACTTCCGGCGGAGGTATCGGGGGGATACCCGTTGGGAGCGCTCCCAATATCGATCCCGATGTTGCCAGCCCATTACCGGCATGTCAATCGACAGTGCTGGATAGAAAGCCGTGCGGGGAGGGCCGGGCCACGGGTGCCGGTCCGGCCGGTCCGGACCCGACCGACGGCACCCGGGTAACCCACGACCTTGCCCCGAACGGGGGCGACCCGTAGCGCTGCCGGTGACGGACAGTGAAATTGTGTGGCGTCCCGGCCAGTCGGTGATCTACTGCAAGCATTTCGGCCGTCTTTTTGGCAGGCTGCCTGCCATGAGCCTGAAGCTGCGATCCGTGGCGCTGAGCCATCGCGGTTTGATCCGGGGGGCGAACCAGGACTCCGCGCACGCCGGCGCCTGGCTGCTCGCCGTCGCCGACGGTATGGGCGGGATGGCCGCCGGCGACCTGGCCAGCACCATCGCCATCGAAGCGGTCCGCCCACTCGACGTGGAGACCCCGGAGGAGGGGCTGGTCGCCGGATTCCAGGACGCCGTCGACGCGGCCAGCGCCGGCATCCGGGCGGCGGTGGCCGAGGACCAGGAACGGCAGGGCATGGGCACCACCCTGACCGCGCTGCTGCTCGCCCGCACCGGAAGCTGTCTCGCGCTGGCCCACGTCGGAGACTCTCGCGCGTACCTGCTGCGTGGCGGCACCATGACCCAGCTGACCCGGGACGACACCTTCGTCCAGATGCTCGTCGACGAGGGGGTCATCAGCCCCGACGAGGCGCACAGTCATCCGCGACGGGCGGTGGTGACCCGGGCGTTGCAGGGGGAACCGGTCACCCCCTCGTACACCACCCTGGTCCCGCAGGAGGGCGACCGTTGGTTGCTCTGCAGCGACGGCCTGTCCAACGTGGTCCGGGCGGACAGCCTGGCCGAGGCGCTGCTCGGCCACCCAGACCCGGCCGCCTGCGCGCAACGGCTGGTCGACCTCGCCCTGGGGGCGGGCGGGCCGGACAACATCACCGTGGTGGTCGCCGACCTCGTCGACGTCGGCTGAGGTGCCCCCCAATCCACCAGCATTCGGGCGGACGTCACCACCGGATCAGGAGCGGTTCACCGCGGTTCCCTACGGTCGCCTGGCCCTTGCGGAACAAGCCGAAGAGGAACCAATGAAGAAGAGCACCAGGTGGACCACGGTGGCGGGCGTAGCTTTGGCCGCGACCCTGGGTGGCGCCGCCGCCGCCCACGCCACCGGCCCCGCCGGCGATGACCGGACCGACCACCCCAGGGACAGCGCGCTGGCAACCGCCTTCCAGGCCGTGAACCGCGACACCTCGTGGCAGCTGACCGGCAAGCTGAAGCTGAAGTTCCCGACCTTCCACACCGAGGGCATCGCCTTCGCCGGCGACCGGATCTTCCTGTCCGCGGTCGAGATCCTCGAGCCGACCGTCAAGTACCCGACCCCGCAGAACGGCTACGACCGCACCCCCGGCAAGGGCATCGGCCACCTGTTCGTCATGGACCGCCAGGGCAACCTCAAGCGGGACATCGTCCTCGGCGAGGGCGACATGTACCACCCGGGCGGCATCGACTTCGACGGAAGGAACGTCTGGGTTCCGGTCGCCCAGTACCGTCCCAACAGCAGCACGATCGTCTACCGGGTCGACGCCGACAGCCTGCAGGTCCACAAGCAGTTCGAGGTCACCGACCACTTCGGCGGGGTGGTCCTCGACAAGACGACCGGCCACCTCGTCGGCAACACCTGGGGCTCCCGTCGCTTCGCCGAGTGGGACCTGCGCGGTAGGCAGTTGCGCACCTGGGACAACCAGAGTTTCTTCATCGACTACCAGGACTGCCAGTACGTACCCGCCGGCAAGATGATCTGCGGTGGTGTCACCAACCTGCCCCAGAACCCCGCAGCCGGCGGCACCACCGCCAGCTACGAACTCGGCGGAATGGCGCTGATCGATCTGCGCAGCCGCGACGTGCTACGCGAGGTGCCCTTCCAACAGTGGTCCACCGCCGGGCACGTGGCGACCCGTAACCCGCTCAAGCTCGCCGCCGACGGCAACCGGCTGACGATGTGGGCAGCTCCGGACAACGGCGAGGAGGGCAACGGCACCGAGATCCTGACCTACCAGGCGACGGTCGGTTCCTAGCCCGGAGCTCGGCGCTGCCGTCCGGCCCGGCACAGGACGATCACCCGTCCACCGTCACCCGGCTAACCACGCCGGGGGCGGAGCTGCCGGGTCGGCGCGGCGTCGGCCGGGTCGACGGGCCACGGATGCCGGGGATAGCGGCCCCGCAGCTCCGCCCGTACCTGCGGATAGCCGGTCCGCCAGAACGAGCCGAGATCCCCGGTCACCGCCACCGGCCGACCGGCCGGGGAGAGCAGGTGGAGCAGGACCGGTACCCGCCCGTCGGCGATCCGCGGCGCCTCCCGCCAGCCGAAGGTCTCCTGGAGCTTGACCGCCAGCACCGGCGAGGTCGGATCCGTGTAGTCCACCCGGTACCGCGAACCGCTCGGCACCGGCAGCCGCTCCGGGGCCACCTCGTCGAGCCGGGCGGCCTGCGCCCACGGCACCAGGCGCCGGAGTGCCGTCGCGACGTCGATCCGGGCCAGGTCGGCGCGGCGCCGCGCGGTGACCAGGTCCGGCCCGAGCCACTCGTCGGCCCGGTCCAGCAGCGCCGCGTCGGTCACCTCCGGCCAGGGCGGGCCGAGGGCGTACCGGCAGAAGGCCAACCGGTCCCGCAGCCCGCGCGCCGCCGGGGTCCAGGTCAGCAGCGACAGTCCCACCCGCCGCAGCCCGTCGAGCAGCGCCGCCGTCACGGCGGCCGGATCGGGCCGGGTCAGCGGGCGGTCCACCAGGACGATGGCGCCGAGCCGGGTCAGGTCCCGGGCCAGCACCGCGCCGTCCTCGTCCGACCAGGCGATCTCCCGATCCTCCCGGAGCAGCGCGGCGCCGGCCTCCCGGGCCGTCGCCTCGTCGATCACCGCGGCCTGCCGGACCAGTGCGCCCCGCCGGCCGGGTGCCCGGTCCGCGACGGCGATCGCCAGCCACTCCGTACCCGCCAGCCCCGACCCGGGCGCCAGATCCGCGGCGGTGCCACCGGCCATCAGGTACGTCGTCGCGCCCGGCTGCCGGACCCGGGCCAACCGTTCCGGGTACGCCAGCCCGACCAGCAGCCCGGCGGCCAGGTCGTCGGGGAGTGCCGGTCCGCTGACCGGGCCGCTGCCGAGGTCCCGCCCCGGGCTGTCGTCCCGTCCGGCATCCGTCGTCCGTTCCGGTCCCGGCGGCTCGTCGAGCGCGGCCCGCAACCGGCGCACCTCGGCCCGCCACCGTCGGCTGGCGTCGTCCGTGCCGGTGCGCAGCCGTCGCCAGGCGGTCACCACGTCGTCGGTACCGGTCGGGGCCTCGGAGAGCACCGCGACCACCTCGGCCGCGCGGCGGGTACCCAGCGGCCGGGTCCCGTCCAGCAGCGCCCGCGCCAGCCGTGGGTGCGTACCGACGGCGGCGATCGCCCGGCCCCGCGCGGTGGCCCGACCGTCCGGACCCACGGCACCGAGCGCGTCGAGGGTGGCCCGGGCGACCTGCATGGCGGCGGCCGGCGGCTGCTCCGGCAGCGCCAGCCCGGCCCCGTCCGGGTGCCCCCAGCAGGCGAGCTGGAGGGCGAAACCGGTGAGGTCGGCGACCGCGATCTCCGGCTCCGGGTACGCTGGCAGCCGCTCGTGGTCCGCCTCCGACCAGCACCGGTAGACCCGGCCCGGTCCCTGGCGTCCGGCCCGTCCCGCCCGCTGGGTCGCCGCCGCCCGGGACACCGGCACCGTCACCAGCGCGCCCAGTCCCCGCGCCAGGTCGGTCCGGGCGACCCGGCTCAGACCGGCGTCCACCACCACCCGTACCCCGGGGACGGTCAGGCTGGTTTCGGCGACGGCGGTGGCGAGCACGACCCGCCGCCGGGCTGTCGACGGTCGGCGCAGCGCGGTGTCCTGATCGGCGCTGGACTGTCGGCCGTGCAGGGTGACCAGGTCGACACCGTCCGGCCGGTCGGCGAGCCGCGCGGCGACGCCGCCGATCTCGCCCGCCCCGGGCAGGAAGACCAGCAGATCGCCGTCCTGCTCGGCCAACGCCCGTCGGACGGTGGCCGCCACGTGGTCGAGCAGCCGGGGGTCGACCCGCAGGCCGTGCGGCGGATCGACCGGCCGGCTCGGCGGCGCCCAGACCACCTCCACCGGATGGGTACGACCCTCGGCCCGTACCACCGGCGCCGGTCCGGTCGGTCCGCCGAGCAGCGCGGCGAGCCGCTCGTCGTGTGCGGTCGCGGACATCGCCAACAGCCGCAGCTCGGGGCGGAGGGCGGTCCGGGCCTCGATCGCGAAGGCCAGCGCCAGATCAGAGTCGAGCTGCCGCTCGTGGCACTCGTCGAGCAGCACCGCGTCGGTGCCGGCCAACTCCGGATCGTGCTGGAGGCGCTGCACGAGCAGGCCGGTGGTGACCACCTCGATCCGGGTCCGCCGGCTGGTCCGGCGCTCGCCCCGGACGACGTACCCGACGGTGTCACCGACCCGCTCACCGAGCAGGTCGGCCATCCGGGCGGCGGCGGCCCGGGCGGCGACCCGGCGCGGCTGGGCGATCACCACCCGACCCTCGACCTGGTCGGCCAGGGCCAGCGGAACCAGCGTCGTCTTGCCGGTGCCGGGCGGCGCGACGACGACCGCGACGCCGACATCGTGCACCGCGCGGGTCAGGGTGGGAAGGACGCCCCGGACCGGCAGGTCGGGAAGGGGGTCGGGCAGCGGCACCGGTTCAGTGTCGCACCGGTGCCTCCGGTCTCGCCCCGCCCACCCGGGTGGGGCCGGTTGACAGGTGAAGGCCCGGGTGGGGTGCCGACGCCCTTGGCACCCCACCCGGGCCTTCTATTCCCCCGGGAAACGAACGGTTCCGGTCAGTACGTGTCGGCGAGTTGGTTGCGGAGTTTGCTGAGGGCGCGGGCGAGGAGGCGGCTGATGTGCATCTGGGAGACGCCGATCTGTTCGGCGATCTGGGACTGGGTGAGGTTGCCGTAGAAGCGGAGGGTGAGGATTTTCTGTTCGCGTTCGTCGAGGGTGGCGAGGGCGGGGCCGAGGGCGACGCGGAGTTCGGCGAGTTCGTATTCGTTGTCGTCGGTGCCGAGTAGGTCGCCGAGTTCGGTGGTGCGGTCGCCGTCGCCGGTGGGGGTGGAGAGGGAGACGGCGTTGTAGGCGCGGGCGCCTTCGAGGCCTTCGAGGACTTCTTCCTCGGTGAGGTTGAGGTGGTGGGCGATGTCGGTGACGGTCGGGGAGCGGCCGAGGGTCTGCAGGAGGTTGCTGTTGGCTTCGCTGATGGCGAGGCGGAGTTCCTGGAGGCGGCGGGGGACGCGGATGTCCCAGGTGCGGTCGCGGAAGTGTCGTTTGAGTTCGCCGATGATGGTGGGGATGGCGTAGCCGGCGAAGTCGACGCCGCGGCTGGGGTCGTACTTGTCGATGGCTTTGATGAGGCCGATGGCGGCGGTCTGGGTGAGGTCGTCGGTGGGTTCGCCGCGTCCGCTGTAGCGGTGGGCGAGGTGGTTGGCCAGGGGGAGCCAGGCTTCGATGGTCTTGTCGCGCAGGGTGGCCCGGTCGGGGTGGTTGGTGGGCAGCGCGGCGAGGGTGTGCAGGAGGTTGGTGGCGCTGTCGGTGAGGGTGGCCGGGTCGGGGGTTGCGGTGGTGTGGGGTGTGACTACTTGCCGGTTGCTGGTCGCGGTCATGGTGGTCCTCCCTGCACCGAGCGTGTGGGCGTCTGTGGGTCGTGGGCGTCTGTGGATGGGCGCGTCTGGTGGCCCGTTCAGGTCATCACTCTAGACCGTTAGTCTCCACGAAATCTAGCCGAACGGCTGATGGATAATCTTCGCCTCCTTCACCAAAAGGAATAAATTCCCCCAATTTTCCGGCTTGACTAGGCTCCGTACGTGGACTCCGTCGTGCCAACCCCGCCGCCGCGTCAAGCGGTGCGGGTCGCCGGACTGGTGCTGGCCGCCGGAGCCGGTCGCCGGTACGGCGGACCGAAGGCACTGGTCCGGCTCGACGGGCGACTCCTGATCGAGCGGGCCCTCCGGGTCGCCCGGGACGGTGGCTGCGACCCCGTCGTGCCGGTCTTGGGCGCGGCCGCCGCGACGGTCCGTCGGCAGGCCGAACTCGGCGACGCCGTACCGGTGGAGAACCCGGACTGGTCGACCGGGATGGCCTCGTCGTTACGTGTCGGCCTGACCGCCCTGTCCGGGACGGACGCGGTCGCCGCGATCGTGCTCCTGGTCGACATGCCGGGGGTCACCCCCGAGGCGGTCCGTCGGTTGGCCGACCTCGCCGGCCCGACGGTGCTGGCGACCGCCGGCTACGGCGACCGGCGCGGCCACCCCGTGCTCCTCGGCCGCGACCACTGGCCCGGCGTCGTCTCGTCCGCCGTCGGAGACGTCGGCGCCCGGCTCTACCTGCGCGAGCGGGGCGCACAGCTGCGGGTCGTACCCTGTGCCGACGTCGCGGACGACACCGACCTGGACGTTCCGCCGCTACGCTGAGACGGTCGCGGCCCGCCGTCAGAGCGGCCCGGAAGGCGCCGGCGGGCGGGCCCGACTCAGTACGGCAGGCGGAGCGCGAGGTACAGGTCGACCCGGTCCGGGAACCGGGAGAGGTCCCGGCCGGTGAGCTGCTCGATGCGGCCGATCCGGTACCGCAGCGTGTTGACGTGCAGATGCAGCCGGGCGGCGGTACGGGTCCACGAACCGGCACAGGCCAGGAACTCGTCGAGGGTGGCGACCAGGTCACTGTCGTGTGCCCTGTCGTACGCCAGGACCGGACCGAGAACCCGGTCCCGGAACGCCCGTCGGGCCTCCGGCGGTACACCGGAAAGCAGCAACAGGTGTGAGGCGAGGTCACCGGCCGAGACGACCACCGTGGCACCGGGGTCGGCGAGCGCGGTGTTCAGGGCGTGCCGGGCCTGCTCGACCGCGCCCGGCAGGGCACCCGCGTCGCCGGCCGGACCACTGATCCCGACCGCGAGTCGACCCGTACCGAGCCCCGGCGCCAGGCCGCCGACCGCCGCCCGGATCGTGTCACCGACCTCGGCCACCCGGTTCGGCGCGACGCTGAGGACGCCGAGGACGACGTCGGGCAGAGC
Source organism: Plantactinospora sp. B24E8 (assembly GCF_039871735.1). Taxonomy (NCBI): domain Bacteria; kingdom Bacillati; phylum Actinomycetota; class Actinomycetes; order Micromonosporales; family Micromonosporaceae; genus Plantactinospora; species Plantactinospora sp. B24E8. The sequence continues at coordinate 476,581 of NZ_JBDPMH010000002.1, forward strand.
GGTCCCGGTGACCAGCGCCGGGGTCGCGACCGACCGGACGATCTCCTCGGTGACCGCGACCGTCAGCTCGGGCGGCGTACCGAGTCCGGTCAGCCGGACCGCCACCACCAGCAGGGTCGACTGTGGAGCCAGTCCACCGGAGGACAGACCGGCCCGCAGCTCCGCCGGACCCGCGGCCGACGCCAGGGCCAGGCCGAACTGGTCGGCCAGCCGCCGTTCCACCCGGGCCGTCTCGTCGGCGTGTGCCCGTTCCAGACTGACCAGACTGACAAGTTCGGCCGCCGCCTCCGGCAGGGCCGTGCCGTCGCCCGCCGGCGCGGTGCGCTGCGGCCCGACACTGTCGGGCGTCAGGGCGGTACAGGCCAGCAGCCAGGAGGCGAGCCGGTGTTCCGGCCGCCCGGGCACCGCCGTCAGCCAGATCCGCCGACCGTCCAGGTCGATTCCGGCCGGCAGCCGCCCGGTGCCGAGGAAGGTACCGGCCAGCCTCCCGCGGGTCTCCGGCGCGAGCGGCCCGGTGCCGGCGACGATCCGTCCGGTCGGGGTCAACACCCAGCACCGGACGCCGAGGTCGGCGGCGACCGGCCGGAGCAGGTCGGTCAGCCGGGCGCCGCCGGCCATCGCGGCCGCCAGACCGCGGTACCGACCGACCACGTTCGCCAGCCCGGTCGCCCGACGAGCCCACAGCGTCGGGGTGACCTCGTCGATGATGTCCCGGAAGGACACCTCGACCGGCACCTCGAACAGCGGCACCCGGTGCCGACGGCAGGCGGCGACCAGGTCGACCGGCACCGACCCGTACGCCGCGTCACCCGCGCCGATCGCGGCGACCCCGGCGGCGGCACAGGCGGTGACGAACCGCTCCGAGTCGGCGGCCCGCCGCCGCCACATCAGCCCGGTCAACACGATCTCGCCTCCGGTCAGGTACCGGCGCGGATCGGGCAGGTCGGTGACGTACACCCGGCTGACCTGGCGATCCAGGTCGTCCGCGCCGGTGAGCACGGTCAGCCGTAACCGGGGTCTGTCCAGCGCCTCGTGCAGTCGCATCGCCGAACCCTTCCGCCCCCGGGCGAGGTCGGTTGGAGGAATCTACGAAAACGATACGGCCGACCGGGCCGGTTTCGGTGCTCCCACCGATTCACCCGACGCCGGACCGGCTGCTGTACTTCTCGCATCCACACACCAGCGGTGTCGGGCGGGGGCCTTCCCGGACGTGACAGGAACGGCTCCACTTTCCGGGGAGGCATGGTGGACGGCTTCAACCGCGACCGCGCCGAGCGGGTCGAGCGGGAACTGATGGGCTGCTGCGCCGTACCGGAATGGGCGCGGACGGTGGTGGCCGGTCGGCCGTACCCGGACCTGGCGGCGGTGCTCACCGTCGCCGACCACGCGCTGCAGGGGCTCGGCTGGGACGACGTCCTACGGGCGCTGGCCGCGCATCCGCGGATCGGCGAGCGACCGACCGGCGCCGGCCGGGAGGCGGCATGGTCGCGACGGGAACAGGCCGGAGTGGACGGTGCCGACGACCGCACCAGGGCCGCGCTGGTCGAGGTGAACCGCGCGTACGAGGAACGGTTCGGCCATCTGTTCCTGGTCTTCGCGAACGGGCGTGGTGAGACCGAACTGCTCGCCGCCGCCCGGGAGCGGCTCGGTAACGATCCGGGGACCGAGCGGGCCGTGGTGCGTGAGGAACTGCGGCGGATCGTGCTCCTGCGGCTGCGCAGGCTGCTCGACCCGGTCGGGGAGGGTGAGCGGCGGTGACCACGACCCCGGGGCAGGTGCGGATCTCCACCCACGTGCTGGACACCACGAGCGGGCAGCCGGCCGCCGGTCTCCAGGTACGGCTGGACCGGCGGGACAGCGGCGGCTGGACGACCGTCGGGTACGGCCGGACCGACGCCGACGGGCGGCTACGCGACTGGACCCCCGCGCTCGACCACGCACCACTGCGAGGCCGGCAGGGCGGCGGCTACCGGCTGGTGTTCCAGATCGCGCCGCACTACGCGCCGGGGGCGGCGTTCTTCCCGGAGATCGTCGTCGCGTTCCAGGTCGGCGACCCCGACCAGCACCACCACGTGCCACTGCTGATCAGCCCGTACGGCTACACCACCTACCGCGGCAGCTGACCCGACGAGGGGAGGGCACGGTGCGGATCGTGCTCGGCGCCAACCAGTACGGCAAGGCCGAGGTGCGGCTGGTCCGGGTGGACCGGGCCGGCCCCCGGCACGACCTGCGGGACCTGACGGTCGGGGTGACCCTCGCCGGCGACCTCGCGGACACCCACCTGACCGGCGACAACAGTCGGCTGCTGCCCACCGACTCGCAGAAGAACACCGTGTACGCCTTCGCCCGCCGCCACGGCGTCGACCAGGTCGAGGACTTCGGGCTGCGGCTCGCCCGGCACTTCGTCGACAGCCAACCGGCGATCACCCGGGCCCGGGTGACCCTGGCCGAACACGGCTGGCGACGCCTCGGCCCGCACTCCTTCGCCCGGGACGGTGCCCAGACCCGTACCGCGACGGTGACGGTGACCGGGGAGGAGACCGTGGTCGAGTCGGGGCTGACCGGGCTGGTGCTGCTGAACAGCGCCGGTTCGGAGTTCTCCGGTTACGTCCGGGATCCGTACACGACCCTGCCGGAGACCGACGACCGGATCCTGGCCACCGAGGTCGAGGCGACCTGGCGGCACGACGACCCGGGCGGTGGGCGGGACTGGGCGGGGCGGGACTGGGCCGGGTCCTACGAAGCTGTCCGGGCGGCACTGGTCGGAGCGTTTGTCGAGACGTACAGCCGGTCGTTGCAGCAGACCCTGTACGCGATGGGGCACCGGGTGCTCGACACCCGTCCCGAGGTCGCCGAGGTGCGGCTGACCCTGCCGAACCGCCACCACCTGCTGGTCGACCTGACGCCGTTCGGGCTGGACAACCCGGGCGAGGTTTTTGTCGCCACCGACCGGCCGTACGGGCTGATCGAGGCGACGGTGACCCGGAGCACCGAGGCGGGGGCCGACCGCCCGGGGGTGGCCGGGCCGGCGCGGAGGAGCGCGGACTGATGGACTTCCTGCAACCGACGGACTGGGCGGAGGCGCTCGCTGTGCGGGCCGACCGCCCGGAGGCGGTGCCGGTGACCGGCGGCACCGACGTGATGGTGGAGCTGAACCTCGCCCGCCGCCGACCGACCGCCCTGCTCGACCTGGGCCGGGTCGGCGGACTGGCCGACTGGGGCACCGACGGCGACCTGCTGCGGATCGGCGCGGCCGTGCCGTACCGGCGGATCGTCACCGAGTTGGCCGGGCGGGCGCCCGGGTTGGCGATGGCGGCCCGGACCGTCGGTTCGGCGCAGATCCGCAACCGGGGCACGGTCGGCGGCAACCTCGGCTCGGCGTCGCCGGCCGGGGACACGTTCCCACCGCTGCTCGCCGCCGACGCGGTGGTCGAACTCGGCTCGGTCCGGGGGGTCCGCCGGGTGCCGGTGGCCGAGTTCTGCACCGGGCCGAAACGCAGCGTGCTCGCCCCGGACGAGCTGATCGCGGCGGTGCTGGTGCCGCCGGCCGCCGGACCCGAACGGTTCGCCAAGGTCGGCACCCGGAACGCGATGGTGATCGCTGTCTGCGCGTTCGCCCTGGCCCTGCGCCCGGGGACCCGGCGGGTCGGCACCGGGATCGGCTCGGCCGCCCCGACCCCGGTCCGGGCACCGGCCGCCGAGGAACTGCTCGCCGCCGAACTCCCCTGGGCGACCCGGGCACCGCTGCCCGAGTCGCTGACCCGGCGGTTCGGCGAACTGGTCGCCGCCGCGGCCAGCCCGATCGACGACGTACGCGGCACCGCGGCCTACCGCCGGCACGCGCTCGGCGTACTGGCCCGCCGGATGGTGGACCGGGCCTGGACGGCGTACCGCAACGGTGGTGCGGAATGAGGATCAGCTGCGTCGTCAACGGTGAACCGCGGCGGGCCGACGACGTGTGGGCCGGGGAGAGCCTGCTGTACGTGCTCCGCGAACGGCTCGGCCTGCCCGGCGCGAAGAACGCCTGTGAGCAGGGTGAGTGTGGCTCCTGCACGGTCTATCTGGACGGGCGGCCGGTCTGCGCCTGCCTGGTCCCGGCCGGCCAGGCGCAGGGCCGCGAGGTGGTGACCGTCGAAGGGCTGCCGGTCGGGGCGGACGGGTTGCACCCGGTGCAGCGGGCGTTTGTCGCCGCCGGTGCGGTGCAGTGCGGTTTCTGTACGCCGGGCCTGGTGGTGGCGGTGCACGACCTGCTGGAACGGCACCCGGATCCGACCGACCCGGAGATCCGGGAGGCGCTGGCGGGCAACCTCTGCCGGTGCACCGGATACGAGGCGATCCTGGCCGCGGTCCGGCTCGCCGCGCTGCGGGACGGTGGGGACGACGGTCCGGAGGGCCGGCTGCGGGACGGTGGGGACGACGGGCGGCCGGACCAGGGACGGCGGGAGGGACCGTGATCGTCATCGAGAACTGCGCGGTGGCCACGGTCGACGCGGCCGGCACCGAATACGCGGACGGACACCTGGTGGTCGACGCGGGCCGGATCGTCGCGGTCGGCCCCGGCCATGCCGGCCGCCGGCACCGCGCGGTACGCCGCGTCGACGGCACCGGTTGCCTCGTCACCCCGGGCCTGGTCAACACCCACCACCACCTCTACCAGTGGGCGACCCGGGGGCTGGCCCAGGACGACGGGCTGTTCGACTGGCTGCGGACCCTCTATCCGGTCTGGGCCCGACTCGACGCCGACGCCGTCGCGGCGACCACGGCCGCCGGACTCGGCTGGCTCGCCCTGCACGGCTGCACCACCAGCACCGACCACCACTACATCCATCCCCGCAATGCCGGCGACCTGATGGCCGCACAGGTCGCGGCGGCGGCCGAGGTGGGCCTGCGGTTCCATCCCTGCCGGGGCTCGATGGACCTCGGCGCGTCCCAGGGCGGGCTGCCCCCGGACGGAATCGTGGAGGAGACCGAGGCCGCGTTGGTCGCCACCGAGGAGGCGATCGACCGGTTCCACGATCCGGCCGACGACGCGATGGTCCGGGTCGCGGTGGCGCCCTGCTCCCCGTTCAGTGTCAGCGGGAAGCTGATGGTCGAGGCCGCCGCGCTGGCCCGGCGTCGGGGAGTACGGCTGCACACCCATCTCGCCGAGACCGTGGACGAGGAGGAGTACTGCCGGCGCACGCACGGCTGCACCCCGGTCGAGTACGCCGAACAGCTCGGCTGGCTCGGCCCGGACGTCTGGCTCGCGCACGCCGTACATCTCGACGACAGCGCGCTGGACCGACTCGCCAGCACCGGCACCGCCGTCGCGCACTGTCCCAGTTCGAACGCCCGGCTCGGTGCCGGCACCGCCCGGGTCCGGGAGCTGCTGGACCGGGGCGTACCGGTCGGGCTCGGGGTCGACGGCCCGGCCTCGCAGGAGGCGAACCAGCTCGGTCCGGAGTTGCGGCAGGCGCTCTACACGGCCCGGCTGCGTGGCGGTCCGGGCGCGCTCACCGTCCGGGAGGCGCTGGCGCTGGGCACCATCGGCGGCGCCCGGTGCCTCGGCCGGGCCGACCAGCTCGGGTCGCTGGAGGTCGGCAAGTTGGCCGACGTGGCGCTGTGGCGGCTGGACGGGCTCGGCCACGCCGGGATCAGCGACCCGGTCGCCGCGCTGGTCCTCGGTCCGCCCGCCCCGCTCGAACTGCTGCTGGTCGGCGGCGAGCCGGTGGTGGTCGGCGGTGAACTGCGCACAGTGGACGAACACGAGCTGGTCCGCCGTACCCGACGGGCACACCGGACCCTGACCCGGGGAGCGCGCCGATGACCGGACCGCCGGTGGTGGTGCCCACGGTCGGGGCGACCGGGGGTGGGATCGGGAGCAGTCCGGTACGCCCCGACGGGACGCTGAAGGTCCGGGGCGAGTTTGCCTTCTCCTCCGATCTCTGGGCCGAGCACATGCTGTGCGGCGTCACGCTGCGCAGCCCGTACCCGGCGGCCCGGATCGACGGCATCGACGGCACGGCCGCGCTGGCCGTACCCGGGGTGTACGCGGTGCTGACCGCGGCCGACGTACCCGGCGACCGGTACTACGGGCTGGAGGTCGCCGACCAGCCCGTGCTCGCGATCGACGAGGTCCGCTACCAGGGTGAACCGGTGGCGGTGCTGGCCGCCGACCACCCGGAGACCGCCCGCCGGGCCGCGACGCTGATCCGGGTCGACTACGCGGTGCGACCACCGGTCACCGACCCGGAGGCGGCACTGGCCGCCGGCCGACTGGTCCGGCACGTGCCGATCCGGCGCGGTGACCCGGACGCGACCGCCGAGGTGGTGGTCACCGGGGAGTACCAGGTCGGTATGCAGGACCAGGCGTTCCTCGGTCCGGAGTCCGGGCTCGCCGTACCGGCCCCGGACGGCGGGGTCGAGCTGTACGTCGCCACCCAGTGGCTGCACGCCGACCAGCGGCAGGTCGCCGCCGCGCTCGGCCTGCCGGTCGACCTGGTACGGCTGACCCTGGCCGGGGTCGGCGGCGCGTTCGGCGCCCGCGAGGACCTGTCGATGCAGGTGCACGCGAGTCTGCTGGCGCTGCGGACCGGCCGGCCGGTGCGGATGGTCTACGGCCGGGAGGAGTCGTTCGTCGGCCACGTGCACCGGCACCCGGCGACGCTGCGGTACGAGCACGGGGCGACCCGGGACGGCCGGCTCGTCTACGTCCGGGCCCGGATCCTGCTCGACGGCGGGGCGTACACCTCGACCACCCCGGCGGTGGTGGCGAACGCGGCCAGTCTCGGCGTCGGGCCGTACCAGGTGCCGAACGTGACGGTGGACGCGTACGGGGTGCACACCAACAATCCGCCGTGCGGGGCGATGCGCGGCTTCGGCGCGGTGCAGGCGTGCTTCGGCTACGAGTCGCAACTGGACAGGCTCGCCGAGGCGCTCGGACTGGACCCGGTCGAGCTGCGGGTCCGCAACGCGATGACCGAGGGTTCGGTGCTGCCGACCGGGCAGCGGGTGGACGGGCCGGCCCCGGTGGCCCGGCTGCTGGGACTGGTCCGGGACCGGCCACCCCCGCCGCCGGCCGGCCCGGACCCCCGGGAACTGCCGGGCGGGACCGGCGGCACCACCACCGTCGACCAGGTCCGGCGCGGTGTCGGCTACGCGGTCGGGATCAAGAACGTCTGCTTCTCCGAGGGCTTCGACGACTCCGCCGCCGCCCGGGTCCGGCTGGAGCTGCTCGGCGGCGAGCCGACCGTGCTGGTGCACACCGCCGCCGCCGAGGTCGGGCAGGGACTCGTCACCGTGCAGGCGCAGATCGCCCGGACCGAACTGGGGGTGGAGCGGGTGGTGGTGGCGACCGCGGACACCACGGTCGGCAGCGCGGGTTCGTCGTCGGCGTCGCGGCAGACGTACATGACCGGCGGCGCCGTCCGGGAGGCGTGTCGGGCGGTCCGGGCCCGGCTGCTGGCCCGGCTGCCCGGGCCGGTCCCGGAGCGGACCGACCTGGTCGGCGGGCAGTTGCGTGACCACGCCGGCCAGGTGCTGGCCAGCCTGGTCGACCTGCTCGACGCCGGTCCGGTCGAGGAGACGGTGACCTGGCGGCACCGGCCGACCCGTCCACTCGACCCGGTGACCGGGCAGGGCGACGCGCACGTGCAGTACGCCTTCGCCGCGCACCGGGCCACCGTCGACGTGGACCTCGAACTCGGACTGGTCCGGGTGGTGGAGATCGCCACCGCGCAGGACGTCGGCCGGGCGGTCAACCCCCGGGCGGTGCGCGGCCAGATCCACGGCGGTACCACCCAGGGCCTCGGCCTGGCGCTGATGGAGGAACTGCGGGTGGTCGACGGGGTGATCCGCAACGGATCCTTCACCGACTATCTGATCCCGACCATTCTCGACGTCCCGCCGATGGTGGTCGACGTGCTGGAACTCGCCGACCCGCACGCGCCGTACGGGCTGCGTGGGGTGGGCGAGCCGCCGACCATCTCCGCCACCCCGGCGATCGTCGCGGCGATCCGGGACGCCACCGGACTGCCGCTGACCCAGGTGCCGGTCCGTCCCGAACACCTCACCGGGACCTGTTGATGGGCCGGCTCACCAGGGACGTCTACGCCGAACTGGACCACCGGCTCGGTCCGGTCGACGCCGAACTGCGGCGCCGGTATCCGGGTGAGCGGCGGGACCGCCAGCCGGTGCACACCGTCTACGTACCCGCCGACCGGTGCGGCCCCGACCTGGTGGCCGAGTGGGGCGCCGCCGCGTTGACCGCGCTGGACCGTCATCCACCGCTGCCGTACCCGGCGGAGCTGCACGAGCGGGTCGTCGACAAGTTGCGCCGGGAGCCGATCGAGGACCTGCGGATCGACTTCGAGGACGGCTACGGGACCCGGGACGACCCGACCGAGGACGCCGCGGCCCGGGCCGCCGGTCGGCTGCTCGCCACCGCCCCGGTTCCGTTCGCCGGGGTACGGGTCAAGAGCCTGACCGGGGCGGGACGGCACCGGGCGGTGCGTACCCTCGACCTCCTGCTCGACACGCTGCTCGACGCCGGCGGCTCGCCGCCCGGGAATTTCCTGCTCACCCTGCCGAAGGTCTCCGTGCCGGCACAGGCGGCGGCGATGGCGCTGCTCTGCGGCCGGCTGGAGACCGCGTACGGCCTGCCGACCGGGTGGCTGCGGTTCGAGATCCAGATCGAGGTCCCGGCCGCGGTGCTGGGCCCGGACGGCCTGGCCACCCCGGCCCGGCTGATCGACGCCGCCGACGGTCGGTGCGTCGGGCTGCACTACGGCACCTACGACTACAGCACCGCGTGCGGGGTGGCGGCCGCCCAGCAGAGTCTGGCGCACCCGGTCGCCGACTTCGCCAAGGCCGTGATGCAGGTCGCCGCCGCCGAGACCGGGGTACGCCTGTGCGACGGCTCGACAAATGTGCTGCCGGTCGGCGACAGCAGCGCCGTGCACGCCGGCTGGGCACTGCACGCCGGCCTGGTCCGCCGTTCCCTGGAGAGTGGCTTCTACCAGGGCTGGGACCTGCATCCGGCCCAACTGCCGACCCGGTACGCCGCCACGTACGGGTTCTTCCGGGACGGTCGGGCGGCGGCGGTGCGGCGGTTGCGGGCGTACCTCGGGCGGCGGTCCACCGGGGTGCTGGACGAGCCGGCGACCGCCCGCGCGCTCGCCGCGTTCCTGCTGCGAGGGCTGGACTGTGGCGCGCTGGCCCCGACCGAGATCGGGTTCGACCGTGTCGACCTGCTGGCGCTGTGAGGGTGCTGGCGCGTGGACGGCGCCAACCCTGCCGACGACGTGAGGGGAGCGGACCGGGTGGACGACGAACTGGTGCTGCGGTCCCGCCGGGTGTTGCTGCCCGACGGTGAACGCCCGGCGGCGGTCCGGATCCGTGACGGTCGGATCGCCGCGATCGCCGGATACCACGACCTGCCCGGTGCGGACCTGGGCACCCTGGCGCTGCTGCCCGGCCTGGTCGACACGCACGTGCACGTGAACGAGCCGGGCCGGACCGAGTGGGAGGGGTACCGGACGGCGACCCGGGCCGCGCTGGCCGGCGGCATCACCACCATCGTCGACATGCCGCTGAACTCGGTCCCGCCGACGGTCACCGTGCCGGCGCTGCGTGACAAGCGGGCGGCGGCCCGGGACCGCTGCCATGTCGACGTCGGCTTCTGGGGCGGGGCGGTGCCCGACCATCTCGCCGACCTGCCGGCCCTCGCCGCCGCGGGGGTCTTCGGCTTCAAGGCGTTCCTGGTCGACTCGGGGGTGCCGGAGTTCCCGCCGCTGGACCCGGCCGGGCTGGGCCGGGCGCTGGCCGCCGTGGACGCGCTCTTCCTGGTGCACGCCGAGGATCCGGCCGAGCTGCGGCCGGCCCCGGCGTCCGCCCGCTACCGGGACTTCCTCGACTCCCGGCCGCCGTCGGCGGAGCGGCGGGCGGTGGAGGCGGTGCTGGCGGTCGCCCGTCGTACCGGCGGCCGGGTGCACATCCTGCACCTGTCCGCCGCGGACGCGCTGGCCCCGCTGCGCGCCGCCCGCCGGGACGGGGTACGGGTCACCGCCGAGACCTGCCCGCACTACCTGGTCCTCGACGCCGCCGAAATACCTGATGGCGCCACCGAGTTCAAGTGCTGCCCGCCGATCCGGGACGCGGCGAACCGGGACGCGCTCTGGGCGGCGTTGGCGGACGGGACGGTCGACTGCGTGGTCTCCGACCACTCGCCGTGTCCGCCGGCGCTGAAACAGTTCGGCGGCGGGGACTTCGCGGCCGCCTGGGGCGGCGTCGCGTCCCTGCAACTCGGCCTGCCGCTGGTCTGGACCGAGGCCCGCCGACGCGGGCACGGGCTGGCTGACCTGGTGCGCTGGATGGCCCGCCGACCGGCCGAGATCGCCGGCCTGCCCGGCAAGGGGCGCATCGAGGTCGGCGCCGACGCCGACCTGGTCGCGCTGGATCCCGACGACGTTTTCACCGTCGACCCGGCGCGGTTGTTCCACCGGCACCCGGTCACCCCGTACGCCGGTCGCCGGTTGACCGGGGTGGTCCGGGCGACCTGGCTGGGCGGACGACCGGTCGGCCCGACGGATCCGCCGCGTGGCCGGCTGCTCGCGGCCGGGGTGCCGAGGTGACCGCGGAGCGGTTCGGCGGCCCGTCGGCCGGGGCGGGCGGCGGGCTGACGGAGGCCGATGACCTGCCCGACCTGGCCTCCCGGCTGCTCGGTGGCGGGGTGGTGGCGGCCAACGACGAGTTCTTCGCCGCCCGGGACAACCTGGTCGACCCGGAGCCGCCGACCTTCGCCGCCGGCACCTTCGGGGCCAAGGGACAGGTGTACGACGGCTGGGAGACCCGACGCCGCCGGGAACCCGGGCACGACCACGCGATCGTCCGGCTCGGCGCCCCCGGGGTCGTCCGGACGGTGGTGGTCGACACCTCCTTCTTCACCGGCAACTTTCCGCCGTATGCCTCCGTCGAGGGTTGCGGGATGGCCGGCTATCCGAGTCCGGACGAACTCGCCGGGGCGGATTGGCTGCCGCTGGTGGCCCGGTCACCGCTGCGCGGGGACGCCCGCAACGTCTTCCCGGTGAGCGTGCCGCACCGCTGCACCCACGTACGGCTGCGGATCTACCCCGACGGTGGGGTGGCCCGGCTCCGGGTACACGGCGTGGTCGTACCTGATCCGGCGCTGTTCCCCGACGGCCTGCTCGACCTCGCGGCGCTGGAGCACGGCGGACTGGTGGTCGACTGCAGCGACCGGTTCTACGGCGCGCCGCAGCAGCTGATCGCCCCCGGCCTGGCCCAGAACATGGGTGAGGGCTGGGAGACCGCCCGCCGCCGCGACGACGGCAACGACTGGGTACGGCTCCGGCTGGCCGCCGCCGGGCAGATCCGCCTGATCGAACTGGACACCAGCCACTTCAAGGGCAACGCCCCGGCCGCCGCGTCGCTGCGTGGCCTGGACGCCCGGCGGGCCGATCCGGCGGACCCGTCGGCCTGGTTCGAGATCCTGCCCCGGACCCGGCTGCAGCCGGACACCCGGCACCGGTTCCCGGTCAACGGGGCGGCGACCGCCACCGACGTCCGGCTGGACATCTTCCCGGACGGCGGTCTGGCCCGGCTCCGACTGCCGGGGCGACTCGTCCCGGAGGAGCGGACCCGGTTGCGGCGGCGCTGGTCGGAGTCGCTGCCGCCGGGACACGCCAGGCAGTTGGCCGGACCGCCGCCCCGCCCGTCCGGCGCATGGTGGCCGTGACCCCGGCTTTCGGACGGCCGTCGACCGGGGTTCGGGACGGCCGACCCACCGGGCCGCTCGGCTGGTGCCGCATTCGGTAGGTCGATTCGGATGACGTGCCGGTATCGGCGCGTAGGGCGCGGAACACTGCAGGACGGTGCAGACGCGTCGAACCCCGACGATCCGGTGGTCGGGTCGCGGGCCGAGTCGCGGGCGTGTCCCGTCGGTCGGCGGCGCGGGCATGCTACCCGGCAGATAGGCGGCTCTCCGGGGTTTCCGGCGGCCCAGAGCGGTAACTCCGATACCGCAACGGTGACGAGCGCAAGGGGAGGAACAGCATGTCCGGCGAGATCACTGAGGCCGAGCGGGACCTGCCGGAGCCGGCGGCGGTGGAGAGTGAACGGGGGGCCCTGGTCGCGGTCCTGGTGATGGTCGTGCTCGGCGTCGCCGGCATCTTCGCGGTTTCGGCCTGACACCGGCCTCGCGGTCACGGACGGACCGCGGTCTCGCGGCCTGATCGGACCGGGGTCCCGCGATCCGGTTCGAGCGCGGCTTGCGTGGCCTGGGCGCAGCGTCCCGGCGTCGTCGTACCGCCGGCGGTCGAGCCGGACCGCGGCCATCCCGGCCGCGACGCAGATTCCGGCCGCCAGGGCCAGCGGCACCCGGTGGTCGAGCAGGATCAGCCCCGCACCGATCGGGTTGGCGATCGCGACGGGTGCGAACAGCAGGGTGTTCGCGGTCGCGGCCACCCTGCCGAGCAGCCGCTCGGGCGTACCGGTCTGGACCGCGGTGACGGCGGCGACCAGGGTCCAGGGCAGTCCGATCCCGATGACCAGGGAACTGGCGACGGTCGCCGGCCACCACGGTACGCACCGCAGGGCGGTGCCGGCCGCGAAGACCAGCGCGCCGACCACGCCGGTGGCCAGGGTGCCCCGGGCCCGCAGCAGTCGGCCGACGACCAGGCCGCCGAGGATGGAGCTGGCGCCCTGCGCCGAGGTGAGGACGCCGAGGAAGGTGGCGGTCTCCTTCGCCAGGGCGGCCGGCAGCAGGGCCGCCTCGGCCGCGTCGACCACTACGTAGCTGACGCGGTAGCCGAGCATCATGGTGAAGATGAGCCAGGTCTGGGCCTCGGTGCGGACCGAGGGGAGGGACAGGACGGGGTACACGGTCTGCCAGGGCGGTAGGTCGTGCGGCAGCAGTCTCCATGCGCAGCGGGCCCGCAGCCAGTAAGCAGTGCGCAACCACCCTGCTACCAGCCCACATGCCCGCTGACCGGCGCTTCAGACACCCTCTAGCCCGCCAGAGCCATGCTCTGCTGTGCCCAGACGGTGCGTTCTTCGAGCTGAACAATCGTGGTGTGCCGTTGCTGTCGTGGGTTGTTCGGTTGTTCCGTTGATCAGGCCCGGGTGACCGCATCCGGCTGCGGGTCAGGGCTGTCGGTCGCTCGGCCCGGCGGGTGGGCGGCGTGTCGAGCGGGCGCGAGGGCCGCGGCGAGTGCGGCGCCGACGAGGAACAGGGTCAGCACCGAGAAGCCGTGGGTGTAGCCGGAGACGTAGGGCAGCCCGGTATGCGCGAGGTGGCTGGTGACGAGCAGGCTCATGATGGCGGTTCCGATGGCACCGCCGATGGAGCGGAGGTTGGCGTTCATGCCGGTCGCGGCGCCGGCCTGCTCGGCAGGCACGCTGCTGACGATGAGGTTGGCCATGGACGCGAAAGCCAGGCCGACGCCGAGGCCGAAGACTCCCGCTGCGACGGCGATCTGCCACTGCTCGTCATGCAACAGGGCGAGGATGGCGCATGCGAGTGCGGCGAGGCCCGAACCGGCGATCAGCAGGTGCTTGGCGCCGAGCCGTGGTCCCAGGCGGCCGCTGAGGACACCGGCGACGAACATGGCGATCAGCATGGGCAGCATGAGCAGCCCGGATGCGGTGACGCTCGCACCGAAGCCGTATCCGGCCGAACTCGGCGTCTGTACGAAGCCCGGCAGGAAGGCCCAGACCGAGGAGAGGCCGGCGCCGAACAGCAGAGCGGCCGTGTTCGTGGTCCACACCGGCCGCCTGCGCAGAACGCGCAGATCGATCATCGGGCTCGGACTGCGTGACTCGGTGCGCAGCCACAGGCCGAAGAGGACGACGGCCGCGGCGAACAGCGAGATCACGGAGGCGGAGTTCCAGCCCCACCGGCTGCCCCGGCTGACCGGCAGGAGTAGTGCCACCAGCCAGCCGGACAGCAGCAGCGCACTGAGCCAGTTGACGTGTCCCTGCGCACGGTGAGGCGATTCGGGGATGCGGCGCGCGGCTATGAAGGCGGTGACGGCGACGATGGCGACGGGGATCCAGAACAGCCAGCGGTAGTCGAGCGCGGCGACGATGGGCCCGGCGGCGACGATGCCGACGCCGCCGCCCGCGGCGATGACTGCGGAGAGGCTGCTGATGCGGCCGCTGACCTGGCCGGCCGCGAACTGGTCGCGGATGATGCCGAACGAGAGCGGGAACACCGCCCCGCCGATGCCCTGCACGACACGGGCGACGATCAGGACGCCGACGGTGGGTGCCAGCGCCGCGAGCAGGCACCCTACGAGCACTGCCACCAGGACGGCGACGAGCGTGCGCTTCTTGCCGAGCAGATCGCCGACGCGGCCGAGGATCGGGGTGAACACCGAGGCGGACAGCAGATAGGCCGTCATCACCCACGTGGTGGTGGACTGAGAGGTGTGCAGTGCGTGCTGGATCGTCGGCAACGCCGGCGCGATCAGCGACTGCAGCATCGAGAACACGCCCGCACCACTGGCGAGGACCGCGAAGGTGAGGCGGAGCGACTTGCTGGGCATGGAATGGCTCTCCGAGGAACGGAAGGATGGCGAAGGGCGCCGGGAGCAGTCGCACAGCGTGATTCGGACGGCCACGGCTCGAGGGGCCTGGCAGGATTCGTGCGGGCGGCATCCCGTGGGCGAGACCGAAGGTCCCGCCGGTGTGCTGCGCAGTCCCCCGGCCGGCCGGTGCCGCGAGTGGGCCGTTTCGCGGGCGGGCCCGTCAGGCGAGCGGGAGCGGTGCGGGACGGACCTTTCGTTCTCCGGCAGTCCGTCCCGCTGGGGTGTACCTACCGGGTGCGGGTGATCGACTTGTGCTCGACGTAACCGGTCAGGCCGACCTTGCCGTACTCACGGCCGAGGCCGCTGGCCTTGTAGCCGCCGAAGGGGCCGTCGAAGCTGATCGGCGAGCCGTTCAGGGTCACGGTGCCGGTGCGCAGTCGGCGGGCGGTGGCCAGGGCGCGGTCGGGATCAGCGGTCCAGATACCGCCGGACAGGCCGTACTGGGAGTCGTTGGCGATGCGGACGGCGTCGTCATCGTCGTCGTAGGCGATGACGACCAGAACCGGGCCGAAGATCTCCTCCTGCGCGATGCGCATGCTGTTGTCGACGTCGGCGAACACGGTGGGCGTGACGTAGTTGCCCTTCTCCAGGCCTTCGGGGACGTGCGGGCCGCCGGTCACCAGGCGTGCGCCGTCCTCGATACCGATGTTGATGTAGTCGATGACGCGCTGCTGCTGGTCGCGGCGGATCATCGGGCCGATGAAGGTGTCCGGGGCGGAGGGGTCGCCGACCTTCAGTGACTCGACCATCTCCTTCACCGCGGCCACGACCTCCTCGTAACGGCTGCGGGGGGCCAGGATGCGGGTCTGCAGGATGCACGCCTCGCCGTTGTTGCCCAGGGAGCCGAACCGCAGACCCTGCATCGCGACCGTAAGGTCCGCGTCGTCCAGGATGAGCGCGGCGGACTTGCCGCCGAGCTCCAGGCCCACCCGCTTCAGCTGCTCGCCGGCGATGGAGGCGATACGGCGCCCGGCCCGCGTCGAACCGGTGAAGGAGATCTTGTCCACCCCGGCGTGCGAGACGAGGTACTCGCTGGTCTGACGGTCGGCCGGAAGGACGCTGAGCACGCCCTCGGGCAGGCCTGCCTCGTTCCAGAGGTCGGCCAGCAGGGCCATGCTCAGCGAGTTCTCCGGGGAGACCTTCAGGACGACGGTGTTTCCGGCCAGCAGGGCCGGGACCAGCTTGGCGGTGGCTGCGGAGAACGGCGAGTTCCACGGGATGACGGCGGCGACCACGCCGATCGCCTCGCGGCGCACGATGGTGTCGAAGGACACCGACGGGTCGGACGGCTCGATGATCTCCTCCCAGCCGAACTCCTCGGCCGCTTTGAGGTAGGCGTTGACCTGGCGGCTCAGGAAGGGCTGGCCGACCTTGGTGAACCAGCCGGCGGATCCGTTCTCCGCGGAGATCGCCTCGGCGATCTCATCGGCGCGGGCGGTACGCAGCGCGTCGTAACGGCGTACGACCTCCTGGCGTTCCGCCGGCGTGGTGTGCGGCCACGGACCGTGGTCGAAGGCGGCGCGGGCCGCGGCGACGGCCTTGTCCACGTCCGCCGGCGCGGCCTGCGCCACGCGGCCGATCACCGACTGGTCGTGGGGGGAAAGGATGTCGAGCGTCAACTCCGGGGCGCTGGGGGCAACCCAGGAACCACCGATGTACAGATTGTCGCGAACGGTCATTTCTTAACTGTTCCTTTGTGCAAAGGGGCGAGAGGATGGTGGGAAGGAGGGAGTGGGGGACGCGTCGGCAAGCCGGCAGGTGCGGGCGGAGCCACCTCGCGTGCGGGGATCTGCGCGAAGCCGCTCCGCGCGGTGATGTCGAAAGGACAGGTGGGCGCTCCGACCGGGCTGGCTGAGCCGGCCTTCGGCGGTGGGGCAGCCGCGCCCCGGTGGTTGTGCCGACCACCGGAGCGCGGGCAGCTCCCGATGACGCCCGAGCGTGCGGGCGCATCACCGAAACGAAGCGGTCAGGCGGTGGGGTAGTCCGTGGAGCGGCTGACCTCGGCCCATTCTCGGGCCTCGGCGAGACGCGCCTCCTCGGCGCTGATGGCGATCTCCAGGGCATCGCTACCGAGGAGCAGCCGGCGCGGGGGCTTCGCCGCCTCCACCGCGCCGACGACCGCGCGGGCCATGCGGTCGGGGTCACCCGGCTCGTTGCCGGCGTACTGGGCGAACATCGCGAGCCACGCGCCGACCGTCTCCTCGTAGTCGGCGGTGACGGGACCGGACGGCTCCGCCGCGCCTGCGGCCCAGCCCGTGCGGATGCCGCCGGGCTCGACGATGGTGACCTTGACCCCGAACGGGGCCACCTCATTCGCCAGCACCTCGGAGAACCCTTCGACGGCGAATTTCGCGGTCTGATAGGCACTGAGGCCGGGCGTGCCGCCCACGCGTCCGCCGATGGAGGATATCTGCACGATGTGCCCGGACCGCCGACCCCGCATCACTGGCAGTACCGCCCGGGTCAGGTTGACCACACCGAACAGATTCGCCTCGACCTGCGCGCGGAACTCGTCCTCTGGAAAGTCCTCGATCGAGCCGCTGGTGGCATAACCGGCGTTGTTCACGAGCACATCGATCGAACCGAACCGCTCCACCGCCGTCGCCACCACGTCCCGGGCGTCGGACGGCGAGGTGACGTCCAGCGCCACCGCCATCAGCCGCTCAGGATGCTCGGCCCGCAAGGAGGCCAGCGTCTCCGGCCTTCGAGAAGTCACCACGACCCTGTCACCGGCGCCCAGCGCCGCAAGAACCAGAGCCTTGCCCAGCCCCTGCGAGCCACCGGTGATCAGCCAAGTCCGTGACATAGCACATCCCTCTTCTCGTGCGTCATCTCGTCGTTCCCCCCAGCGCTCCAGCGCGGGATCGCCACCCCACAGTAGAGAAATTTCCCGGTACTGTCACACTCAAGTTGCGTTTTCAACGGGTGTTGTGACTCACAAGTTGAATGTTGCGCCGAAAGTGACCACTGGACGTAGAATCTCCAGATCATGAGAGCTGACGCCGCACGCAACCTCACCGCCGTGCTCCAGGCCGGGGCCCAGTTGCTGGCCGAGGACCCGGGCACCTCGATGGCGGCCATCGCCGCCGCCGCAGGAGTAGACCGCACCACCGTCCACCGCCGCTTCGCCAGCCGCGAGGCCCTGCTCAGCGCCGTCTTCCAAGCCAAACTCGACTCCGCCGAACAGGTCCTGGACGAGGCACGCCTCACCGAGGCCCCTGTTCCAGTCGCCCTCCACCGCTACCTGGAAGGCATCATCACCGTCAGCCGTCAATGGCCTGTCGACACGCGCCGCATGATGCAGAAGGACCCCGAGGCCGGCATCCGCCGCCAAGAGCAGAGCGCCCGACTCGACGCCTTCGTCCGCCGCACCATCGACGAGGGCTACCTGCACGCCGGCACCGACGCGGCCTGGGCACGGGCGGTCCTCGACGGACTCGTCGACACGGCCGCCCACCAGTTCCCCGCCATGGATCCCCCGCAAGCCGCCGACCTGGTCGCCAGCACTTTCCTCAGCGGCCTCGGCGCCACCTGACGACCGACCGGATGCCGACCACCGGCGCTTCGTCAACGAATCGTTGACGCTGCCGGGCGAGCCCGGGAAGGTCCGGTGGCCGTGCCGCGCTCCGTAGAGCGGCCGCCGGCGGGACGGCGCCGATCGGTGGACGGGTGCTAACCGGTAGCGTCCGCGGGCTGCCCCGGCCAGTTCATCCGGTTGATGAGCTGGCGTGCCTGGTCCGCGAGGGTCGCGTCCACGGTCACCGCGTACTGGTTGGCGCGCAGGCTGCTGGCCGAGGTGAAGTCCCGTCGACCGCCGGTCATCGCGTGCGCGATGGCGCCGAAGATGGCACCCCAGATCGCGCCGATCACCAGACCGACCAGGATCACCGCCCACCAGTTCCCGACCGTGAAGATCCCGAAGAGCAGGCCGATGAAGAGGCCGAACCAGGCCCCGGTCGCCGCACCGGCCAGCGCCGCCCGCCCGGTGGTCATCCGGCCCAGCACCGTCTCGACCAGCGTCAGGTCGGTACCGACGATGGCGGCGCGCTCCACCGGGAACTGGTTGTCGGAGAGAAAGTCGACGGTGTACTGCGCCGACGGGTAGTCGGGGAACGAGGCGACGGTGACGGTGGTCCGCCCCGGCTCGGTACCGTCGCTGCCCGGGGCCCTGGACTGGTCCCCGGACGGCCCGGCCGGGAGGTTGTTGCCGCCGGCCAGACCGGGCACGCCGGGCATTCCGGACTGCCAGGACATTGTGGGGTTCCTGGACATGAAACATCGCCTCCTCTGTCGTCCCGTGAGTCCCCGTCCCCGCAGCGGGGTAAACAACCCGGGCGGCCCCTGGTCAGCGGGCGAGGAGCGTCCCGTCCGCCGGGCCGTGCGGCGGGCGGAGCGCCCTCGCGGTGGCCTCGTCGAGCGGGAAGAACGACTCGACGGAGAGTTCCGCCACGGTGACGTCGAGCGGGGTTTCGAAGGCGAGCACCGTGCTGAAGAAGGAGAGCCGGCGGTCGCCGTCGCGGATCCGTAGCGGCATCAGCACGTCAGCCGGGCCCGGGATCGACAGTTCCGGCTCGGGCTGGTCGCACGGATAACCGCGCAGCTCGTCGTGGAGTTCGGACAACTCGTGGTCGCCGGTGAGATCGACCTGCCGACGGAGCCGGCCGAGCAGCTGAGCCCGCCACTGGCCCAGGTTGAGGATTCGCGGGGCGAGGCCGGCCGGGTGCAGGGTCAACCGGAGCACGTTGACCGGCGGGGCGAGCAGTGAGTCGGCGGCACCCGTGGTGAGCAGGGCGGCGCCGCGGTTGGCGTCGGTCAGGTGCCAGCTCCGGTCGACCGCCAGCGCGGGGTACGGCTCATGGGTGAGCAGCACCCGGCGGACCGCCGCGCGGACCGGTTCCAGCGTCGGGGAGTCCAGCGGCGTCCGGGGATAGACCGGCGCGTACCCCGCGGCCAGCAGCAACTGGTTGCGCTCCCGCAGCGGTACGTCGAGCTGGTCGGCGAGCCGGAGCACCATGTCCCGGCTCGGCATCGCCCGACCGGTCTCCACGAAACTCAGGTGCCGGGTCGAGATCTCCGCCGCGATGGCGAGTTCGAGTTGACTCAGCCGGCGTCGCGCCCGCCAGACACGCAGCAGCCGGCCGACCGGTCGGTGCCGGGCCTCGGCGACCGTCATCTCGTCACCACCGTTCCGATCGTCCGGATGTCTGTCGGGCGCCGCCTGGTCGGGCCGGCCCGCCGCTGGGAGGGTGGGCCGGGTCGTCGCGCCGGAGGGAGTACGACGACCCGGCCCGGCGGATCCGCCGGATCAGCTGGTGCAGGCGGACCCGTTCAGGGTGAAGTTGCTGGGCGCCGGCAGGGTGCCGGTGTAGCTGCCCTGGTATCCGACGCTGACGGTGCCGCCCGAGGCGAGCGACCCGTTCCACGCCGCGTTACCGACGGTGATCTGGGTGCCGGACTGGCTCCACACGCCGCTCCAACCGTTGGCGAGCCGTACGCCGGAGCCGACGGTGAAGGTCAGGGTCCAGCCGTTGAGCGCCGCCCCGTTGTTGGTGATCCGGATCTCGGCGGTGAAGCCGCCGGTCCACTGGTTGGTGCTGTAGCTGACCCGGCAGGCGCCGGTGGCCGGCGGGGTCGTCGCGGGCGGGGTCGTCGCCGGTGGGGTGGTGGGAGGCGCGGTGGTCGGCGGTGCCGTGGTCGGTGGCGTGGTCGGCGGGTTGGGAGCCGCGATCGCCAGGTCGTACGCGCGCTGTGGGACGAACTGGCCCGCGGTGGCGATGCAGCCGTCGGCCTCGCCCGGCAGCTTGATCCAGAGGAAGGCGTCGATCGCCGAGTCGCCGGTGTTGCTGGTGCTGGCGGTGCCGATCGCCCGGCCCGGCGGGTCGCACCACTCGGAGTCGGGGGCGGGGCCGTTGCCGTTGCGGCTGGTGTCCACCACGATCTTCAGGTGCTGGGCGCCGGTGGCCGCGACGACCGCCTTGGCGTAGTTGACCGACTCGCTCGTGCTCCGGTAGTTGGAGACGTTGACCGAGATGCCGTCCGCGCTGTTCGCGATGTCGGCGCCGGTGAGCCGGGAGGCCATCACCGAGGGTGCGTGCCAGGCGGAGTTGCCCGCGTCGAAGTAGACCCTGGCCTGGCTGGACGCCCTCTTGAACGCCTTGCCGGCGTACGCCATCGAGGCGCGGGTCTCGGCCTGCTGGGACTCGGACATGCAGGTGCTCATCAGGGCCAGCACGTCCGGTTCGAGGATGACGGTGGCGGGTCGTCCGGACAGCCCGGCCGCCACCTGGTCGACCCACTGGCGGTAGGCGGTGTGGCTGGGCAGGCCGCCGCTGCTGGCGCCGCTGCAGTCCCGGTTGGGGATGTTGTAGACGACCAGGATCGGAATCTTGCCGGCCGCGGCGGCCGCGCCGACGAAGGAGTCGACCTGTCCGCGTACGGTTCCGGGGTTGTTCTGGGTGTACCACCGGCCCTGGGGGACGCTGGCGATGCGGTCCCGGATGATCGCGGTGCGGGAGTCGTTCGGGTTGGCGGCCACCCAGCGGGCCGCGCTGGTGTCCGGGTCGACGTAGAAGGCCGAGTCGGCGGCCTGGGCCGGGCTGGGGCGCAACAGGCCGACACCGACGGTGGCCGTCACGGCGAGTGCCGTGACGGCTATCGCGCCGGCTGCGGTGAGCGCGGGTCTGAGCTGCATGCGGTACTCCCTCGGGGACGGTGGGAGATTGAGTACTGCCAATGGAAGCGCTCCCATAGACATCGACAACGGTAAGGCCATGTTGCGTCCATGTGAAGCCCTGGTTTCGACGGTCCGGTGTTGTGGCAGGTCACGGGGGTGCCGACTTCTGGTCGACCACGGTGTTCCGTTGGGCGCTCGGCGTCGTCCCCGGTTGCCGTCGACGCGTACGCTGCTGCTCGGAGGTGCGGGTGAACGCGTCACGGGTGGCGGGCGGGCGATGACGTTCAGGTCGGAGGCCCGACGGGAGGCCGGTGCACTCCGGCACGATGCCCTCTTCTACCGGGGCGACGACGACTACGTCGCCGGGATCCGGCTGTTCGTGGAGGCCGGGCTGACCAGCGGTGAGCCGGTCCTGGTCGCCGTCCCCGGGACCCGTCTCGACCTGCTGCGGGCGGCCCTGGGTGCCCCGACCGAACTGCGCTACGTGGACATGGCCCGGGACGGTCGCAACCCCGCGTGGATCATCCCCGGAGTGCTGCACGCCTTCGTCACCGAGCAGGCCGGCCGCCGGGTCCGGATCGTCGGCGAACCCGTCTGGCCGGAGCGTTCGGCGCTCGCCTACCCCCGCTGCGTACAGCACGAGGCACTGATCAACATCGCCCTCGCCGATGCGCCGGTCAGCATCCTCTGCCCGTACGACGCGCTGCGGCTGGACGCGGACGTCATCGCCGACGCGGCCAGCACCCACCCGTTCCTGATCCGCGACGGCGACCGCCAGCCGAGCGCCGGCTACGGCCGCCCGGAGGACGTTGTCGACGCCTACAACGTGCCCTTTCCCACGCCGTCACCGTCCGCGTCCACCCTCTTCTTCGACGTCTCGGGACTCTCCGGGATGCGCGCCATGGTGGCCGCGCTGGCCCGGGAGGCGGGCCTGACCGCCGACCGGATCGAGGACCTGCGGGTGGCGGCCAACGAGATCGCCACCAACGCCGTGACGCACTCGGGTCGACCGGCGGTGGCCCGGGTCTGGACCGACGAGGAGGGCCTGATCTGCGAGATCACCGGCACGAGTGTGCTCACCGACCGGCTCGCCGGCCGGATAGCGCCGTCGCCACTGCAGGACCGGGGTCGTGGCCTGCTGCTGGTCAACTATCTCTGCGATCTGGTGCAGGTGCACACCGACGACTCCTCGACCACCGTCCGGCTGCACATGTACCGGTGACCTCGGGGCCGCCGGGGCTGGTTCACCGGGCCGTCCGGTCGTCGGCACCCGGGCGCCGCGGTGCCGGGAGAGCCGGTCGTCCGGAGACCGGCTCCGTCACACCGTCGGGCCGGTCGTCCGGTTCCGCCGCCGACCCGGACCGGGTACGCCAGGTACCCCGGTCCAGGCGCTGCATCACCGGTGTCGCGGCCACCCCGTGGACGACGACGGAGATGACCACCACCAGACCGGCGGTCGCCCAGAGCAGGTCGAGTTGGGGGAAATCCGCGTGGCTGGCGGCGTACGCCAGGTAGTAGAGGGTGCCGACGCCCCGGATGCCGAAGGTGGCGATGACCCAGCGTTCGGCCGGGCGTCCGGGCGTACCGAGCAGCGACAGCCAGCCGGTCAACGGCCGGACGACCACGATCAGGACGATCGCCAGCGCCACCGCGGACCAGGTCAACGGGGCCAGCAGACCGGTGACCACGGCCCCGCCGAACAGCAGCAGCAACAGGACGGTGAGCAGTCGCTCCACCTGCTCGGCGAAGTGGTGCAGCACCTGGTGGTACTCGTGCGACCGCTCGGCGGCCCGGATCGCCCGGGCGGTGACGAAGACCGCGATGAACCCGTACCCGCCGACCAGTTCGACCAGGCCGAACGAGAGGAAGGTGGCCGCCAGCGCGAGGAAGCCCTCCGAGTGCCGGGCCAGCCGCAGCCGCTCCGAGCGGACCCGGAAGAACAACCGGCCGAGCAGCCACCCCACCAGCAGACCGCCGGCCAGGCCGACCAGCGTCCGGTACGCCACGTCGACGGTCAACCACCGGCCCAGCCACTGCCCGGGGGCCAGGCCGGCGGTGGCGATCGCGACGGCGGCGTAGACGAACGGGAAGGCGAGACCGTCGTTGAGCCCGGCTTCCGAGGTCAGGGCGAACCGCACCTCGTCCTCCGAGTCCTCCACGTCGGTCGGCTCACCGACCTGCACGTCGGAGGCGAGCACCGGGTCGGTCGGGGCCAACGCGGCGGCCAGCAGCAGCGCCGCCGCCGGCGCCAGCCCCAGCCACCACCAGCCGAGCAGCGCCACCGCACCGATGCAGAGCGGCATCGCCACGGCCAGCAGCCGGAACGTCGACGACCAGCGACGTCGCCCGAACGGTCGGTCGATCTTGAGACCGGCCCCCATCAGAGCCACGATCACGCCGATCTCGGTCAACTGCGTGGTGATGTCGGAGTGGGTCAACGGATCCGGGTCCGGCAGCCCGAGCGGCAGTAGGAACACCACCATGCCGAGCCCGAGGAAGGCGATCGGCATGGAGAGCGGTCGACGTTCCAGCAGCCGCGGCAGGATCCCGGCGAGCAGCGCGCCCAGCCCCAGCATCGCGTACGCCAACGCGGAGAGTTCCATCCGACCACCTCCCGCCGGCTCCACGGCGGCCGGTCGGGGAAGATCCTTCCCCGGATGCCGGACCGCTAAGCGCCGGCGGCGGCCCCGCCCGCCGCGTCCGCAGTGGAGGTGGACGCAGCCGACCGCAGCCGCCGGTGTCAACCGGCCTCGTGCGGTGGGTCGGGCTGTGGGCGGGGGATCAGCATCTCGAACCAGACGGTCGATCCGCGTACCGTCGGGTCGGTCCCCCAGGCGTCGCTGAGCTGCTCGATCAGCCCGAGTCCGCGACCTCGGCTGCTGAGCTTCTCGGTACGCGCCCGGGTCACCTCGCCCCGGGTGCCGCTGTCCGCGACGGACACCAGCAGCCGCTCCGGACTCAGGTCGATCTCCACCCGGGCGGCCGTGCCGGCGTGCAGCAACGCGTTCGTGGTCAACTCGCTGGTGCAGAGGACCGCCGCGCCGACCACCTGCTCGGGCACCGCCCACCGGGTCAGCAGCCCCGTCATCCAGTGCCGCACCCGGCCCGGCGCGGTCGGCTCCGCCGGCACCTCCATGCTCGCCGACCGGCTCGGTGTGGTGGCGTGTTCGACGGCAAGTACCGCGACGTCGTCCTCGGTGTTGCCGAGCACCGCTGCCGTGGCGAGCGCGCAGAGCGTACGCGGGTCGCCGGTGGCGGAGCCGGCGATCGTGGCGGAGAGCGCGGCGAAGCCCTCGGTGAGGCTCTGCTGCCGCCGTTCCACCACCCCGTCGCTGAACAGCAGCAGGGTGTCCCCGGGTGGAAAGTCCACGGTCGCCGTGGCCCGGCGCCCGTGGAGCCCGAGCGGGACCCCCGGCGGCACCTCGAGGTACCGGACGCTGACCGGCCGCCCGGGCGCGGCCCGCCGGATCAGCGGCGGGGGATGACCGGCGCTGGCGATGGTCAACCGGTGCCCGGCCGGATCGATCAGCCCGTAGACGACGGTGACGAAGAGTTCGTCGCTGCGCGCCTCCGCGCCGAGGCTCGCCACGAGCCGGTCCAGTCCGGCCAGCACCGGGGTCGGGTCGGGGTCGCTCAGCGCCAACGCCCGCAGCGCCGCCCGGACCTGCCCCATCAGCGCGGCGGCCTGGACGTCGTGGCCGGCCACGTCGCCGAGCACCACGGCGAGCCGCCCGTCCGGCAATCCGAACGCGTCGTAGAAGTCGCCGCCGGCCGCGTTGCCGTCGACCCCGGCCTCGTACCGGGCGGCGATCCGCAACAGCGGCAGGTCCGGCAGGTGCTCCGGCAGCATGCTCCGCTGCAGCAGTTGTGCGGTGCCGTGCTGGGTCTCGAACCGGCGGGCCCGCTCGGCGGCCTGGGCGACCAGTTCCGTCGAGGCGGTGAGCAGCGCGCGCTCCGCCGGCGGCCAGAAGTGCGGTTGCCGGTAGCCGACCGAGAGCCCGCCCCGCAACGAGGGGGTACGCAGCGGCAGCGCGGCCAGCGCCCGGATCCGCTCGTCGTGCCGGTCGATCGCGCTGTGCCGCAGCGGCTGGCCGTCGCTGGTGAACATCGCCGTACCGCTGTCGGCGGTCAGCAGCACCGGGGAGGGGGAGTCGGCGGGAAGTTGCCGCCACAGTGGCGGAAGCCGCTCGTCGGCCTCGTCCAGCACCTCGCCCCGGATCCGCCGGACGACCCGCCAGCCGGTGCCGTCGTCCACGCCGAACTCGGCCTGGTCCGCCCCGAACGCCGCGATGGCGTTACGGAGCGTGACCCGGGCGACGTCGTCCAGGGTGAGGGTGCCGGAGAGTGCCGAGGCGAGTTCGCCGAGGTTCTGCAACCGCTGGGTGACCTGGGTGGTCTCCGGGGCCACCATGAGCACCCCGACGACCTGACCGGAGGAGTCCCGGACCGCCGAGTAGCCCCGGGTGAGCACCGTCTGCTCCGGTACGCCGGGTTCGTCGCGGACGATCGACAGCGGGCTCTCCCGCTCCAGGAACGACTCACCGGTCCGGTAGACCCGCTCGATCACGTCGCCGATCCCGGGCACCTGCCACATCTCGTGGAACACCTCGGCGGCCGGCCGACCGAACGCGGCCTGCGCCGGCTCGAGCAGTTCGGCGAACCCCGTGTTGTAGATCAGCGTGAGGTCGTCGCCGTACGCGAGCGCCATCGCGACCGGGGCGGAGAGCACCAGGTCGACGACCGCTCGCAGGGCGGGATCCCAGCGTTCCGGGGCACCGAGCGCGGTGTCCGCCCAACGGTGGCCGCCCGGAGGGGGGACGACCCCGGAATCCGGCGCCGGCGGGGGGCCGGCGACGGTGGAGGGGGGAGCGGGAACCCGCCCGACCGTGCCTGGCATGCCAGCAGCCTAACCGGAACGGCCGACTTCGCTCGCTGTCGGCATAACGGACCTGCTCGGAGGCCTGGCTGCCCGGGGGCGAACTACTCGGCCGCGCCGGTCTTGACCGGACGGCGGCGGAGCGCGTCGTCGGCCAGGATCACGGTGGCGACCATCAGGGAGACGCAGAGGCTGAACAGCCACGATCCGTCGTCGACCAGCCGGGCGGAGACCGGGGCCTGCAGCGCGGCCAGCAGGAAGCCCAGCCAGGCGAGGCGACGTTGACGCGCGGAGAGGAAACCAGGAGCCTGATGCATCCCGAAATTCTGCCCTGACGGATCGCGATCGCCGTCCCCCGTTCGGACGATTTCCGGGTGACCCGTCCCGGCTTGATCCGATTCCGCCGCTCTCCACCAGGTCGTGGCGACCGGCGGCGAAGGTCAACGGACGTGGTGGATCGCCCCGGGATCGGGCATGATCGGCGGGCGTGTCCTCCTTCTCCGCTGCGCCGGCTCGGCAGATCCGGGCCTCCCTGCTCCTCCTGGCCTATCTGGCCTTTGTCAGTCTCGGTCTGCCGGACGGTCTGCTCGGCGTCGGATGGCCGTCGATCCGCGCCGAGTTCACGGTCCGGACCGACGCCGTCGGGCTGCTTCTCACCTCGGGCACCGTCGGATACCTCGTCTCCAGCGTGGTCGCCGGCTTCAGCATCGCCCGGGTCGGCGTCGGCTGGTTGCTGGCCGGCAGTACCGCGCTGGCCTCCCTCGCGCTGACCGGCTACGCCAGCTCGCCCGGGCTACCGGTGATGATCGGCTGCGCCCTGCTGCTCGGCCTGGGCTCGGGCGCCATCGACGCGGGCCTCAACGCGTACGCCGCCGGGGCGTTCGGGCCGCGCCACATGAACTGGATGCACGCCTGCTTCGGCCTCGGGGTGGCGATCGGCCCCCTGGTGATGACGACGACGCTCAGCGCCGGTCACTCCTGGCGCTGGGGCTACGCCGTCGTCGCCGGTGCCCAGGCGCTCCTGGCGCTGGCCTTCGTCCTGACCGTCCGTACCTGGACCAGCCGCGGGCGCGCGGACGAGCGGCCCGGGCCGGCGGCGGGGGTGTCGCCGGGTCCGGCCGGCCGGGACGACCTGGTGGTGCCGGCGCCGGCCGGCCCGGACGCGGTGGTGCCGGTGCCGGCGGAGCCGTCGGACCGGGCCGCCGACCGGCCGGTGCGGATCCGCGAGACGCTGGCGCTGCCGGCCGTGTGGTTCGGCGCGTTGACCTTCGCGGTGTACGTGGCGATCGAGGTCGGCGCCGGACTCTGGGCCTTCCTCCTGCTGACCGAGGCGCGGGGGATGGCCGCCGCCACGGCCGGCCTCTGCGTCTCGCTCTACTGGGGCAGCCTGTTCGTCGGGCGGGTCGTCCAGGGTGTGCTGGCGGAACGGCTCGGCACCGGGCTCATGCTGGTCGGCAGCATGGTCGGCATGCTGGCGGGCGCGGTCCTGCTGGCGGTTCCCGGCCCGGCGTGGCTGGCCGTCACCGGTCTGGCCGTGCTCGGCTTCGGGGCGGCGCCGGTCTTCCCGCTGCTCACCCTCACCAGCGCCGAGCGGGTCGGCCGCCGGCACGCCGACCGGGCCATCGGGGTGCAGATCGGGGCGGCCGCGCTGGGTGGGGCACTGATCCCCGCCGGCCTCGGGGTGCTGATCGGTCGTACGTCGGTGGCGGTGCTCGGACCGGCGCTGGTGGTGGCCTCGGTCGTGATGCTGGCGCTCTACTGGGCGTCGCGCCGGCCTGCCCCGCCCGGTGCGTCAGGCGACGCGGCGCCCGACGGTGACGGGGCGGTGCCGGCCGCCGCCGGTTGATCCCGGGAAGGCCGGCGTACCGGGTCCGTCCGCGGCGCGGTGGGTCAGTGCGGCCCGTTGCGTCCGGTGGTCGAGGGGCGGTGCCGGCGCTGGTCGTCGCCGTGTCCGGCGGTACGCTCCGGCGCCGTCCCCGGTTCGGCGGGCTGATCCGCGGCGACCGCCTCCGCGCCGTGGCCGAACGCGGACTCCTCACCCGCGTCGTTACCGGTGACGTCGTCCACCTGGCCGTCCGGGGTCGAGGTGGCCACCACCCGGGTGAGTTCGGAGAGCGGAAGCCGTTCCTCGTCCCGCCAGACGTGCCTGTTGTCGTCGGTCATGTTCTCGCCCTACCCGCCGGGCCCCGGCGACAAACGGCGCCCGGCCAGTGGGGAAACCGCGACCGCTCTGGCCGGGCGGGGCACGATCGTTTCGCGGGGGTGGGATCGTTTCGGTGGGGTGGGATCGCTCGGGCGGGGCGGCGGGAGAACCGGGGGCGGAACGGCGGATGCCCCGGCGGCCACCAGGAACACCTGGTGGCCGCCGGGGCGCCGGACACGATGGCGGTCAGTCCGTCACGGCTGCGGGCGGGGCACCTGGCCCCGCCAGGCGCCGGTCTCGGCGCCACGCCGCTCGATGAACTCCTTGAACCGGTGCAGGTCGCCGGCGACCCGACGGTCCACCATGCCGAGCTTGTCGCCGGCCTTCTCGGTCAAGCCCTGCGGCTCGAACTCCATCTGGGCGGTGACCCGGGTGTGGTTCTCGTCGAGCCGGTGGAAGGTCACCACGCCGGCCTGCCGGGTGCCGCCGGTCGACGTCCACGCCACCCGCTCGTCGGGCAGCTGTTCGGTGATCTTGGCGTCGAACTCCCGGCTGATCCCGCCGATCTCGACCTTCCAATGGGTCATCGTGTCGGAGAGCTGCCGGACCTCCTCGACACCCTCCATGAACTCGGGGAAGTCCTCGAACTGGGTCCACTGGTCGTACGCGGTCCGGATTGGCACCGCAACGTCCACTGACTTGGTCACGCCGCTCATCTGCCATCCTCCTTCTCGTCGATCGGCCGGTCGGTTCTGTCTGATCGGTCGGCTGCTCGCCGGGTCCGGTCACCAGCGATGGGTCTCGTTCGGGTGCCCGAGGGCGGCCCAGATCTCCGAAACGGTCTGGAACTGGGTGTTCGCCGGCAGCCGGTCCAACTGGGCCAGGATGTCGTCCGGCGCCTCGTTCTCCTCGGCGCGCAGGCGCAGGCTCTCCCGGTCGCCGGGCAGCGCCGAGAGCGGGATGAACCTGCCCAGCCGGCTACGCTGCTCGACCTCCCCCGGGGTCATGCCCTGCGGCACGCCCGTCCGGGTGTCGCTGTCCGGTGCCCGGCTGATGATCGGCTGGTCCTCGCCGGCCGGTTCCGGCTCGCGCCACTCCTGGGCACGGCCGCCGGCGGTGCTCTGCACCGTCCCCTTCACCTCGCGGCCCATTTCCTCGTCCACGCGGGGGCTGTGCTTGCTGCTGCCACGTTCCATGTCCAATGCGCTACCCGGCTGGCGCCGGGCTAAACGACGGGCGTCCCGGTCCCGACCCTTTCCGGGAGAATCGTCCGATTCGGTGGCCACTCGGTGTCCGAACCGTTCTCCTCGGCGGTGGGCGGCTATTCCGGGTCGGCGGGTCTCCTGGGCGGCAGCGCCGGATCCACCGGCGGCTCGGCGCCGGCCTGCAGCGCCCGGCCGCGCTGCAACTCCGCGTTCAGTTCCACCCCCAGCATCACCGCGCAGTTGGACAGGTACAACCACACCAGGAAGGCGATGACCGCGCCGAGGCTGCCGTAGGTGACGTTGTACGAGTCGAAGCGCGAGACGTAGAGCCCGAAGCCGAAGGAGACCACCGCCCAGGCGAGCAGGGCGACCGCGCCGCCGACAGTGAGCCATCGGAACCTCGGCTGCCGTACGTTCGGTGCGATCCAGAACAACAGCGAGAGCAGCAGCATCATGATGGCGACCAGCACCGGCCACTTGGCGATCGTCCAGGCGGTCCGGGGGGTGTCGCCGAGCGCGAGCACGTCCCCGACCGCGTCGGTCACCGGACCACTGACCACCAGACCGGCCGCCACCACCGCCAGCAGGACCAGGGCGACCGCGGTCAGGCCCAGTTGCAGCGGGCGGAGCAGGTAGAACGGCCGTCCCTCCTCGACACCGTAGATCGCGTTGGAGGCCCGGGTGAACGCACCCACGTACCCGGAGGCGGACCAGAGGGCGGCGAGCAGACCGAAACTCAACAGCACCTTCGCCGAGCCCTGGTCGTGCACCACGTCCCGCAGTACGCCGAGGAAGGTCTCGTTCGCCACCACCGGCCCCGCCCCGACGTCCTCGGCGAGACCCGCGATGGTGTCGACGGTCTGCTCCCCGTTGGAAACCAGGCCGACCAGGGCGACGATGACGATCGCCGACGGGAAGAGTGCGAGTACCGCGTAGTAGGTCAGGGCGGCGGCCCAGTCGACGCAGTTGTCCCGGACGAAGTTCCGGACGCTGCGTACCAGCACGCCCCGCCAGGTCGACCAGTGCAGTTGCCGCAGCCGTCCGGGCCGGCGGACACCGTGCCCGTCGGCGGTGGCGGGACCGGGATCGGCGCTGACGGTCATCTCTGTTCCCCTGTCTGCCCCGCCGGACCGGGGCGTACGGGTCCCGCAGTCGCCCCCCGGCGGGGACCGGGCGACGGGGCGTCCACCGACGGCCGGGTGGGGCGACCGACGGGTGGCGTGACCGGGCACGGTGGTTCCTGCGGTGCCCGGTACCCCCGCCGGGAACCGGACAAACGCCGGGTACCGGGGTGCGGGTGGGACACCGCCACGGGACGACCGTGGCACCGGGGCGGCACGGGCGACGGCGGCACCGGGCCCGGCGGGTCGACCGCGGCACCGGGCCCGGCGGGTCGACGGCGGCACGGGGCGGGAGGACCCCGGCGGGTTAACCGCGACGCCGGACCGGGAAGGCGAGTGGGAAGGCAACCGCTGACCGGAGGAGGACATCATGCCCGGACGCGAGGTTCTGCCCAGCACCGTGCGACGCTCACCCGACAAGGCGCAGCGGACCTGGGCGAAGACCCACGACTCGGCCGTCGAGACGTACGGCGAGGGCGAGCGGTCGCACCGGACGGCGTTCGCCGCGCTGAAGCACTCGTTCGAGAAGGTCGGCGACCACTGGGAGCCGAAGGGGCGCAAGGGGCCCAGTGACCGGCAGGCGGCCGGGGGTGGCCCGGCGCGACGGGCGCCCACCGCCGGCGGGGTGGACGCCAACGCCCCGAAGGGGCACCTGCTGGAGGTCGCCAGGAAGCTGGACGTGCCGGGACGCTCCCGGATGACCAAGGACGAACTGGTGGGCGCGATCGAGAAGGCGAACAACCGCCGTACCACCGAGGCGCGGGGGCGGGAGAAGGGCGGTAACCGACGCTGACCCGGACCCGCCGCCGGGGGGTCGACGGGACCGGGGGACGGGCGTCGACTCCCGGCTCCGGGTCACCACCGCCCGCCGCCGTCACCGCCCGGCGCCTCGATGTGCACCGCCTTCACCGCGGTGAGTTCGTCGAGCAGCTCCGGCCCGTACCCGAAGCCCTGGCCGCTGCCACCGCGCGGCTCGGCGGCGCCGCCCGGGGCGCCGCCGAAGACGGAGTTGATTTTCACGGTGCCGACCGGCAGCTCCCGCCAGGCCCGCTGGGCGTGGCTCATCGAGCCGGTGAGCACCGTGGCGGCCAGCCCGTACGGCGAGTACGACGCCCGGGACAGCGCCTCGTCGAACGAGTCGACCACCATCACCGGGGCGACCGGACCGAAGGTCTCGTCCCGCATCACCGCCATCTGGTCGGTGCATTCGGCGAGCACCGTCGCCGGGTAGAAGGCGCCCGGGCCGTCGGGTACGGTACCGCCGACCAGGATCCGGGCCCCGTCGGCGACGGCGGCCCGTACCTGGCCGTCCACCTGTTCCCGGTGTCGCCGGTCGACCAGCGGGCCGAGTTCGGTGAGCGGGTCCCGGCCCGGCCCGACCCGCAACGCCTCGGCCTGCTGCACCAGCGCGCCGAGGAACCGGGCCGCCACCGACCGCAGAACGTAGATCCGTTCCACCGCGACGCAGAGCTGACCGGAGTTGGCGAAGGCCCCGAGCGCGGCCTGCTGGCCGGCCCATCGCGGGTCGACGTCCTCGTCCACGATCAGCGGGTCGCTGCCGCCGTTCTCCAGCAGCGCCTTCGCCCCGGTACGGGCGCACGCGGCGGCGATCGACCGGCCGGTGGCGGTGGAGCCGACGTGCGCGACCACGTCGACCTCCTGGCCGGCGAGGGCGGCGCCGACCGAGCCGTCACCGGTGACCAGCGACAGCACGCCGGACGGCAGGTGCTCGTCGAGCAGCCGGGCCAGCAGCCAACCGCTGGCGGGGCTGCGCTCGCTCGGCTTGTAGACCACCGTGTTGCCGGTGACCAGGGCCGCGCCGAGCAGGCCGCAGGAGACCGCGACCGGATCGTTCCACGGGGTGATCGCGGCGACGACACCCCGCGGCTGCGGCACCATCAGGTCGATGCAGTCGCTCTCGCCGGCGAGGGCTCGGCCGCCGCGTACCGCGGCGAGTTCGGCGTACTGCCGCAGGGTGGCCACGCCGGCCTCGACGCCGGCCCGGGCCGCGCCCAGCGGCCGGCCCATCTCGGCGGTCTGCGCCTCCGCGAGCTGGTCGGCGGCCGCCTCGAGGGCGTCGGCCGCGCGGCGCAGTGCGGCGGACCGTTCCGCCGGCGCGGTCCGGGCCCAGCCGGGAAACACCGAGCGGGCGGCCTTGACCGCCGCCGCGACCTCCGCCGCGCTGGCCACCGGGAGCTCGCTGACCGGTGTCCCGTCGGCCGGGTCCCGCACGGTCGACCGGCCGGCGTCGCCGCCGGCCCCCCACACTCCGGCGATGAGCTGTTGGACCTGGTACATGGGGCGCAGCTTGCCCGGGTCCGCGTCCGCCAAACTCGGTCGTTTGTGCCGATCGGCGGCGGGTAGCGGCGGCGCGGCGGGTAGGCCCCGGCCCGGTCCGGGGCCGGGTTACAGTGCCCGGATGACGGCAGCGGGGGAGAGTGCCGATGCCATCGTCGTCGGCGCGGGGCACAACGGCCTGGTCGCGGCGAACCTGCTGGCGGACGCCGGCTGGGACGTCCTCGTGCTGGAGGCGACCGCCGGCGCCGGTGGCGCGGTCAGGTCGGCGGAGGTGACCGCGCCCGGTTACCTCAGCGACCTCTACAGCGCGTTCTACCCGCTCGGCTTCGCCTCGCCGGTCCTGCGGGGGCTGGGGCTGGACCGCTACGGCCTGGCCTGGCGGCACGCCCCGGACGTGCTGGCTCATCTCTTCCCGGATGACGGGGCGGTGCGGCTCAACCGCGACCCCGAGGTCACGGCGGCCTCGCTGGAGCGGTTCGGCGCCGGGGACGGGCAGCGGTGGCTCTCCGCGTACGCCGAATGGCGCGACCTCTCGAAGCCGCTGCTGGACGCGCTCTTCACTCCCTTCCCGCCGGTCCGTACCGGGGTGGCGCTGGCCCGCCGGCTGCGTACCGCCGGTGCGCTCCGGCTGGCCCGCCGTCTTGTCCTGCCGGTCCGCCGACTCGGCGCGGAACTCTTCACCGGTACGGGCGGCCCGGCGCTGCTGGCCGGTTGTGCGTTGCACACCGACCTCTCCCCGGACGAGCCGGGTTCCGGGGTGTACGGCTGGCTGCTCGCCATGCTCGGGCAGCAGGTCGGCTGGCCGGTGCCGGTCGGCGGCGCCCAGCGGATCACCGATGCCCTGGTCGCCCGGTTGCGGGACCGGGGTGGCCGGATCCACTACCGCACCCCGGTCGACCGGATCCTGGTGGCCCGGAACCGGGCCATGGGTGCGCGGTCGGCCGACGGTGCGTTGTGGCGGGCCCGTCGGGCGGTGCTCGCCGACGTACCGGCGCCGGCACTCCTGCTCGACCTGGTCGGTGCCGCCCACCTGCCGCCTCGGCTGGTGGCCGACCTGGCGCACTTCCGCTGGGACGGTTCGACGGTCAAAGTGGACTGGGCGTTGTCCGGGCCGGTGCCGTGGCGGAACCCGGACGTCGCCGGTGCCGGTACCGTCCACCTCGGCCCCGATCTGGACGGGCTGAGCCGGTACGCGGCGACACTGCACCGCGACGAACTGCCGGCCGAGCCGTTTGTCCTGGCCGGACAGCTGACGGTGGCGGATCCGAGCCGTTCACCGGCGGGGACGGAGTCGCTCTGGGCGTACACCCATCTGCCGTTCCGGCGGCACTGGTCGGCGGCGGAGGTCGACGAGCGGGTGGCGGCGATCGAGGCGGTGTTGGAGCGGGCCGCGCCCGGGTTCGGCGCGCTGGTCCGGGGACGGCACGTGGCCGGGCCGGCCGACCTCGAGGCGGGGGACCCGAACCTTGTCGGAGGCGCGGT
Source organism: Plantactinospora sp. B24E8 (assembly GCF_039871735.1). Classification (NCBI taxonomy): domain Bacteria; kingdom Bacillati; phylum Actinomycetota; class Actinomycetes; order Micromonosporales; family Micromonosporaceae; genus Plantactinospora; species Plantactinospora sp. B24E8. The sequence goes on from NZ_JBDPMH010000002.1 coordinate 510,961, forward strand.
CGGTGGTGGCACCTCGGCGGCGTACCAGCAACTGTTCCTGCGCCCGGTGCCCGGCCTCGGTCGGGCGGACACCCCGGTCGACCGGTTGTTCCTGGCTGGGGCGTCCGCGCATCCGGGCGGCGGGGTGCACGGCGCGCCGGGGGCCAACGCCGCCCGCGCCGCCCTGGCCCGGGACCGGGCGCTGACCGGAGGGATGTACGCCGCCGTCATGTCGACGGCGCAGCGGGCGATCCACGCCCGGTAGCGCGGCGGCGGACGGGGCCGCGCCCGCCGCCCGGACGGGTCAGTCCGAGGTCTGCTCCGGGTCGGTCCGGCCGGTGGTCCCGGCGTCCGGCGAGGGCTCGGCCCGGGTGATGTGCCGGTGCCGTCCACGCAGCTTGAACGGCATCAACGCACTCTCGACCTTGGTTGCGGTGGTCATCTTCGAGTCGCCGTCGTGGCGTTCCTGGAAGTGGATCGGCACCTCGAGGATGGTGTGCCCGAGCTTCGTGGCCAGGTAGTGCATCTCGACCTGGAAGCTGTAGCCGTTCGACTGGACCCGGTCCAGTCCGATGTCCCGCAGGGCGTCCGCCCGCCAGATCTTGAAACCGGCGGTGAGGTCGCGGATCCGTACCTGCAGCAGGGTGTGCACGTAGAAGTTGGCCCAGCCGCTCAGCGCCCGCCGGTACAGCGGCCACGCCTGGTCGAGTTCACCACCGGGTACGTAACGTGAGCCGATCACCACACCGGCCCGGGTGGACAGCAGCGCGCCGAGCATGCCGGGCAGCGCCTCCGGCGGGTGGGAGAGGTCGGCGTCCATCTGCGCGACGTAGTCCGCACCGGCCTCCAGCGCCCGGCCGATGCCGTCGACGTACGCCCGTCCGAGTCCCTCCTTGCCGGCGCGGTGCACGACGTGGATCCGCTCGGGATGTTCGACGGCGAGTTTGTCCGCCACCTCGCCGGTGCCGTCGGGTGAGTTGTCGTCGGCGATGAGGATGCTCAGTCCCGGCAGGGGGAGGGCCAGCAGGCGCTCGACCAGCACAGGGAGGTTCCCCGCCTCGTTGTAGGTGGGCACGACGACGGTCAGGCGAGCATCCCGCCAGGGAGATGGCAGCTCCACGGGTTCGATCATCGGGGCATCCTCGGTTGGCCGACAGCGGTCAGGGGCAAAGCGTAACGTGACATGGAGCGCGTGCTACAACACGGGCCAACGGCAACAAATCAGTCGTCATCATGGCGAAAGGCGCCGTCTGAGCCCGTTCCGGCCGCACACCGCAAGGATCCTGTGACAATTCCCGGCCGCGGTGACGATGCGCAGCCGCCGCGGTGGCGAGCCGTGGCCCGTGGCGGTGACGATGCGTCGTCGGTTGCGGTGACTGTCGCAGCCCGTCGCGGACGACGCGGATTGCCGGCGACGGCGGCGGTAGCCGCCGGGCGTCCCGGGTAACCACGCGGGAACCCGGTACGGCGCGGGCCCGGTCCGCCGCACCGTCGGATTGATGTTTACTCCTCCTGCCCACGGGAACCCGCCGCCGTGCGCAACGACCAGGTCGACCCGCATCAGCGCAGGTCAGGGGCACCGCGCGGTGGCCCTGACGAGGTGCGGGTCCGACCCGGGCTGTTCGACGCGGTGCTGTTCGACCGGGACGGCACGTTGATCGAGGACGTGCCGTACAACGGTGATCCGGCGCGGGTGCGCCCGATGCCCGGCGCCCGCGAGGCGCTCGACCGGTTGCGCGCCGCCGGGCTGCGGTTGGGTGTGGTGACCAACCAGTCCGGCATCGCCCGTGGCCGGTTCACCGCCGCCGACCTGGTCCGGGTGAACGCCCGGGTCGAGGAACTCCTCGGGAAGTTCGACACCTGGCAGATCTGTCCGCACGCCCCGGCGGTCGACGCCGTCGGCTGCCGCTGCCGCAAGCCCGCGCCGGGCCTGGTCGAGGCGGCGGCGGAGGCGCTGGGCACCTGGCCCACCCGCTGCGTGCTGGTCGGCGACATCGGCGCGGACATGACGGCGGCGGGTGCCGCCGGTGCCGGCGCGGTCCTGGTCCCGACCGCGGTGACCCGGGCCGAGGAGGTGGCCGCGGCGCCGGCCGTGACCGGCGACCTGACCACGGCGGTGGACCTGATCCTCCGCCGTCACCGGCTGGGGGTCGACGAGCAGTCGTCGGTCGCGGGTCTCGCCGACCGAGCGGCTCCGACCGGATCTGCCGGGCGTCGCCGGTGTGTCCTGGTCGCCCGCTCCGATTCGGTCGGGGACGTGCTGGTCACCGGGCCGGCGATCCGGGCGGTGGCGGCCGGTGCCGACCGGGTGGTGCTGCTCTGCGGCCCTCGTGGCCGGGCCGCGGCCGAACTGCTGCCCGGCGTGGACGAACTGGTCGAGTGGCGGCTGCCCTGGATCGATCCCCGGCCCGGCCCGGTCGACGCCGGGGAGCTGGCCCGCCTGGTCGAACGACTGGCCCGGGTCGGCGCGGACGAGGCGGTCCTGTTCACCTCCTTCCACCAGTCCGCGCTGCCCCTGGCGCTGCTGCTGCGGATGGCCGGGGTGGCGCGGATCTCGGCGATCAGCGACGACTATCCCGGCTCGCTGCTGGACGTCCGGCACCGGGTGCCGGCGGGGGTGCCCGAGGCCGAACGGGCGTTGTCGCTGGCCGCGGCCGCGGGGTTCCGGTTGCCGGTCGACGACGAACCACTGCTGCGACTGCGTACCGACCGGATCGGCCCACCCGGCGACGGCGCGCGACTGCCCGCGCCCGGCTACGTCGTGCTGCACCCCGGCTCGTCGGTGCCGGCCCGGGCCTGCCCGCCCGACCTCTGTGCGGAGATCGTCGAGACGCTGGCCGACGCCGGTCACCGGGTGGTGGTGACCGGTGGTCCCGGCGAGGACGCCCTGACCGCCCGGGTCGCCGGCCGTCGCGGCGTCGACCTCGGCGGGCAGACCTCCCTGGCCGGCCTCGCGGCGATCATCAGCCGGGCCGACTGTCTGGTGGTCGGCAACACCGGCCCGGCGCACCTCGCGGCGGCGGTCGGGGTCCCCGTGGTCAGCCTCTTCGCCCCCACCGTCCCGTTCGGACAGTGGGGGCCCTACCGGGTACCGACGGTACGGCTCGGCGCCGCCGACGCCGGCTGCCGGCACACCCGGGCCACCAGCTGCCCGGTGCCCGGACACCCGTGCCTGTCCGACATCGCACCACGTCAGGTGGTGGCGGCGGTCGGTCTCCTCAGCCGGCGACCCGACCCGGGTACGCCGGTCGGGGCGGCCGGTCCGCTCACCGCCGCCGTCACCGGTACGGCCGCCGGCCCCGCAGTCGGTGGCGCGGCCGGTGCGGTCGCGGGCGGCGCGGCCGGTGGACCGGCGCTGGCCAACGTGTCGGCCGGCCTCAAGGAGGTGGGGCGGTGAACATCCTGCTCTGGCACGTGCACGGCTCCTGGACCACCGCCTTCGTGCACGGCAAGCACCGCTACCTCGTCCCGGTCACCCCCGACCGGGGCCCGTACGGACTGGGCCGGGCCCGGACCTACCAGTGGCCGGACACCGTCGACGAGGTCAGCCCGGAGGCGCTCGCCGACACCGACGTCGACCTGGTGATCCTGCAACGACCCGAGGAGATCGACCTCGCCGAGCGCTGGCTCGGCCGGCGGATCGGTCGGGACGTACCGGCGATCTTCGTCGAGCACAACACCCCGAAAGAGGGGAACGTGCCGAACAGCCGGCACCCGCTGGCCGACCGCGACGACCTGCTGATCGCCCACGTCACCCACTTCAACGCGCTGTTCTGGGACACCGGAACCACCCGGACCACCGTCGTCGAGCACGGCATCGTGGCGCCGACCGCGACCTACACCGGTGAGCTGCCCCGGCTCGCCGTGGTGGTCAACGAACCGGTACGCCGCTGGCGGGTGACCGGCACCGACCTGCTGCCGCTGTTCGCCGAGATCGCCCCGCTCGACGTCTTCGGGATGGGCGTCGCCGGGCTGCCGGACCGGCTCGGACTGCCGGCCGACCGGCTGGCCGTCTACGACGACCTGCCGCAGAGCCGGATGCAGGCGGAGATCGCCCGGCGGCGGGCGTACCTGCACCTGTGTCGGTGGACCTCGCTCGGGCTGAGCCTGATCGAGGCGATGGCGATGGGGATGCCGGTGGTCGTGCTCGCCGCGACCGAGGCGGTCGCCGCCGTACCGCCGGAGGCCGGGGTGCTGGCCACCCGGGTCGAGACCCTCACCGGGGCCGCCCGGCGGCTCATCGCCGAACCGGGGGACGCCCACCGGCTCGGCGTCGGGGCCCGCGAGGCCGCGCAGGCCCGGTACGGCCTGGACCGGTTCCTGGCGGACTGGGACCGGTTGCTGGAGGAGGAAGTATGCGCGTAGCGATGATCTCCGAGCACGCCAGCCCGCTCGCGGTACTCGGCGGGGAGGACGCCGGCGGCCAGAACACCCACGTCGCCGAGCTCTCCACGGCACTCGCCGCCGCCGGCCACGACGTCCGGGTCTACACCCGCCGGGACGGTACCGAGCTGCCGGGCACGGTCCGGATGGCGGACGCGGTCGACGTCGTGCACGTACCGGCCGGCCCGCCGGAGCCGATCGCCAAGGACGAACTGCTGCCACACATGAAGGAGTTCAGCCGGTGGCTCGTCGAGCGCTGGCGCGCCGACGACTGGACCCCCGACGTGGTGCACGCGCACTTCTGGATGAGCGGGCTGGCCGGCATCGCGGCCGGCCGGCAGACCGGGGTGCCGGTGGTGCAGACGTACCACGCGTTGGGCACGGTGAAGCGGCGGCACCAGGGCGCCGCGGACACCAGCCCGGCCCGCCGGGTCGGCTACGAGCGGGCGCTCGGCCGGGCGGTCGACCGGGTCATCGCACAGAGCCAGGACGAGGTCCGGGAACTGGTCCGGATGGGGGTACCGCTGGACCGGATGACGGTGATCCCGTCCGGGGTCAACAACCGGACCTTCTCCCCGGAGGGGCCGGCGGTGCCGCGTACCCCGGGCCGGCCCCGAATCCTCACCGTGGGCCGGCTGGTGGAACGGAAGGGCTACCAGGACCTGATCCGCGCGATGCCGATGATCCCGGACGCGGAGTGCGTGGTCGTCGGCGGGCCACCACCGGGCGAGGTCGACACCGACCCGCAGGTGCGGCGGCTGCGGGCGCTCGCCGACGAGGTCGGGGTCGCCGACCGGGTACGGCTGATCGGCGCGGTGCCGCGCGAGGAGATGCCGTACTGGTACCGCTCGGCGGACGTACTGGTCGCCGCCCCCTGGTACGAGCCGTTCGGGCTCACCCCACTGGAGGCGATGGCCTGCGGGGTGCCGGTGGTCGGCACCGCCGTCGGCGGACTCACCGACACCGTCGTACCCGGCCGGACCGGTGACCTGGTGCCGCCCCGTGATCCGGCCGCGCTCGGCGCCGCCGTCCGGGACCTGCTCGCCGACCGGGTACGCCGGTACGGCTACGCCCGGGCGGCCCTGGACCGGGCCCATCGCGAGTACTCGTGGAGTCGTACCGCCGACCAGATCGGCGCCGTCTACACGGCGGTCAGCGAGGTGCGGCGGCCGAGTGGGGTGGTCGCCGGATGACCGGGACGACCTCGACCGAGCTGCTCGACGGTCACCTCGCCGGACTCGCCTCGGCACTGTTGCCGTACCGCTCGGTGGCCGGCCGGCTGGGGCGCTGGGGTGACGAACTGGCCCGGCTGCTGGCCGGCGGCGGCCGGCTGCTGGTCGCCGGCAACGGCGGCAGCGCGGCCGAGGCTCAGCACCTGGCCGCCGAACTCGTCGGCAAGCTGCGCGACGACCGGGCCCCGTTGTCGGCGATCGCGCTCTGCGCGGAGACCTCCTCGCTCACCGCGCTCGGCAACGACTACGGCTTCGACGAGGTCTTCGCCCGTCAGGTACGGGCGCACGGCCGCCCCGGCGACATCCTGCTGCTGCTCTCCACCAGCGGCCGCAGCGCCAACCTGGTCCGGGCCGCCCGCGCCGGCCGGGAGATCGGCCTGCGGTGCTGGGCGTTCACCGGCCCGACCCCGAACCCGCTCGCCGACGCCTGCACCGACGTCCTGGCGGTGCCCTCGCCGGACAGTCAGGTGGTGCAGGAACTGCACCTGGTCTCGGCGCACGTGCTCTGCGGCTACGTCGACGCGCACCTGCCGGTGCTGCTCGGCCCGACCGGCGGGTACGCCGCCGGTCAGCGCCCGCCGGTCGCCGCGTACACCGGTGCCGCAGCGGCGACCGAACCGGCCGGACGTCCGGGCGTGGACGCGGCGGCGGGCAACGTACCGCCCCCCGAGCCGACGCCGGTACGACCGTCCGGAGTGGAGGACGAACTCGTGTTACGGGTGCCGGGCGGAATCGACCTGGGCGACGTCGCCCCGGGCGGGAGCGAGGAGGAGCGGTGACCGGGACAGTGGTGGTCGTCGGCGACACGCTGCTCGACCGGGACGTCGAGGGAGTGGTGAACCGGCTCTGTCCGGATTCGCCGGTGCCGGTGCTGGACGAGAACACCAGTGTGGACCGGCCGGGCGGGGCGGGGCTGGCCGCGCTCTTCGCCGCCAACCGCGGGTTCGAGGTCGCGCTCGTCACCGGGCTCGCCGACGACGAGGGCGGGGCCCGGCTGAGCCAGCTGCTCACCGCGGCCGGGGTACAGGTCTACGGGCTGCCGTTGCCGGGCGCCACGCCGGAGAAGATCCGGCTCCGGACCCGGGGGCGGGTGCTGCTGCGGCACGACCGGGGCGGACCGGCGGGTCCACCCGGCGAGCCGGCGGACGCCGTACTGGAGTTGCTGGCCGGGGCGGCGGCGATCCTGGTCAGCGACTACGGCCGGGGGGTGGCCCGGCATCCGACCCTGCGGTCGGCGCTGGCCACGACGACGGCACCGATCGTCTGGGATCCGCATCCGCGGGGCCCGGCGGCGGTGCCCGGGGTGCGGCTGGCCACCCCGAACGAGGGGGAGGCCCGGGAACTCGGCGGGGTGGCGCCGGGTGGCTCGCGGCTGACGGTCGCCTCCCGGAGCGCGCAGGCGCTGCGGGAACGGTGGCGGGCCGCCGCGGTGGCGGTGACGCTCGGCGGGGACGGTGCGCTGCTCCGGCACGCCGGCTCGACCCCGCTGATGGTCCCGGCTCCGGCCTGCGCCGACGGCGACACCTGCGGGGCCGGTGACCGGTTCGCCGCCACCGCGACCCTGGCCCTGGCCGAGGGGGCGCTGGTCTCCGAGGCGGTGCAGCGGGCCGTCGTCGAGGCGTCCGGGTACGTGGCCGGTGGTGGGGCGGCGACCGCGGTGCCGGTGCTGGCCGCGCCTCCGTCGGTCGCCGGCAGTGGACTTCCGCCGGCCGCGGCGCCGCCGATCGGGCGGGTCGTCCGGGACGGCGGGGCCGCCGCCGGTCGCGGCACGGTGCCGATCGCGGCGGTGGACTGGAGTGACCGGATCGGTGCCCGGGCGGCCGGCGACGTGGTCGCCCGGGTCCGGGCGGCCGGCGGCACCGTGGTCGCCACCGGCGGCTGCTTCGACCTGCTGCACGCCGGGCACGTGGCGACCCTGGAGGCGGCCCGCCAACTCGGCGACTGCCTGGTGGTCTGCGTCAACTCGGACGACAGTGTGGCCGGGTTGAAGGGACCGCAGCGCCCGCTGGTCCGGCACGCCGACCGGGCCCGGCTGCTGGCCGCCCTGGGCTGCGTGGACGCGGTGGTGGTCTTCGACGAGTCGACTCCGCACGCCGTGCTCTCCTGGTTGCGTCCGGACGTCTGGGTCAAGGGCGGCGACTACGGCACCGGCGGCGACGGCCCCGACCTGCCGGAGGCGGACATCCTGCGCCGGTGGGGCGGCTACACCGTGGTGGTGCCGTACCTCGACGGGCGGTCGACGACCCGGATGATCGCGGCGGCCCGGGTGGCCGGCCGGCCGGTGGGCGGTGCCCGGTGAGCGGCGAGCTGTCCGGCGGCGGATCGGCCACCGGAGCGGCCACCGGCGCCGGGGTGCCGCCCGGCGGGGCGGTCCTGGTCACCGGCGGATCCAGCGGTCTCGGGGCGGCGGTGGTCACCGCGCTCGCCGCCGCCGGCGCCCGGCCCTGCGTACTGGACCGGCAGGCGCCGAGCGTGCAGGTGCCGTGGGTCGCCTGCGACCTGGCCGACACCCGGGCCGCCGAGGAGGCGACCCGGGAACTCGCCGAACGGTCCGGCGGACTGACCGGGGTGGTGACGGCGGCCGGGGTCGACGTGCCGGGGCGGCTGGCCGAGGTGCCGGCCGAAACCTGGGAACGGGTGGTCACCGTCGACCTGTTCGCCACCGCCGCGGTGGTCCGGGCCGCCCTGCCCTACCTGGAACGCTCCCGGGGCACGGTGGTCACCGTCGCCTCCACCCTCGGCGTGAAGGCGGTCGGGGACGCCACCGCCTACTGCGCGGCGAAGTTCGGCGTGGTCGGTTTCACCCGGGCGCTCGCCGCCGAACTGGCCGGCGTGGTCGGGGTGACCCTGCTGATCCCGGGCGGCATGCGGACCGCGTTCTTCGACGAGCGGGACGCGCAGTACCGTCCCGGTCCGGACGCCGCCCTGAACAACCCGGCCGACGTCGCCGCCGCCGTCCTGTTCGCCCTGCGCCAGCCGCCCGGATGCGCGATCCGGGAGATGGTGGTCTGCGCCGACCAGGAGACGTCGTACCCGTGATCCTGGTGCTGCGGGCGCTCGGGGTCGGTGACCTGGCGACGGCGGTGCCGGCGCTGCGGGGGTTGCGTGCCGCGTTTTCGGAGCACACCCTGTCGGTCGCCGCACCGGACTGGCTCGCCCCGCTGGCGGAGCTGATCGGTGACGTCGACAACGTGCTGCCCACCGAGGGGCTCGATCCGGTCGACGGGTGGCCGGGACCGACCCCGTACTGGGCGGTCAACCTGCACGGGCGGGGCCCGGAGTCGCACCGGTTGCTCGGCGCCGCCGGGGCGGAACGGCTCTGTGCCTTCGCCTGTCCGGAGGCCGGGCACCTGGACGGCCCGCAGTGGCGCGACGACGAGCACGAGGTGCACCGGTGGTGCCGGCTGTTGCGCTGGTACGGCGTGGATTCCGACCCGGACGACCTCACGCTGCGTCGACCGGCGCCGCACCGGGTGCCGGTCGGGGTGACGGTGCTGCATCCGGGCGGCAAGGGCACCGAGCGGCGGTGGTCGCCGGTGCGGTTCGCCGCGCTGGCCCGGGAGCTCACCCGGGTCGGACACCGGGTGGTGGTCACCGGTTCGGCGGCCGAACGTGACCTGGTCGAGCGGGTGGTCGACGAGGCCGGGCTGCCGAACACCGCCGTGCTCGCCGGCCGGCTCAGCCTGGTCGACCTCGCCGCCGTGGTCGCGTACGGCCGACTGGTGGTCAGTACGGACACCGGGGTGGCGCACCTGGCGACCGCGTACCGGACCCCCTCGGTGGTGTTGTTCGGACCGGTCGCGTCGGCCCGGTGGGGCCCGCCGCCGGACCGTTCCTGGCACCGGGCCCTCGGCGGGGTCACCGGCGCCCACGATCGGTCGGTGCCGGTCGACGGCTCCGAGTCGGACGGGGCGTGGTCCGGGATCCATCCGGCGTTGGCCGCGATCGAGGTCGACGAGGTGCTGACGGCGGCGTCCGAGGTCGAACGGGCGGGACGGGACACTCGTGCGGTTGCGGCGTAGCGACCTCTCCGCGCCGGGCTACCGTCGGCGCCGGTACGGCCGGGGAGTGGTCTTCCTGGACATCGGTGGCCGTCCGCTGCGGGACCCGGACGAGGTGGACCGGCTCCGGTCGCTGGTGATCCCGCCCGCCTGGCGGGACGTCTGGATCTGCCCGGATCCGGCCGGGCACATCCAGGCCACCGGCACCGACGCGGCCGGCCGGCGGCAGTACCTGTACCACCCGCTCTGGCGGGTCCGGCGCGACCAGGCGAAGTTCGACCACGTGCTGGAGGTGGCGACCCGGTTGCCGGTGCTGCGGGAACAGGTCGACGCCGATCTCGGCACCCGGGGGCTGCGGCGGCCCCGGGTGCTGGCCACGGTCGCGAAACTGCTGGACATGGGGACGTTCCGGGTCGGCAGCGACCAGTACGCGGTGGGTGACGAGCCGACGTTCGGGGTGGCGACGCTGCGTCCGGAGCACACCCGGTGCCGGGGTGACGCGGTGGTCTTCGAGTTCCCGGCCAAGGGCGGGATCGCGCAGCAGTTGCGGATCGACGAACCACGGCTCTGCGGGGTGCTGCGGGAGTTGCGGCGACGTCGGCGCGCGGCGGCCCGGCTGTTCGGCTACTGGGATGGCCGGAGTTGGCGGGACGTACGCAGCGACGAGGTCAACGACTATCTGCGGACGGCGAGCGGCGGGGAGATGACCGCCAAGGACTTCCGTACCTGGCATGCCACCGTACTCGCGGCGACCCGCCTGGCGGCGGTCGAGCCGCCGCGGTCGACGACCGGCCGGCGGCGCGCGGTGGCGGCGGTGATGCGGGACGTGGCGGGGCTGCTCGGCAACACCCCGGCGGTGGCACGGGCCTCCTACGTGCACCCCCGGGTGGTCGACCTGTTCCACGACGGGGCGCTGGCGGGTGTTCCGGCGGACAGCCACGACGACCGCGCCGAGCCGGCCGTCATCGCGCTGCTGCGCGGCGACTGACGCCGTAGCCCTGGCCCGCTGTTCCGGCGTCCCCGGCCGAGCTGACGGCCCCGGCCCCGTCGGTTCCGACGGGGCCGGGACGGGTCGCGGGTCAGCAGTAGAGGTTGGCCCCGGCCGGCACGCCGAGGATGCCGACGAACTGCTGGTAGCGGGTGACCCGGCTCTGCACCTGGGCGGGGTTGCCGTTGTTGCACTCGATCGAGCCGTTGATGCTGCGGATGGTCTGGCCGAAGCCGGCACCGGTGACCATCGCGTTGTGGGCGGTCATGGTGCCCGGCCCGTTCTGGGTCATCCAGTACCAGATGGCGGTCTTCCAGGCCACCGCCGCGTCGTTCTGCACCAACCACGGGTTGGTCAACAGCGGCAGGTTGAGGGCGTTGCCGGCGGCGTTGTAGTTGAAGTTCCAGCTCAGCTGGATCGGCCCGCGCCCGTAGTAGGCGGCCTGTCCGGCGGGGCAGCCGTAGGATTGGCCGGGGTCACAGTAGTGCGGGTAGTTGGCGGTGTTCTGCTCCACGATGTGGACCAGTCCACCGGTCTCGTGGTGGACGTTCGCCAGGAAGGCCGCCGCCTCCTGGCGCTGGACGGTGCTGCTGCCGGTCCGGGTGAAGGCCGGGTACGCGGTGAGGGCGGCGACCAGGCCGGAGTACGTGTAGAACGGGTTGCGGCCCGGGAACATCTGGTTGAACTGGGCCTCGGTGACCACGAAGCCGCCGCCGGTCGGGGGCGGGGTGGTGGGCGGTTGGCCGCTGCAGGTGTACGGCTCCCAGTACCAGGTGCTGATGACGGGGTCGTAGCCCGGGTTCTCGTGCTCGGCGATGTAGTACTGGCCGTTGGTGTACCGCACGATGCTCCCGGCGGCGTACCAGGTGCCGGCGACCCAGTTCGGGTGGTTGCAGGTTCCGCCGGGCGGTGTGGTGCCGCCGTCGCAGGCGCCGAGGTCCTGCCAGACGCCGGTGCTGCCGGGCGGCGCCTCGTTCTGGGTCCACCACTTCGCCTGGTAGTTGCGTCCGCCGTGGGAGGCCTGGTCGCCTCCCCAGTAGACGGTCGAGGCCTGCCACGGCGCCGCGCAGGCGGCCGCTGACGCCGGGGTCGCCGGAATGATCGCCACGAGTCCACCGGCGACAACAAGTGCCGCGAGTGCGACCAGGGCGCGGAGTCTCGACATGCCGTCACTCCTTTCCTGGATACAGGGGCCTTCCTGGGGTGCAGGGGGCCAGCGGCCGATCGCATCGACCAGAGTGACTGTAACATGTCTGTTTGGAAAGTTAACTAATAGAAGCGTGAGAGAACCCGCCGCCGGGGACGGCCGGGTGGCGCCGACGAGACGCCGGTCGGCGACACCCGAAACGCGTGGAGGGGCGGCTCAGTCGTTGAGTACGTGCGCCAACTCGTCCCGGAATCGCCGCTCGGCCTCGGTGACCTCCTCGCCGCCCAGCCCGAGTACGCCACCGGTCGAGGCGGCGGTGACCACGTGCTCGGCGATGGAGAGCAGCCAGTGCTTGTACGCCCCGGCCTCGCCCTCGTCGACGCGGGTGTCCAGCAGCTTCGCCGCGCTCGCGGCCCGGGCCAGCACGTCGGCGATCACCGCCTTCGGATCGGTGGGCTCGATCACCGGTAGTTCCTCACCCGTCTCCGGGTCCCCGACCCGGGCCACGAGTTCCCCGGCGACGGCGGCGACCAGCGGACTGGCCGACTCTCGCCCGGCGGCGATGCTCTCCAGCCCGGCCGCGTTCTCCGACCTGGTCCGACGGCTGCCGTCCGACTCGGCGGCGCTGGCCGCGGTCAGCACCGACTGGGGCAGGCCGACGAGCAGGCCCCACTCGTCGTCGGTGAATCCGAACTCGGTCGTGTACAACGGTTGCTCCGTCATGGCAACCCCTCCTTCACTGATGGCAAACCATCACATCTCACGGCACGGTCGTGCCGACCGCAATCCGCAACGCCGGAGGTGCTGCGGAGCACGCCGGTGATCCGCGCCGGGTGGCGGGCCGGCCACCGTGCTTCAGTCCCGGACCGGCACGAGCAGGCCGTGCGCGCTGACCACCGGAACGGAGAGCGTCTTGTAGCCCACCTCCTCGAAGAGCACGGTCATCTTGTCCGCCTCGTAGCCGAGCACCAGTCCCGGGCCCCACTCCGGGTGCCGGACCGCGCTGCGGACCGGGAACGGCTCGTCGACGGCGGGTGCGGCGCCCGGCGGCTCGCCGTTGCCGGCGTGGCAGTTGTCGCAGTGCCCACACGGTGCCGGCAGCCGTTCCCCGAAGTACGCGAGCAGCACCTGTCCCCGGCAGCCCGTGCTTTCCGCGAACGCGCGCATCATGTCGGTCCGGGAGCGTTGCACGGTGAGCTGCCGTTCGGCCTCGGCGATCGCCGCCGTCGCCGCGTCGGCCGGGACCGGGGCGTACCGGGGACTGCCGAACCGGTGGTCGGCCAGGGTCGTCGCGGCACCGACCTGCTCCAGCAGGGCGAGCAGTTGCCCCAGTCGGCGGACGCCGAGCCCGGTCCGGTCCCGCAGGGCGGTGCGGGACAGTGGACCGTCGCGCAGCAGCGCGGCCAGGTCGCGCAACTGGTCCGCATCCGGGGCGCCGCCGGTGAACCAGCGGCGCAGTCCGACGTCCTCGGCGCGCCAGAGCAGCAGCGCGCGGGCGTTGTCGCCGGCCCGGCCGGCCCGGCCGATCTCCTGCAGGTAGCTGTCCGGCGCGTCCGGCAACGCCATGTGCGCCACCCAGCGGATGTTCGGTTTGTCGATGCCCATCCCGAACGCCGAGGTGGCCACCATGACCGGTACCTGGTCGGCGAGGAACCGCTGGTGGCGTTCCTCGCGGGCAGCGGCCGACATCCCGCCGTGGTAGTGCTCCGCCGGAAAGCCGGCCCGGGTCAGCCGGGTGGCGAGTTCCTCGGCCGCCCGCCGCGTCGGCGCGTAGACGATGCCGGGGCGGCCCTCGGCCTCCAGCAGCGCGACCAGGCGTCGCCACCGCAGCTCCTCGGTGGCGCAGTTCGCCGCCTCGAGGAAGAGGTTGGGGCGGTCCAGTCCGGAGACTACGATCCGGGGTCGGCGCAGGCCGAGGCGGCTGATGATGTCGTCGCGGACCGGTGGGGAGGCGGTCGCGGTCAGCGCGACCACCGGCGGCCGGCCCAGTTGGGTGATCAGCTTCCCCAGGGCCAGGTAGTCAGGGCGGAAGTCGTGCCCCCAGGCGGAGATGCAGTGCGCCTCGTCGACCGCGACCAGGGCCGGGCGGAGTGCGCGTATCTCGGCCAGCCGGTCCGGGTTGGCGAGCTGCTCGGGGGTGGTGAACAGGAACCGGGCCCGGCCCCGCCGGATGTTCTCCAGCGCGGCGGCCCGCTGGCCGGCGTTCTCCGCGGAGCTGATCCGGACCGCGCGCAGTTCCGGCCGGCCCCGCTCGTTGAGCGCGGTGATCTGGTCCTGCTGCAGGGCGAGCAGCGGGGAGATAACCAGCGTCGGAGCCGGGAGCAGGGTCGCCGGCACCTGGTAGACGGCGGACTTGCCGGCCCCGGTCGGCAGTACGACGAGGGCGTCGCGACAGCGCAGCAGCGCCCGCATCGCGGTGAGCTGTTCGGGACGCAGCGTGGGCCAGCCGAACCGGTGCCGGGCGGCGCGCCGGAGCCGGGTGGCGGGCAGGGGTGTGAGTTTCATTGGTCGCCGCAGGTACCCCGGGGCCGGCGGACACAAACGGGGCCGACCCGCGCCGCTTTCGACCTGGCCCCGTGGTGCGAACCCCGGTGGCTTCGGCGACGCGGCTACCGACGGTTACCGGCCGCGTCCGAACATCGACCGGATGGCGGCGACCAGGAGGACGGTGCCGAGGATGGCGCCGACGATCCGGACGCCGGGGATGTCGTACCAGGTGCTCTCGTCGGCGGCGAGCAGCCGGTGGGGTTCCACGCCGAACCGCTTACCGGTTTCCCAGATGTTGTGCGGTGCTTCCCAGATGCTGTGTGGCATGCATGCACTGTCGCACGTAGGGATGCGTTCCGATTAATAGGAAGGTTTCTTGACTATTTTCGGAGCCGGTGTGACCATGGCAGCACCCGCCGCGACCGGGGGGGGTGCTGGCCGTCCATGGTGGAGAGCGGGGGAACAGGCGGGATGAGCGGAACCACAGACAACCTGGCCGGTCTGGCCGCAGCGGTGCTGCAGCCGGGCTTCGTGGGGGCCACCCGCCCGCCGGACTGGGTACGCCGGTGGCTCGGTGAGGGGCTCGGCGGGGTGGTGCTGTTCGCTCGCAACGTGATCGACCACGAACAGGTGGCCGGGCTCACCGCCGCGATGCGGGCGGAGCGTCCCGACGTGCTGGTGGCGATCGACGAAGAGGCCGGGGACGTCACCCGACTCGAATCCCGGCGCGGCAGCTCCCGCCCCGGCAACCTGGCGCTCGGTGCGGTGGACGACCCCGACCTCACCGAGGCGGTGGCCCGTGACCTCGGCGCCGAACTGGCGGCGGCCGGGATCACCCTGAACTACGCCCCGGACGCCGACGTCAACGCCGACCCGGACAACCCGGTGATCGGCGTACGCTCGTTCGGCGCAGACCCGGGCCTGGTGGCCCGACACACCGCGGCCTGGGTACGCGGTCTGCAGTCCGCCGGGGTCGCCGCCTGTGCGAAACACTTCCCGGGACACGGTGACACCAGCGTCGACTCGCACCTCGACATCCCCCGGATCGGTGTGCCCCGTACCCGGCTCGAGGCCTGCGAACTGCCGCCGTTCCGGGCCGCGATCCGGGCCGGCGTACAGGCGGTGATGACCGGCCACCTGCTGGTCCCGGCGATCGACGACGAGTGGCCGGCGACCCTGAGTCGGCGGATCCTGACCGACCTGCTCCGCGAGGAGCTCGGCTTCCAGGGCGCGGTGGTCACCGACGGGATCGAGATGCGCGCGGTCACCCACCGGTACGGCTTCACCGGCGCGGCGGTACGGGCCCTGGTCGCCGGCGCCGACGCGATCTGCGTCGGCGGCGAGCACGCCGAGGAGGCGGACGCGCAACGGCTGCGGGACGCGATCGTCGAGGCGGTGACCACCGGGGTCCTGCCGGAGGAGCGGCTGGTCGAGGCGGCCAAGCGGGTCGGCCAGCTGGCCGCCTGGAGCAGTACCGCGCGGGCCGGACGGTCGGCCTGGGACGGTCCCGGTCCGGACGGTTCCCCGCTCGGGCTGGCCGCCGCCCGCCGGGCGGTACGCCTCACGGTCGGGTCCGGGACGGCCGGCAGCGGCCTGCCGCTCGCCGGGCCGGCGCACGTGGTGGAGTTCGCTCCACCGGACAACATCGCCACCGGCTCGGACACGCCCTGGGGCGTCGGCCTGCCGCTGGCCGCCCTGCTGCCCGGCACCACGACCGTACGGTTGACCGCGGACGAACTGGGCGTGGACCAACTCGGCACCAGTGGTCGGTTGCCGGCCGCGGTGCTGGTGCCGGCCCACGGGCGGCCCCTGGTGCTGGTGGTCCGCGACCTGCACCGCCACGAGTGGATGTCCACGGCGGTACATCGGGTCCTGGCGGGTCGCCCCGACGCGATCGTGGTCGAGATCGGCGTGCCGGAGACCGTGGTCGGCCAGGTGCATCTGGCCACCTACGGGGCGTCCTGGGCGGGCGGCCGGGCCGCCGCCGAGGTGCTCACCGGCCGGGCCGCCGTCGACGTCGGAGTCGCGGCACGCTGAACCGGATCGAGCCGCACCGTCCTGATCGGATCGTGGTTGTCGTCGACCGCCGGCTGACCTGGCAGCGGGGCGGTGTGCCACGCCGTACGGGGGCGGGCTGCCTCCCGGAACGCGCGGGGTAACCTTGGGTGCCCCCACGTGTACGCCGAGTCGCGGTATCGTCCTCCGGTGACCCCTCGCTGGCAGCGGGCCCCCCTCACGCCGTCCTGGATCCGGTGGCTACCCTGCGCCTTCGTCTATCTGACCATCGTGCCTGGTCAGGCCCGGTTCCGGCGCTCGTCGTGGTCCGGCGTCGTGCCCTGGGACGAGGCCGCCTGGTGCGATCCCGGCAGCGTGGAGGAGTGGGTGGCCCGGGCCCGGCGGCGGCGCGCCGGCCGCGATCCCGAACACGCCGAACTGCATGCCCGCGAGCACTACGCCTGGATGGTCAAGGTCCGGGCCACCCGGATCGAACTGTTCGCCGAGATGTGTCACCGGAACAACCTGCCGGTCCCGCACACCGTCCGGGAGCTGCTCTTCTGCCTCGCCGAACTCGGGCTGTTCGAGCTGACCGACGACGGCGACGATCCGTGGGTGCTGCCCCGACTCGACCGCGATCCGCTGGAGGTCCTGCCCCTGTCGCCGGAGGAGCGCGAGTTGGAGGTCCGTGCGCAGCGTGACGACCAGGCCGTCCTGGTGGCGATCGCGATCCGGCGACTCGCCGCCCGGACCCGTCGGCGGTGGCGTCGCCGGGTGGTCACCACCAGCCTGCGCAGTCTCGCCGGCTCCGCCGGGGTCACCGAGGAACAGGCCCGGCGTTCGCTCACCGACCTCGGCGAGATCGCGGCGCTGGGGGTGGCACCCGGCCGGACCGGGGAGAGCCTGCGACTCACCGTGCCGTGGCCCGACTTCCGGCTCCGGTTCCCGTTCGCCGAACTGCCCGCCCCGGAGCACGCGATCTGAACCCGGGGCCGCTGGCGCGCCGGTGGACGCGATCCGCGCCGCCACCGGTCGCCGCGTGGGCTCAGGGGACGAGGCGCAGGATCCGGTCGTCGCCGTCGCGCGGATCGCCACGTCCGTCGCGATTCGAGGTGAGCACCCACAGCGACCCGTCCGGGGCGGCGGCGACGTGCCGGAGGCGGCCGTACTCCCTGGTCAGCAGGGACTCCGGACGCTGCCCGTCGAGGCCGATCCGATAGAGCCGCTGGCCGCGCAGACAGGCCAGCCAGGCGCGGTCGCCGACCACCGCCAGCCCGCTCGGCGACGCCTCGTCGGTGGCCCAGGTGGCCAGCGGCGGGACGAACCGGTCGTCGGAGGAGTCGCCCTCCACCACCGGCCAGCCGTAGTTGCCGCCGGCGGTGATCCGGTTGAGCTCGTCGTAGTGGTTCTGTCCGAACTCGGCGGCGTACAGGGTGCCGTCGGCGGCCCAGCCCAGACCCTGCACGTTGCGGTGTCCGTAGCTGTAGACCGGCGAGCCGGGAAACGGGTTGCCGGGGGCGGGCAGTCCGTCCGGGGTCATCCGCAGGATCTTGCCGGCCAGACTGCTCCGGTCCTGGGAGGCGTCCCGGTCACCGGCGTCACCGGTTCCGGCGTACAGCAGACCGTCCGGCCCGAAGCCGATCCGGCCGCCGTTGTGGGTGCGGGAGCCGCGGGGGATGCCGGTCAGCACCGGCTGTGGCGTCTCGCCGAGGCGTAGCCGGGCGATCCGGTTGTCCCGCGCGGACGTGTAGTAGACGTAGATCCAGCCGTCCCGGGCGTGGTCGGGGGAGACCGCGATGCCGAGCAGCCCACCCTCGCCCTCGGGGGTCGCCTCGTCGATCCGGGCCACCTCGGTCGCGGTGTGTACGCCCGACGGGTCGGCGGCGATCCGGAGGATCCGCCGGCTGTCCCGTTCGGTCACCAGGGCGGAGCCGTCCGGCAGGAAGGCCAGCCCCCAGGGGGCCGCCAGGTCTCCGACGACGGTCCGCACACTCGCGGCCCGGACCCGTGGCGGGTCGGAGACCGACGGATCGGCGAACCAACCCCGCCAGAGGCCGACGCCGACCACCACGGCCCCGACCGCGAGCACCGCGACCGCCGCCGTCGCCATCCGACCCGTCCGGCCCGTCGTGCGCACTCCCGGCTCCGCCACGGGTACGACGGTAGCCGGCGCCCGGCCTTCCCGGGGACCCTCGAAGACCGCTCAGCCGTCGGTGACCACCGAGGTGTACTCGGGGTGGCGTTCGATGAAGCGGAGCAGGAAGGGGCAGGTGACCCGGACCGGTTCGCCCCGTTCGCGGAGCTGGTCGAGGGTGCCCCGGGCCAGGGCGCTGCCGACGCCCTTGCCCTCGTAGCCCGGGTCGACCTCGGTGTGTACGAGAACGATGGTCCCGGACGCGACACGGTAGGCGACGAAACCGGCCAGGCTGTCGTCGATCAGGATCTCGAAGCGGCGTTCGGCGGGATTGTCTTGGACCAGTGTGTTCACCGGACGGATTCTCCCCGTACCAGACCGGATCCGTCGGTGACCCCGGTCACGGTCAGCCGCTCGAGTTCGCCCAGCAGCCGGTCGACGTCCTCGTCGGTGTTGTAGTGGTAGATGCTGGCCCGGACCGCGCCGCCGCTGTCGCGCAGGCCGAGGGCGGTGAAGTACTCGTACGCGTAGTAGTCGCCGGACGAGACGCAGATGCCGCGTTCGCCGAGCGCGGCGGCGGTGTCGGCCGGGGCCTGTCCGGCGATCCGGAACGAGACCGTCGGGCAGCGGTGTCGGGGTGCGCCGTACACGGTGATCCCGGGCAGCGCGGTCAGGCCGGCGAGCAGCCGGGCGAGGAGCTGGTCCTCGTGGGCCCGGGCGGCGGCGAGGCCGGCCCGGAGCCGTTCCCGTCGGTCGCCGGTCGCCGTCGGGTCGAGACCGGCGAGATGGTCCACGGCGGCCCGGACCCCGGCGAGCAGCGGCCAGCCCAGGCTGCCGAACTCGAAGCGCTGCGGCACCCGGTCGGGGGAGGGCAGCAGCTTGGCCGGGTGCAGCTCCGCCCACCGGGCCGGGTCGGCGACCACCGCGGCCACGTGTGGGCCGGACCACTTGTAGGCGCTGGTGACGTAGAAGTCGGCGCCGAGCGCGGCGACGTCGGTGGGACCGTGCGGGGTGGCGTGCACGCCGTCGACGTACACCAGGGCGCCGGCCCGGTGCGCGAGGGCGGCGATCCCGGCCACCTCCGGGACGGTGCCGATCGCGTTGCTGGCGGCGGTCAGCGCGACCAGCCGGGTACGCGGACCGACGAGTTCGGCGTACTGTGCGGTCGGCAGCTCCCCGGTCTCGCGGTCGAACTCGGCCCAGCGGACCACCGCGCCGGTCGCCTCCGCCGCCTGCACCCACGGCCGGACGTTGGAGTCGTGGTCGAGTCGGGAGACCACCACCTCGTCGCCCGGTCGCCACTGTCGACTCAGCGTCCGGGCCACGGTGTACGTCAACGCGGTGGCGCTCGGCCCGAACACCACGCCGTCCGGGTTCCCCCCGACCAGGTCGGCGACCGCCTGGCGGGCCGCCGCGACCAGGTCGCCGGAGCGCCGCCCGGGAACGTGGGCCGGGGTCAGGTTGGCCACCGCGCTGCGCATGGTTCCGGCGACCGCCTCGGCGACGGCGGCGGCGACCTGACTGCCGCCGGCCCCGTCGAAGTGCGTGAATCCCTCGTCCAGCGCCGGGTAGGCGGCCCGGACCCGGTTGATGTCGAACGGCATGTCGGGCACCCTAGCGGGCCGACCGTCGGATCCGGCCCGATGGTCGTCTGGATCACCTTGGGTACCCTTGGTGGGGTGACGAATCCTCCCCAGTACCGCCACATCACCCCCGTCCGTCGGGTCGCCGGCCTGTTCGCCGGTCTGGCTCTCGGTGCGGCTCTGCTGGCCGGCTGCAGTTCCGACGGCGCCAGCACCGACTGTGGGCTGGACGCCTGCACGGTCACGTTCAACCGGGGCGTCGACGCCCAGGCGAGCTTCCTCGGCGTGGAGGCGAAGCTGATCGGCGTCGACGGGGACCGGGTGACCATCGAGGTCGCCGGCGAGCAGTTGACCCTCACCGTTGGCGAGCAGGCCACCGAGGTCGGCGGCATGTACGCCACCGTGCAGAGCGCCGACGCCGACCAGGTGGTGGTCCGGATCGGGCGCAACGCCGGCTGACCTGGGGTCGTGGGTGGCGGGGTCGGGGCCGGTTCGGTCCGGACGTTTGGAAATCTTCGCGGCCGGTCATTGACTGGCCATGTCAGCGACCCAGACCGTGCACGCCGGCGCCGACCGCGCCGCCTACAGCAGAGCACTCGAAGTCCTCGCCCGGGTCGGGTTCGTCGGCTACGGGCTCGTCCACCTGCTCTTCGCCTGGCTGGCGTTGCAGATCGCGTTCGGCCGGCCCTCCGACGACGGTGACCAGTCGGGTGCGTTGCGCACCCTGGCTGCCCAGCCACTCGGCAGGTTCCTGGTCGGCGCGATCGGGATCGGCCTGCTCGCGATGGCGATCTGGCAGGCACTTGAGGCGGCGACCGGGCACCGGGAGTACCGGGGCCGCGAGCGGACCCTGGAGCGGGTCACCTCGGTCGGCCGTACCGTCGTCTACTTCTACTTCGCCTGGACCGCGTTCCAGGTGCTGCGGCATGCCAACTCGTCCAGTGCGGACAAACAGCAGGCGCTCACCGAGAAGCTGATGGAGTCCGGTGGTGGCCGGGCCCTGGTCGGGCTGGCCGGTCTCGGCCTGGCCGCGCTCGGTGCCGGCCTGGTCTGGTACGGGTGGGTGCGGAAGTTCGAACGGCATCTGCGGACCGGCCAGATGGACCACCGGATGCGGACCCTGGCCCGGCGGCTCGGCGTCGCCGGCTACATCGCCAAGGGGGTCGCGTACGGCATCGCCGGCGTGCTGGTGGTGACCGCCGCGCTGACCTACGACCCGGACCGGGCCCGAGGACTGGACGCCGCCCTGCACACGCTGCGTGAGCAGTCGTACGGCGGCTTCCTGCTCACCCTGGTGGCGCTCGGCATCGCCGCCTTCGCCGGGTTCTGTGTGGTCCAGGCGAGGTACCGGAAGGTCTGAGTTCACCTCGACAGATCGGGCTAACTGGGGCATTCTACATTTCTTGCCTGAGGCCCCGGCACAGTCCGTCACGGCAGCGGGCTGGGGCGGCCCCGGGTCGCCCACCCCCCGGCCGGGGAAATGCACAT